>DATJUN010000030.1:0-128160 GCA_035502275.1 Steroidobacteraceae bacterium
GACGCCGAAAGCGCGCTGGCGGGCGAATACAACATCCGCAGCATTCCGACCCTCGCGCTGTTTCGCGGCGGTCGCGAGGTAGCGCGGCGCTCCGGTGCGCTGGGCGCCGCCGAGATCGTGCGCTGGGTCAGGTCGCAGGCGGCCTAGCCGCGCAGCCGCATGGCTGGCGCATCGCCGGCGCACCCCCATCCCGGTGCCATGGCTGCCCCGACGACCCTGGCGTACTATCGGGCCGACGGTCAAGACGGCTGAAGCCGCAAATTTCCGCCAGGGGGGAACGATGATACGCATCTGCACGTGGGCCATGATCGGCAGCCTGCTGTGGTTCGCGGCAGGCTCGCGCATCGCGATGGCACAGCCTGCGCTGACGCCCGACTATCTGGAGCACGAGGATGTGCCGCCGCCACTGTTGTTCCGCGAGGTCTGGCAGCAGCCGCCCCACACCGGGGCTCTGAATGACCAGAATCGCCGCATCACCCAGCAGGCGCTCACCAATCCGGACCTGCAGCTGCACCTCTACGGCACCGATGTCAGCGACGTGCAGGTGGCCCTGCATCACGGGCTGCACGATCTGTGGACCGGCTTTACCACCTCCCCTGTCGCAGTGACGTTGAGCGACAGGAGGGGATACCTCGACCTGACCGGGCTGGCAAGGATGCGCTGGCTGGCGCGCACAGAGGATCTGCACGTCCTGCATCCGGTGGTGAAGCTGGCCGATGGCACGCTGCTGGCGGGCAGTCAGACCTTTCAGAGCCCGCAGCGACCCATGGACGGAAAGAATGGGGCCAATGCCTACTCCGGCGACTTCGTCGTTGCGGACATCACCTTCGACGATCAGCGCTGGTTCAAGCTCGATCCGGTCCGCATTGTCACGACCCGCGAGGTGGCCAACCCTGACCTCAGCCGCGTCGCCGAGATCGGCTTCGTCGACCTGATGCCCGGCGGCGGCCACGGTTTTGCCGGCTGCTCGAATGTGTCATGGATCGAGGTCTACGCCCAGGCCCATCCGCGCTGAGCGTTGCGTCGGTACCGCACCGCCTGGCGTCGGTGCGGTACCCGGGTCCATCAGGTATCGGTATCGGCCGTGTTCAGCCAGATGGTAATGAGCAGCGCCTCTCCAAACAGGCGAAACGCATCGGGCAGCACGTTCATCTTCGTGCTCTGCCACATGGCGAACCATTCATTGGCGATGACCAGCCAGCCGAGGAAGTAGAAAGCACCGACCCAGATCAGTCCGATCGAGGCCATCGATTTGGACTGATTGAACTGCACGGCGCTGCGCCGGGCACCCCACAACCGCGCGACACCGATCCAGCAGAGGATCGCGCCGATTCCCTCGCACAGGATGATCAGCACGGCAATGATCCACAGCAGCGCCGGGCTGGTAATGGCGCGCCAGATCTCCATGGGATTCTTGAATGTCGTTGCCATCGACAGCGCCGCACCGATTGCCCCGTAGGTCGCGGCAGGCATCAGGATATTGTTGAGGGTGATAATGGTCATGACCAAAGCCATGCCGGCAACCAAAGCTATCTTCAGCAGTTTCATAAGACTTCCGTTGGATTACAAAGCGTCGTTGTTGATTGATCTTCTATCCGGTGGTGCAGCCGGCGTCCGGCGACGCCTACCGTCGCTTTTCGCCAGCCTTGCCTCTGGAGACTGCATCCCCCTCCCCGGATGAGCCTTATGACAGATTTTTTTACACTTGTGCAAGCATCGCCAGCGCCGGCCAGCCTGTGGCCGGCGCGGGACCGGGCGCCCATCCGAAGCACGCGCTTACCCCGGCGCTGGCGCAAGCGTGTCGTCAATGGATGACTCGCAATGGCGACTCTGTGTTCTCGTCAGAAGCCGCGCGGTTGGGCTATGCTGCGTCGCACTGGCCTCTTCCCAGGAGATGCTCCATGACGCGAACATTTCACCAGGCGACACTCGGCGTGCTTGCACTGATGCTCAGCGCGGCCTTCGCGCTGCCGCTGCACGCGCAGGACAGGTCCGATCAGCGCCGCGACCAGCCCACGCCCGATCACCAGGCGCAACCTGATGAGCATCGCACGCAACCGACGCAATCTGATGAACATCGTGCGCAACCTGATGTACGCCGCGCACCGCAGGACGAGCATCGCGATGCCCGGCCCGAGGAGCGCCGCGGGCCTGCGGATGATGTCGATGCTTTGCGCCATGCGCATCCGCATGCAGCGGCGCGCTGCCACGATGGTTTCTTCACGAACACCAGGGATCGCGGTCGCGCCTGCTCCAAGCATGGCGGCATCGATATCTGGCTGGCGCTTTAGGTCGATCGCGAGCGGCTTGCCGCGGCTGCTGGCGCGGCCGGCCGCTCGCGCGCTGATGCGACTGTCGCCCCACGCGGGCGGCACGATAGCGGGCGCCGCTGCGGCGCTCGCCGTGGCACTGCCTGCGCTGGCCGCGATCCCCTCACGCGCAGCGCCGGGTAGCGACGTCAGCGCGCTCGGCTTCGTCAATCTCTTTCATGACTCCTGCATGGTGTACCTGGGTCAGGATCAGGCACTCAATGCCACACTCGAGCGCAACGGATTCAAGATCCTGCCGGTCGATGCCTCGACAGATTACCTTCAGGGTTCGACTGGCATTGCCTGGGCGGCGCCCAGGTCGCTCGGTGAGTTGGTCGTGGCGCTGCGCGATGACGGGACCTGCGCTGTGTTTGCACGCCGCGTGCACCAGGCGCAGGTGCAGAGCGCATTCGATGGCCTGGCGCGCGCGAGCGCAAGCCCCGTGCTGCCCGTCATCCGGCAGCCGGACCGGGTCGTCGATGCCCCCAGCGGCCCGGCCAACTACCGCAGCTACCTGCAGGGCAAACCGAGCTCCGGATCCGCGATCCAATTGACCCTGTCGACCACGTCTTCGGCGGCCGCGCGCTATCAGGCCATCGCCACGCTGTCGCTGGTCGAGCGTCCCGCCGATTCCCCGTCGCCCGCGCAACCCTAGATGCCCGCAGCAACACGCCCCTCGCCGGCGCTTGTACCCGTGCGCGTCGGCATCCTCTTTCGACAGTTAGGGGCTGGCGTGGGGCTGAGACGTTTACCCCCCGCTGCCAGACTGCTGGCCGGTCACTGCAGGAGCTGAATCATGAAGCCAGCGAAAGGCACGACGGACGAAGATATCGGACGGCCGGGGGCGTGGACCGAAGGTCGCTACCAGTCCCCTGGCCAGTCCCTCGATCAATCCGTACTGCCGCCGAAGGAAACACCACCCGACCCGGAAAAGCCGGTCTCGAAGCCGGTGACGCGCAAGGACTACGTGTTCCCCGGGGAGCAAACCGAGGGAAGCTCGAGTGCCGACCCGCCTGGCGGGGATGCCGGCTGACGCAGCAGATCGACGGCGCTGCGCCCGCGGCTAGTGCGCCAGGTCGAACATCATCAGATCCAGCGAACCAGGTGTGAACGGCGAGCGCGTCGGGCGCTTGCCGGCTGCTCTGGCGGCGCGAAAGGCTGCCATGGCCTCAGGGGTGGTGCGCGCGCCCACCACGTAGAGCCGGCCGCTGTTCGGATCCACGCTCATCGTGCGAGCGGAGAGTCGCGTCTTGAGCGAGCCAGCCGGCACGAATGTGTCCGCACCCACCTCACGGATCACGCTGATGGTCCCATCCGTGCCATTGGAGCTGAATACCAGGCGGTGGGTGGGGTCGAAAGCCGCCGCGTCCGAGCCGCTGCCGATTGGCACCGAGGCGACGACGCTTCCGCTATCGGCGTTGACGACTGCCATCATCTGATTTTCGCAACTGGAGAACAGCCGATGCGTCGCCGTATCGATGGCCAGACCGTGCGGTGACTCGCACTGCGAGATCGGCCAGGTCGCATCGACCTGGTTGCTCGCGGTATCGATCCGGTAGATGACGCGCTTTTCCACGCCATTGACATAGACCTTGCCGTTGTCGCCGGCCACGGCATATTCGAGCTTGCTGCCCGCGTGCACGGTGGCAATCACGCTGTCGGTGGCGGGATCGATGACCGTCAGCTCCCCCGGATCCCCGTCGACCACGAACACATGCCCGCTGGTGGGATCGATGGTCACGGCGTCGGCATCATCATCCGCCTTCAGACGTTTGACGACCTTGAGTGTCTTGAGACTGAAGGCGACGGCCTGGCCGGCTTCGCCATCATCGGTATAGCCAAGACCGGCGGCGTGAGAGATCGCGATACCGTGCGTACCGCCGGGCATGCCGCTGACCTGGCCGATGAGTTTGCCGCTGTGCCCATCCACCACGGTGATTCGATCGCCGTGAGAAACGTAAAGCCGGTGCGAGGTGGCATCGAAAACGACGTAGTCCCAGCGATCGGGCGCACCGAGGTGAGTCGTTCCAGCGCGGTGATAGACCGGCGTGCTGGTCGCGGCCGGATCCCCCTGCGCCATGACCGCGTGAGCGGCTGCGAACGTCACTGCGCTGGCCGCCGTCAATGCCACGAGGGTCGGTTTCATAGGAGTTCCTTGCCGCGCCTGGAGCCTCGAACGCACACCAAGCCTACCGGCATCGCCGCGATACGGCGTTTAAGAAAAATTTACCGTGCGCTGCCCGGCTTCAAGGGTGCCGGGGGCCTGCTGCAGCATGGCCGCCGCCGCATGCGGCCAGCATTGCAGCTCGATGCAGCAGCCGGAACGCGTGGTCTGCAGCATCAGTCCGAACCCATGCAGCCGCACGATGGAGGCCACCAGGCTCAGGCCGAGCCCGCTGCCAGGGGTGTGGCGGCTGCGATCGGAGCGAAAGAAGCGGCGTGTCACGCGTGACCAGTCCTCCGGGGCAATTCCAGGACCGTTGTCCCTCACCTGCACGCAGGCGCCCTCGCTCCCCAGGCGCAGTGCCACCTGCACTTCAGAATCCGGTGGCGAGAATTTGATCGCATTGTCGATCAGATTGGCCACGGCCTCGAACAGCAGATCGCTGTCGCCGCTCACCACCGCAGGCGCATCGATCCCGGTGCGCAGCCTGATGTGCTTCTCCTGCGCGATCGGCTCATAGAGCTCCACGGCATCGGTCGCAATCCTTTCCAGATTGACCAATCGGAAACCGGCACGACGCGCGCCGTGCTCGACCTCGGCGATGCGCAGCAGCGCCTTGATGGTTCCGAGCGCCTGATCGATATCGGCTATGCCGGCCACGATTGCAGCGCCCGTCGCCGACGTCAGCAGCGGATCCTCCAGGACACGCTCCAGCCGAATGCGCAGCCGCGTGAGCGGTGTGCGCATATCGTGTGCAATGCCTTCGCCAACCCCCTGCGTCTCGAGCAACAAGCGCTCGATCTCATTGAGCATCGAATTGACGATGTGCGAGAGGCGATCGACATCGTCGCGTGTTCCGCGGATGGGCAGGCGCTCGTGCAGCTGGCCGGCCATGATGCGTCGGCTGCTCTCGTGCACCTGGGCGATTCTGCGCAGTGCGCCCCTGGTAACGATCCATGCAGCGAGCAGCGCCAGCAGCAGCATGGGCGGCAATGTCAACCACAGCGCACGAGAGAGAATCGCCTCCACTTCGTGCACGATGCGAGCGTCCGTGCCCACGAGCAGCACACCGCCCTCGCTCAGAGGTATTACCAGCACGCGTACCGACGTCCCGGCGCGTGGATGGCGCTGCAGATAGCGCACCAGCGCCGGATCGGCGTGGTCGAAGGCGGAGCGGGTGAATAACCGGCGCGGCAGGCTCAGTTCCATGGTCCGGTTCCGCGGCACCGCGGGGGGTAGCGCTCGGAGATTGCCTGCCAGTGGCCGGCCCCCGGCATCGAAGATCGCCGCCACCTTGAATTGCCCCGAGTCCGCGGCCAGATATTCCCCGACATCCTCCAGCTGGTCCTCGAGCGGCCCCTGCGAGATCGAAAAGGCGCTTGCCTGCAGCTGCGCATCCACCCGCCGGGTCAGATAGCCCGCGGTTTCGCGGTAGATCAAGGTGGCGAACAGAGACAGGCCAAACGCAAAGATCGCCGTGCAGGTGGCGACCCAGCGAAAGGCGGTCGTGTGAATCAGCTCACTCGGGCGCACGCAGTACGAACCCCACACCGCGTCGGGTCTCGATCATGGGCTCCTCATTATCCTGCTCGATCTGACGTCGCAGGCGGCTGATGTGCACGTTGATGACCTTGGTACCAGGGTCAAAATCGTAGTGCCATAGATGCTTGAACATCATCGAGCGCGTGACGACCTTGCCGGCGTGACGCATCAGATACTCCAGCAGCGCGAACTCCCGCGTCGTGAGATTGAGCAGACGCGCCCCACGGCGTGCCGTGCGTGCAATCAGATCGAGCTGAAGGTCACCGACGCGCAGCATCGTCGCGGCCTGTTGCCAGGAGCGGCGCAGTAGGTTGTCGACCCGCGCCGACAGCTCGATGAATTCGAACGGCTTGGTCAGATAATCATCCCCGCCCGAGCGCAGACCACGTACCCGCTCTTCCACATTGCCGAGAGCGCTGAGCACCAGCACGGGGGTTGCGATTTGCCGGCGCCGCAGCCGATCAATGAGCGCCAGGCCATCCAGCCCCGGCAGCAACCGATCCACCGTGATCAGATCGAAAGTCTCGCGGCAGGCGCGATCCAGGCCCGAGAGACCATCGAGCGCAAGCTCGACCCGATGCCCGTTTCGCACCAGCTCCAGACGCATCTGCGCCGCGGTCTCCTCATCGTCCTCGACCACCAGGATACTGGCCACGCCCCTCTCCGCCCGTCGCAGTGCCTGCTGTTCGCGCAGCTGTTCGCGCAGCTGTTCGCGCATCGGCGATTCTGGCGCAGAACCTCTGGCTGGAACAGTCTTCGTGACCGGCGCCATTCGGTAAACTTTTTGTAACCGTGCCCGCCAGCGCTCGCCTTGCCGATAAGCTCGGCGTGATCTGCCGGCGAAGGAGCCCGAGCTCTGTTGAGTCCCCCGCCCGATTACCCCGACACAGCCCGTGCACGGCGGCTGGTGCGCGGGGGTACAACGCTACGGCTCGTGCTGCTGGGTTCGCTGCTGGGCTCGCTGCTGGGCGCCTGCGCCGTCTATCATCCGCTGCCAATCGCGCATACCCCCGATCTGCGCCCGCGGCTGCAGGATCTCGACGCCGCGAACATCGATCTGTCCCGTCCGCTGACGGCGGCACAGGTGGGTATGCTCGCGCTGCTCAACGATCCGGATCTGCGCGCGCTGCGGGGCGCACATGAGCTTGCCCGGGCACAGCTGCGTCAGGGCTCGCTGCTGCCCAATCCCACGGCGAACATCACGTGGGAGGCATTGCTCGGCGGAGACGGCACTGGCCCCGCATGGGCAGTTTCATTGACCGAAGACATCAATGCGCTGGTCACCTATCGTGCGCGGGTGCGCGCCGCGCGCTCGCAGGCCGATCAGGTCGATGCCGATCAGCTCTGGCAGCAGTGGCAGGTGGCACAGCAGGCACGGCTGCTGGCCGTGGATCTGTACTGGGGTGCCCAGGCCCTCGCGCTCAGCGAGCGCGAGCGCGGCATCGTTGCATCGGAAATCCAGGCGGTGCAGCGGGCCGTCCAGGCCGGCAACCTCGATTACACCGCGCTCTCCCCGCTGCTGGCGACACAGGCGACGCTCGAGCAGTCTTTGGTCTCACTGCAGACCGCGCAGCTGACGGCCTGGCAGGGGCTGGATGCACTTCTCGGACTCGAAGGGGATGTGCGCTTCGAGCTGGCGCCGCTCGCGCCGGCCGCAGCTCCCGCCGACGTCGAGAGGCTCATTGCCAGTCTGCCGCAGCGGCGGCCCGACCTGGTCGCGCTACAGCTCGGCTACCGCTCCGCAGACGAGGGGGTCCGGGCGGCCGTGCTCGGACAGTTTCCGAAATTCTCGCTCGGTCCGATCTGGGAGCAGGACACCACCAACATTCGATCCGGCGGCCCCACCGCCAGCTTCGATCTGCCGATCTTCGATCGCAACCAGGGGCAGATCGCCATTGCTCGCGCGACGCGGTTGCAGCTTCATGAGCAGTACCAGGCGCGACTGGATGCCGCGGTCGGACAAGTGCGCGGTCTGCTCGCGCTCGAGCAACGCACCGTCGATGACGTGCAGCAGTCCCAGGCCGCCTCGCACACGGCAGAGCAGCTCTCCCGTACGGCCCAGGAGGCTTATCGCCGCGGCAACATCGATCAGCGCTCCCTCGTCGAGTTCCAGACTGCGGCGCTCGAGCGGGCGCTTGCAACCACGACGCTGCAGCGCACGCTTGCCGAGACACGGGTGTCCCTGGCCGTGGACCTGGGCATCGGGCTACCACTCACGACGCTTCCTGACTTCGCCGCTTCCAAAGGGTCGTAAATGCACCCGCCTGCCCTGCGCCCGACCCGCGCTGACACCCTGGCCCGTCTCGGGCTGCTGTTCACCCTGCTCGGCGCGCCGCTGCTGCGCGCCGATGAGGAACCACCTGCCCCCGCCGCAAGCGCGCTGGTACAGGTCGTCCCGCTGCAGCAAGGCTCGCTGCCATCGGTCGTGACGCTGTACGGCAAGGCTGAGGCCAGCACCCTCTCGCGCCAGAGCATCATGGCCCAAAGTTCCGCCCAGGTGAGCGCCGTCGATGTGCGCCTCGGACAGGCAGTCGCTGCCAACACCGCGCTGCTGCAGTTGACGCCCACGCCGGCCACCGAGGCCACCTATAAGCAGGCCCGCTCCGCGCTGAGCGTGGCACAGCAGGGGCTCGAGCGTACTCGCTCGTTGCTGACGCAGCACCTCGCCACCGTGCAGCAGCTCAATGATGCCGAGAAGGCCGAAGGTGATGCGCGCGCCGCACTCAATGCCCTGCAAACCCAGGGCGCCGGTGGCCCGCTCACCCTGCGGGCTCCGTTCGCAGCGGTCGTCACCAGCCTGCCGGTCAGCGTCGGCATGATCGTCAACGAAGGCACTGCATTGCTCGAGCTGGCCCGATCCCGGGCGCTCGTGCTGCAGGCCGGCGCGGTCCCGGAGGTTGCCAGGAACATCCAGGTCGGCAATGCCGCGACCATCAACCCGATCGGCTCGTCGCAGTCGCTGCCAGGCAAGGTTCTGCTGCGCGGCGCTGTGGTGGACGCGGCCAGTGGCCTCGTGCCCATCGATATCAGCGCACCGGCCGATGCGCTTCTGCCCGGTGAGCAGGCCGCCGTGACCATCCGCACCGGGGCAGCCCGTGGCTACGTCGTGCCGCACGAGGCCATCCTGCTCAACGACGAGGGTAATCCCTATGTCGTGCAGGTCATCGGCGGCGCCGCCAAAAAGGTCGATGTGCGCGTGCTCGCCATGCAGGGCGGTCGCGATGTCATCGACGGGGCACTGACTGCTTCAGCGCCGGTCGCGCTCTCGGGCAACTACCAGCTCGAAGACGGCATGAAGGTGCGCATCGCGGGAGGCTCGGGGCGCGCGGCTCCATGAGCTTTCACACCTGGGTCGAGCGGCACCGGCGCTCACTGCTGTTCATCGCGTTCACACTGGCCAGCGCCGGCCTGGCGGCCTCCTTTTCATTACCGGTCGGCCTGTTTCCAGTCACGAGCTTCCCGCGCATCCGTGTCGAGATCAACGTGGGCGCGATGCCGGCGAAGCAGATGCTGGTGGATGTCACTGAGCCGCTGGAGAGCGTCGCGCGCGCCGTGCCCGGCGCACTGAACGTGCAGTCCACGACTTCGCGCGGTGCGGCCGAGATGTTCGTCGACTTTCCCTGGGGATCGGACATGACCCAGGCGCTGCTGCGCGTGCAGGCCGCCTTCGACCAGAAGGTATCGGAGCTGCCGCCCGGAACCAGCTATGAAGTGATCCAGATGAGCCCGAACGTCATCATGCCGTTCATCTCCTATGCGCTCATCTCCAGGCAGGTGCCCTCCTCGCAGCTGCGCCGTCTCGCCCAGTTCCAGATCGCCCCGCTCATCAGCGGCATCGCCGGGGTACGGCGCGTGGGCATCACTGGTGGTGACATCCCGGAGGTCGAAGTATCAGTGCGTGCGCAGGCCCTGCGCGCCTATGGCCTGACGCTCAGCGATGTTTCCACCGCCATCGCGGCCACCAACAAGGTGAACGCCATCGGCAGGCTCGAGGACAACGATCTGCTGTTCCTGGCGGTCGGCAATAACGCCTTCACATCCATGCAATCGGTCGACGCGGTGGATCTGCACGGTGCCAACGGTGCGCTCATCCGCCTCGGCGACATCGCCGATGTGCGCATGGGCAAGGTACCGCAATGGCTGCTGGTGGATGACAACGGCCAGCCGGCCGTCACCATCGATGTCTACCAGCAGGACAGCGCAGATTCGCTGCTGCTGTCAAAGGCGGTCGACGCAAAACTGGCCGCTTACATGAAGACCCAGTCCCCGGCCATTCAGTCGCTGAAGTGGTACGACCAGACGCAGTTGGTCCGCTCCTCGATCGCCGCGCTCGCCGAGGCCATTCTCATCGGCCTGGTCTTTGCCGCCGGCGTCATCCTGGCGTTCCTGCGCAACTGGCGCGCGACGGTCGTCGCGATCATGATCGTGCCGCTGTCGGTGCTCTCCACGGTGCTGATCCTCTGGACCCTGGGTCTGAGCTTCAACATCATGACGCTCGGGGGCATCGCCGCGGCGATCGGACTGCTGATCGACGACGCCATCGTCATGATCGAGCATATTGCGCGGCGCGCGGGGGCAGCCGGCGTGAGCTCCCCGCGCGCCGCGGTGCTGGCCGCCGCCGAAGAGTTCCGCCAGCCGCTGTTCGGCTCCAGTCTTGCGAGCATCATCGTGCACGTGCCCCTCGCCTTCCTCGGCGGGCTGACCGGCGCCTTCTTCCGCTTTCTGTCCCTGACGATGGCCGGATCGCTGGTCATGTCCTACCTGCTGACGCTGTTCATCGTGCCGTTGCTGGCGCGCAGCCTGATCAATTTCGAACATTGGCGTGATCCGGACCAGGTGCGCGAAGGGTGGCTGCGCCGTAGCCATGGAAGGCTGCTGCTCGGATTGTTCGCGCGCCCCTACATCGTCGGGATCGGCGTTGCAATGCTGGCAGGGATCGGCTTTCTCGCCTTCACGCGCGTCGGGACGGGGTTTCTGCCCCGCATGGATGAGGGCGGCTTCGTCATCGATTACTACACCAAACCGGGAACCTCTCTGACCGAGACCAATCGCGAGCTCGAGCAGGTCGAGGCCATTCTGCGGCAGGATCCGAATGTCTACACCTATTCCAGGCGTACCGGTGCGGGTCTCGGCGGCGACCTGATCGAATCCTACCAGGGGGACTTCTTCGTACGCCTGGTCGACGGCTCCAGGCGCGAGGCGATCTGGAACGTGATGGATGAGCTCAGCCAGAAGATCAACAGCCAGGTTCCCGGCGTGCAGATCGACCTGCACGAGCTGCTCAGCGACATGATCGGCGACATGGTGGGCCGGCCTGAGCCCATCGTGGTCAAGCTCAGCGCCGCCGACCCCGACGTGCTCGGCGGCGTCGCGACGCATCTTTCCGACGCGCTCAGGAAGGTGCGGGGCATCGAGGCCTCCTCGGTGAACAATGGCGTGGTCCCGGCGGGCGATGCCCTCGAGATTCGCGTGGATCCGGCGGCTGCCGCGACCCAGGGCATGACCGTGAGCGATGTGCAGGGGCAGGTCAACGATTACCTCAACGGCGAGGTGGTGAGCCAGTACCTCGGAACCGTTCAGGAGGTAGGCGTGCGCCTGTGGCTGAGCTCGCCCACCGCACGCATCTATCGCGATCAGCTCGATCAGCTGCCGATCCATGCTCCCGACGGTCATATCCTGCCGCTCGGACATGTCGCGCACACGACGTTCGTGTCCGGACAACCCGAGCTCACGCGCGACAACCTCGCGCAGATCGTCGCCGTCACCGCGGAACTGGACGGCTCGCGCGATCTGGGCTCGACCGTCTCGGCAGTCAGGCAGGTGCTCGACCAGGCCGGAACGATCCCCTCGGGCGTCAGCTACTCCATCGGCGGAGCCTACGAGCAGCAGCAGATCGCGGTCCACGGCATCGAGCGCGTCTTCATCGCTGCAGTCATCCTGGAGATCATTCTGCTGCTCTATCTGTATGAGCGCTTCTGGATTCCGGTCGTGATCCTGCTCAGCTCGCTGATCTCAACCGGTGCGGTTTTCATCGGGCTGTGGGTCACAGGGGTCGAGCTGAACATCACCGCCATGACCGGCACGGTCATGATCGTCGGCATCGCCACGGAGATGGCGGTGTTTCTGGTCTCCGAATATCAGTCGCTGGGGGCGCGTCTGCAGACGCGCCAGGCGCTCTACCAGGCGGCGCGCGACCGCCTGCGTCCGATCACGATGAGCACGCTCGCCATGATCCTGTCGCTGATCCCGCTCGGCCTCGCCATCAGTGGCTCGGGTGACCAGATGCTGCAGCCCCTGGCGGTCGCGATCATCGCCGGGGCGCTGGTGCAGCTGCCGCTGGTGCTGTTTGCCATGCCGGTGATCCTCGGCCTGCTTCTGGGCCGCGATACACCCCTGCCCGTCGCGCAGCCGCAGACCGAGGGGCGCTGAGCGACCCTGCGGGCATTGCCAGGCTTATCTTCCCACCAGGTCGGCCATCACCAGGATCAGCTCGGCCATGTCGAACGGCTTCGCCAGGTGAGCCTGGTATCCGGCGAGCAGCGAACGCTTTCTATCCTCCGCGCGTGCAAATGCAGTCAGCGCCAGCGCCGGAATCCGCTCGCCCTTGGCCTCCCGGGCGCGCAGTGCGCGGATCATCTGGTAGCCGTCCATCTTCGGCATGCCCACGTCGCACACCAGTATGGTCGGCTTGGACTTTTCCAGCGCCGCCAGTGCCTCCTCTCCCGAGGTGAAGCTGGTGACTTTGGCACCCTGCTCTTCGAGAAAGGCCCGCAGCAGCTCGCGCGCATCCGCCTCGTCGTCGACACTGAAGACGTGTACGCCATCCAGCCGCGGCAACGGTAACGTCTCTCCTGAGGGTGTTTCCATAGTCGGATGAATGCGCGGCCCACTCTCCTCCTGCAGCTGCACGATCGACAGCGGCAGAGAGACGGAAAACGTGGCGCCCTTGCCTTCACCCTGGCTGGCGGCCCTGATCGAGCCACCGTGCTGCTCCACGAGTTGCTTGCAGATCGCCAGCCCCAGTCCGAGCCCACCGAAGGTGCGCGACGTCGAGCTGTCCTTCTGCGAGAAGCGCTCGAACACGTGAGGCAGGAAGCTCGGTGGAATACCGATGCCGGTGTCGCTGACGGTCATTTCCAGATGCGAATTCACCCGTTGCAGCAGCACGTGAACCTGACCGTCCCTGGGCGTGAATTTGATCGCATTGGTGAGCAGGTTCCATACGACCTGCTGCAGGCGGTTACTGTCAGCGCTGATGATGTCCGGGCTCGCGCCCAGGATCGTTCTGAGACGGATCCCTTTGGCCTCAGCCGCCGGCCGCGCTGAGTCGACCGCGGCCTCTATGACGCCCGAAAATGAGATCTGACGCAGCTCGAGCCGCAGTTTGCCCGTCATGATGCGGCTCAGATCCAGCAGATCATCGATGAGATGCACCTGGGCGCGGGCGTTGCGGTCGATGACCTCGATGGCTCGCGTCTGCTCCGCGGGCTCCTTGGGCGATCCGCTCCGCAGCAGCAACTGCGTCCAGCCTAAAATGGCGGTCAACGGCGTGCGCAGCTCGTGCGACAGCGTCGCCAGAAACTCGTCCTTGAGCCGCGTCGCGCGCTGCGCTGCCATGCGCGCGCTGCGCTCCGCATCCAGCAATTCGTCGCGCTGCTGGCTCGCCACCTCCATCGCCTCGACGCGCTTGCTCTCCGTCAGGTCGCGCGTGAGTTTCGCGTAGCCGATAAGACGGCCACTGTCGTCGCGCAGCGCAGTGATGGTGACATTGGCCCAAAACCTGCTTCCGTCCTTGCGCACGCGCCAGCCGGTATCAACGAAGCTGCCCTTCTCCGCCGCCACCTGCAGCTCATGGTCGGGCCAGCCGCTGTCTCGAGGTTCCTGCGGATAAAAGATGGAAAAATGCTGCCCGATGATCTCATCGGCCGTATAGCCCTTGATCCGCTGCGCGCCGCTGTTCCAGGTGGATACTCTGCCGTTGGGATCGAGCATGAAGATCGCGTACTCGGCTACGCCCTCGACCAGAAGCCGAAAACGCTCCTCGCTGCGACGCAATTCCTCTTCGTGAGCTCTGCGTTGCGTGAGGTCACGAGTGACCTTGGCAAATCCCAGAAGTTTGCCGCTGGCGTCCCGTATTGCCGTGATGACGACATTGGCCCAGAAGAGCGATCCATCCTTCCTGACGCGCCAGCCCTCGTCTTCGAATACACCGACTTCGCCGGCGACCTTGAGTTCGTGCTCGGGCCACTGCCGCTGCCTGGCCTCCTCCGGATAGAAGACCGAAAAGTGCTTGCCGATGATCTCGTTGGCCTTGTATCCCTTGAAGCGTTCGGCACCGGCATTCCAGGTGAGCACGTACCCATCCGGATCGAGCATGAAAATGGCGTAGTCGCGCACGCTCTCGACGAGGAGCCTGAAACGCTCCTCGCTTTGCCGCAGACCTTCGCCTTCTGGCTGCATTCCGGATCCCATGCCTCTCACCGTGCCGTTCAGCTGACCAGTCTATCCAAGGGACGGCCTTCGCGCGTCTCTCATCCTGCTGGTCCGGGCAGCTGACGTCGCGGGCTCCAGGGCGCTGTTGCGGTCGTGGATAGAGTCCGCGTCCTATTGACGGCGGGGACTAGCTGCGATCCACGCCGCGAGCCAGGAGGCATCCACCGGCTTGGTGAAGTGATGGTCGAACCCGGCACCCAGCGCCTGCTGCTTATCCCTATCCTGTCCCCAGCCAGTCAGTGCCACAAGAATCATGTCAGCTCCCCAGTGCTCGCGGCGAATGGCACGGGCCGCCTCGTAGCCATTCATCTGCGGCATGCCCAGGTCGAGCAGTGCAACGTGGGGCCGAAAGACGTGGGCGAGCGTGATGGCTTCACGACCATCATGCGCAACCCGGACGTCGTGACCATTGAGTCTCAGCAGCATCGCGAGTGACTCGGCCGCATCGCCGTTGTCATCGGCGATGAGGATCCTGCGTACCGCTGTCGGGGGATTGCCGGGGTCGCTTTCGGGCGTCTCGGCCACGCCCGCAGCGCGCGCGGAGGAGATCGGCAGATGCACGACAAACTCACTGCCGCGACCGAGCCCCGCGCTGTGCGCCTCCACCTTGCCCCCATGAAGCGCAACCAGGCCCTTTATCAGCGCCAGCCCGATGCCGAGGCCGCCCTCCGTGCGGTTGAGGCTGTCCTTGACCTGGGAAAACATCGTGAAGATGGACTGCAGCGCATCGGGCGCGAGGCCAATGCCATTGTCCTTCACCGCCAGGCGCAGCATCTGGTCCTGCACGCGGGCGCTGAGCTCGATGTGTCCACCGGGGTCGGTATATTTGGCCGCATTCGTCAGCAGGTTGGACACCACCTGCGACAGGCGCAGCTTGTCGGCATCGAGCTCGGGGGACTGCGGGGGCAGGCTCACCACCAGGCTGTGATGCTTGGCTTCGATCTGGGTACGTGCCTCTTCCACCGCCGCATCGATGACCTCGATCAGAGCGACTCTTTCCTTCTTCAGCTCGAGCTTGCCCTGCGTAATGCGCGCCATATCGAGCAGATCATCGAGCAGCCAGGCCAGATGCTGTACCTGCCGGCTCACCACCTCCTGCACCCATCGCAACTGGTGCGCCCCAAGCCCCGGAGATGCGAGGATCTGTGCTGCCGTACGGATGGGCGCAAGCGGGTTGCGCAGTTCATGCGACAGTACCGCCAGGAATTCATCCTTGCGCCGATTGGCATCCTCGAGCTCCGCCGTGCGCGCGGCGATGCGCTGCTCCAGCTGAGAGTTGAGCTGCACGATTCCAAGCTCGTAACGCTTGCGCTCGCTCAGATCCGTCACGATCAGATGCATGGCATCGCTGCCGGCATCGGCGACGCCGGAGATCAGGGCTGGTACCGTGGTTCCATCCTGGGCGCACAGGCGCATTTCGAGCCGTATCGAACCTTCACTGCCCCAGGCCCGCAGCGCCGTGCGATCAGCTGGCCCCAACCAATTCGCAAACGACCGCCCGATCACCTTCTCGAGCGGCAGTCCGAGCAGCTCGGCAAAACGTTGATTGCAATATTGGACCGAGCCGGTGCGATCCAGAATCACCGCTCCTTCCTGCATGTGCTCGATCAGGCTGCGATAGATCTGCTCCGCCCCATCCAGAGTGTAGGTACGCTGACCCTGGGGAGTTTCAATGACCAGGGCATCCACCGCACCGCTGCGGATGGCGTTCAAGGTTTCTCGTGCCTCTTCCAGCTCGATGCGCAGCGCCTCGTTTTCCTGCCTGGCTTCCTCCAGCTGCCGGGACTCCGAAGGGGTGGGCTGACGCATCGGATTACTTTTTCGTCTCGGCGGCAGGGGCCACACCCAGAACCAGGAGGGTGCGACCGGGATCGCTCAGGTCGCCGATCACCCTGCGCAGGGGCGGAGGCAGCGATTTGATGAGCGTGGGCGCAGCGATGATCTGCGCCTTCTTCGCCAGGGCGGGTTGCTGGTAGATATCGATGATCTCGAGCTCATAATTTCCAGCAAGGTGGCGCTCGCAGAGCTCCCGCAGGTTCGCAATGGCGCGGCGCGAGCGCGGCGTCATCCCGCTGATGTACAGTTTCAGCACCAGGTGCTCGCGCGAGGCATCGCTGCCCAGGCGCTCGAGCACGTCCGGCGACGTGACAGACGCGCGCCGGCGCTTTTTCTTCGCCGGCACGTCTAGCGCCTCGAGGCAAGGCGCCGCTCGGCGGAGCCGGGGCGCAGGTCCAATCCAACCAGCACGCGCTCGGTGTCGGACAGATCACCGATGATCTTCTTGATGGGCTGCGGCAGACGGCGTACCAGCGTCGGGATTGCCAGAATCTGATCCCCCTTGGCGAGCTGCGGCTGCTCCAGCAGATCGATGATTTCGAGACGGTATTTGCCCTTCAGATGCTCTTCGCACAGACGCGTCAGGTTTTGCAATGCCGCGACGGATTTCGCCGTGCGCCCGGCCACATACAGCCGCAGATTCCACGCAGCGCTGAGCTCCTCCGCTGCAGCGGATCGCGCCTTGCGGGACCTGGGATTTCCGGCACTCCGGCTCATGGGCCTTTCCTGCTGCCCCGGTCGACGGGGCGCTGGACCTTGCGACTGATGGCCATGGCGCTGCGGTCAGCCTCGCCCCTGGATTCTTCGGCTTGCGTTTCGACGGCCAGGCGCTCAATCGCATGGTCCTGCGCCTGGATCTGCGCCCGCAGCGCCTCGCTTTCTGCTTCCAGCGCCCGGCGCCTGGCAAGCAGCTCGGTTCGCTGACGCCGCAGGTCGTCCTGACGCGTAGCGCCCGCCGCGCGCTCCCTCGCCTCCTGCGCGACTCTGGCAGATCCCGTGAGTACCCCGGAAGGACCCAGATAGACATCGAGCAGATCGATCCCCTGGCTGCCCAGCACGAACTCCCTGATCTGGTTGGAATGCGCCATCCCGCGAGACTTGAGAATGTACAGAGCGCGATTGCGTTCTCCCCCCAGTTCGATGTCGCGCAGGAATATCCAGGTATCGATCAGCGACGATATCTCGACATCACTCTGCTCGACGCTGGTGTCATTGCCGTGCGTCAGGCTGATCAGAAATGCCGTGATGCCCCGCATTTTGAGCTCATCCATGAGGCGCACCAGCATCGAGCGCACGGCGTGTGCGCCACCGACGCTCATCATGCTGGTCGCCGGATCGACGATCACAGCGGAGGGCTTGAATGCTTCGATCTGCTGATGCGTGACGGCAAGATGCCGCTCGAGGCCATAGAGGGTGGGGCGCGCGGCGAAAAAGCGCAGCAGGTCCTTTTTTATCCAGGGCTCCAGATCGATGCCAATGGAGCGTACGTTGCGCATGATCTGCGCGGGTGACTCCTCGAAGGCGAAATACAGGCAGCGCTCACCGGCCTGGCAGGTGGCGCGCGCAAAGCTGCAGGCGAGACTGGTCTTGCCGGTGCCGGCGGTGCCGGACACGAGGATGCTCGCGCCACGGTAGAAGCCGCTGCCGCCGAGCATCGTATCGAGCCCTTCGACGCCACTGGAGACCCGCGCGGTGCTCACCGGATGGTTGAGTCCCGCGCTGGTGATTGGCAGGACCGAAATGCCGCGCTCATCAATGATGAACGGATACTCGTTGGTGCCGTGAGCCGAGCCGCGATATTTCGCAACCCGCAGCCTGCGCGTGGACAATTGCTCCTGGATGCGGTGGTCGAGGACGATGACGCAGTCAGATACGTATTCTTCGATGCCGTGGCGCGTGAGCGTGCCTTCGCCTTTCTCACCGGTGATGATCGTGGTGACACCCCTCTCTTTCAGCCAGCGGAACAGCCGACGCAGCTCGGCGCGCAGGATGGCCGTATTCGACAGACCGGAAAACAGCGCTTCGATCGTGTCCAGCACGACGCGCCTGGCGTGGACGGATTCGATGGCCAGGTTCAGCCGAACGAACAGCCCGCTCAGATCATAGTCACCCGTCTCTTCGATTTCGCTGCGCTCGATGTGAACGAAGTCCATGGCGAGCTGCTTGCGCCTGACCAGCTCATCGAGATCGAAACCGAGCGAACGCACGTTGTCGGTAAGCTCCTCGCTGCTTTCCTCGAACGAGACGAAAACGCCCGGTTCGTTGAATTTTGTGGCGCCGCGTACCACGAACTCGAGCGCCAGGAGGGTCTTGCCACACCCCGCGCCCCCGCACACCAGCGCTGGACGGCCGCGCGGCAGGCCGCCCTGGGTGATCTCATCCAACCCCGCGATTCCGGTCGGACACTTCTCTATGCCCCGCTGGCTGGCGGCGGTCTTTTTGTTTACCTTCGACATATAGATATGATCACCGCTGGCCGAGCTTTCCCGAAGATGATTCAGTATAGGGAAGCGCCCGGATGATGTCAGAGCTCGCGGACAGCGCGCAGCTCCAGCTCCTGCACTGGGCGGCTGCCCTGCCTCGAATCCCCTGGATGGACGACTGCGCGCCGACTTGGCAGCCGGGCATCGCTGCGTTCGGTGCCGGACTGGCGTAGTCGAATGGTTAGCACGATAATCCTCGGCCAATCGGTCGAAGCAGTACCCGGTCGGCGGCGGGTTTTTGCGGGTCGCAGCGCTTGAGGCGACCAGCTCCGGAGCGTCAGATTCGATTTCGGCCGCCCATGTATACAGAACTTCCAGGGCCTATGAGGAGATAAAGTCATGATTACGGGGGTGAGGTTGAGCGGGGACGGCTGGCCGGACGGCTCTTCGCGCCATGGCGGTTGGCGCGCCCGAGGGCGCGTATGGTTGGGCGCCGTACTGGGGATCACGGCAGGCATGGCGCTGATGGAAGCGCCGCCGGTGATGGCACAAGCGCCGACCTGCGAGGAGCCCCCCATGGCCTCCAAGGTGTTGGCGGACCAGTTCAAGGACGTCGCGCCGGGCGTGCCCTATCAGGCCGGTGTGCCCCCGGTCAAGGATGGGGAGCGACCCAAGGGTCAGGACGCGACCTTGCGCCTGATCGAGGATCAGATGGGTTTCATCCGCGCGATTCTGCGCGGGGATCAAACCGAGAGTCTGCACGAGATCAACCGCCTGAACTACAGCGGCTGCGGGGAGATCATCGAGGACGGCCACACGTACGAGGTGACCCATTACCTCTACGCGACGAGCCTGCATGAAAATGCGGCGCGCGAGGACATCACCGCCGATGGGCCGGGGGGCAAGGTCCGTCTGATTCGCGTGGTACGCGACAATGAAGCCTGGGATGAAGTCACCCCCGGGGTGGGTAAAGAGTCGGCCGACAAGCTCGCCCGGGAACGGGAGCTGCAGCTCGGGCGCACGCCCTTTGGGATTCTGAACGCCATCGTGAATCTCAAGCCCGACCAGATCAAGATTCACGATTCCGGCAGCGGAGCGGTGACGTTGCAGCTGCCGGTGTATGGGGTAGCCACCAAGGTGGTGCTGGACCGGAATTACCGGCCGGAGACCGTGACGCAGCGGGTGGGTCGCCACACCTACGTCGATCACTTTACCGACTACCACGATCTGAATCAGTACGGGATGATGATTCCCAGGCACATCGTCGAGACGATTGATGGGCGGCCGCACATGACGCTGCACATCATCAAATCGATGCTGGGTGAGTACGAGGCATTCCCGGCGCCGACATTCGAGCGTGCGTTTCCGCCGCCGGCGCAGGACGACAACTATGAATTTGCCGGCGATGGATTTGGCGTCCCGAAGATGCGCACGCCCATGGGCGACACGCCGCGTACGGCCGACGGGCATCCGGATCTGAATGGCTTCTGGGGTCAGCCGCCGCCGACCGGGGCTGCCGCTCAGCGGGCCGGGGCCACCGGCGATCCGCTGCAGCAGAACTTCGCCGCGCGCCACGGCATTTTCTCCAACTTCGAGAACGACTACTTCCTGTACGGCCAGATGGGCAGCAACATTCCGCTGTACAAGCCGGCGTTGTGGTCGAAGGTACAGGACGCTCAAGTCCATGCCGCGGCCGAGGATCCCTACCTGCACTGCATGTATCTGACGGCACCGCGTTTTGGTCCGCCGGTGAGAATCCTGCAGGTTCGCAATCGCAGAAACGAGGGGGAATACATATTCTTCCGTCAAACCTTTGGCCCTCCTCCGACCTATCAGGACATTCCGGTAGGACCGCAGTTCTTCAAGTCCGATGAGGACGGCACCCCGCAAGGCAATCCTGCGGCCCATTGGGACGGGGACACACTGGTGGTGGAGACGACGGGCTACGACGGTATGGCCTGGCTCAGTCGCGAAGGCTATATCACGAGCTACAACCTCAAGACCATCGAGCGGCTGCGCCGGCAGGGCAACGAGATGTACTACGACGTGACCGTCGAGGATCCCGACTACCTGCAGAGGCCTTGGGTGCTGCCGACGCAGGAGGTTCAACAGCTTCCCGACAGCTATTCCACCATGGGGTCGCCCTGCCAGTGGAAAGACTACCCGGCATCGATCGGAGGGACGCTGGGTTAGGCAACCGTTCGATCACAGGTAATCAGCTCAAAACCGACGCCAGCACGTCCTCAGCGACTGCTGGCGTCGGCGAGCGAGCGGTCAGCGACCAGCGTGGAGGCGTATACAGAGGTACGTGAAGCGGTAGCCAGACTCTGCGCCGGCTTTCCAGGTCCCTACTGGCGCGAGCTCGACCGGCGCATGGCGTACCCGACGGAATTCGTCCAGGCGCTCACCGAAGCCGGTTATCTCGCCATCCTGATTCCCGAAGACTATGGCGGCTCAGGGCTGCCGCTGGCGGCCGCCGCTGCGGTGCTCGAGGAGATACAACGCGCCGGCTGCAACGCCAGTGCGTGCCATGCGCAGATCTACACCATGGGGGCCTTGCTGCGCCATGGATCCGAGCAGCAAAAGCGACAGTATCTGCCGCTGATCGCCGCGGGGAAGCTGCGACTGCAGGCGTTCGCAGTGACGGAGCCCACCAGTGGCACCGACACCTCGGCGCTGAAGACGACGGCCCGGCCAAGCGGTGATCATTTCATCGTCAACGGCCAGAAGATCTGGACCAGCCGCGCGGAGCACTCCGACCTGATGCTTCTGCTGGCGCGCAGCACCCCTAAATCGGCAGGCATGAAGCGCACCGATGGGTTGTCTCTCTTGATCGTCGATATGCGCGAGGCCGTCGGACATGGCCTCACCATTCGTCCGATCCGGACGATGATGAATCATTCGACCACGGAGGTGTTCTTCGACGATCTGCGAGTGCCGGCTCAGAACCTGATCGGCCGCGAAGGTGAAGGCTTTCGCTACCTGCTTGCCGGCCTGAATGCCGAGCGGATACTGATCGGCGCTGAATGTATCGGCGATGCAAAGTGGTTCATTCACAGGGCCAGTGTCTATGGGCGGGAGCGACAGGTGTTCGGTCGGCCGATAGGACAGAATCAGGGCGTGCAGTTTCCGATCGCCAGGGCCTACGCCAGCATGCGCGCCGCGGAACTGATGGTGCATGAGGCGCTGCGGCTCTACGATGCCGGCTCGAGCCCCGGCGCCGAGGCGAATATGGCGAAGATGCTCGCTGCCGATGCGTCGTTCGAAGCCGCGAACGTGTGCATCCAGACCCATGGTGGATTCGGCTTCGCCGAGGACTTCGACATCGAGCGTAAGTTTCGCGAAACGCGCCTCTACCAGGTGGCACCGATTTCAACCAACCTGGTCCTCTCCTACCTTGCCGAGCACGTGCTCGGTCTGCCGCGCTCCTACTGAATCCGGAATCGCCCGAGATGCCGCCAAGCCCTCGCCCCCTGGACGGTCTGCTCGCGGTGTCCATCGAGCAGGCCGTTGCCGCCCCGCTGTGCACACTGCGTCTGGCCGACGCCGGGGCGCGCGTCATCAAAATCGAGCGCCCCGAGGGAGAAACGGCCCGGCATTACGACACGAGCGTTCATGGAATGTCCGCGTATTTCGTCTGGCTCAATCGCGGCAAGGAAAGCGTCGCACTGGATCTGAAGAGCGAGGCGGATGCGGCGCTGCTGCATCGTCTGCTCGCCCGCGCCGATATCTTCGTGCAGAATCTTGCGCCCGGCGCGGTGGCCCGATTGGGTCTGGCGCAGCTCAGCGCACGGCTTCCCGGGCTGATCGTGGTCAATATCGTCGGCTATGGCCAGGACAGCGCCTATGCCGATATGCGTGCATACGACATGCTGGTGCAGGCCGAGAGCGGCCTTTGTGCCGTCACCGGCACGCCCGACACGCCGAGCAAGGTAGGCGTGTCGGCAGCCGACATCGCCACGGGCATGAACGCCTATGAAGCCATCCTGGAGGCCGTGTTGTCCCGGCAGAAGAGCGGCCGCGGAGCCGAAATCGAAATAGCCATGTTCGATGCGATGGCTGACTGGATGGCGGTTCCGCTGCTTCACTATCAGTACGCCGGCCAGCTCACCGGTCGCCACGGCCTCGCGCACGCCTCGATCTACCCCTATCGAGCCTATGGCTGCCACGATGGACGCTCCGTCATCATCGCGGTTCAACAGAACAGTGAATGGCAGCGATTCTGCGTCACCGTCCTGAATCGTGCCGACCTGCTCTCCGACCAGCGCTTCGCCACCAACCCCGGGCGAGTGCAGCATCGCCAGGCGCTCGATGCCATCCTCGAGCCTTTCTTTGCCCAGCTGCAGGCAAGCGAGGTGGTCCGGCGGCTGACGGCAGCCCAGGTCGCCTGGGGAGAGTTTCGAGAGCTGTCCAGTCTGTCTGAGCACCCGGCACTGCACGCCATGCAGGTCGCTCTGCCGGACGGCCAGCGCGTGGCAGTGCCGAGACCCGCCGGGCGGCCCGCTCTGCAGGAGAGCATCCGCATGATTCCGGCTCTCGGTGCGGATACGGACCGCATCCGGGCGGAATTTGCCGCCTGATGAGCCGGATGGCCGGATGACCCCCTCAGACGAGCAGGCATTGCAGCGGCGGGTGGGCCAGACCAGTGAGGCCACGGATACGGTGAGCCCACGCCTGCTCGCCAGTTTCCGCGCCACCCTGGCACCGCATGTCTATGACATCGACGAGAGCATTGCCCCGCCCGGCCTGCACTGGTGTCTTGCGCCCGAGCTGGTGGCGGCCGACTCCCTCGGGGATGACGGACATGCCGCGCGAGGGGCGCTCGCAGCGCCAGCGGCGCTGCCACGCCGGATGTGGGCCTCGGGAAAGCTCGGCTTTCTGGCGCCGCTGCGCGTCAACGATGAGGTGCGTCGGCGCTCCACCATCAGCCAGGTGCAGAACAAACAGGGGCGCTCCGGAGCGCTCTGCTTCGTCACGGTGCAGCACCAATGGGCGAATCAGCACGGACCGGTCATCGACGAAACCCAGGTCATCGTCTTTCGCGCGGCGACCTCCGCTGCCAGCGCACCGCAGGCGCCCACGACGTTTCGCAGCACGCAGACCCGGGCAGTTCAGGTCGATCCGGTGTTGTTGTTCCGGTATTCCGCCCTGACGTTCAATGCACACCGTATTCACTATGACCTGCGTTATGCGACCGAGGTCGCGCACTACGCCGACGTCGTGATCCACGGTCCGCTGCAGGCGACGCTGCTGCTGAATTTTGCCGCACGCGTCGGCGGGCGGCTGCCGCGTACCTTCTCCTACCTGGGCATTCGCGCTGCGACGGGCACACAGCGTCTGCTGCTGCGCGCGGCGGCCGGGCACGAGGGAGAACTGGCACTGGACGTGCAGGACGCCGATGGAGCGGTGACGATGCAGGCGGAGGTCGCGTGGTAGGCGCGCTCACACGCACACCGCTCGCTGCGCTGTTTGTTCCCGCTTCGCGCCCGGACCGCTTCCACACGGCCGACCGCAGTAGCGCGGATGCGATCATTGTCGATCTGGAGGACGCTGTCGCTCCCGAACAGAAGGGCGCAGCCCGCCAGAGCCTTGCCACGCATGCCGTGGCCATCACCAAGCCGCTGATCGTTCGCATCAATGGGCCACAGACTCCCTGGCGCGAAGCGGACCTGCAGCTCGTTGCGCAGCTCAAGCCCGCCGCGGTCATGTTGTCGAAAACACTGGACGCGCACGAGGTGATGAATGTTGCCGCCCAGGTGGGTCGCGACATCCCTCTCATTCCGCTGATCGAGTCTGCCCGCGCACTCAGCCGCCTGTCGCAGATCCTGGATGTGCCCGGGGTGGCATTGGTCGGCTTTGGCTCGGTCGACTTCGCAGGGGATCTCGGCTGCAGCGAAGACCTGCAGGCACTGCTGGCGGTGCGAACGGAGATCGTTTGGCGCTCGCGAGCGGCCGATCGCAATCCGCCGCTGGACGGGGTGAGCAGAGAGCTGGAGCAGCTCGAGCGGGTCGAAGAGCAAGCCCGACAGGCCGCGAACCTGGGATTCGGGGGCAAACTGGCAATCCACCCCGCCCAGCTCGACTGCATCCGGCGCGCTTTCCGGCCCGCCGACAGCGAGGTGCAATGGGCACAGAGGGTTCTTGCCGCCGCCGCCTCCGGCGCCGCGACCCGTGTCGATGGGCAGATGGTCGACCAGGCGGTGATCCAGCGCGCGCATCAGCTGCTGGCACGCCGAAGACGGGTGGACACCGGCACCAGCGTTGGGTCGGAAGCGACCGGCGCTCGCGGTCAGGAGGGTCAATGACTCAAGCGCCGACAACTCATGACAGCGCCGGGCTCGCGCCGACTGCGGCATTGTGCGAATTCGTCGCCGGTCTGAGTTTCACGCAGATCCCGCCGCGCGTCATCCAGGTTGCCAAACGCCTGATGATCGACTGGATCGGATGCACCCTGGCCGGGAAGGACGCGCGCCCCGCCCTCATCATCGAGGAGTTCGCCAGATCGATGGGTCCCGCCGAGGGCCCGAGCACCATCCTCACCAGCCGCCGAGGCAGCAGTCCCTACTTTGCCGCCATGGCGAACGCCGCCGCATCGCACGTCGTCGAGCAGGACGATGTGCACAATGGCTCGGTGTTCCACCCGGGCACGGTGGTATTCCCAGCCGTCGTTGCGCTGGCCGAAGCGCGCGGGTCGAGCGGCCAGGAGATCCTGGTCGCCTGCATTGCGGGCTACGAAGTGGGCATCCGCGTGGGCGAGTTTCTCGGGCGCACCCACTACACGGTCTTTCATACTACCGGCACCGCGGGGACACTGGCGGCAGCGGCCGCGGCGGGCAAGCTGCTGGGATTGAATGCGGCCGGGTTGAACCATGCGCTGGGGTCGGCCGGCACCCAGGCAGCCGGATTGTGGGAGTTTCTGCGTGACGCTGCCGATTCCAAGCAGCTGCATACGGCCAAGGCGGCGGCCAATGGCCTGATGGCCGCGGAGCTCGCGCGACGGGGCTTCAGGGGTGCAGCGCGCATCCTCGAAGGAAGTCAGGGCATGGCAGCGGGCATGTCAACCGACGCGGATCCCGGGCGCCTGACCGCCGGACTCGGTAGCCGGTGGGCCACCGAGGAGACTTCCTTCAAGTGGTATGCCTCCTGTCGGCACACGCACCCGGCCGCGGAGGCGCTGTCCGTGCTGATGAGCCGTGAGGGGCTGCACGCAGATGATCTGCAGGAAGTGAGCGCCCATGTGCATCAGGGTGCCATCGATGTCCTGGGACCCGTTACGAGCCCCAGCTCCATTCACCAGGCAAAGTTCTCGATGGGAACGGTGCTGGGTTTGATTGCCGTTCACGGCTCGGCAGACGTGGAGGGTTTCGAACGTCACGCTCTCAGTGACGAGCGCGTCGCGCGGGTCCGTGCCAAGGTCCGTATGCAGCTCGACCCGCAGATCGACGCTCTGTATCCACATCGCTGGGTAGGAAGGGTCAGCGTCAGGACCCATGATGGGCGCTCGCTCGAAGCCCGTGTCGATGAACCCAAGGGAGACCCCGGCAATACTCTGACGACGGACGAGCTGGAATCAAAGGCGATCCGTCTGGCCCGCTTCCGCAACGCTGCGACCGACGAGGAGATGCGCCAGCTGATCCAGCGGATCTGGAACCTCGGGAACGCACCCGGCGCATTGCAGCTGCTGCCCCGGATCACTGGTCGCACCTGAGACGGCGCGTCTGCCACCGCGTCACCGCCGCTATCGAAGCGCAAACGGCTGCGATGCGCGTATGCTCTGGACGAACCACCTGGGGGGGACGCAGCGCATGCGATTCGTAATGGCACTGGCAGGCATTGCAGCGCTCGCCGTCAGCCCGGCATCCATGGCCGCGCCAGCGGTGCCGGGCGCAGCGCTCGAGGTGTCAGGCGGCGCCTGCGCACCCGCGGGTGATCTGCACTTCGTCTGCGGCCTGAAGAATGTGGAAGATCTGTTGCCAGTCGATGCGGGCCGCTGGCTCGTCGGCAGCTCCTATGAAGAGGGATCTGCGGGGCTCTACATCATAGACACGCTCGACAAGAGCGCGCGCAAGGTGAGCTTCTCGGTCGGCGCAAGACCTGACCCGCGTTATCCGGGCTGCACACCCCCGGACTTTGCCCACCTGCTGACGCATGGCCTCGATGTCGTGGCAGCTCCAGGCAACGTCGTGACCGTCTACGCTGTAAACCATGGCGGGCGCGAATCGGTGGAGATGTTTCGACTGAGGGCCGATGTCGCGACGGCGCAGTGGGTCGGATGTGTGCTGCTCCCGCGATACGCGATCGGTAATGCGGTGGCCGCACTGCCCGATGGCGGCTTCGTGGTCAGCAAGTTTCTCGACCAGCGCGACAGCAAGGGCCGGGAGCATCTCCTGGCAGGCCAGGTGAATGGGACGGTCTACCGCTGGCGCACAGGTCACGGCTTTGAGGAAGTCCCGGGAACACGACTGGCGGGTGACAATGGCCTGGCGGTCACGAAAGACGGGCGGTGGCTGTTTGTGAACGCCTACGGGACCCGCGAAGTGGTCAGGGTGGCGCTGAGCGGTCACGGCGCCGCCCGCGTCGCCAAGGTGGACTTCAATCCTGACAACCTGCGCTGGACAGCGGACGGGCGGCTGTTCGTGACGGGGCAATTCCGGCATCTGGGAGCCCCCATCGGCCAGGACGGCTGGGAGACCGTGGTCCTGGATCCCAATTCAATGCGCACCATGCCGTTGCTGCGAGAACGCGGCCGTCCGGAATTTGACGATGCGGCGAGTACCGTGCAGGTCGGTTCAGTCCTCTGGATCAGCACCTTCCGCGGCGACCGAATCGCTTATCGCCCCGCTCCCTGAGCACACTGCAGCCGCCGGGGGCCGCCGATGTTGCGTTCTCGCAGCTCCGTGGCGCCGATCCCTACGACGTTGATCGCGGTGCGGCCGCATTCAAACCCTGCCGCGGATTAGGCGGTTGGCGCGATGAGCTGTCGGCATGGCGAGAAGCAGCCATGTCCCTCGATCAAAGATGCCGTGACGGACGACTCCAAAGAGACAGCGCCAGGTGCCGCATGCCTGCGCTTCATTAAGAAATACCAATGCGTTTCATTAGGAAATTTAAGGTGTTATTAACGTATTGAGGTTATGCAGGCATTGGTGTAGTAGTACGATGTGTGGTTGCCGTGAGCCGCGTTGGAGCGGGACACACGGGGGGAACGAAAGCCGTGAGAAATGAGATCGTTCGGGTCATTCCGTCGAACAACCGGACCTTCATGACGGTGCTGTCGGGGCTGATGGTGGCGTCCTGCTGCCTGACTCTCGCACTGCTCAGTGGTTGCGGTAGTGCAGCAGCAGCCTCCACGAGCGTCAAGCCGCCCAGTGCCGCAGAAGTGGCCGCGCGCCTGGCCAAAGAGACCGCGGGCCTCAAGCCGATCACGGGCCCGATCGATTTCAACGCACAGATTCGACCCATTCTGTCCCCCGGCTGTTTCGGCTGTCATGGGCCCGATGCCAACATGCGCAAGGCGGGACTGCGGCTGGACTATGCCGATCCCGCCGAAGCGAAGCTGGAGGACAATCCCGACCGCCACGCGATCGTCCCGGGCCATCCGGAGCAGAGCGAGCTCATCCGGCGGATCACCTCCACCAATCCCGACGTGCGCATGCCGCACAATGCGGCCCCTCTGAAGCCCGAGCAGATCCAGCTGATCGCAGCCTGGATCAAACAGGGCGCCCCGTACGAGCCGATCTGGTCGCTGATTCCCCCCAAGCCGTGGTCTGTGCCCAGTGCTGGACGGTTCCAGTCCCGGGTCGTCAACCCCATCGACAACTTTGTGTTTGCGAAGCTGGCAGCGAAGGGCATGGCTCCCTCGCCGGAGGCGGATCGGGCCACGCTGATCAATCGAGTCAGCCTGACGTTGACCGGCCTGCCGCCCTCACTGGAGCAGGTCGATGCATTTGTTCACGACACCAGCCCCAACGCCTACGAAAAGGTGGTTGATCGGCTGCTGGCCTCGCCCGCTTATGGGGAGCGCATGGCCGGCATGTGGGCGGATCTGTCGCGCTACGCGGACTCGGACGGTTACGAGGACGATGGCGTCGACTCCAACCTCTGGCCGTGGCGCGATTGGGTGATCTCCTCATTCAATCAAAACATGCCCTTCGATAAATTTGCCACGATGCAGATCGCGGGCGATCTGATGCCACATCGCACGCGCGATGACCTGGTGGCTACCGAATTCCTGCGCCTCGGCATGCGCGCCTCGGAGGCCGGCGACCTCAATGAGCAGTTTCGCATCGAGTCCGTGGTAGACGACACCGATACGGTCGGTCAGGCGCTCCTCGGCTACACGGTGGGCTGCGCGCGCTGCCACGATCACAAGTTCGACCCGATCAGTCAGAAGGATTTCTACTCACTCAGCGGCTTCTTCAACAGCCTCAATGCCCCGGGGGTTGGGGGCACGCGTGGCGGTCCGACACTGCCGTGGCCCACGGCTACCCAACAGCTGCAGCTGCTGCGGGCGCAGCGCAAGGTGACCGACACGAGCGATGCCTACCAGCGCGTCCTGACGGCTGACAGCCGCCGGGCCGCAGCCGTGGTGGCTGCCTGGTTGGATAGCCCGCGCGAGTCAGGCATCGCGCGCGCAACGCCAGCGGTGGCGCGGGTCGTGCGCACCGCCCTGGTTCAGCCCGGCACACGGGCTGCGCCGGGCACGGTCAATGAAGGCCAGGCCGCGCACCTCATCCAGAGCTCTCTGCAACAGGCGCAGGTCGCCTACTTTCCCTTCGACTCGGAGGAGCCGATTCCACAAAGTGCCTGGCCGACGCTGCGGCTCGAGCAGGCACCCTTCGGTGGCTTCGGCCGCTTCGGCCTTCCGTTTCCGAGAAAGCCCGGACTGCAGATGCCCAAGGGTCCGCCGAAGACGTCCGTCGATCCCGATGGGAACGGCTACGAGACGATTGGAGGCCTGGGCCTGGATGGCAAGCAGAGCCCTCTGGTACCCGCCACCTATAAGCTCAGCGAGATGATGTTCTCGCCCTCGGGAATGCCCAATGTCGGCCCGGCGGTGGTATCGGCTTCCAAGCTCGGCCCAGGGGAAAAGGGACAGGCGTTGTACATCGCCGCCAGCAACGACAGCCGGACATACCTGAGTCACACCGGGTATTACGATCGCTGGCACCCCTTCAGCGTCGATCTGTGGTTTTACCCGGCGAAGCGCTACTCCACCTATACGACGATCTTCAACAACTCGGACTTCCCGGACGCCGATACCGTCGATAACGGCGGCAAGGGCTATGAGCTGGTCCTGCTCGAAGATGGTCGGCTGGAGTTTTTCCTCTCGCATGCGCGACCCTTCAACATGATCGCGATGGCCACCCGGACGCCCCTGGCGCTGAAGAAGTGGGCGCACATCGCCATCACCTACGACGGCTCGAGCAAGGCCGCCGGGTTGCATCTGTACATCGATGGGGCTGCCATACCGGTGGACATCGTCCAGGACAACCTGACCCAGACCATCCTGCCAATCCCCTTCCATGGACTGTTCGATGAGTACACGGGATTGTCGTTTGGCACCCGCTTCCGTGAATCCGGACCGGTCGACAGCGCCATTGACGAGTTCCGCATGTTCGACCGCGATCTGACGCCGGTCGAAGTCGCCTACCTGCATGAGGGTGACCACGCGCTGAAGGCAGTCGATGCGCGCTCACTGGGTGGCCAGCTGACCCACCTGCTCGCGATCCGCGACCCGGCGGCCAGCCAGGCGCGCCAGGCGCTGGACATGGCGCGCAAGCAGGAAAATGACATCGCGACAGAGATTCCGGCAATGCTGGTCTATGAGGATCTGCAGAAGCCACGGCCCACCTACCTGCTCTACCGTGGCGAATGGGATTCGCGTCGCGAGCAGGTGCCACTGCAGGGTCCTACGCAGCTGTTTGCCTGGTCGGACAAATACCCGCGTACCCGGCTGGGGCTGATGCAGTGGATCTTCGATCCCAAAAATCCGCTGACGGCTCGGGTGTTCGTCAACCGGCTGTGGCAGATGAACTTCGGGACCGGGCTCGTGCCGACGCAGGACGACTTCGGTTCGCAGGGAATCACGCCGACCTACCTGCAGCTGGTGGACTGGCTGGCGCTGAAGTTCCGGGACTCGGGCTGGAACATCAAGCAGATGCAGAAGATGATCGTGATGTCGGCGACGTTCCGTCAGAGCTCGGACGCGACGCCCGCGCAGCGCCAGGCCGATCCGAAAAACGACCTGCTCGCGCGCGGTCCACGGTTTCGCATGACCTATCGGCAGATGCGTGACAGCGCACTCTTCGACGCCGGGATACTCGATCGGACGATTGGCGGACCGAGCACCTACCCGTATCAGCCGGCTGGCGTACCCGTGCGAGGCTACCCGAGTCCCAACATCATGCCCAACTGGGAGCAGCACCGGCGTACGCTGTACTCGTTCCTGAAGCGCAATGGGACCAATCCGCAGTTCCAGTTGCTGGACGCGGCCGATCCGACCGTGAGCATCGGAAAGATGGATGTCTCCAATACCCCGATGCAGGCACTGCTGCTGTTGAATGGGCCGCAGTACGTGGAAGCCTATCGGATGATGGCGACGGAGGCGCTGCATTACAGCGCCGAGCCGGCCAAGCAGTTGACCCAGGTGTTCCGGCTGGCGCGAAGACAGTATCCCGATGCCGCTCAAATGGCGGTACTCAACTCTTTCTACGGCCAGCAGCTGCAGAAATACCAGTCCGATCCCAAGGCGGCCGAGCAGCTCGTGCATGTAGGAGTCGAGCCGGTGGACGCCAGCGTGAACGTCGCAAAGCTGGCTGCCATGACCAACGTGGCCACCGTGATCATGAATGCCCCTGACTCGTACTTCATTCATTAGGAGAGATCCATGAAGCGTCGCAGCAAGCGCGATGGCGCGGTATTGATCGGCGGCTCGGACCTCAAAGATGTCGTCGACGCTGCTCGCCGCTCCTTTTTGACCAAGGCGGGCCTCGGGCTGGGGCTGGGTGCGGTGGCTGCGGTGGACGTCCTGGGGCTCTCGCGCGCGAACGCGACGGTCGCGCCTCCTGCCTCCCGGACCGCACCGAATCTCGGCAAATTCGCCACCGGGCAATTTCCGGCCACCGCCAAACGCGTGATTTATATCCACCTGCTGGGCGCGAACTCCACGGTGGACCTGTGGGACTACAAGCCGCTGCTGGTGAAGATGAATGGTCAGCCGATGCCCGCCTCGGAGCTCGGTACCCAGAAGCTCTCATCGATGTCGAGCGGTCAAGCCGCTTTCTTTGTCACAGCGCCCGTGAAGCCGCTGCGCCAGCACGGCCAGTCGGGCGTCTGGGTCAGCGACTTCCTGCCTCATCTTGCCGGTGTCGTCGATGAGCTGTGCTTCGTCAAGTCCATGTACACCGAGCAGCTCAATCATGGGCCTGCCCAGATGCTGCTTCATACGGGCTTCCAGCTCGCTGGCCGGCCATCGGACGGCGCCTGGGTCAGCTACGCATTGGGTAACGACAATACCAATCTGCCAAGCTTCATCGTCATGACCTCGGGCATCCTGCAGGGTGTGCCGACGGATACCGGCACCTGGAGTGCCGGCTTTCTGCCATCCGAGTTTCAGGGTGCGCAGCTGCGGGAAGGGGCCGACCCGGTGCTGTATCTGAACAACATCGGCGGGGTGACCTCGGAGGAGCGCCGCCAGCTGCTGGATTCGCTCAGTAATCTGGCCCGGGCCGATTATCGTTCGTCACAGGACCCGGATATCTTCTCGCGCATCCGCCAGTACGAGATGTCCTATCGCATGCAGCACTCGATCCCGGAGATCGTCGACTTTTCGGACGAGTCAAAGAGCGTACTGGACATGTATGGGCCCAATGTCATGCGGCCCGGCACCTTTGCCCACAATGCCCTCATCGCACGCCGGCTCTCCGAGCGCGGCGTGAAATTCATCACCCTGTACGACCTGGGCTGGGACCACCACTTCCAGCTGCCTGAGCGCATGACCAAGTGCGCCCAGAAGTTCGACCAGCCCGCTGCCGCGCTGATCCGCGACCTCAAACAGCGTGGCATGCTGGAAGATACGCTGGTGGTCTGCGGCAGCGAATTCGGGCGCACACCCTTTGCCCAGGGTTCGGCGGGTGCGTGGGGCCGCGACCATCATGGCGGCAACTTCACCTGGTGGATGGCGGGGGGCGGAACCCGTGCGGGCTATTCGCATGGGCAGACGGATGATTTCAACTACAACGTCATCGGCAAGCCGACGACCACTTACGATATGAATGCGACAATGCTGCGTCTGCTCGGAATCGATCACGAGCGCTTGACCTATTTTTATCTCGGTCGCAACTACCGGCTCACCGACCAGTTCGGCGATGTCGTGAATGAGGTCATCGACAGTTCGGATGCAGCATTGAGATTGAGCTGATCGAGTCATACCGCGCCCGTTCGCATGGCACGGCCAACCTGGCCGTGCCCGCGGATTCAGTCGAGTCGGTGAACTGAATGCACTTTATCTACTTTCTGGGCCGCTTCCACGTCCTTGCGGTTCATCTGCCCATCGCCCTGGTTCTCATCGTCGCCGCCCTGGAGTGGCTGACGCGCAAGGGAAGGCGTCCCGATCTGCAGCCTGCGCTCGGGCTTGCCTGGGGCGCGACGGCCATCTGTGCGATCGGCACGGTCATTCTCGGCTACATGCACTTTGCGGAAGGCGGCTTCCATGGGCCGACCGTGGAGGCACATCGGGCCCTCGGCACCAGCATCGCCGTGGTGTCGCTCGTGGGCTGGATCATGCGATCGCAAGCGAGCATCCAGTTCCAGAAGGCGCGCCCGGCGATCGTGGTACTGCTGGTGGCCCTGGTCGTCGCGACCGGTCACTTCGGCGGAGAGCTGACCCATGGCAGCGGCTACCTGGTTCAGTACGCGCCCAATTTCATCCGCGAGATGGCCGGTCTTGCTCCCATCGGGCCGCGCGCCACCACGCTCGCCGCGGCTGACCCGTATACGGATGTCATCGCCCCGGTGCTGGAGCAGCGCTGCATGCAATGCCATAGCAGCAGTCAGCAGAAGGGTGGACTGGACATGTCCACCTACGCGAGCCTGATGAAAGGCGGCGGGGACGGCCCCGTCATCGTAAAGGGCAACGCCAAAGCCAGCGATCTGATCCGCAGGGTGTCCTTGCCGCAGACTGACGATGACTACATGCCCAAGGAACATCCGCCGCTGAGCGCCGACCAGATTACGCTTCTGACCTGGTGGGTGAACGGCGGTGCCAGGACCGGCGTTAAGGTAGCGGCTCTCAACCCGCCGCCGCAGATCCAGAGCCTCATTCAGGACGAGCTCAATCCAGCCCCGGGTGGCGGCAGCGCGGCCGAACTTGCGCGCCAACCCAACGCCGCCAGGGATAAGGCCATCGAGGAAGCCGCCAGGAAACTCGCCCAGGAGGCCGCGCTGGCCGAGGAGCAGCCGCCCAAGCAGGCCGACCCCAAGGCGATTGCACAGCTGCAGGCTGCGGGCTTCATGGCCCGGCAGGTTTCCCTGAGCGATACGGATCTGGTTGTCAGTCCGGCGCTCCCGGGCGCAGGATTCTCCGCCAGCAACATCCAGGCACTCTCGACGATCCCGAGCGATCAGATCATCGACCTGAACCTCGCGGACGCGGGGCTTTCGGATGCGGACATCGCACCCATCGCCCGGTTGACCGCACTGACGCGCCTGCGTCTGGACGACAACAAGCTGACCGATCGGGCCCTTCCAGTGCTGAGCTCGCTGCCCAAGCTGGTCGAGGTCAACCTGGTCGGCAATCCGGGAATCTCCGACGCCGGCATGCAGGCCCTGGCAGCCATCAAGTCGCTGCGGCGGGTATACCTGTTCCAGACCGGTGTCACCAAAGCCGGCACCGCAAAGCTGCACCAGCTGCGGCCGGACCTGGAGATCGATGCGGGGGATATCAGCGTGGCGCCGGGGGGTGCCCCTCAAAATCCCGATCCACCCGCACGTCAGGACCCAAAGTCGAACAGTTAGGTCCAAAATCTCCTGCTGCAGCCCTCGATGTAACCGCCTGATGTAGAGTGTCCGCCGGGCATGTGTTACATCATCGTGTTGTACGCCATCTCGATGGCCAGCGCCGACATGCCGCATGCCGCCTGGGTGGGTGGGCCATACCCGGCGCAGACGTGCATGACCCAGACCGCGCTTTCATCGGTAACCCTGCCACGGATTACGGCCCTGCAGATGGTCTCGCGCAGCTACGGAGACGCCGTGCCCGTGAAGGCATTGCTCGATGAGCTGGGGTGCACGCCTCTGGTGGCACATCAGCCCAAGGGCGCTTTGGGCGGTGTCTACACCTGCACCCCGCCGATAAGATGACCGCACATGAGGAGAATGCCCGCATGCGTAATCGCACCCTGCTCTGCCTGGCCGCACTGGGTATCACCGGCCTTGCCGTCGCGGGCTCGCAAGCCCTGGCCGCCGACTACACGACCATCGTGCTGAGCACGGACGTGGCGCGCCCGGTCGCCGCGGTCTGGAAGGACGTCGGCGGATTCTGCGATATCGGCGCATTCATGAAGATGAAGTGTACCTATACGTCAGGCAACGGCGGATTGGGCACGGTGCGCACGCTTGCCGGCCGTGTCAACGAGGTCATGGTGGGCCAGACGGCCCATTCCTATACCTACACCCAACAGCCGGTCTTGAAGGACATGTATCACGCCACGGTCGACGTGGAGCCCGCAGGGCCGGGCCAGTCGAAGATCTTCTACCGGATCGTCTACGACCAGTCGAATCTCGCACCGGGTCAGACGAAGGAGAAGTACCGGGAGCAGCATATCCGGATGTTCACCGGCGCACTCGCGCAGATGAAAAAGCGCGTCGAGGGCTCTGCCGCCGATCAGTGAGCCTCTGGGCTCAAATCGGACTGCGCGGCGGTAGCCGGGACAGCGTCAGATCGATGGCATAGCCACGTCCGCGCGCCTCGCCCGTGACGCCGATGATCGCCTGCACCGGCTGCAGGGTGGTTTCCAGTGTGCCGAGGCCGCTGAACTGTACGCCGTTGAGCTCGGCATCTGCGCCCTGGCAGGCGGAATAGCTGAATTGCACCTCGTACAGATCATGGTGCGCGTCGATGAGACTGACGGCTCCGCTTGCCAGGCAGCCGTCGCGGGAATCGCGCCAAAACAGGGTGCCCCCTGCGGTCACGGTGATGGTGTTGCCCGTTGCGCCGTCCGTGTACTCGCCCGCAAACGTGGCCAGCGAGGACGGGCTGTCATAGAGGGGATTGAACTGCAGCGATATCGTGTCGTGCGGAAACGGCGGGGCTCCCGCCGCCGGCACGATGCGCAGCGACATGGACTCGCGTTGCTGCACCTTTCCGGTCAGGGACGCTGCCTCGTCTTCCGACCCCTTCGCTCCTCCAGGCCTGGTCAGGCGTCTGGCGGTCGCCGAGACGGCGTCACCGCGGGTGGTCGCGGTCCCGGCGTACTGCATTCCGTCATCACGCAGGAGGTGAAATTCCCCCGCCTCATCCGCCAGGCCGACGATCGTTCGGCCGGAGGAATCCGCCCCATTCCACACCCCGCCAATGGACTGGGTGTCGCCATCGTCTGCAGCGCTGTCGGTGGCCTTCTGGCCGCCGTGGTGACCGCAGCCCGCCAGCACGAGGCAAAGGGCGATGGCAATCGTGCTTACGCCGCTGTATCGAGCGCTGCCGCGTGAAAGCGCAGATGATCCTCGATGAAACTGGCGACGAAGTAGTAATCGTGGCCGTAGCCGTCCTGCCGTCGCAGGCGCAGCGGCTGCCCGGAAGTGCGGCATGCTTCCTCCAGCAGCTCCGGCAGGAGCTGTCCCTGCTGCAGAAACTTATCGGATAGCCCCTGGTCGACGAGGATCTCCGGCAGGACCGGCTGTCCCGCCGAGCGGATCAGCTCCACGGCGTCATATCTGTGCCAGCTCGCGCGCTCCTCGCCCAGGTAACGCGGAAATGCCTTGAGTCCCCAGGGGCAACGCGAGGGAGAACAGATCGGTGCAAAAGCGGACACCGAGCGGAACAGGCGGGGATTGCGCAGAGCGATCACGAGCGCTCCGTGCCCACCCATGGAGTGACCGCAGAGACTGAACTGGCCGGCACGCACCGCGAAGTGCTCGGCCAGCAGCGCGGGCAGCTCGTTGCGGACGTAGTCGTACATGCGAAAGTGCCGTGCCCAGGGCGCCTGCGTCGCGTCCAGATAGAAGCCGGCCCCGCTGCCGAATTCCCAGTCGTCAGCCTCCCCCGGGATCCCGGTCGATCGGGGACTGGTATCGCAGCTGACCAGCATCAGACCCAGCTGTGCGGCTGCCCGCTGCGCCCCCGCCTTGATGAAAAACGTTTCCTCGGTGCAGGTCAGGCCCGCCAGGTAGATCAGCACGGGGACCGGGCCGTGGCTGGCCTGCGCGGGGCGGTATACGCCAAAGCGCATCGGCAGCCCAACACTCGCCGAGAGGTGCCGATAGAATCCCTGCACGCCGCCAAAGCAGCGATATTCAGCTAGCGTCTCCAGCGCGGGCATTGGATCGGTATCGGCCGGGTTGTCGTCTCAATAGACCACGACACTGCGGATCGACTCACCTCGCTCCATGAGCTCGAACCCTTCGTTGATCCGCTCCAGCGGCAGCTTGTGGGTGATGAGGTCGTCGATATTGATGCTCTTCTCCATGTACCAGTCGACGATGCGCGGCACATCCGTGCGACCTCGCGCCCCACCGAACGCCGTGCCCTTCCAGACGCGCCCGGTGACGAGCTGAAACGGCCGGGTACTGATTTCCTGCCCCGCTCCCGCTACACCGATGATGATGCTCTGGCCCCACCCGCGGTGGCAGCACTCAAGTGCTTGGCGCATCACCTTCACGTTGCCGATGCATTCGAAACTGTAGTCCGCGCCGCCGCCCGTCAGCTCGACCAGATGCGCCACCAGGTCCCCCTTGATCTCCTGGGGGTTGACGAAGTGGGTCATGCCAAATTGACGCGCGAGCTGCTCGCGGCGCGGATTCAGATCGACACCGACGATCTGGCGCGCCCCGACGAGTCTAGCCCCCTGGACCACATTCAGACCGATGCCCCCCAGGCCGAACACCACCACCGTGGCGCCTGGCTCGACCTTGGCGGTGAAGATGACTGCACCGATGCCGGTCGTCACTCCACAGCCGATGTAGCAGACCTTATCGAAGGGGGCATCTTCGCGGATCTTCGCGACCGCGATCTCCGGCAGCACTGTGTAATTGGCGAAGGTCGAGCAGCCCATGTAGTGCAGCACCGGCTTGCCCTGCCAGGAGAAACGGCTCGTGCCATCGGGCATGAGCCCCTTGCCCTGCGTGGCCCGTATCGCGGTACACAGGTTGGTCTTGCGGGACAGGCAGCTTTTGCACTCCCGGCACTCCGGGGTGTAGAGCAGGATCACGTGGTCGCCCTTCCTGACCGATCGAACCCCCGGTCCGACATCGACCACGACACCTGCCCCCTCGTGTCCCAGGATGGCAGGGAACAGCCCTTCCGGATCCGCTCCCGAGAGCGTGAAATGATCGGTGTGACAGATGCCGGTGGCCTTCAGCTCCACCAGAACCTCTCCGCTCCTGGGGCCCTCCAGTTGCACGGTCTCGATGCTCAGGGGCTTGCCGGCCTGAACGGCAACGGCTGCACGTACGTCCATTTCGCTTAGGACTCCACGGTTAGGGAATACGCCTCGCGTGGCACCGGAGGCGTCTTGCGTCAGCTTCGGCTCTAAGCGCTCACGCGGCCGCCGCGTGCGCTGCCTTGTAGCTATGGGTGGCGATAAGATCCATCAACGCCGGCGAGAGACAATCGTAGGACTCGAGTCCAAGCTCCTTCAGCCGCCCACGCACCTCGCCCATCCTGGCAGGATCAAATCCGGACTCGATGATCGAGGAGACGAACGCAGCGAATGCCGGAGCGGACCAGCCGCTCTGCGGCGAGAGCTCCGTGTGTATGAAATCCAGGCCATAGAACGGGTGTTTGGTGTTCTCGATGCGGCCATACATGTGCACACCGCAGCTCTGGCAGGCGTAGCGCTGAATGGTCGCCTTGGGATCGACCACCGCGAGTTTGTTGCCGTTTCGGGTCACCGTTACCTTATCCCGTGGCGCCACTGCCACGAGCGAAAACAGCGCACCCTTGGGCTTCCAGCACTTGGTGCAGCCACAGGCGTGATTGTGAGCCGACTGTGTCTTGACCGACACCTCTACCGGGTCAGTCGCGCATTTGCATACGAGCGTGCCGCCCGCGAATTTGCTGTCGGTCGGTCGAACGCCCTGATCGATGGCTGGATGAATTGATATTGCAGGCATGTTGCAGCACCCCCGTATGTCCGGACTAGTCTGGTTGCATCCCGTCCCTCGCGCTACCGGAGAGCGGTGATTTTTCCCCCGCTGATCGGAACTCACCCTACCGAACTGACCGGCGCAGTTCAAGCGCAGCCGGGAGGCATGCGGCTGCTGAATTGCAGCGAGTCGAGCGTGCGACCGGGGTTTGTTCGGTTGAATTTCACCCTGTTTTGGCTAAAGTGAGTGGAAATCAAGAACACCAGTCGGTGCGGCGAAAACAAGGGGTTTGATTGACGGCCAGCCGACCTGGCGGGACTGTCTCGCGCCGCCCGAGTTGCCGCCGCGAAACCATGCCGCGCCAGCCTTTATCCGCGTATATCCTGGAGGAATAACACATGAAATTTGCCAATCCGGCGCCCTTGGGTCTCAGTGGCTTCGCCTTGACCACCTGGCTGCTCAGCATGGTGAATGCCGGCTGGTTCGGCGGGGCCGCCGTGCCGCTGGTGCTGGCCTCGGCCTTCGCATTCGGGGGCAGCGCCCAATTCTTCGCCGGCCTGCTGGAATTTCCCCGGGGAAATACCTTCGGCTTCGTGGCCTTTTGCGGTTACGGTGCCTTCTGGTGGTCGTTCGCACTCTTCGTTCTGTTCTTCTCCAGCAAAGTGCCGTCGGCGTTTCTCGGCTGGTTCCTGCTTCTGTGGGGACTCTTCACCTTCTTCATGTGGATCGGGACATTCCGCGCCAATCGGGCCGTGCAGTTCATTTTCCTGGCGCTCTGGATCACCTTTCTGCTGCTGGCACTGGGTGAGTGGTTGGCGAGCGCCAGGCTGCATGTCGCGGGAGGCTATACCGGCATGATCACGGCGCTGGCAGCCTTCTATCTGGCGGCCGCGGAAGTGATCAACGAAACCCGGGGTGAGGTCGTGCTGCCGGTCGGACCTTACCGAGTACCGGAACAGCCCAATCCGCGCCCGATCTGAAGGCGCAGCTCAGCCGCCTCGCCAGTCAGTCAAAACCGGGTTCGACGTGCAAGCCCGGATGGCTGCACGTCGAACCCGGTTCAAAGGGCTTCAGAAGGTTCTGTTAATTTGTAGACCAAGCTGCCTCGGGTCGCCGTAATACACTGTCGAGGCGGTACCGGCAGAAATGCTGGAGATATACAGCTTTTCGGTGACATTGGTTGCAAACAGGCTCACGGTCCACGGACCGGCACTCCAATCCAGGTACGTGTTCAGCAGGCCATGTGCCGGCAGTTTGTAGTAGGGGATTTGAAACAGCTGTGCATAGCTCACGCCGATGTAGGAGTACGTAAGTCTCGGCGTCAGGACCGTATTGCCCAGATGGAAATTGTACTTGATGGTCGCATTGCTCTGGAATCGGGGCGAATAGGGCAACGCTTCGCCTTCCAGGGACTTCTGGAAATCCTGTCCAGTGTAAACCCCCAGGTAGTCAGTGCAGACGCTGTTGTTCGCACCGGGGGCCTGACCTTTCGCGCACTGATTCGTACGCCCAAAGGTGCTCGGGAATGCGTAGCTTGCAGCGGTGATAGTGCGTCCCAGAACTGACCGGTTAAGGGCTGCACTGAGATCCAGACCAAAGCCTCCGACCTGCGTTTGCATGGCCGCTTCGAGGCCGGTGACGTAAGAGTACGGAATATTCGCGTCCGGGGTCCCCACCACGTTGTAGGGATTGAAGATGCTCTCCTGCAGGTTGTAGTAATTCATATAGTAGCCACCCAGCTGCGTCGTCAGGTGGCCACTGGCAAACGTGCCTTTCCATCCGAGCTCGGAGTCGTTGACTTCCTCCTTGGTGGTAGGTGCCGCAGTCCCAAGGTTCCCCAGACCCGGCTTGTAGCCGCGCGCCCAGAACAGATAGAAATACTGCCCCTGCACGGGCGTCCAGTTGAATCCGACCTTACCGGTCAGGACGGCATTGTCTCCGGCTTCAACCAGGCCGTGGTCATATCCCCCGAGTGCGAGCAAAAACAGCGGTGGTATGCCGTTGCCCAGGCCGAGCTGCAACGCCCCCAGGCCCGTATCCACGTCCCAGCCCACATGCGCTCCAATCTGAAACTGCAGCGCAGGCGTGATCTGCCAGGTGGTCTGGCCGAATATGCCCTCGTCTTTGGCATAGATGGTTTCGCCGTCGACCCAGAGAACCACGGAAGGATTTGTCGGCGAATTCGGCGCTGCCGTGCTGGGTCCGTATTGGGCAAACTGGTTGGCCGTGTAGGTCCAGCTCGCGCCCGCCACCCAGCTGAACTTGCCGGTCGTGGGTGAAATAAAATCGAGCTCTGCGTTGTAGGCGTGTTCCTGGAAGGTTGCAGTGAAGGCGTTCGATGCGTTGGGGTACACGGTTGGGCTCAGCGTTTGTACGTTAATCGAGTCATTGCTGATATTTGACAGGGTGTCATCACCGATTTCCGTATCAGCGAGCAGCAAACGCGCCACGGTACCGCTCGCAAAGGTGTAACGCATCTCCTCGCTGTACATGCTGATGTGCTCGTCATATTTCAGAGCAGAAGTCCAGTCATTGAGCACATAGGGATTGCCCGAATAGCCCGGCTCATACAGTGAGTGGCAATTCGGTGCAGTCCCAAGCCCGGCGGCGCAGGGCAATCCGGGGGCGACAGGCGCGAACGTCTGGATATTCGGCTGCCCCGGCAGACCGTCCGTGTCCTGGTTGTCAACCTCGATCTTCGTCAGCGACTGGAAACGGTCCGTCGGCTTCCACAGCATGCCGATGCGAAAATCCTTGTTATTGAGATTACCCGGATCGATGCCGGTCTTGTTCGTATCGGCAGCGCTCGCGCAGGGATGCAGCGGATCACTGAAGAACGAAGGGCAGGTCGGACTGCTGGGGATCAGGAACGGGCCGCCCTCGTTAGGGCCGTATAATGCCGAACCCTCATCGTAAAAGAAGCTGCCGCGCTGCTCCTCGTTGAAGGCCAGACGCGCGGCAAAGGTGTCACTCACCGGTAAATTAACCGCACCCTGGACTTCGGTGTCGCTGTACGTCGCCACCTTGAAGTTGGCGTAGCCGTTATAGCCACGGAAATTGGGATTCTGAGAGTTGATATTGATGGCCCCGCCGGTCGAATTGTCACCCTCAAAGGTGCCCTGCGGGCCACGCAGTACCTCCACGTCGGCCATATCGTAGAAGGGCATATTCATGCCGAAACCGGTGGAGTTGTTCACGACCCCATCGCGAACGACAACGACACCTGCTACGGCGTCAGCCCCAATGGGTTCCACGCCAATTCCGCGAATGTTGATCAGAACGCTGCCGGTGCCGGACTCCGACTGGATCGTGAGGTCTGGCGCCACTTGCTGCAACGTCTCGATGCTTTGCACCGACTGCGCCTGCAGGTCGGCCCCCGACACTGCGATGACTGAAATCGGCGTGGTTTGTACGTCTTCCGCGCGGCGCTCGGCGGTCACCACGACCTCCTGGAGCGTATCTGCGCCCGAGCCCGCCTGTGCTGGGGTGCTCTGGTCAGCTGCGTTTTGGCCAAACGCCGGTGCGGCCGCAATTAACGCACCGGCCAGGACACAAAGGCCCGCCCGCCTGCGCAATACCGTGGTTCTCTCGGTCATTTACCCTTCCCCCTTCAATCTTTGGTGTTCGTCGTCAGCCCATGTCATTGGCGATGACGCTGTGATTCAGTTGACCTTTAGCCTGCCCTCCTCGGGGCCACAAGGCCCGCAGAAGAGCTGAGGCGCAGGATCACTGTTTCCTTTCGAGTCCGAACGGTGGCGCCGTGCAGCGCTCTTTGGCTCCACCGGCCGCCGACAGCGAGGTCGCCGGCGATAGTCTGAAGGGCGTCTTTGGCAGCCACGCTCCGACAGCCGGCTTCAGCCACGGGAAGCAAGAGATCGGTGCCGTGGTCGGCGTCGTGCCTATCAATAGAGACTGCGGTCAATTCCGCGACTGCTATGCCATGGCCCGCGACCATGCTCCCTCAACCCCCGGCTTGCATCAGTGTTGACTCGAGAGACAGTTTCTATTCTTTAGTCGATCTCAAGTAATGTTGCTCAAAGAGCACAAATAGCCCCCCAACACACGACGGAATATACAATGAATGCGCAATGAAGCAAATGCAGCAGGCGTTTGTACGCCGGTGCTGGGGCGCAGGTTCTCCGAGATGAGGGCCGTATTTCTAATCCTCCGCCAAGTTACTCCGGAACAGTCGGTTCGACCCTTCACTTGATCCGGGCCGGTACGCAGCCGGGGTACCGTGCTGCCTGTTGCATGAGCGCAACGTGTAAAACATACAGGAAGGCTCCGGTCGGCAGGGTACCGGTTAAGCCACTATTTCAGCGGGCGCGGACCGCAGCGACAGGCGGGCTCAAGCGCGGCTATACCAATGACGTGCGCGCGCCATGCGCGGCGCCCGGTCAAGTTGTCAGCAAAGCCGGCACTTCGGCGAGGCTTCGCACCTCATAGTCAGGCGTCCCCGGCAGCCGCTCGCGCTTCTGACCGTAGCGATTGCACCAGATGACGCGCATCCCGAAGGCTGAGGCCGCGAACGCATCCCAGGCATTGGAGGAAAGAAAGCACACCTGCTCCGCCGCCAACGCCAATCGCTGCAGCGCGTATTCGTAGACGAGTGGATGGGTCTTGAAATGCCGCACCGTATCGGCCGACAGAACCGCGTCGAACTGGTCTTCGAGTGCGGCGTTGCGTACCGCTGCATCCAGCATCGCCGGCGATCCATTTGAGAGGATCGCCGTGACGAGCCCGCTTTGCCGCAGCCGCCGCAGTACCTGAGGGACTTCCGGAAACACCGAGATCGTCAGGTAAAGATCCATCAGCCGACCATGCAGCTTTGCATCCGAGAGGTCGAGGCTATCGAGCGCAAATTCCAGCGCGTCGCTCGTCACCTGCCAGAAATCGGCGTAACGGCCTTGCAGCGTCCGCAACCAGGTGTATTGCAGCTGCTTGTCACGCCAGAGCGTGGAGAGTGCAGCGCGCTTTTCATCGGGGATGTCCCGGCAGCGGGACGTCGCGGTGGCGAAGTCGAAGATCGTGCCGTAGGCATCGAACACACAGGCGCGGATACCGACGAGTGCTCCCATGACTCAGTTCGCCCGGCGTGCCTATAACTTGACGACGTAGCGTCCGCGTGCGGTGCCCTTCAGCAGCGTCTCGAACGCCGACGGCAGCTGCGAGAGCGAGATCTCCTGCACCATCTCGGCGAGCCGTGCCGGTCGCAGGTCGCTCGCGAGGCGACGCCACACCTCGAGCCGGGTTTGCATCGGGCACAGCACCGAATCGATGCCGAGCAACTTCACCCCACGAAGAATGAACGGCATCACGGTCGTGTGCAGGTCGATGCCCCCGGTGAGGCCCGAGCTCGCGATGCAGCCGTGCGGCATCATGGTGCGAGTGAGCCATGCGAGCGTCGCACCACCCACGGCATCGACCGCGCCCGCCCAGCTGGCCTTCTCGAGGGGCCGGGTGCCCATCTCGAGCTTATCCCGCGCGAGCAGCTGCCTGGCGCCGAGGGCGCGCAGGTACGATTCCTGCTCGGGCTTTCCGGTCAGTGCGGTCACCTCATAGCCGCGCGCCGCCAGCGACTGTACCGCGACGCTACCGACCCCGCCGGTCGCGCCAGTGACGATCACCGGCCCGCTCGCCGGCGTGAGCCCATTGCGTTCCATCTCGACGATCGAAAGCGCGGCCGTAAAGCCGGCGGTGCCAATCGCCATGGCATCGAAGGCCGACAACCCTTTTGGGACCGCGACCACCCAATCGGCGGGAACGCGCACGTAGCTGGCATAGCCACCGTCGTGGGAAACGCCGAGATCGTAGCCGGTGACGAGCACCGTATCGCCCGCGCGAAAGCGTGTGTCGCTGCTCGACTCCACGATGCCAGCGACATCGATGCCCCCGACCAACGGGAGACGGCGCATGATCTTGCCGCTACCGGTGCCGGCGAGCGCGTCCTTGTAATTGACGCTCGAGTAGGCCGCCCGGATCACGACGGCGCCTGCACTCAACTCATCAAGCGAGAGTTGCACGGCCCGACCGCTGATCTTGCCGTCCTGTTCGAAAACCTTGAAGGCGCTAAACATGTCGATCTCCCTCGTCCCGCATTGCCAGCCACGCCGCGCGTGCCTCCTCCACCGAGCCTTCGTCTTCGATGGTCGTGATATCGCCCGGGTCGCGGTCGAGGATCACCGCCTTGAGAACCCGTCGCATGATCTTGCCGCTGCGCGTCTTGGGCAGCATGGCGACGAAGTTCAGCTCCCCGATGACGGCAACCGGGCCGAGCTCGTGACGCACCGTATCGATCAAAGCCTTGCGAAGTTCCTCCGACGCTCTCTGCCCATGCTTGAGCAGTACGAACGCCGAGATCACCTCACCGCGCAGCTCATCGGGACGACCGACCACGGCGCACTCGGCAACCCCAGGATGCTTCAGGCAGGCGCTTTCAACCTCGATGGTGCCGAGGCGATGGCCTGCGATATTCATGACCTCGTCGGCCCGGCCGCTGAACCAGAAGTAGCCATCCTCGTCGACGTGCGCTGCATCGCCACTGCAATAGACGCCCGGAATGCGTAGCCAGTAGTCACGCTCATATCGCTCGGGCTCACCCCACAGGCCCGGCGTGAGTCCTGGAAACGGGCGCCTGAGGACCATGATGCCCTTTTCACCCGGCGCGCATGGCTTACCATCAGGCGCGACCACTGCGGCATCGATGCCCGGCATCGGGATCGTCGCCGATCCAGGCTTGATCGGCAGCATGCCGAGACCGTAGGGGTTACCGATGACCGGCCCGCTGGTTTCCGTCTGCCACATCTGATCGATCACCGGTATCCGCCCGCGCAGAATCGTATTCTGCAGCCAGTCCCACGCGGGCGCATTGAGCACTTCACCCGCCGAGACGACGCGTTCCAGGTGCGAATGATCGACCGAAAGCAGCGGTGCGTTGCCATAGCGCATCAGCAGACGCACGGCCGTCGGCGAGGTGAAAATTCCGGAGACACCGAGCTCTTCGACTGCGGCTCGCCAGTTGGCGTCGGCTTGGGGGTAGTCGAGCGCGCCCTCGAAGGCGACCGTCGTGCAGCCGACGAGGAGCGGCGCATAGACCATATAGCTGTGACCGACGATCCACCCGATGTCGGAGGTGGCCCACCAGACGTCCTTCGGTTTGAGGCCGAAGCACCACTTGCCGGTCGCGACCACGTGGACCTGGAATCCCCCGTGGGTGTGAATCGCAAGCTTCGGCTTTGCCGTGGTCCCGGAGGTCGCGAGGATGAAGGCGGGCTCGTTCGCCTCCATGACCGCATGCTCCGAAGGCTGGCCGGCGCCGAGCTGCAGGAATGTGTCCCACGAGAGGTGCGTCCGGGCCGCGCTGGCCCCGGTGCGTGCAAGGACCACCAGGCCCTCGATCGAATTGCCGAGCAGCCGCACCGCCTCCTCTACGATCGGCAGCAGAGGCAGCTCGTGACCTTTGCGATAGGCGACGTCGGCCGCGAACACGAAGCGTGAGCCGCTCGCCGCGATGCGCTCCATCAGCGCGCGCGCACCGAATCCGGCAAACACGATCGAGTGGATCGCCCCGATACGCACCGTCGCCAGCATCAGCGCGATCGACTCGGGACAGGGTGGCATATAGATCGTGATACGGTCACCCCTGCGAACCCCGAGACCCCTCAGGGCGGCCGATATGCGCCGTACCTGATGCAGCAGCTGCGCATAGGTGAGCACGCTGCGCCCCCCGCGCTCGTTGAAATACACGAGGGCGGCGCGGCCCCCGTCGCCGGCCTCCACGTGCTGGTCAACCGCGTTGAAGCCAAGATTGGTCAGGCCACCGACGAACCAGCGGAACGTCGGTGGTGTCGACTCGAACACGCGATCCCATTTGCGGAACCACGGCAACTCATCCGCTGCCCGCGCCCAGAGCGCGTGGGGATCGCGGCGACCCGATTCGATCCAGCGTTCGATGACAGGTGTGATCAGATTTATCACGCACGGGCCCGCGGTGGCGTCGTTACATCGTTACAACAACTGCCGTCGGCTGTCAAAAAGGCCTCGAAGATCGCAGACGGTGCGTGCCCCGCCGGAGGTGATAGGATCCTGCCAGCGCGCGGGTTTGCAGCGCTTTGGGGGGACGCATGAATCACCCGACAGCCCTCTTCGTCGTCGGCTCGGCCTGCGCTGTGACGGCGCTGTGCCTCTGGAGTCGCACCACCGATGCGCAGGGGTCAGACGTCAAGACCTGCGATTTTTCTCCCTCCCCTCTCTCGCGTCCGGAGTGCAGCGCCAACGCGGTGATCCAGAAGTCCAAAGGCCCGACCATCAGCGACTTCCTCGTGCCGGACCTGAAGGCGGCCCAGGACGCGCAGAAGGCCCAGAACTGGAGCCTGGAAGTACAGAAGCTTCAGGCTGCCATGGCCGCCCACCGATCCAGAACCCCCTACGATAATTTCATCATCAACTCCTGGCTGGGCATAGCCGACGTGCAACTGAAGAACTACATGGACGCGGCGCCAGCTCTCGAGACCGCAGCGCAGTCGCAGTACGCCACCGCTGCGCAGCAGAAGGTAATGCTGCCGATGGTGGTGTCCCTGTACTCACAGCTGCAGCAATACCCAAAGGCCATCGCCGCGGGCCAGTACGCCATGCAGCGCGGTGTCGCCGATTCCAACCTTTATGTGACCGTGGCGATGGACCAGAAGAGCATCGGCCAGTACCAGCAAGCGGCCGCAACGATCCAGCAGCTGATCGAGAAGGAACCCACGCCCGAGGAGCAATATCTGCAGTTTCAGTGGGATGCCTATAACCGTGCCAGCGATCCGGCGGCTGCGAGCAAGGTGATCGACGAGCTGGTGACCTACTACCCTAAGCCCGACTACTGGTTCGACGCGCTGCAGCCACTGCTGAAGTCGAACGGCAACGATGCGCACCTGCAGCTGGACGTCTATCGGCTCATGAACGAGGTGGGGGCGCTGAAGATGCCCGGCGATTATGCCCAACTGGCGCAGCTGTCCTTCGACGAGGGCTACTCGGCTGAGACCGTGGCAGTGCTGCAGAAGGGCTTCGCCAGTCATGTCTTCACCGACCCGGACGACATCATGCGCTACCAGCATCTGCTGACGGGAGCCATGCAGAAGGCAAGCGCGGATGAGGCTTCGTTGCCGTCACAGGAGGCGAAGGCCGAGACGGCGCCGACGGGTGATCCGCTGGTCAGCGTGGGCGCGGCGTATCTGAGCTATGGCCAGGCTGACAAGGCGGCCAGCCTGATCTCCCAGGGCATCGCCAAGGGGGGCTTGAAGTTTCCGGACGAGGCGAACCTGCTGCTCGGTGTGGCAGAGCTGAAGAGCCACAACGCCACCGAGGCACGCGATAGCTTCGCGAAGGTGGGAAATTCCGATAGTGAAGGCTATGCGCAGCTCGGCAGACTGTGGATGCTGCATTCGTCGCACACGTGAGAGGGCGCCGGAATCCCAGTCACCCCAGGGCGCACTCGGCTCAATCCGCCGCCTCGCCTGCGATCTTCGAGGTTGGGAGTTGCCCCGCTGTTGCCACCGGGCGCACAGTCCGGGCGTTCCAGCCGCCCCCGAGCGCGGTGTATAAGGCCACGAGGTTCTGCAGGCGCGCCAGGCGTATGGCAATGAGCGTCTGCTGCGCCTGATACAAGGTCACCTGAGAGTCCAGTACCGACAAAAAATTGGCGACACCTTGCCGGAACAGCTGCAGCGAGAGCTGGTAGGCCATGTTGGCCGCGTCGACCAGGTGTTCCTCTGCGAGGATCTGCTGCTCAAAGGTTCCGCGGGCCGCGAGCGCATTGCTGACGTCCCTGAACGCTGTCTGGATGGTTTCCTGATACTGCGCGATGGCCACGTTCTTTTCGACCCGGGCCAGGTCCAGGTTCGCGACATTGGCGCCGCCGGCGAAGATCGGGAGGCTGATGCTCGGCTCGAAAGTCCACTCCTGCGAGCCATGGCCGAGCAAGCCCGACAGCTGAGTGCTGGCTGAGCCGAGACTGCCCGTGAGCGTGATGCTCGGGAAGAAGGCGGCACGCGCGGCGCCGATGTTGGCATTGGCGGCCTTCAGCTTGTCTTCGGCTGCCGCGATGTCGGGGCGGCGCGTGAGCAGGTCCGACGGCAGCCCCGCCGGCAAAGTTTCCAGGAACTGCTCGCCATTCAGTCCGGGCGCTTGGTCCAGATCGGGGGGCAACGCCGCGCCCAACACCAGCTGCAGTCCGTTGAGATCCTGCGCCACCTGACGGGTGAATTGGGCGATATTGGCCTGCGCGGTATAGACGGTTTGCTGCGACTGGGCGAGATCCAGTGCGGTACCGACGCCGGCATTGAAACTCTGCTGGGTGAGGTTCAGGGAGGCATTCTGGCTGGTGTACGTCTGCTGGGCCAGTGCCAGCAGACTTCGATCCGAGAGGTAGCTCAGATAGGCGTCGGCAACTTCTGCGACGAGGCTGATCTGCACGCTCTTGCGCGTCTCGATCTGAGCAAAGTATTGCTCCAATGCCGAGCGGCTCAGACTGCGGACACGGCCAAAGACATCCAGGATGTAGGATGCAAAGCCCAGTCCGGCGGAATAGGTGCGGAACGTGACGCCGTTGGGTGCTCCAGCGGGAACTACCCCGATGGCCACCCCTGGAGGCAGGTGCTCGACGCTATCGGAGCCGCTCGCGCTGATGCCAGGAAACAGGGCACTGCGCTGCACGCGGTACTGCGCCTGCGCCTGCTCGATATTCAGTGCTGCGACACGCAGGTCACGGTTGTTCTGCAGGGCGATGCCGATCAGCTCACGCAGCTGCGGATCGCTGAAGAACTCCTGCCAGCCGACATCGGCGGCCGGCATCTCAGCGCTGCTGACCGGCTGCTGAGCATAGGCCGGACCCGTCGGCCAGAGATTACCGGCACCGCTGGAGGGCCGATGATAGGGGGGCTGCAGCGTACAGGCGCACAGCACGGCTGCCGCCGCGGCGGCTGCTACCAGGTTCTGCGTCCGCATCAGCGCTCTTTTTCGAACGGGGCCGCCGCTCCCGACAACGGACGCCGTGGCAGCAGGCCTCCCGCATCGGCCTCCTGCCCTTCCCGTGTGTGATCCGCTCCCGGCGAGTGCTGGCGCAGCGCCAGGGCGCGGATGCCGACGAAGAACACCGGGATGAAGAACACGGCCAGTACCGTGGCCGTCAACATGCCGCCGATGACGCCGGTACCGACTGCGATACGACCCGAGGCTCCGGCACCGCTCGCGATGGCCAGCGGGAACACGCCGAATATGAACGCGATGGAGGTCATCAGAATCGGTCGCAGGCGCTGGCGTGCCGCAGCGGCCGTGGCCGCTGTCAGAGCCTGGCCGGCCCTCATATTCTGCACCGCGAACTCCACGATCAGAATGGCGTTTTTCACGGCCAGCCCGACGGTCGTCAACAGACCAACCTGGAAGAACACGTCATTGTCCAGCCCCCGCATCAACGTGAAGAGGATGGTGCCCACGATGCCAATGGGGATCACCAGAATCACCGACAGCGGAATCGACCAGCTCTCGTAGAGAGCGGTCAGGACCAGAAACACGACGAAAATCGACAGTGCGTACAGCTGCAGCGTCTGCGAGCCACCCTGGGCCTCCTGATAGGAGATTCCGGTCCAGTCATAGCCGAAACCTGCCGGCAGTTGCGCCGCAAGCTTCTCCATCTGCGCCATCGCCTGACCGGTGCTGTAGCCCGGCGCCGGCTCGCCCAGAATTTCTATTGACGATACGCCGTTGTAGCGCTCGAGCTTGGGGGAGCCGAAGGCCCACCGGCCCGTGGTGAACGCGTTCATCGGCACCATGCCGCCGCTGGTGTTATGGACGTACCAATCGTCCAGCTGATCCGGCTGCATGCGTGCGCCCGGGATACTCTGCACGTAAACATCCTTGATGCGCCCGTCGTCAATGAACTGATTGGCGAAGGCCGAGCCGAATGCATCCTGCAGCGTGCTGTTGATTGCCGTCGCGGTGACACCCAGGGCGTTGGCCTTCTCCCAGTCGATCTCCAGCTGGTACATGGGCTGATCGTTGAGCCCGTTCGGACGCACGTTCGCCAGCTCCGGATTCTTCCTGGCCAGATCGAGTAATTGATCACGCGCATGCATGAGCGCCGTGTGCGACAGCCCGCCCTGATCCAGCAGCTCGAGGTCGAAGCCGGTCGCGTTGCCCAACGCCTGGATCGAAGGGGGGACGAACGCGACGATCTGCGCATCGCGATATTGGGAGAAGAATTTATTGGCGCGCGCAACGATAGCCTGTGCGCTGTCGGCCTTTCCTGAGCGCTCGCTCCAGGGCTTGAGCCTCACGAGAGCAAGCCCGACGTTCTGTCCCTGCCCCTGGTAGCTGAAGCCCGCCACCACCAGGACGCCGGCGACATTCCTCTTCTCATCGTTGAGGAAGTAGTGCTGGATCACGTCGTTTGCCGCCACGGTGGCCGGTTGTGTCGCGCCGGGCGGAGCTGTGACCTGCACGAAGAACTCGCCCTGGTCCTCGACGGGCAAAAAGCCCGCCGGCAGGCGCAGGTACAGCAATCCCATGACGGCCACGATGATGAAATAGATCAGGAAATACCGCCCCACTCTGCTCGTGACATGCCACACGCTGCGTTCGTAGCCGCGATTCATGTGGTCGAAATGTCGATTGAACCAACCCGCGAAGCCACGCTGCTGTTCGTGCGACTGTACCGGCTTGAGCATGGTGGCGCACAACGAGGGCGTGAAGATAAATGCTACGAGCAGTGACAGTACGACGGCGACCACCATGGTGATTGAAAACTGGTGGTAAATCGCCCCCGTCGAGCCGGCAAAGAAGGCCATCGGCAGCAGCACGGCGACCAGCACCACGATGATGCCGACCATCGCGCCGATGATCTCCTGCATTGACTTCCTGGTTGCCTCTCGTGGCGGAAGACGCTCTTCGCGCATCACGCGTTCCACGTTTTCGATGACGACGATTGCGTCGTCGACCACGAGCCCGATCGCGAGCACCATGGCGAACATCGTCAGACTGTTTATCGAGAAGTCGAATTCGTGCAGGATCCCGAACGTTCCCAGCAGCACCACCGGGATGGCGATGGCCGGGATGAAGGTCGCGCGCAGATTTTGCAGGAAGATCAGCATCACGACCACAACGAGTGCGATCGCCTCGATCAGTGTGAACAACACATCCCTGAGCGATGCGATGGTAAAGGGCGTCGTATCATAGGGACTGAAGGTTTGAAGTCCGGTCGGAAAGAACGGCTGAAGGCTCCGGATCTGCGCCTGCACGGCAGCGGCCGTCTTGAGCGCATTCGCTCCGGGCGCCAGACTGATGGCCAGGCCGGTCGCCGGCTTGCCGTTGTAGAAGCCGACACTGTTGTAATTCTGCGCACCCAGTTCGACGTCGGCGACGTCCTTGAGCAGAACCTGTGAGCCGTCCGGCTGCACACGCAGAAGGATGTTGTCGAATTGCTGGACGGTGGTGAATTGTTGCGGCCCGATGATGGCTGCGTCCAGCACCTGACCGTCGACGGCCGGCAGGCCCCCAAGCTCGCCCGATGCAATCTGCACGTTCTGACTTTGGATGGCGCTCACGACGTCCTGCGGCGTCAAGCCATAGGAGTTCAGCTTTGCGGGCTCGAGCCAGATGCGCATGGCATGCTGGGCACCCCAGACAGTGACTTGACCGACGCCGGGCAGGCGGCCCACGGGATCGGCGATATGCGACACCACATAGTCGGCGATGTCGTTTCGGGTCATGCTGCCGTTGGCGGAAAGAAAGCCCGCGACCATGAAGAAGCTGTTGTTGGACTTGGTGACCGTCACGCCAAGCTGCTGCACTTCGGTCGGTAGCAGGGGTGTCGCCCGATCGACCTTGTTCTGCACCTGGACCTGGGCGATGTTGGGATCAGTCCCGGGGTCGAAAGACAGCGTGACCTGCACGCTGCCGTTACTGAGGCTGTTCGCCGAAAAGTAGAGCAGATTGTCGATGCCGGTCAGGGCCTGCTCGATCGGTTGTACCACCGTGTTCTGCAGTGTTTCCGCCGAAGCTCCGGGATAGGTGGCAGAGACCTGGATCGAGGGCGGCGCCACGTCCGGGTAGGCGGCGATCGGCATCTGGAAGATGGCCAGCAGACCGAACAGCGAGATCGCGATGGCAATGACCCAGGCAAATTTGGGTCGGTCGATGAAGAAATTGATCATTCTTTAGTCCGTGGGCGCGATCGCGCAGCGCATCTCAGTCTCCGGACGCTCCATCCGCAGCGATCTGTTCCGTCGGCGTGCCAGACTTGGCCTGTTCGACGCGAACCCGGTCTCCCGGTTTGACGAATTGCACGCCACTGACGATGACCCGATCGCCCTGGCTCAGGCCCCTCGTAACCAGCCACTCGTTACCGATGGCGCGGTCAGCCTGAACGGTGACCAGCCTGACCTGATTGTCGTTATCGACGATCAGCGCCGTGGCGTTACCGGAAGCGTCGTGTGTCACGCCCTGTTGCGGCACGAGTATCGCATGCTGGCGCGTGCCCTCATCGATGCGCAGCTGCACGAACATGCCGGGCAGCAAAGTCTTCGCCGGGTTCGGAAATAGTGCCTGAAGCGTGACCGAACCGGTACTTTCATCGACGCTCGTATCCGCGAATTGTAATTTTCCGGCAAGCGGGTATTGGGAACCATCGCTCAAGGTCAGCTCCACCCTGGCCTGCTGGTCACCCACCCGTTGCAGATCGCCCGCCGCGTATTCTCGCTGCAGCCGCAGCAGCGTGTCGCTCGGCTGGGTGGCATCGACGTAGATCGGATCGAGCTGCTGAACGATAGTGAGCGCGTTGGTCTGGTTGGCAGTGACCAGCGCTCCTTCGGTCACCAGCGACGCGGCGCTGCGTCCGGTAATCGGCGACACGACCTTGGTGTAGCCGAGGTTGATACGGGCGGCTTCCAGCGCCGCTTTGGCGGCGGCCACGCTGGCGACGTCCTGTTTCACCGTCGCTTGCGCCGTCTCGTAGGTCAGCTTGCTGATGGCGTTGGTCTTCACCAGTGGCGCGTAGCGCTGCACCGTGATCTGGGCCAGCTCCAGAGCCGCTTGAGCATTCATCAACGATGCCTCGGCGCTGTCGTAAGTGGCCTGGTAGGGAGCGGGATCGATCTGATAAAGCTGCTCGCCGGCCCTCACCGTGCTGCCCTGGGTATACGTGCGCTTGAGAATGACGCCATTGACTTGCGGCCGAATTTGCGCGATGCGATAGGCTACCGTGCGGCCCGGCAGCTGCGTACTGATCGTCACCGGCTGGTCCTTCACCGTCACGACGCCGACCAACCGCGGCGGCGCGGCCGTCGACGCGTTCTGCTGGCTGCAAGCGACCGCGAGCAGTGCGCCCATGAGTGCCGGGAAATACCCGGTGCGGTGAGGAGAAGTGAGCGGCACTTGCGGCAGTCTCATACGGCTTGATCGGCAGACTGTAACATCTGAAAAAAAAGGTGCAGGCCTGAAGAGCAGGAATATATGCGCTTCAGGATCAGGCTGCCGGGCACTGGGCAAAGCGGAGTCCGACAATCACCAACAGGGGCGGGATTCTATCTGAATGGAGCGACGCCATAAGACGGGCAAGCTTCTGAATCCATTGATATATTAATCACTTTGGTCGGGGCGCCGAAGTATGGTTTCGCCGAATTGGAGTGGCAGTCCGACGTAGTTCTCCGCGATCGTGCGCCGGCCGGCCTCGGAGTTCAGCAGATAGTCCAGTTCGGCGTGCTGAAACCTTGCACCCATCGGCCCCTCGTCCGGAAACTGATGCAGCAGACGCGTCAGCCACCAGGAGAAGCGTCCCGCACGCCAGATGCGACGCAGGCAGCGTGTCGAATAGTGATCCAGCCCGGCTTCGCTGCGCTCGTCGTAATATTCGATGAGCCCCTCGGCCATGTACTTCACATCAGTCGCCGCGAGATTCAGCCCCTTGGCTCCGGTGGGCGGTACGATGTGGCCGGCGTCGCCGAGCAGAAACAGCCGCCCAAAGCGCAACGGCTCGGCGACGAAGCTGCGCAGCGGTACGATGCTCTTCTCGAGCGAGGGGCCCGTGACCAGCTGCTCGCGCCCAGGGTCGTCGAGGCGTTGTCGCAGCTCCTGCCAGAAAGCTTCGTCAGTCCACTGCGCGAGCTGATCGGTCAAGGGCACTTGCAGGTAGTAGCGGCTGCGGTCGTGGCTGCGCATCGAGCAGAGCGCAAAACCCCGTTCGCTGTTGACGTAGATCAGCTCCTCATGGACTGGTGGCGTATCGGCGAGCAATCCGAGCCAGCCGAAAGGGCAGACCCTTTCGTATTCCCGGATCGCACCGGGTGGCACGCTGGCGCGGCACACACCGTGAGAGCCATCGCAGCCGGCGATGAAGTCGCAGTCAAGACGCTGCTCGCGGCCGTCCTTTCGCCAGGTAACGTAGGGGCGGGGGCCCTCGAAGTCATGAACAGCGACGTCCCTCGCCCCGTAGAACACCGGCAGGCTGGCTGCGCTGCGGGCATCCATGAGATCGCGTGTGAGCTCGGTCTGCCCGTAGACGAGTACCGTGCTTCCTCCCGTCAGGGTGCGCAGGTCGATGCGGTGGCGCCGACCCTGCACCAGCATCTCGAAGCCTGTGTGCACGAGGCCATCGCGGCGCATGCGCCCGCCCACCCCGGCCTGATCGATGAGATCCGCGGTGACTTGTTCGAGCACACCCGCACGAATACGGTTGAGCACGTGTTCGCGCGACTGCCGCTCGAGTATCACCGCGTCGATGCCGGCGTTGTGCATCAGCTGACCGAGCAGCAGCCCGGCCGGCCCGGAGCCGATGATGGCGACCTGTGTACGAGCCCTGGCGACCACGCTGCCGCCTCACACCGGAGCAGCTGAAGGCGCAGCAATCGGCACCCAGGCCGAGCACGCCCGAACGACGGCGGACTGATGATCGCGAGTCACGCGCCCTCCCCCTATCGATGCGGACGATTCTGTCGCGGCAACGATCTCGTGGAATGCACAAAGCCGCCGGAAACTTGGACTTTTTCTCGTCTGCAGGCGTGTTCCGCACCAGAGCACGGTGCGAGCACCCGGGTCTTACAGCTCAGCTCGCGGTTTGCGTGCCCGCTTGAGTCTTCAGTCCCTGCAGGCGATAGGCCCGGGGCGAGACGCCAACTCTGCTGGTGAAGAACCGCGTGAAATACGCTGGATCGTCGAATCTCAGGCCGTAACCGATCTCGGCGATCCCCAGCGTTGTGTACCTGAGCTGTCGCTTCGCCTCGATCAGGACCCGCGCGTGCACGAGCTGAATCGGCGAGCGGCCGGTGACGGCCAGGCACGCGCTTCGCAGCCGCGTTTCCGACACGTGCAGTGCCCGGGCGTAGTCCGGCATCGATCGGCTCGAGCGAAATCCGGCCTCGATGTGGACCTGGAAGCGGGCAACGAGCTCCCGGGCCCGGGACAGCAGGGCGTCATCGGACTGCGACTGCCAGTGCGGTATGCGCAGTACGCTTGCGAGCAGAACCGACAGCCACCCCTCGAGTGCCAGCGCGCAACCGTGAGCGGCCTCGGCGTGCTCGCGGGCCAGTGACTGGGCGGCGCGTACCAGGCCGACTGAACTCGGCGCGTCCTCCCGTAGCTCGAGAGTGAGCGGGGCAGTGAATAGCCGCGCCACCGCAGACTCGCGTCGCACCGCCTCTGCCAGCGGCTCCTCAGAGAGCGAGATGACGAATCCCAGCGCACCGGGCTCGAACTTGAACCCATGTACGGTGCCGGCGGGTACGAAGATCAGGGCGGGCGAATCGAAGTGCGCGGCGGCACTCTCGGCCGTCGCGATGCCGCGCCCGCGCAAGACCAGGACTATCTGGTACAGCGAGCGATGCAGGTGCGGATCTATCTTCCAGTGATAGCGCGAGCTGCGGGCCTCGATGGTTTCCACGTGCAACAGACGCTCGGCATATTTGTGCGGCGGCTCGCCATAGAGGAAATAGTCCGGGATGCGCCGGAGCGGCGTCTGGAACATGCGTCCTCCCCGAGGAAAAGGTCCGGTTTGTGGCAGCTTAGTCCATGTTGCGCCGTGACTGCCACGACATGCGGGCCCGGTTACTGTCGCGGCCCCAAGGCTCCCCTTGGTGTGTCAGGTTCGCAGCGGCAGTGCCATGCGCAGCGCCAGACTGCCCATGATCCACACTGTACCGCCTATCAGGATGATCAGGATCAGGGCAGAAAACAGGATCAGCTGCAGGTCTTCGCGTTTGTGGCTGAGGGTGATGTGGAGGAAACATCGAAAGTGCACGATCATCTGCACGATGCCAAAGGTGCCGATGACGACCCATAGGGCGAAGCGGGAGGCATGCCCCTCATGCACTAACGCGAAAGGCACCACGGTCAGGAGCAACGCCAGCGTGACTCCCCAGACATAGGCATGCAGGTCCCGGCGCTCCTCTGCTGCGAGCCGCGCCTGCTCGGCTGTTTTGCCGGCCTGCCCCGTCATACCAGGCCCCCGAGATAAACCACCGAGAAGATCCCGATCCAGACGATGTCCAGGAAATGCCAGAACAGGGCCAGACGCATGATTCCGAGTTTCACCTGCCGATCGAGCCCATAACGGGCAATCTGAGCGACCATGCAGAGCAGCCAGAGGCAGCCCGCCGTGACATGCAGGCCATGCAGGGGTACCAGATCGAAGAAGGCCGACAGGAAACCGCTGCGGCTGGGCACACCGCCCTTGGCAAACATCGTGATGAAGTCGTGGCACTCGAAGCCGAGGAAACTCGCGCCGAGAATGAGTGTCACGACGAGCCACCCGACGAGCTTGCCCGTGGCGTGCTTGTACTTGAGCGCCAGCGACGCCATACCGAAGGTGAAACTGCTGGCCAGCAGCAGCAACGTCTCGATGAACACGCTGCGCAGATCGTACAGATCGTGCGGACCGGGACCGCCCGCGGTGGCGCGCACCGAGGTCACATAGGTCGCAAATACCATCCCAAACAGCACCGCATCGCTCATCAGGAAAAGCCAGAACCCGAACAGGACGCGTTCGGCGGCCTCATCGTCGGCGCCATGCGCGGCTCCCAGGTTCAGGCCTGGATGCCTGATAGACGGCTCGTTCATGCAGCGACCCCCTCGTACTCCTCCTGTACCGCCAGTCCTGCGTTCGAGGGCTTGCATTCCTCGCGACGGGTGACCGCCTTCGCCGCGCTTGCGACTGCGAGCCAGCGTTGCTGCTCCCGCTGCACCTGCTGCGCGGGAACCATGCGCGTGGTGTGACGGGCGAAGCCGCTGAGGATCATTGTCGCGAGCAGGCTCAACCCGGCGAGAATGGCGAGCCACCAGATATGCCAGACCAGGGCAAAGGCGGCGGCCAGACCCAACGCGCCGATCACCGGCCCCAGAGCGCTGTGCGTGGGCAGCTCGATATCGATATAAGTGTCGGGAGGCTGGTAGGCGCTGCCGTGCTCCTTGGCGCTGGTAAAGGCATCGCGGTCATTCACCTGCGGAAGAACGGCGAAGTTGTACTCGGGAGGCGGTGCCGACACGGACCACTCGAGACTCCGGCCATTCCACGGATCCCCGACGAACACCCGATTCCGGTCACGATCCCTGATCGATACCCACAGCTGCACCGCCAGGGCGGCCAGGGCTACGAGGATGAGGACGGCGCCGACCAATGCCACGACCTCCAGAGGCACATAGGCCGGCTCGCTGTACGCGACGGTGCGGCGCGGCAAGCCCATGAGGCCGAGCCCATAGAGCGGGAAGAATGCGAGCATGAAGCCGAGGGTCCAGCACAGAGCTGAGAGCAGGCCCCAGCGCTCGTTCAGACGAAAACCGAATGCTTTTGGAAACCAGAAATGGTAGCCGGCGATCAGACCAAAGAGCACGCCGGGGACCGCTACGTTGTGAAAGTGCGCGACCAGAAAGACGCTGTTGTGTACCTGGTAGTCGATGCCCGGATCGGCCAGCATGATGCCGCTCATCCCGCCCAGCACGAACAGGAAGATGAAGGCAAGCGAGTACACCATCGGCACGGTAAAGCGTATTCGACCGCGAAACATCGTCCACATCCAGTCGTAGACCTTTACGCCCGTGGGGATGCCAATCAACATCGAGGCGATGCCGAAGATTGCATTGATGTCGGGGTTCTGTCCCATCGTGAAGAAGTGATGCAGCCAGACCGAAAAGGACAGAATGGCGATGGTCATCGTCGCAAGTACCATGGCGCGATAGCCGAAGAGCATCTTGCCGGAGAACGTCGAAACGACCTCCGAATAGATGCCGAAGGAAGGCAGGATCAGGATGTAAACCTCCGGATGACCAAACATCCAGAAGAGATTTACGTAGTGCATCATGTTGCCGCCCGCTGCATTGGTGAAGTAGTGAAAGCCCAGATATCTATCCAATGCGAGCTGCGAGAGGGCGACCGTCAATGGCGGCATTGCGAACATCATCAGCAGGCTCGTACACAGCGCCGTCCACGTGAACAGCGGCATGCGCAGCAGCTTCATGCCTGGGCAGCGCTCCTTCCAGATGGTGACCACGAAATTGATTCCCGTGAAGGTCGAAGCCCATCCCGAAAGTATCAACGCCCAGATCCAGTAATCGGGGCCTTCGCCCGGACTGAAGCTCGATTCGGTATACGGCGGATAACCGAACCACCCGCCGGTGGAGAATTTGCCCAGAACCAGCGACACCATGACCAGCATGGCGCCGGCGGCCGTCAGCCCGAGGCTGATGGAATTGAGCCTGGGGAAGGTCACATCCCGGGCGCCGATCTGAAGCGGCATGACGTAATTGATCAGGCCGGTCAGGAACGGCATGGCGAAGAAGAAGATCATGATCGTGCCGTGGGTGCTGAAGAGCTCGGCGAAATGATCCGGTGCCAGGAAACCCCCACCCAGGCCGAAAGCTTGCTGGGCACGCATCAATCCGGCCTCGATGAGGGCCCGTGCCAGCATGACAAACGCCAGCACCACATACATGATCCCGATCTTCTTATGATCGGTACTGGTCAACCATTCTGTCCAGAGCACCCGCCATTTATGAAATCTCGTGATGAGTACGACGGTGACCAACGCTCCCATCAGCAGGATGCCCGCGGCACCGGTGGCAATGACGCCGTTGATGATGTTCATCCTGCTCGGATGCTGCAGCATCTGCCAGAATGGCAATGACTGCACACCCAGCCGCCCCAGCGGATGCGCCACGATCGAAGTCACGTTCATGGCCCCGCTGCCCTCGTACGCTCGCCCGCATCCCTCGATGCGGAGACCGTACCGACGCCAGCCGGTCCCCTGAGGTTGGCCTGCATCGTTTGCCTCACCACCGCAGGAAACAGGGCCGCCGTCGCTCCGCGAAAGTAAAGGCCGCCCTCACCCGAGGCAGGCCGACCCACCGCCGCACTCAGCTGAGCACGGGTGGTCCGTTCGGAGATGGCCCTGAGCGTCGCGGCGTCGAGAGGCACGCCTTTTTCCCGCACTTCCTGCACCCAGTGCTGGAACTGCTGGGCGGTCATTGCGACGGCGGTGAACTTCTGATCGTGGAAGCCGTCGCCGCTGTACATCGTGTTTTCTCCCAGAAAGCGGCCCGGACGGCTCGCCTCCAGATGCAGTTGCGTGACCATGCCCCCCATGGCGTAGATCTGGCTTCCGAGCGCCGGTATTTGCAGTGACTGCATGACGGTTGCAGAAGTCAGTTCCATCGCGAGCGGGCGCCCCACTGGCACCGCCAGCTCGCCGATGCTGGCTATTCCCTGGTCGGGATAGACGAATAGCCATTTCCAGTCGTACCCGATCACCTGAACGCGCAGTGCCGGCTGGGACGAGACGAGCGGCTTGTATGGGTCAAGCGTGTGGGTGCTGCCCCAGAGAAGAGCGCCCAGGAGCGCAACGATCACCATCGGGCCGCCCCAACATGCGATATTCAGCAGCGGGTGGAAATTCCACTTCGGCGTGTAGCGCGCAACGGCCGAGCCATATCGATAGCGCCAGGCAAACCAGGGCGTGACGATGAATATCGGCAGCGCGACGAAGATCGCCAGCAGCCCGAGTATCTCCAGGAAATGCCGCCGTTGCAGGTCTGCCACGGGGCCTTGCGGGTCCAAAAAACTCAGATGAACGCGTGAGGCGCAGCCGCTCAGGATCAACACCGCCGCCCCAACTGACAGGGACGCCGCAGCGCGCCACAGGGGCTGCAATCCGGAGCGCATGATGGTCACTCCTTCTCGATGACGTCGATGACGTGGATGCCGTGCAGGCGCCGCGTTTGTTTCAATTGCGCACCGTTGAGTGAATGATCAATTAAGGTTCGCAACGAAAACAATTCCAGCGCCCCTTCCTTTGCTGTAGGCGGATGTCCGCGGCCATCCTCGCCGATGCGTGAGTCGCTTTTCCGGGGACGGTGGTTGTCACGACGAGGGTAGCGCTGAAGTAGCGCGGGCGCGCGTATCGGCCCGGGTTGATCGACAGTGCCTGATACTCCAGCGTCGCAGCCCGAGGTCAGGCTCGCCGGATATAGGCTCCCGGTGTACCATGCCTGACCACAGAGCGGACATCCGGGCGGCGCTGCCGCCCGGAGCCGCGTGACAGCAGGCCATGCTGCAGAAACTGCCATCGAGCCTCGGATGGGCACTGCGGGGATTGCGCGCTCGCGAAGGCAGACTTGTCTTCCATCACCCGGCACTCCAGGCCGTGCCGGCGGTTATCCGCGTCACCAGCCCGGATTTTGCCGACCATGGCGTGTTACCGAGCAGATATACGGCCGACGGGGCGGGACTGTCACCTCCGCTCGCCTGGACCGGGGTGCCCTCGGGAACCGAAAGCGTCGTGATATTCATGGAGGGTGCTGACAGCCCGACCCCACTGCCGCTGGTGCATGCGATCGAATGGGGACTGGCGGGTGCCGACGGAGAATTGCCGGCAGGCGCATTGCCACGCTCCGGCCAACCGCTCCGAACGGATATGTTCATGGGCCGCAATTCCCTCCTGACGGTCGGCTATCTGCCGCCGGATCCACCATCGGGGCACGGGATGCACCAGTACGCGTTTGAGGTGTTCGGGCTCGACTCCCGGGTGCAGGCCAGCACGCAGTTTGCTCCCGGTCGCGGGACGGTGGTGAAGTGGCTCATCGAACATGCCATCGCCAAGGGCATTCTCATCGGGCTGTACCAGCGCCCCTGAGTGAGCGGAATTGCCGAAAACGTCCTGAACACACCGAATGCGCCTGCATCGCTCCAGCTGCGGGGAGTGGATCAGCGCCGCGCCACGTTATAGATCCGAGAGGGGTTTGCCGGCCGATCTGCCATCACGCAGGTGCAGCTCCGCGATGAGCCTGTGCAGCTGGACGGAGAGCGATCGCAGGGCTGCATCCGGCAGTTCCGCCAGCGCCTCCGGTAGCACACCCTCTGCTGGCCCAGGAGCTTTTGCCAATACCCCGAGCGCCCCCTTGGAGACCGTCAGCCCGACCCGGCGCTGATCCTGCCTCGAGCGCTCCTTGTGCACATACCCGCGAGTTACCAGCTTCTCGATAAGCTGGCTACAGGTGGTCTGATGGATCAGAAGCCTGCGGGCCAACACCGAGACTCCAACTCCGGGCGTGCGCTCGATCTCCTGCAATAGCCAGAGCTGCGAACCCGATACACCGCAGGCCGCCTCGATCCGTCTGAAGTGGTGCCTGACGGATCCGTATATCAGGCGAAACTGCTTGAGAACCTCAAGCGCGAGCGTGTTACGCCGCCGACCGGTACTGCGTCTTGCCGACTCGTTTTGCGCTGACCTCGCACGGTGTAATCCAGCGACGCTTCGTACCTGATAAAAATTACCCATGTTGACTGATCGACCCCCCGGACAGTCATCTTGACATTAGGTTCATATAAATTATATTGATATCGTAACAATCACGCCTTGGTCAACAATTAAAACCGTTCTGGTCAGCGGCGCTTCGCGTCGTGGAAATCACGCTGCGGTGAGCGCCTGCCAGCGCAGGTACCGCAGCGGTACACGCTCCGAGGCTGGCCAGCCGGGGCCACGCCCTCGATTTGGTGCGCTGCGACCTTGAATAAGCAGGAACTACGCGCCGCCGCATCGCTCGCCGGGGTCTTTTCGGTCAGGCTCCTCGGGCTGTTCATGATCTATCCGGTATTCGCCGACTACGCGCGTCACCTGCAGGGCACGACACCCTACCGAACCGGTCTGGCGCTGGGAATTTACGGCCTGACGCAGGGACTGCTGCAGATCCCCTTCGGTCTGCTGTCCGACCGCATAGGGCGCAAGCTCATGATCATCCTTGGACTCATCGTCTTCGGCATCGGAAGTGCCGTAGCGGCTGCATCCACTACGATCGAGGGCGTGATCATCGGCAGGGCCATTCAGGGAGGCGGTGCCGTCGGCTCCGTCATTCTTGCATTGGTCGCGGACCTGACGAGCGAAGAAAGCCGCACCAAGGCCATGGCGCTCGTAGGCATCACCATCGGCACGTCATTCATGGTGGCCCTGGTGTGCGGACCGCCGCTGGCCGGATCCATCGGAGTCCAGGGAATATTCTGGCTCATGGCACTGCTTGCCCTGCTCGGCATCGGCATCGTTCAATTCATCGTACCCCGACCGCTTAGCCTTCAGGTCAAAGCGGATGCCGAGACAGTGCCGGGCATGCTCGGCTCGATCGTCCGAAATCCGGAATTGTTGCGATTGGACTTCGGCATCTTTGCGCTGCATGCCATATTGACCGCCAGCTTCCTCGTGGTGCCGGCGCTACTGCACGCCCGACTGGGCGTGAGCAGCTCGAACCAATGGATGATATATCTGCCGATCTTGCTGCTATCGGCAATAGCGATGGTGCCAATGGTCATCTTCGCTGAAAAATATCGCTGCATGAAAGGCGTATTCGTCCTCACGGTCACGGCCCTGGCCGTCAGCCAATGGATGCTGGCCGTGGGCAGTGGCCACCTTGCCGTCGTCCTGGCTGCGTTGGTGCTGTTCTTTACCGCTTTCAACGTGATGGAAGCGACGCTGCCGTCGCTGATCACCAAAACGGCCCCCGCCAGGGCCAAGGGAACTGCCACTGGAGTCTATTCCAGCTCGCAATTTCTCGGCATCTTCGTCGGTGGGGTGGCCGGAGGCTGGCTGCAGCAGAAGACCGGCGGCGGTGCGATCTTTCTGTGGGCGGGGGCTCTGGCTCTGCTCTGGTTGCTGCTGGCCGCCACGATGCGGCAGCCGAGCTATCTGGTAACGCGGCTGCTGCGGATTGGCCGTGTGGTGGACGCCCGGATGCTGAGCGTGGCACTGCGGCGTCTTCCGGGCGTCGCAGAGGTCACCGTGGTCGCGGACGAGCACATGGCGTATTTGAAGGTGGACCCCAAGCTGTTCGACAGTGCCAGTGCCAAATCCCTCGCCTGTGCAGACTGAGCACTATCCAGCCTTCCGGACCGCCCTCATCCCGGGTACACGGCGACACTCGCAGCCACTGCATCCGCAATGTGCTCCTTGGTGATGACCCCGAGTACGCGCGGGATCTCAGGTGCCACCGGGCCGCGCACCACGACAGCCATGCTGGCGTTGTCACGCCACATGTGCTCGATCACATCGAACGCGATGTCATCTGCGCCCACGACGATGAAATCGCGGCTCGCCACCTCACCCACCCGGATATCCGCCTGCGCGGCCGCCGAGGCATGCCGTAGAGCCGTATTGATGCGCAGTACGCCGGCAATGCGTCCGTCCTTGCCCACGACAATGTGGCGAAGGTGCCTCTCGCCGTTGGGGCTGGAAAGCAGCTTCTCGACGCTTTCATCCGCTGTGACGATCAGCACCTGCGTGTCCATGATGTCCTTGGCCGATCGCACCAGGAACATGTTGGCATGCAGAGCCTTGGGAACAGCATGGCCGCGCCGAAACAGCTTCATGGTGTATATGTTCTCGCGCGACAACAATCGTCGGACACCGACGCTCATGGCGACTGCGAGGACCAGAGGCAGCACGATCTGGTAGTCGCGTGTCATCTCGAAGATCATTGCGATCGCCGTCATTGAAGCGCCGGTAGCACCTCCGACCATCGCGCCCATGCCAACCATCGCAAAAGCGGGAATGTTCACCGTGATCGGCAGATGCACGGCACTCAGGGCGGCCGCGTACGCACCCCCGAGGGTCGCACCCATGAAGAGCGAAGGCGAAAAGATGCCACCTGAGGAACCGGACCCCAGACTGAGCGAGGTCGCCAGCAGCTTGCATATGAACAGCAGGGCCAGTAACGCCACTGCCGACAGACCCCCCGTCAGGATGGCCTGTACCGTTGCGTAGCCGACGCCCTCGATGTAGTAATGGCCGAACCCCCGCAGCAGCGCATACATCAGCAGCCCGACCAGGAGCATACCGAGGGCATGTCGCAGATAACGCTGCGCTATGCGGTCAAACAGGTCCTCGAGCAAATGCAGTCCGCGAACGAAGGCGGCCGCCGCAACGCCCGTCATTGCGCCCAGCAGCGCATACAGACCCAGCCCGGATGCCAGGTCGAGGGCCGATCCGAGCGGCGCCAACGTGGGCACTAAAAATGCCGGATGATCGCCGAGAAAAACGCGGCCAATGAACGTTGCGGTCCCCGTCGCAAGCGCGACCGGGAGGAACGTGCGCGCCGAGACCTCGGGCATCATGAGTTCTATGGCGAACAGCACACCTCCGATGGGGGTGTTGAAGGTCGCCGCTATGCCTGCACCGGCCCCCGCAGCCACCAGAACAATGCGCTCGCCCGGAGCCATCCGCACGAGCTGCCCCACCGTGGATCCCAGCGCCGAGCCGATCTGAATGATCGGACCCTCCCGTCCGACGGATGCTCCTGTGCCGATCGCGATGGCAGAAGCCACGGATTTCACGACGGCTACGATCGGTCGGATGATGCCACCGCGATAGTAAATTGCCTCCATGACCTCCGGCACCCCGTGCCCCCTGGCTTCTGGCGCAAAATGCGCCACCAGAAAGGTCACAGCCAATGCACCGATTACGGGGACCAGGATGACCATGGCGCCCCAGGGGCTCGCGGGAGTAAAGACATTGGCGTCATAGACGAATCTCAGTTCGCCGAGAAACACGCCGTTATGGATCAGGCCGATCAGGTCCCGGAAGCCGACGGCACCGAAGCCCGTCACGACGCCGACCAGCAGTGCCAGCACACTGAGCACGGCCAGCCCAATGTGTCCCGGAGGGACAGGGACGACGGGAGACACCGGCAGCGGTGCGCCCGGTTGGTTAGTCGAATTCAATTGGCTCCCTTCGGCCTCATAGGCCAGCCCCGCAGCACGCGCCCGAGCGAAAGCATAGGCTATTCCGACGCGGCACAACATCGGCGTCTTCCCGCGGGCGAGAATCGGCGAGCGGGTGTCGATTGCGTACGGCATACGCCGTCCTGAAATCCACGGGAACTTTGGACCCGCAAGTGCCCTCCAAACTCGCGGGCGGGTCTGCTTCGACGCGCCTCACACGTCCTCTCCTGATTTTTTTGCGCTTCCAAGCCGTGCCAGGGCGGCGCTGCCAGCGCGCCTGATACTCCCCACAGGATCTATGGACGTCCGCAGCGGGGCGCGCACCGACACCCACAATGAGGCTGATTCGATAGGGTGACTGAATCCCGTCAACGGATCAGCACATTCAAGGAGTCAATCATGCGAGCTCGCAATGTTCTTTATGCCACGGTGCCGCTGTTTGCTGCACTTTCAATCGGCGCTGTCACGGCACAGGCAGCGAATTCCAGCGATGCAGCCAGCAGCGCTCAGGATCGCGTCAACGATGCCGTAAAGGTGGTGCATCAGATGAAGCAGGATCCGGGTTTGAGCCGGCTCCTTGCGCGGGCCGATGGCATCTTCATCGTTTCACACTACGGCAGAGGCGCGTTCATCGTCGGAGGCCAGGGCGGGGGCGGCGTGGTCCTCGTGAGGCACGACGGAACCTGGACCGACCCCGCGTTCTATAACATCGGCGGTGGCAGTGTCGGCCTGCAGGCCGGCGGCGCCGGTGGATCGATCGCAATGATCCTCATGTCCAATAAGGCCGTACACAAGTTTGAGAACAGCACCAGTACGTGGTCTCTCAACGCAGGTGCGGGCCTGACCGTCGTCACGTACTCCGGTCGCGCACAGGCAAATTCCAATAACGGCGACGTGGTGCTCTGGTCCAACACGAAGGGCCTGTACGGGGGCCTGACGGCAGGGGTCACCGACATCACACCCGACACCAGGATGGATCACGTCTATTACCGCGGCCGCCCCGATTCGCGGCAGATCCTGATGGGCTCGGTGAAAAATCCGGACGCCGGCCCCCTGCGCAATGCGCTGAGCATGCACGTGGCGGAAAGGTAAATTCGCGATCCGGCCATGTGCCCTGAACGGGTGCCCGTAGGCGGTGCGCTGATGGCCGCCGCCCTACCGGGCGCCCGCTGCGTGGCTCCCGATGATGGTTCCCCCCGGACCATGTAGTGGGCGCCCAGGAAATCGAGGCAAATTCCGTCTCGGTGGACAGCGCTGTTCAACGAGCCCCCTGATGCCAGATAAATTCGATGACCCGCCGCAGTGGTTGTGGGTACCGCTGGCCTCCGCGGCCGCACTGGCGGTGCCCGGCCTCGTCGCACTCGTGACACATCGCCTTCTGCTGTTCGCCAGTCTCGGCCCCACTGCCGTGACGATAGCCCAGCAACCACTGCAACCTTCCGCGCGAACGTATAACGCGCTGGTCGGTCATGCCTTGGGCTTCGCCACCGGTGCTGCAGTCGTGGTAGCGTTTGGCCTGACGCATGCTGCCTCCGTGTTCGTGGTGCACGAGCTCACCGTTCGGCGCGTCGGCGCCGCGATTCTGGCGATCGCCATCGCGGCCTTGCTGGAACTCGCGCTACGCGCGAAACATCCGCCCGCCGCCTCCACCACGCTGCTGGTCGCGCTCGGTTCGTTTCACCCCACCTGGAATGACACCCTGCTGGTGCTCGGCGGTGTCGTGCTGGTCACCGCAGCGGGCGAGCTGCTGCGGCGTGTTCGCCTGCGACTGAGTCGGCTCGAGCACGTCCTGTAGCTACCCGGGTGCGCGTATGATGGGTCTGCACCCTTCCGGATGCGATCGCCCGCCCGTTGGCAGCTGCGCGCAACAGCACACCCGCATGAGGATACATCCGTTTATGAGCACACTCTCGCCGTCGCGGCCATCGCTGCGCGGACCGGGACCACTTGCCGGTTTGAGTGTCGGTCGGCACATGGCACGCACGTTCACTGCAATGGTGCTGATGGTCTGTGCCGGTTTGACGGCCTGCGGCAGCAGGCCGAAGCTGGCACTTCAAAGCATCTCCGGTGTCATGCCGGACCTGCAGTTCCAGCTCACGGACGACGACGGCCGGCCAGTCACCGCGCAGAGCTATCGCGGCGATGTGGTCCTGCTCTATTTTGGCTACACGCACTGCCCGGATGTCTGCCCGACAACGCTCGCATCGTTATCACAGGCGATCAAAGGCCTGGCAGCCGAAGCGAGCAAAGTGCGGGTTCTGTTCGTGACCGTCGATCCGCAACGCGATACGGCCGAGCTGCTCAAACGGTACGCCGGATATTTCGGTCCGCAGTTTGTCGGGCTGCGTGGGGACGATAGCCAGCTGCGCGCGCTGACCCGGCGGTACGATGCGAGTTTCCAGATCGATGCGCCGGATCGATCCGGCAATTACAGCGTGCAGCACTCCAGCGCGGTCTACATCTTCGATTCCAAGGGAAAGGCGCGACTGGTCACGGACGCCACGGATCAGAATGGGCTCATCACTCACGATTTGCGAGCCCTGATTGCGGGGGCCTGACCGGCAGAGTACCGAAACGCTCCTCTACGCACTCGGGGCGCCCATCTGCATGCGCAACTGCGGCAGGCTCTGCGGGTGATGCGTCTGAACGAAAGCGATGAATTTTTCACGCACTTCGCAGCGCAGGTCCCAGGATTTGGAGGAGTCCGCCGAGGTGGCGAGCACCCGCAGCTGCATGGTTCTCTCGCTCGCATCACTCACCTGCAGGTTCCAGAAGCGCCTGTCCCAGAGTGGACTGGCTTCGATGATCTGCTTGAGGGCCTTGCGCCCCTCGTCCACCGGGAAGGAATAATCCACCCAGATGAAGATCGAACCGAGCAGTTTCGCGGAGGTTCGGGTCCAGTTCTGGAAGGGCTTGTCAATGAAGTAGCTCAGGGGAAGAACCAGCCGACGGTCATCCCAGATGTGCACCACGACATACGTCAGCGTGATCTCCTCGATGCGACCCCATTCGCCTTCGACGATGACGACGTCGTCCTGACGCATGGGCTGCGCCAGTGCGATCTGAAAGCCAGCGAATAGATTCGCCAGCGATTTTTGGCCGGCGACGCCCGCGATGATGCCCACGATGCCCGCTGAGGCCAGCAGACTGCTGCCTACATGCCGCACTTCCTGGAACATCATCAGGATGCACGCGACTGTGAACACACCGATGACGACGTAAATGGCTCTGCCGATGACGTGAATCTGGGTATAGATGCGACGGGCGCGCAAATTGTCGGCTGCAGTAATATCGAATCTCGACAGGATGGCTTGTTCGCCGACCTGCACAGCCTGCACCAGCAGTACAGCCCCCGTGACGATGAGCAGAATGCTCGTACCTTTTGCAATCAGCCCCGCATAGGCGCTCGGCAAGTGCAGTATTGGCAGTGCGAATATCACGCCGATGACAGGCAGGATCACCCGCATTCCCCTGCCCAGAAGCGGCACGAACAGGTCGTCCACGCGGCTACGGCTCCTGGACGCCCATCTGGCCATGTGTGTCTCGAGCACATGCGTGAAGCGAAAGAGAAACCAGAACAGAAGCGTGAATACGCTCAGATCAAACAGCTCCACGAGCACGCGTCGCAGTGTCCCCACATCGGGACCCTGCTGAAATTTGGACAACAGCGGCAGCACGACGAAATAGGCCCCGCACACCCAAATGAGCACGTAAGCGGGTCTGCTGACGGCGGCATAGGTATGGTGTCGCAGTTCATTGCCTCGGGCACTGCCGGCCACTCTCATTTTGTGCCGGATGCCGGCTGCCACGAGGGCGTGCACCAGCGACGCCAGCAGCAGCGTGCCGAAGACCACGGCCAGATCCCCCCACGTAATCGGGCCCCACACGACGCCACCGGCCATCATGCGGTTCAGAAGGGTTGCTACGGCGTTGTAGATTCTGTCCATTAGCCTCAACTCCTGCGAGGACCGAAGTCGGATTGGATGGTGCGGCTCGACCAGACTACCTGTACGGCGTACATGGCATGCGTCCGGGGAGCACCGTACGGGCTGGCCGCAACGACCTGCATGCGTCAGCCAGGTCGAGATCCGATATTACCTTGCTAAGATGGGGCTTCGCTCCTGCCAGCCCAGCAGCGTCGGCATCAGCGCTGCGTAGCCCAGACTTATCAGGCAGCATGGTCGTGGTCACCAGATCGATTTCCATACACCCACGCACGCAACACACGCTGTGGCAGGCCGGCGGCTACGTTGCGCTGTACGTGTTGCTGGACGGCGCCAGTTACGTGCGTCCGGTGCTGAAGCTCGGCATCACGCCCTGGAACCCGCAGGCGGGCTTGACCGTCGCCTTCCTGCTTGCATTCGGTCCCCGCTGGTTGTTCGCAACGGCACTGGCGGCTTTCTGCGCGGAGGGACTGGTACGCGACATGCCCGCCGCCTGGTGGCTGCTGCTGGCGACTTCCGCGTGGATAGCGGCCGCTTATGCAATCCTGGCATTGGCGCTGCGTCGCTGGGGGTTGCAGCGACCCATTGACTCGGGATCGAAGGCGGTGACATTGGTGCTAGGAGCCATGGCGGCGGGCTTTGTCGTCGCAGCGGGCTATGTGCTCCTGCTGGTGGTCGGCGGGGCGCTGCCGGGGTCAATGGCCTCCGCCGCCGTGGCTCGCTATTGGGTCGGCGATGTCAATGGAATCCTGACGCTCACACCCCTTCTGCTGCTGTGGAGCCGCTGGCGCGATGGTTTGAGGACAGTGCGGGGGAACGTGGCTGTGGTCGCCGCCCAGTTGGGCGTTTTGGCACTGACCATGTGGTTCATCTTCGGACTGAGCGGCGCGCAGCAGGTGCGCTTCTTCTACCTGCTGTTCGTCCCGGTCATGTGGATCACCCTGCGATGGGGTGCCCCCGGAGCGGTCCTGGGCGTGCTGGTCACACAGATCGGAGTGATCATGGCCGTGCAGCGCAATGCTCAGGTGCCATCACTGGTGGATCTTCAGTTTCTGGTGCTCACGCTGAGCGTGACGGCCTTGGTGCTGGGGGCGGTGATCAGCGAACGCGCGGAAGCGCTGCAGCGTTTGGCGCAGCGAGAGGCGGAGCAGCGCACGCTGCTCGCGACCGCACCCGATGCGGTGCTGGCGGTCGATCGGACCGGAGACATCAGCTCGGCGAACCCCGCCGCCCTGCGTCTGTTCGGTGAGGAGGCAGTCGCACAGGCCGGGCGGCCCTTGACCGCCATCCTGCCCGGGATCGACCTCACCAGGCCGGACGGACGGGTAAGCCTGGAGGGCCTGGGTCGGGATGGCAGGCCATTTCCTGCTGAAATTGCCTGGGCGCCGCTGCACGTGCCTGCCCGGGCGGCCCATCTGGTCATCGTGCGCGATGCCACCGAGCGGCGCCAGTCCGAGATCGAGCTGCGTGAGCGAGAGCGTGATCTGGCGCGTGCCATGCGCTTTGCGGTCGCCGGCGAGCTGGCATCGGCGCTGGCGCACGAGCTCAATCAGCCCATCACCGCCCTGGTATCCTACCTTCAGGCGACGGCGATTCTGGCCGCACCGCTGGCTGGCCGTGATGAACGGTTGACCGCCACACTGCTCAAAGCCATGCAGGAGGCGCTGCGTGCCTCGGAGGTACTGCATCGGCTGCGCGACTTCTACCGTGGCGGCGCCATCAAGCGTGAGCCGGTCAATCTGGTGGCTCTGTGCGAGGCGACCGTCGCCAATTTCCGGGAACGGCTGCAACGCGCCGATATCGAGTTGACGCTACATACGGACGACTCGCTACCCAGCATGCGAGTCGGCGTCACGCAGCTCGAGATCGTGCTGCACAATATCCTTGCCAATGCCATCGATGCCGTGTGCCAGCGCTCCGGGTCCCCGCGCCGCATCCTGTTCGCGATCGAGCGCACTGCCGACGCCGTCACCGTGCGTATCGAGGATTCCGGGCCCGGCATCGATCCCGAGGTTGTGCAGAAGCTGTTCGAGCCCTTCGTCACCAGTAAAGTCGACGGCATGGGCCTGGGGCTGGCCATCAGCCGCTCGCTGCTGCGCGGCCAGAGGGGCGATCTGACCTACGAGCCTGGACATCGCTGGGGCGGTGCCAGCTTTACGGTGCATCTACCCTACGGGATGCCGACCGATGAATGATCCAACCGTATTTTTGGTCGACGATGATGTGGCCGTCCGCGATGCGCTCAGCCTGCTCATTTCCGTGAAGGGACTGCGCACGGCCGTGTTTGCCTCGGCTGAGGGCTTTCTCAACACCTATTCCGTGAGCTGGCGCGGCTGCCTGCTCACGGATCTGCAGATGCCCGGCATGCCCGGTCTGCAATTGCAGCGGCATCTGGTCGAGCGCGGCATCGAGCTGCCGGTCGTGGTACTCACCGCACACGGCGATGTCGCCACGACCCGCGCAGCGCTGAAAAATGGCGCATTGGATTTTCTGGAAAAGCCGGTGGATGACGAGGTGCTCATCGAAGTGTTGCGCAACGCAATCCGTGTCGATGAGCAGCGCCATCGTGCCAGGACGTCGCGTGATCAGACGCTGCAAAGGGTGGCGAAACTCACCCCCCGGGAGCTGGATGTGCTGCGTCTGCTCGCAGAGGGACTGCAGCATCGAGAGATTGCCGCCCGACTGGCGATCAGTCCGCGAACAGTAGAAGTCTACAAGGCGCGCATGATGGAGAAGCTGCAAGTGCGCACACTGGCGGACGTCATCCGTTTGGGCGCCGATATGGCTCGCGAGGCAGCCATCACCACGTCCTGACTGGCGACTCCCCTTACGGGCTCACCCCAATTGTCCCGTCGCCACGCCCGATCGATCATCTGAGCATGCACTCCATGGAGCTGCCTACCGACGTCCAGGCGTTGCTGCGCGCACACGTCGAGTCATATGAAGCTCTGCACATTCTGCTGCTGCTGTTCCAGGAGCGCAGGGACTGGTCAACCGATGAGATCGGCGCACGGCTGAAACTGCCGGTGCCAGCCGTTGGAAATGCGTTGACGTCACTTGCCCGGCATGCACTGGCAGCAAGGGTCGAGGCATCGGCACCGGATACGCATTACTGTTATCGCATAAGCCTGCAGGATGCCTCCGTTGCAGCGCTGGTACGCGTCTTTCGCGAGCACCCGAGCGCTGTGCTCCGGCTCATGGCGATTGCCTCAATCGAGCGCATCCGCGCCAATGCACCGCGCGCATTCGTGTATTTTTTCCCCTTGTGCAAAGCCCGGTAACTTTTCGGACCCCCGGTACAGTTTCCATTTAAGGAAATGCCGCCATGCTCTCAGCCGAGCCTTAGCAGCTGATTGATCAGCGCATCAGCCGTGATTTCTTCACCGCTCAAGGCCATCGCCAGCAGTTCACCGCCAATCAGGGGGAGGTCCAGGACAACGTCCGGGTGAACCCGCATGACCCGGCTCGTGTTGCCGACGTTGCTCACGGCGACCACGGTCCGCGCTGATGGGTTCAATTCCTTGGCAGCCAGTACGGTAAAGGCGTTGTAGGAGTCGTCCGGGCTTAGCGCGAGCACCGCTCTTGCCTGCTCGATGTCGGCACTTCGCAGCACCTCGCTATCGCTGCCGTCGCCGATCACAAGATCCTCCGGGTGTTGTGTGCCCTCCGCGGGCCGGGCCGGCCAGACCGCGGTGGCATGCAGACCGCGCGCAGCCAAGGCCTTGAGAACGTTGCGGGCAAGAGCGCCCTCGCCGACCACGATAATGTGAGAACTGCGTTTCATCGGTCTCCTCGTCGGCTGCAATAGCTTCTTCATCCGGCTGTCGATCAATGGTCCGACAATCGCCGTCAGTGAGGTCGCAAATACCACCAGCCCCAGCAAGATCAGTGACACGGTGAACAGGCGCGCCGAAGCAGTGCGTGGTGCGATATCGCCATAGCCGACCGTCGCCATGGTCACGACGGCGAAATACACTGCATCGACGGCGTCGGTGATCCTGGGCCTGAAGTCGGCCCCAAGAACGTAGGAGCCCAATATCCCATAGCCCAAGGTGAACAGGATTCCGGTGAGAGCAAACAGCGTACTGGTGGCAAGACTGGCGCGCGTGAAGCTGCGGCGAGACAGCACCAGCAGGACCAGCAGGGCCACATTGAAGAATACGAGCGCCTTTGACGCCGTCGAGAGCGGCGACAGTTCCAGCGACACGGTCGCGAGCGTCAGCAGAAACGCCAATACCCACGCAAGCCGCGACCGCCAGAGCAGACCCGCCCCCACGACCAGCAGCAATGCTCCAATCGCTTCCTGCGGTACGCCTCGGATCGCCGGCACCTCGAGTCCGCCCGCGACATTCAAGACGAGGGACTTGCCGCCGCCAGACCCCACGATCAGGCGTTGCAGTGAGCCGGAGGTCAGCAGCAATTGCATGAGTCCGGTGATACCCACTGCCAGCGCAAGGGGCAGGTGCGGGAACCACAGCTGCATGCGCAGTGACCTGTAGAGACGACTCCGGATCATCTGCGACCAGACAGAGAAGCCTGGAAACCTGCGCTTTCTGTCTCTCATCGTGCCGAAATCCCCTTTTTTGGGCGCAGGCGCGCCCGGCGCCCGGGCTACCGATTCGACCGCCGCGACTGATCATCGGGCTGCGCCTCCTTGCCGGACTCTAGATCCAGCAGACGGGCATCGATGTCGGCCAATAGCTTTTCCTGGCCCCGACGGCCAATCGCGCCCTGATCGTAGGATCGCATAATCTGGTCGCGCTCGACTGCGAGCAACCGGCGTCGGAGCCGATGCAGGTCCTGGCTGTAGAGCTGCTGGCCCTTTGCCGTCAGCTCCCTGAGCTCACCCTCGGCCAGCTCGATCATCCGCTCATAGTCCTCGCGCAGGCTGCCGAGGACCTCGGGCGTCGCCACGTGCAGGCTGGCCATGCGATCCAGCTCCGACAATGCAGCCGCCGCGGCCTGCACGCGACCGCTACGAATCTCGTAGGCGCTCCGGTCGGTGCGTGTATTCACGATGCCCAGTGAACGCAGCAGCGGCGACATCGTGACCCCGTGTACCAGTATCGAAAGCAGCGCCACCCCGAAGGTCATCGACACGATCAGGTCACGGTACGCGAAGCTCTCCGGCAGACTGAGCGCCAGCACCATCGGTAGCGCTCCGCGCAGCCCTCCCCAGGTGAGCACCACGCTCCAGCGCCAGGGGAACTGCTCTCGCGTCCATCCCAGCACTGCGCGACCGGTGAAGATGACGACTCCCCGACCGAGCGTAACTACCAGATACGCGACCACGATCGGAAGCCAGTACCGCAGCAGCATCGAGGTGCGAACCTCCAGGCCGATCAGCAGGAACACGACCGAGTTGAGCGCGAAGACGATGTACTCCCAGAACGTTCCCGAGGCGACCCGGGTCGAGGCCGACATGCCGGTGCGCGCCCCATAATTTCCGCACAGCATGCCCGCGGCCACGGTCGCGATGACGCCGGAGGTCCCGACGGACTGTGCCATCGCGAATGAGCCGTAGGCGGCGATGGTCGTCAGCGTGATTTCGATCATTGGATCATCCACGCGCTGTATCACGAGCGAAACGGCCGCACCGATAACCGTGCCGATGACTGCGCCAAGCCCTACTATCGACAGGAACTGCACCCCCAGGCTGCCGGGATCGACGTGGGTGCCTTCGACCAATCCCAGGCTCAGAGTGAAGAAGACAATCGCAGTGCCGTCGTTGAGCAGACTCTCGCCATCCAGCAGCATCGTGAGGCGGCGCGGTGCACCCACGGTGCGAAACAGGGCCACCACGGCTACCGGGTCGGTGGCGGAGATCAGAGCGCCAAAGACCAGGGCGTTTTTCCACGCGAACCCGGGAACCAGATGCAGCAGGTGCACGACCGGGGGGAGCCCGAAGGCAATCAGTGCCGTAGACGCAACGACTCCGGGAACGGCAAAGGTGACGATCGTGATCCAGCTGCCGCGAAATTCATGCCAATCGATGTGAAAGGCCGCCTCGAAGATCAGACCCGGCAGGATGACCGAGAACAGCAGGCTCTCGGTCAGGTGAGGTGCCGGAAACACACGCAAGGCGCCGATGGCCAGCCCCGCGAGCACCAGAGCGACTGTATATGGCAGACGCAAACGCCTGGCTGCAATGGCGACGGCGGTCGCCACTGCAAAGAGCATGATAAAGGCAGTCTCGGTGGTCATCGGTCTGCTGGTTCTACGCCGTCCGCTCGGGCACCCGGAGCGCGGTGTCGTGGTCCTGCCCGGGGTGCAAAGCCGGGGGGCGGCACTCTCCCGGGGGCCGACATCGATGGCAGCGCCACCCTCCTCGACCGAATGGAACACCGCGCGTGATCCTACCGGACGCCAATGTTCCGATATACGCCTTTCATTCCGATTCCGAGCGCCATTGATCGATCTTGCAGACCATTTGCGGGCGATCGAAGGCCACCGGTAAGATCGCAGAGGACGCGTGGGCAGCGCCCCAGGCCGTAAGCGACATCTACATTCGGCCCATGCCCCAACCAATCCCTCCGGCGACGCCTGAAAGACTGCTGGCTGAGCAGGAATTGAGTCGTGCCGCCGGCGCACCTCTGCTCATTGGCAACGCAGTGGATCTGCTGATCGACGCCGCCGCGCATTACGAGGCTTGGTTGAAGTGTATCCGCAGGGCGCAGCGCCGCGTCCTGTTGGAAAACTACATTGTCCGCGACGATGAGGTCGGCCGCGAGTTTCGCGATGCGCTGAGCGAGCGCGCCCGGGCTGGGGTGTGCGTCGCCGTGATCATTGACTGGCTCGGCTGCCTCGGCCAGTCACGCAGTCGCTTTTGGGCGCCCCTGCGGGCCGCTGGTGGTCAGGTGCGGGTATTCAATCCGCCCAGGCTCGGCGAGCCGTTCGGCTGGATAAGCCGTGATCACCGCAAACTTCTCGTGGTCGATGGCGCAGAGGGCTTCCTGTCGGGGGTCTGCATCAGCGCAAAGTGGCTCGGAAACCCGACGCGCAACGTGCCACCGTGGCGTGATACGGGCCTGGCGCTGCGCGGACCGGCGGTAGCCGAGCTCGAGGCAGCTTTCGCGGATAGCTGGAACGGCCTGGGCACGACGCTGGATACGCTCTTGCCGGTGCCGGCGCCCGCAGAACCTCCCGGCTCCGTGGCGTTGCGGGTGATCGCTTCCGCGTCAGCGCGTTTCGGCCTGTACCGATTCGATCAACTGATCGCCTCAATGGCACGCGACCGGCTGTGGCTGACGGATGCGTATTTCGTCGGGATTGCGCCCTATGTTCAAGCCCTGGTGTCGGCGGCACGCGATGGTGTCGATGTACGCATGCTCGTGCCAGGCAGCAGCGATATCCCGCTCATCGGCAGACTGTCGCGCACGGGCTACCGCCCCCTGCTGAAAGCCGGCATCCGCGTGTTCGAGTGGAACGGCTCGATGCTGCATGCGAAAACGGCAGTCGCAGATAGCCATTGGGCACGCGTGGGCTCCTCCAATCTGAATATCGCCAGCTGGGCAGGTAATCGGGAATTGGATGTGGCCGTGGAGGATACCGGTTTCGCGCAGTTGATTGCCTCCCAATTCGAACAGGATCTGCAGAACGCCACGGAAATCGTACTGGTGCAGCGTCGGGACGGTGACGGCGAACAGGTTCGGCGTAACAGCGCACGACCCCCAAGGGTTCGAGGCGCCGGGGGCAGTTCCAGCCGCGCTGCGGCAGGCGCCCTTCGTATTGCCAACAGCGTCGGTGCAGCGCTGACCCATCCTCGTGTGCTGGGAGAAGTTTCCGCCGTCCCGCTGCTCCTCGCCGCTGTGCTACTCGCGGTACTTGCAGGCATCGCCGTGCTCTGGCCAGCATGGATCGGGTGGCCTTTCGCGGCATTGGCCGGATGGCTGGCTTTGAATTTGGCAATCCGCGGGTGGCGCCTTCGACGGCGGCGCCACGGCGCGGCCACGCATGCATCGGACACGTCCGATTCCACCTAAAAGCCAGTGTCTCGAGTTAGGGACCCAGCGCGTTGCGCTGCCGGCGAGGCACCACTGATGCATCCGGATACGCCCGACAGACGTACTTTAAAGCGTTGACATGCCCGGTTTTTGGCTTCGACTGGATCGAGGCACTGACTACGAAGACGCGATATGTCATGGCAGTCCCTTTTCGTGCGGCCGCCTCGTCACATCCGGCAAGTGCGCCCGCTCACACGCTCAATCTGAAGAACCTTGCGGCTTGCAGATGCGGATCCCACCGTGTAAGGATCAGAACTGCGCCTGGAGCTGATGGTTCCCTGGTGGTGGATGGATGTCTGATTCCCTTGCCAAAGTTCGCCCCACCCGCAGCGTATCGCTGGAAGGGCTGCTGGGCCAGGTTGCCTTGGGCAGCCGTGAGGCCTTCACCGCGCTCTATCGCGACACTTCACAGCAGATGTTCGGTGTCTGTCTGCGGGTGCTCGCCGACCGCTCCGAAGCCGAAGATGCTCTCCAGGAAGCATTTACCGCCGTGTGGCGCAAGGCCGCCCAATTCGATGCCAGCCGAGCGAGCGCCAGTGCGTGGCTGGCGATGATTGCCCGAAACAAGGCACTCGATCGTCTGCGCGCCCGGCCCGCGCGTAAGCGGCTGGCACCGATCGAGCTGAGCGAAGAGATCGAGGACCCTCAGCCCTCGCCACAGCAGCAGGCCCAGACCCTCGCCGATCGCAGTCGCCTGGATTCGTGTCTGCAGCAGCTCGAGCCACGGCGCCGGTCTTTGATCTGTGCTGCATTTTTTGAAGGTTCCACTTACGAGGAACTGGCGAGTCGGGCGGGCTCTCCGCTCGGCTCTGTCAAGAGCTGGATCCGTCGCGGTCTGATGCAGCTGCGGGCGTGCCTGCAACAGTTATGAATGAGCTTACCGACAAACCCGGCGAGGACAGCGGCGGTGATCCGCCCTCGGACGATGTACTCGCCGGCGAGTACGTTCTCGGAGTACTCGACGCCGAACAACGTCTCGCCGTCGAGACCCGAATCAAGGCCGAGCCAATCTTCGCGCAGCGCGTTGCCGAGTGGGAGCAGCGGCTTGGCCCGATGGCAGCCAGCATTGAGCCGATCGACGTCCCCGATCATGTGTGGGCGCGCATCTGTGAGCGCTTGGGTTGGCCCGCAGCGTCGCGCGTCCGCACCCAGCCCTGGCACAGCATCGGCTTCTGGCGCACGGTAGCGGCGGCAGCCGCTGTGATTGCGATCGGTGCAATCATCGTGGGCGTTTCGCCGATGCTCGCGCCGCGGTCCAACCAGGCGGCTCTGCCCGCGGCCGAACCCGTGACGACTCTGGCGCATGACGACGGTACACCGGGCTGGCTGGCCTCCGTCGACGCACGGCGCGCTGCTCTGCTGGTGGTGCCCGTACCGATGGCGCCTGACAGCCGCGGCCGGGTGCCCGAGCTGTGGCTGATCGCACCGGGGAAAGCCCCGCGTCCCCTGGGGCTGCTGTCCAACGCACGGACCGACGCCCTTGTCGTTCCGGCGGATTTGCGCGCCGCATTGACAACCAGCGGTACCGTCCTCGCCGTCTCTCTGGAACCGCCCGGCGGCGCACCGAACGGTGCCCCTACCGGTCCGATCATCGCCAAGGGGACGATTCAACTTTAATTTGAGCCTGACGACGAGCCGCTGCATCCCAAGGCGCCGTTCGCTCGTATCTCCTGACAGTTCACACCTCAGGAGAGCGGATGCATGCGCATGGCGGTCATCGGATCGGGCATCGCCGGGCTGGTCTCGGCATGGCTGCTGTCACGCGAACACGCGGTCACCCTGTTCGAATCAGCCGATTATCTCGGCGGCCATACCCACACGCATGACATCGAGCTACAAGGCAGGCACTACGCCGTCGATAGCGGATTCATCGTTCACAACGCCCGACATTACCCCCTGTTGACGCGGCTGTTCGAGGAACTGGGTGTTGACTCGCAATCGACGACCATGAGCTTCTCCGTCAGGAACGAGGCGAGCGGGCTGGAATACAACACCACCACGCTCGACAGCCTGTTTTGCCAGCGCCGAAATATTCTCTCCCCGCGCTTTCTGGGTATGGTCCGCGACCTGTTACGCTTCTACCGACAGGCGACTCGCCTGCTCGAACTCAGTGGTCCCGGTCCGACCCTCGGGGAGTACCTGGCGGCCGAGGGCTACGGCCCGGCATTTCGTGACGAGCATCTGGTACCCATGGCCTCGGCCCTGTGGTCCGCACCTCCGGCTCAGATCCTCTCCTTCCCAGCGCGCTGTTTCGTGCGTTTCATGGCGAATCACCAGATGTTGCAGGTCTATGGACAACCGCAGTGGCGCGTGGTTCGCGGCGGCTCGGCTCGTTACGTCGAGGCGTTGCGCGCGCGCTGGAGCGTAACCGAGCGCCTGCGTTGTCCTGTGCGCTCCGTGCGACGTACGGCGCAAGCGGTCGAAATCGACTCGCTCGCCGGCAGCGAACGTTTCGATCAGGTGGTACTGGCCTGTCACAGTGATCAGGCCCTCACGCTGCTCTCCGATGCCAGTACGCGCGAGCGCGAGGTGCTCGGCGCGATGCCCTACCAGGCGAATGACGCGGTGTTGCATACGGACGCTGCGCTGCTGCCAACGCGCCGCAAAGCCTGGGCCGCCTGGAACGCGTTCGTACCCCGATCGGCGCATGAGAACTGCACCGTCAGCTATTGCATGAATCTGCTACAGGGCCTGCAATCACCCGAACCGCTCGTCGTTACGCTCAACCGTACGGCCGCGGTCGATCCGGCGAAGATATTGCGGCGGATGCGCTACGACCATCCGGTCTACACCGAGGCCTCCGTGGCCGCCCGAGCTCGAAAACTGGAAATTCAGGGACAGCGACGCACCTGGTTCGCCGGGGCCTATTGGGGTTGGGGATTCCACGAAGATGGCATGCGCAGCGCAGTGGAGGTCGCCGCTGCGTTCGGGGTGCGCTGGGCGGCGGGTTCTGTGGCTCCGGCGCTGTTTCAGCACGACGTGCCGCTGACCGGCGCCACGGGACTGTGGGCCTGATGGGCACGACATCCCCCCCTTCCCTTCCGACTACCCTGGCCAGCGCAGTGTACGAGGGTGTCGTCCACCATCGCCGCCACCTGCCACATCCGCACGCGTTCCGCTATCGCATTGCTCAGCTGTACCTGGACCTGGATGAAATCGATCGGATTTTCGAGCGTCGGTGGCTCTGGTCGGTCCACCGCCATAATCTGGCGGAATTTCGCCGCACCGACTACCTGGGCCCTCCTGATCGATCCCTCGCCGACGCGGTGCGCGATCGGGCGGAACGAGCGACCGGCGAGCGGCCTGCCGGTCCTATTCGTCTGCTCACACACCTGCGCTACGGCGGCTACATTTTCAACCCCGTCAGCTTCTATTACTGCTACGCGGCCGATGCCGTGACACTGGCGTGCATCGTCGCAGAGATCACCAATACCCCGTGGCATGAGCGTCATGCGTACGTGCTGGCGCTCGAGCAGGCCGAGCGGCACGGTCGACACCTGCACTGGAGCTTCCCCAAAGACTTCCACGTCTCGCCATTCATGGGCATGAACCGTCAGTACGCCTGGCGCCTTACCCTGCCGGGAGAGGATCTCAGTGTGCAGATGGCCGTATTGCGCGAAGGTGTGCCGGAATTCGACGCCAGCCTGGTGCTGCGCCGCCAGCCTCTCGATGGGCGCTCTCTGCGCCGTGTATTGTGGCGCTACCCCCTGATGGGCGCACAGGTGAGCGCCGCGATCTACTGGCACGCGCTGCGCTTGTGGCTGAAGCGCAATCCCATTCACAGCCACCCGGCTTCGGTACAGACACCACCCTGAGCACAATCGAGCGGAAATGAAGCGCTACGCCAACGTCCAGCTCTGGAGTCGATGGCTCGCTTTTCAGGTGGTATGGTTTGCGGCCGTCATGGGCGCCGGCCGCGGACACAATTGGCCCGGCGTCGGCGCAGCGCTGCTGTTCTTGACATAGCAGCTGATCCTGTCGCGACATCGCGCCCTGGATCTGCGTTGCATCGGTGTGGGCATCCTGTTGTCTGCGGGCTGGGCCGCCTGCATGCTGACTCTGGTCAGCTTGATTGGCCGCAGTCCCCGTCTGATCACTGCGTAGGATGAGCCTGAGCCGCGCGCTCATCCTGTCCCGCGATGGGTGCATCAGGTTCTTCGACCTGCTCAGCGCCATCGGCTCCGAAGGGCTCCAGCATGCCGCTGCTCGTCAACGTCCGCCTGAGTACTCTCAGCGCCCTGAAGAGATGAGACTTGACCGTCCCCAACGGCAGCTGGGTGCGGGTTGCAATCTCACGATGCGTCAGGCCTTCGAAGAAGGCCAGGCCGATCAGCTGAGCCTGAACCTCGTTCAGGCTCGACAACGCCGCTCTCACCAGCGTGCCGGCCTCGAACTGCTGCACCACTTCTTCGGCAGTTGGCATATGGTCCGGTGAAGGTGCCTGGCCGATCTTCGCCAATTGCGCCACAGTGTCGGCTTTGCGGCGGCGATAGCAGTCGAGCGCACGATTGCGGGCAATCACCATGATCCATTGAGCGGGAGTGCCCCGCTCGGGGTTGAACTGAGAAGCCGCCCGCCACACCTGCTGATAGACATCGGAGGTGACCTCCTCGGCATCAGCACGATTCGCGGTAATGCGCATCGCCAGTCCGTACACCTTGCCCACCGTCTGGCTGTACAGCTGGCCCAGGGCTGAGAGGCTGCCGCCCTGGACCTGAGCCAGCAACACCAGCAGCTGCGCATCATCGATTCGGACTGGTACCCGGCTGAAACCGACGATGGCGCGCATATTGATCACGCACCCTACGCGTTCCATGGACATCGATAAAGCCGCTTCCCGAGACGTTTCAGCGGGCGTGTAGTCCCACGAGGACATGTCGTCTCACGAAGACGTGGCTGTCCAGTTCGGGCGGATATGCAGTAGCATCGACGGCGTGACGCATGTGCGTTCAGGTACCAGCGGATGGATCGTTGGTTCTGTATGACTGCAGCGGGTGATTGGCAATCATGAGCAGCGACTCGCCCAAGCGTGCGACGCCCGAAGTGCTCGATGAGCGCAGCATCGCGCAGCTCAGTGTTGCGGTCGCGCCGGTGGTCATCGACTCGGCCGTCGTAGCCCAACTGCATGCTCGCATCAAAGCGAGCATTACCGGTTCTGCCACCGAAGTGATCCGGCACGCCGCCGGAGAATGGCGGGCGTTGCTTCAGGGCGTCGAGGTCAAGATACTTCACATCGATCGGGCCCAGGGAACCCAGACAGCGCTTTGGCGTCTCATGCCGGGCGCGCGCATTCCATCGCATCCTCATTTGAAGGAAGAGGAGTGTCTGGTGCTCGAAGGGTCCCTGGTCAACGAAGGCATCACCTACCTGCAGGGTGATTATCTGTACGCCGCTGCGGGAGCGCATCATTCTGAATTCATTTCACCGTCCGGTGCACTGCTGATGGTGCGCAACGAGTTGCTTGCGCCGCCATAAGGGCGCTGCCGCAATCGGGTTCAGCGCCGTACGCGAAACTGCAGTACGCCTACCCTCCTCATGAGCGTGCCCGGCCCCCAACAGGTCGAGCGTGGGACAGGCCTCTTTTTTTGGCTGCCTGCGTCCGGAAATCGCGCCGCCGCGTATAGCGAACATGCATCGACTGCTCGCTCTTGCAGGCTGTCTGGTCGCCCTGCCCTGCCTGGCAAATCAGGACTTTCCTTTTGTCCCCTCTCGGGACGACATGGTGCTGCAGACGGTGCCCTCGATCACCGATGCGCGTGTGCGGGCTTTTGCCGCACTGCGCAACGACTGGAGCCGCCATCCACAGGACGTGCTGGATGCCGTGAAACTCTCGGAGGCTTACCTGGATTATGGCCGCGACACCGGCGACGCCCGCTACCTGGGGCGCGCCGAGGCGGTGATTGCGCCATGGTTGGCGCGCTTGCCGCCGCCGATTCCGGCTGTGCTCGTGCATGCCACCATCCTGCAAAGCCGACACGACTTTACCGAGGCACGCCTGCAGCTGCGGGGCATTCTCGCCCGCGATCCCGATAACGCGCAGGCGTGGCTGACGCTGGCCACCGTGGAACAGGTCCAGGGCGATGTGGGCCCGGCGCGTCAGGCCTGCGCTCGCCTGCTGGATTCCTCCGATCCGCTGATCCCTGGCGGCTGCCTCGCATCGCTCGATGCGGTCACCGGTCATGCCATCAATGCCGCTCATCTGTTGGCTGTGCTCTGGCCGCAAGCCAAGGCAGAGAACGTGGCCGTTCAAAGCTGGATTCAAGGCATCCAGGCCGACACGGCCGATTACCTCGGTGATGCCGCTGGCGCCGAGCGTCATTTTCGCACCGCCCTGCAGCTGACACCCGGCGATAACTTTCTCCTTGCCGAGTACGGTGATTTCCTGCTCGACCAGAAGCGGCCGCAGGCCGCACTGGAGCTGGTCAGGGACTACTCGCAATCCGACACTTCCTTTCTGCGGCAGGTATATGCCGAGGCCGCCCTCGGCGCGCCTCAGACGGCAGCGGATACCGCCGAGATGGCGCGGCGCTTTGCGGCACTGGAGGTGCGGGGCACCTACGCCTACCGCCGTGAAGAGGCTGGATTCGTGCTCTTCCTCGAGCACGACCCGCAGCGTGCATTGCAATTGGCCGAGCAGAACTGGACCGTCCAGCGCGCGCCCCAGGACATGCGCGTGTTGCTGCAGGCGGCGCTGGCGGCCGGCAAGCCTCAGGCAGCCGAGCCGGTGCTCGAGCAACTGGCCAGCACCCACCTGCAGTGGCCGATCGTGGTGAATCTGGCGGACAAAGTGCACGCACAACTGGCCAAGCAGTCACCGGCGAGCCTGGGGCAGAAACACCCTTGAGAAGAGCGCGCGCGCTGCTCGTGCTGGCGTCGCTCGTCGCGCTGCTGCCGGTCACGGCCTGGGCGCACAAGGAGAGCGACGCCTATGTGGATCTGCGTCTGGATCCCGCAAACCCCAACCGCTTGCTGGGGCAGTTCGACATCGCCCTGCGCGATCTGGACTTCGCCATCGGGGTCGACAGCAATCACGACGGGGCCATCACCTGGGGAGAGGTGAAGGCTCACCGCGAGGCCATCGAGCGTTACGTGCTGCCGGGACTGACGATCCAGGGCGACGGCCTCACCTGCCCGATTACGCCCCAGGGGCAGATGATCGACGAGCACAGCGACGGCGCCTACGACGTCATCCTGTTCCAGGCGCTGTGCGATAAGGAAGTGCCCGACAAGCTCACGATCGTCTACCATCTATTCCAGCAGGTCGATCCCTATCATCGCGGCATCATCAATGTCTATGCCCGCGGCCAGACCTCCGGGGCGGTACTCGGTCCACAGAACCCGAGTACTACACTCGACATCAATCGACCCGATCGCTGGCGTCAGTTCAAGAGCTTCGTCATCGATGGCATCTGGCACATCTGGACCGGCCCCGATCATCTGCTCTTCATCCTGTCGCTGCTGTTGCCTTCGGTCCTGATCTGTCGCCGCAGGCCGCGTACCCCCTTCGACGGCGGCGACTGGCAGCCCGTGGAGCGCTTCTGGCCAGCCGCTCTGGAGCTCGTCAAGGTCATCTCCGGCTTTACCGTCTCGCATTCGGTCACATTGTCGCTGTCGGTGCTGGGCTTCATCGATCTGCCGAGCCGGCTGGTGGAGTCCGGCATCGCACTGTCGGTGATCGTTGCCGCCTTCAACAACATCTATCCGATCGTCACACGACGTGCCTGGCTGGTGGCATTCGCATTCGGCTTCATTCACGGGTTGGGCTTTGCCAGTGCCCTGGCAGGCCTGCGGCTGCCTGCGGCGGCGATGGCGGTTTCCCTGGGCGGGTTCAATGTCGGCGTCGAGATCGGTCAGGAATCGGTGGTGATGCCGCTGATCATGCTGGCCTTTGCCGTGCGTCAGACCGCCTTTTATCGCATTGGCGTCCTGCGCGTGGGTTCCTGGTTGATCGTCCTGGTCGCGGCACTGTGGCTGATCCAGCGCGCCTTCGACCTGCTGATCCCGGGGTTGGGATTCCTGACCCCCTCTTGAGCGTCCGTCGCCCTGCCGGGCGCAAAAAAAACCCCGCGGATGCGGGGCTTGGCAATTCGCACCGAATTTCCCCAGGTCAGTTCAGGTTCGAGTTCAGATCGGCGCTGACGCCGGGATTACAGGCCATCTGACCGGCCTGGTTGCAGGCGACCACGGCCTCGTTGGTACCCGCCGGCAAGGAATCGCCCTTGCCGAAGGTCACGCCACTGAACGCCGTGGCGCTGCCCAACGAAAGGTCCGTCGTCAGTGCACTCGTCGATTCCGGTGCCACGCTGCTGCCGGGCTGCGGCTGCAGTTGCAGTTGCTGGTTCACGAAGCTCGTGAAATCCGTTGGCGGCGAACTGGTAGGGGCGGGCGTGGACGCCGCCGGCGGCGAGCTGTGGTTGCCGCCGCAACCGATCAAGGCAAGGCTGGTGGCGGCAGCCACTGTCCATAGAGCGTTACGGTTCATAGCGAGTCTCCCGGGTAATTAGCGTGTATCGCCACCGGCTGCGGTGCCGGTCGAGGTCGGCTGATCCGTGGCGGCCGCACGCGCCGTATTGGGAGCACCCGGAGGCGGTGCCGCCAGGTAAGGAAACGTTGCCAGGTAATAGTTGCTATCGGTCGCATCCGCGGTCGCACCGTCGTTGACGACCGCACCGGCATTGATCACCGTGGGCGTCCCGCTGCTGACGTTGCAGGTCTGCAGATTGTTCGGGTCGCCGGTGTAGATCGCCCCCTCCGCAACCGTCAGCTCAATATCCACCACGTCGTCGCCCGGCCGTCGGCCATTGGGATAGCCCGAGGTGTCGCAGGCCAGCAACCCCAGGTTGCTCTGGGCAGTGGTCGCCACCGGAGCAATCGAGGTGTTCAGGCGCAGCTCCTCGGCAGGCTGCACCGTATCACCATAGTCGGACGGGTCGTTGCTGAATATCGGCGTCGTGCCGCCGCTCGCCTTGAGCGACAGCCCCGTCAGGAACGCCGCCTCCAGATCGGTGCGCGGAGCGCCGGGCACCATCGTGGCGCCCGGGAAGAGCGCATTGATCAGGACCGGCAGCGTCGGATTGGTCACGTAATTGGCGAACTGGGAGTCGTCCTTGGGCTGGCTGTCGTTGAAGCGGTCCTTATCCGGCAAGCCAATGACCACTTCATTGACCAGCGGACTACCCAGGCGCGACACCTGCGTCCAGGCGCCGCCGACAACCTCGGAGTTGTTGGTGGACTGCGGCGTGGGATTCAGAACTCGAGCCTGACGCAGATATGAGGTCGTCCAGCCGCCCAGCACCGGATCGGCGGTACTGGTGCTGCCTTTGCCATCCTTGGTCAAACAGGCGACCGGCACCTGCATGATGATGCTGGTAATGCTCTTTCCGGCCACCGTGTTCTCGGTGGAATTGCGACCCCCGAGTGGATTCAGATCGAGCAGGTCGAAAGTCTCGCCCAGATTGATGATGAAGCCCTCACGGCGCTGCCCGACAAACACCGAGCCCGTGCCGCAGGCGCCGAAGCTGACATTGTTGTAGATGAACTCATTGGCGTAGGTGTTGTAGTCGGGGATCGTCTTGGTGCCGATGTTGTCCAGGGGCTTCTGGAAGGTCGCGCTGCCGCTGGAGGTCGTCAGAGCGGTCGACGTGCCGCCCTTGATCATGTTGATCGTGTACGACTCATAGCGGTTGGCGCCGGGATCCATGGAGTTGTCTCCGGAGGTGCCCAGCGGGGCGGACACGATCAGCGGGATCGCGACGTTGACCGGGTTGCCGTTGGCGTCCTTGGCCCCGGTATTGATCGCCTGGCCTTTGTAATTATTGCTGAACTGAAACTGGAAGCTGATAGCCGGCTTGGCACTGCCATTATTGTCGATATTGATGGCGTACAGGGCGTTCGGATTCAGGGCGAAGTAGTTCGGTCCGCCATAGGGATCCTGCAGGGGGTTGTAGTTGGCGATCAGCACCACGCTGTCGGTGGCCACCGCCGCGGCGTTGCTCGAAGCGTCCCCGTAGGCGCGGAACATGTAGAAATCGGTGCCGTCGATCGTGGGATTCGCGGCCGTAAAGGGCGCTTCGCGGTGGCTGGATGCCAACGCCGCAGCGCTGCAGGCGACGGTCAGCGCGGCGCTGAATGCCGCAGGGAAATTGATCCGAGACATGATGTTTTCTCCTTCCGGTAGACCCTGACGGGATTCAGGCTGGAGTAATACGTCAAGCCAGCAAAAGCGGATGCATGCGTCGCGCAATCTTCGCAGGCGAAGCACTCACGCGGGCCGGTGGCCGGGACAGCAGCGCAGTTCAGCCTTCCGAGCGAAGCGACGGCAGGGGGAAAAAGGTATTCACGTGCGCCTGGTAGCGGGCGTACGCCTCTCCCTTTGAGCGCAGCATGGCAGCCTCCAGCGCGGGCACACCGGTGAGGAATCGAAGCAGGCCGAACATCACCAGCGGCGCGATCCACGCCGCCCAGCTCCAGGGTGCCGCCGGCCGCACGGCAAGCAGCGGATAGGCGATCCACCCCAGGAACTCGAAGAAGTAGTTAGGATGGCGGGACCACGCCCAGAGCCCGGACGTACAGACGACGCCCGGGTCGCGTTGCCGTTGCTTGAACTGCTGCATCTGGCGATCCGCCATCGCCTCACCGCCGATGGCAACCAGCAGCACGAGCACTCCCAGCACATCCACCAGCCGCAGCCGCGGCTCTGGATTACGCGCCGCCAGCAACACCGAAATGCTCAGCAGCATCGTGGCCGGTGCCTGAACGATCAAGAGCGCGAACAGCTTGCGCTGAAAGGCGGGCCCCCACGACTGTCTGAGCCCCGCGTAGCGCACGTCCTCGCGACCGCGCGCTACACGCAGGGCCACATAGCTGCCCAGCCGCAGCGCCCAGATTGCGACCAGTGTGGCTACCACCCCCTGTCGCCACGTGGGGGCCGCGTGGGCTCCAAACGGCATCAGCGCGACCGCCGCGCAAGTGGCACCCGTCCCATAAGTCCAGAAGACATCGGACCAGCCAGCGTTGTGCACAGCGCGCTGGAAGCACCAGCCGGCCGTCATGACGACGGCCATGACAGCGACGACCCAGCTCAGCTGCGCCATCATGACGGCGACTCCGCCGGCGGGGCGACGGCACGTTCCGCGGCGTGTGCACGGATGAATCCCAGGACGTCGTGGAGCACGGGCGCCAGAAAGCGCAGCGGAGCAGCGAGGGTGCCGAGCAGCAGCCCATGACTCAGGCCGCGGTAATAGCGTACCTCGACGGGGCCACCGGCGGCGCGAATCCTGGCCGCCAGGCGTGTCGTATTGCCGGGCTCGACAAACTTATCCGCTGTGTCGGTGGCCAGAAACAGTGGCGCGTTGTGGCCGGTGACATAGTTGATCGGCTGCGTGGCGGCCCGCTGCGCTGCGGGTCCGAAGATCGATTTCAGCTCACGGGTCCTGAGGGGCAGGAAGTCGTAGGGTCCGGCCAATGCCACGACACCGCACAGGCTTTGTGAATTGATTCCCACCGTGCTCAACCAGCGCGGATCCAGCGCCAGCATCACCACGTTGTACGCCCCCGCCGAGTGACCCATGAGAAATAGCTGATTCGGATCACCCCCATAGTCCGCGGCATGATCGCGCGCCCAGCGCACGGCGCGCGCATTATCCTGCAGGAAAGAGGGCCATCGAACCTGCGGATAGACGCGATAGTCCGGAATCAGCGTGACGAGGCCCTGGGAGGCAAGCGCATCGCCCACGAAGGCATACTTGGATTTACGACCGCCATCCCACGAGCCGCCGTAGATAAAGACCACCACCGGCGCCTGTCCCCGGGCATGGCGGGGTCGGTAAATGTCCAGTGTTCCCCGCGCGCCGGTCTGGAACCGCACGTCATGCACAACGCGCACGGCAGTGCGCGGTTGCACCGCGTTGAGCAGGGCGACCCCCGAGCAGCCGGCCAGCGTCGCGGCGACACCAAGCCCCGCCGCCAGCCGCTGCACCAGCCTGCAACCGTGGCCAAGTCCCGACGTCGATCGGCGCACTGCGTCCTCTCCTCTGAGCTCAAACAGGGATTACGGCGGGTAGCCCGACGCGGATGCGCGCGCAGGCCCGTCCTGTTCTGATTCTGGGCGCATCCCAATGGCATCGACAGACGTATTGCTTCCAGGCACCCGCCCGACCGTCGCGGCCGAAGAGGAAACCGATGCCAATGCGCTTACAGCCTGTGGCGACAGCCGCCTCTTTTGTCTTTGTGCTGCTCATGGCAGCTGCAGCCGGCTGCGCTTCCACGCCGCGCGAAGCCGCCCGGGCCCCCTCGCCGCTCGGATCCATCGCCGTCGAGCGTCTGTATGTCGGGCGCTGGTATGAGATCGCCCGCACGCCAATGCGAATTACGCGCGATTGCGTTGCCGGCACCACCGACTACTCGCGGTTGCGCAGTGGTCAGATCTTCGACACCGATGCCTGTCGAATGGGCACTCCTGAAGGGCGAAAGAAGACCTTCGCCGGACCGGTCACACTGCTCAATCCGGGCCAGAACACCAAGATGCGTGTCAGCTATCGGGTCTGGCATCTCTTTCATGTCTCGCGTGTCTACTGGATCCTGGATCACGATGACGGTTACCGCTGGTTCATCCTCTCCGATCCCTCCTTCGAGCACATCTCGTTGTTCACGCGCGAGCCGCGGCCGCCGGCTGCTGATGTAGCACGGCTGGTCGCGCGCGCTGCGGCGCTTGGATATGACACCTCGAAGCTGGAATATCCAGCCGAGTTTCCCGCGGCCGATACCGGCGGCTAGCGCTCGCCGGCGCGGGAAAAGCGGTAGTGTGCGACCAGCCACTCCTGGCCGGCCGCGTAACCGAACAGCTCCGCACAGGCCATCCAGAACATTCTCCAGCGCTGCAGCCAGAGGGCCGCGCCAGGCCCGCCATGCGCCTGGCTCAAAGCAGCCAACGCCTCGGTGCGCCGCTCATCCATATTCTGCAGCCAATGCTCGGCCGTGCGCTGGTAGTGCGTGCCGTCCAGCAACCAGCGACACTCCAGCTGCAGATCCCGCTGAAACCACAGCAACGTATCCGCCGCGGGCATCAGGCCTCCGGTAAAGAAGTGCCGTCCCATCCAGTTCTGCCCGCCCTCGGCCGTGAACGGATACAACAGCGAGCGGTGAGCGAACACGTGCACGAATAGTTTGCCATCCGGCCGCAGCCAGCGGCCGATGCGTGCCAGCAGCTCCTGATAGTTACGCATGTGCTCGAACATCTCGATCGACACACAACGATCGAAGCGTCCGGGCTGGAGCTGCAGCTGGTTGACATCGCGCGTCATTACCGTGACGTTGCGCAGGTCTCGCTCGCGGCAGCGCTGTTCGATGAAATCGCGCTGACGGCTGGAGTTGGACACGGCACAGATGCGAGCCAGTGGATAGCGCTCTGCCATCCACAGCGTCAGCGAGCCCCATCCACACCCCAGCTCGAGGATATCCTGCCCATCGCAGAGCTGCGCGCGCTCTGCATACAGCGTCAGCATCGCCTCCTCGGCCTGCGCAAGGGTCTGCGTGCCCGGGGGGTAGTAGGCACAGGAGTACTTCAGTCGCGGGCCCAGACACTGCTCGAAGAACAGCGCCGGCAGCTCGTAATGCTGGGCGTTGGCCGCTTCCGTCTCGATGGCCAGCGGGCTTGCACGCAGCTGCTCGATGCGCTCGTACGTGCGCGCGGCCTGGGCGGCCACCCCGCCCGCGCTCTCCTCGCGCAGGCGTTGCGCACACCAGCGACGAATCCCGTAGCGGATCAGTGCGTCGGGAAGCCACCCCCGTTCCGCGTATCCGAGCAGGCCGGCTGCCGGCGGATCCTGCGTCAGCGCCCTTGGCTGCAGAAAAGCTACCCCTGTCGAGTTCATCGATCCTCCAGAGCACCACTTTCAAGACACTACGGACGGGGTTCGTCCTGGGATGCAGCGGCCGCAAAGAATGCATCCGCTGCCCTGCCTTTTGGCGTATTGCCCCCTGGACCATTCGTCACACGAGTCCAGGAGCGTACGACATGCCGGCACATCGGCTGGTCTTCGGCCTATGGAGCCGGACGGGCAGATCACTCCTGGTCGGAATGGGGGCTGCAATGCCCCTGTGCACCCTGGCCGCCAGCGTGCCGCCAGCGGCCGATACTGTGGCGACTTCCAGCAGCGCAGCGCCGGTGGGCCCAACGGACACTTCGGGGTTCTCCAGCACCCCTGACACTGCCGTCAGCGGTCCGCCCCTGGCGCAGGTCACTGTCACCGCCGAGCGCCTGCAGCTGCAGCAGACCGCCTCGACTGCGAGCGAGGGGATAGTGTCGGTTCAGGAACTGCAGCTGTCGCCGATTTATCGCCCAGGGCAGCTGCTGGAAACCGTGCCAGGCTTGATCGTCACCTCTCACAGCGGGGAAGGCAAGGCGAATCAATACCTGATGCGCGGCTACAACCTGGATCACGGCACGGATCTGGAGACCTACGTCGATGGCATGCCAATCAATCAACCCACCCACGCGCATGGGCAGGGCTACACCGACCTGAATTTCATGATTCCCGAACTGGTCGACCAGGTGAGCTACACCAAGGGCCCCTACTACGCCAACGTCGGTGACTTCGGCGGCGTGGGCTCGGTCCGGGTGGATTATGCGAACACCATTGCCCCCCAGGCGGCGGTGAGTGCCGGCACGCTCGGCTACCGCCGCGTGTTCGGTGCCGATTCGGCTGCGCTCGGGGGTGGCAATCTGCTGGGGGCCGCCGAGCTGCAGCACTACGATGGCCCGTTCGAAAACCCGGATGATGCACGCAAGCAGAACTCCGTGCTGCGCTATAGCCGGGGCGATGAGCGCAACGGCTACACGCTGACCGGCATGTACTATCACCAGTTGTGGAACAACACGACCGATATACCGGTACGTGCCATCACCGAGGGCTTGCTACCGAATCGCTTTGGGACTTTCAATCCCAGCGACGGCGGGCGCGCGCAGCGAGCCAGCCTGTCCATGCAGTACCGAGCCACGCCGGGGTCGGGTCAATTGGCAGCCAGCTCGTACTTCATCTACAACCAGCTGCACATCTATAACGACTTCACCCATTACCTGGTCAATCCAATCGATGGGGACCAGGAGGATCAGTTCGAGAATCGCCGCGTGTACGGGGGAGAGGTGCAATACACCCTGCCGCTCAGACTGGGTCCGTTCGAGAGCGAGTTCCTGATCGGTGCCCTGACACGATACGATCTGCTGGGAGTCGGGCGCCTGCCGAGTGAGGAGCGTTTGCCACTGTCGGTGCAGGACGAGCCGCCGTCCTATTCCGACCTCGACCAGGTTTACCTGTCGGCCAGTGCCGCCTATGCGCAAGTCATCACCCATTGGAGCCCGACGCTCCAAAGCGTCCTCGGCTTCCGAGAGGACTATCAGCACGGCACGGACGTCGACTATCTGGCGGCGTTGCACGAGAGCGCCGGCTATACCAATGGCGGGACGGCGGCTCAGGCACTGCCGCAGCCCAAGGGCAGTCTGATCTACTCGCCGGTCGAGAACCTGGCGTTCTACCTCAGCGCTGGCGTGGGTTTCCACAGCGCCGACCTGCGTGGAGTCAACCAGGACACGAGCGTGGACCTCGGATTACCGCATACCCCGCTGCTGGCCCAGCAGGACGGTGAAGAGGTGGGTGTGCGCGCCGAGCCGCGGCGCAACCTCGCCCTGACCTTCGCTGTCTACAACCTCTGGCAGCAGTCCGAGACGATCATCGATCCGGACGTCGGCCAGGACGTCGCGGGGCCGCCGAGCCGACGCTATGGCTTCGAGCTCAATTTCACCTACCAGATCCGCCGGTGGCTCGAATTCTACGGCAGCTACTCGGGCAACCATGCGCGCTTCACCCATCCGTTCGACGACGGCACGGGGCACCTGGGAAACTACATCACGGACGCCCCGGTCGCGAGCGGCTCAGCGTCGCTGTATCTGACGGCGCTGGGCCCCTGGAGCGCAGGCCTCGATTACCGCTATCTGGGCGCCTATGCGCTGTCCTCGGGACCCTGCGTAAACGTCGCGGCCGCGCACGATTTTCCCGGCGTCAGCTCGTGCGCCACCGCCCCGACGGCTGCCGGTCAGGTCAATGGTCAGGGTTTCGGAGAATTGGATCTCGCCGCGCACTATGCGTTCCAGAATGGATGGAGAGCCTCCCTGGGCGTCTATAACGTCCTCGACACGCGTGCCTCCGCCGCCGAGTTCTGGTATGTCGATCGCCTGCGATCGGAGATCGTCAGCTATCCTGACGGTCGAGCCGATATTCACGAACATCCACTCGAGCCGCTCATGGCTCGCTTCACGATTGCCTGGAGCATCTAGCGCCCAGTCGGCAACGGAATGGGACTCCGTCGCGCCGAGCCGCGCCATCGGATGCGCGATTACGCGATCACCTCATTGACCACCGCACCAAACTGGTCAGTGAGCCTGTAGTTGCGACCGAGATAAAAGTAGGTCAACAGGTTGTTGTCGAAGCCCAGCAGCCGCAGCATGGTCGCATTCAGATCGTAGGTCTTCACGCGCTTCGAGACGACGTTGTAGTTGAAATCGTCCGTCTCGCCATGCGTGTAACCCGCGCGGGTTCCACCCCCTGCCAGCCAGAACGTGAAATTTCCGCCATGATGATCCCGGCCCCACGCCCCGGTTATCGAGCCCTGGGCAAAGGGTGTGCGCCCGAATTCGCTGCCACAGACCACCAGCGTATCTTCCAGCATGCCACGCTGTTTGAGATCTCGTATCAGCGCTGCCGCGGGCTGATCGAACTCCTTGCAGCGCAAGGGCAGATCCTTGGTGATCTGCAGATGCATGTCCCAGCCCATGGCATACAGGGTGATGAATTTCACGCCTCGCTCACTCAGGCGCCGTGCAATCAGGCAGTTGTGAGCAAAGGTACCGGGCCGCGTGGCATCGGGCCCATACATGTCCAGGATGTTCTTCGACTCATCGGAAAAATCGACTATTTCCGGAATGGAGTGCTGCATCCGATAGGACATCTCATACTGGCGCAGACGCGACAGGACATCCGGGTCCCCCGAGGAGCTGAAATCGACCTTGGCCACATCACCGAGTGAGTCCAAAAACTGGCGTCGTTCTGCCGAGCTAAACCCCCCGAGGTTGTTCAGATACAGCACGGGGTCCGTGCCTGATCTGAGCAGGTCGCCCTGATACTCCGATGGCAGAAAGCCGTTGCTCCAGGTCGCCGTATCCGACGGCACGCCCTGGATGACACCCGACTTCATGACAACGAAGCTCGGCAGATTGGTGTTGTCGTTGCCCAACGCGTAGCTCACCCAGGCACCCGCCGCTGGCCTGCCGGGCAGCTGGAAACCGGTGTGCAGCAGCACCTGGCCCGGACCGTGATTCAACTGATCGCTGTACATCGACCTGATGAAACACAGGTCGTCGACGACACCGGACATATAGGGCAACAGATCGCTGACCCACACGCCTGACTGGCCGTGCTGACGCATCGGGGCCATGGGCGCAGCGCACAGGAAGGCAGCCTGGCCGCTCGACATCGACGAGAGTTTCTGCGTGTTGAGCACCGAGGCCGGCATCGGCTGCCCATTCATCTTCGCCAGGGTGGGCTTATGGTCCCACAGATCAACTGTGGAGTTCGCCCCAAGCATGTGTATGTAAATCACGCGCTTGGCACGGGGCGGATATTGCCCCGTCTGCTTCACGCCGAGATTGGGGGCATTGGCGCCTCGCGGTGTGGGTGGGTCGATCGTGGCGTTCGCCTTCGTCATCCCGAGCACGTCGGCCGCAGCCACCGCACCCAGCCCCAAACCAAAGCCTGCCTTCAGCAGAAAGGCACGGCGCGCGCCGTCAACGATGTCCCTGAGATCCGAGCCGCCGATGCGTGCCGCGCCACTGCGCTTGCTGGAAGACTTCATGACAGTCTCCTACTGAATGAAGTACGTGTCGGGGGCATTCATGATCAGAGTAGCCACGTTGGTCAGTGCGGCCAGCTTGACTACACTCACGCTGGTGTCTACCGGCTCAACGCCCACATTCACCACCTCCGCGGCCGCCTTTGGATCGGACAGATATCGCTGCAGCCGCTTGTCGTAGTACGACGTCAGGGCCACCATGAGGGCGGCGTTCGGATAGTGCCGTCGCGCCAGGCGATACAACTGGGTCAGCTGTTGGGCGGGGTTTGCGCTGTAGTGCAGCACCTGCGTCGCCATCATCCGATAAGCTTCCAGGTACTGCGGTCCATTCACCAGCAACAAAGCCTGCATGGGCGTGTTGGAGACTCCTTCTTTTCCGATGCTGACGGTGGGATCCGCCGCATCCAGCAATTGGAACTGCGGATTCATCCCATTGCGCTTGATGAAGGAGTAAAGGGTACGCCGGTGCAGCTGCGCAGCAGGCTCGTTGTCAGGTTGCGGGTAGAACGGCACGACGCCAGCCGGCTGGTACGGAAAGGTACTGGGTCCACCGATCGTGCGATCCAGTATTCCCGCATCGAACAGCGCGCTGTCGCGCATCTGCCGATAGGACATGCGGAACCTCGGACCACGCGCGAGCAGGTCGTTTTGTGGATCCAGCTGCCGCTGCGCGGGCGTGGCCGCCGAACTCTGACGGAACGTCGCGGACATCACGATCAGCTTCTGCATCTGCTTGATGTTCCACCCGGAGTCGATGAACTTCACCGCCAGGTAGTCCTCCAGATGCAGATAGGTAGGCATGATCCCTTGTGAGCCGAAGTCGTCCTGCGTCGGCACAAGTCCGGTGCCGAAATTCATCTGCCAGAGCCGATTGACGAATACGCGAGCGGTCAGCGGATTCTTCGGATCGAACATCCACTGCGTGAGCCCCAGCCGATTGCGCGGGTACTGGTCGGACCAGGCAAACAGCTGCGTCGGGCCCTGAAGCGGTACCTGCTCCCTGGGCGAGTCCCATTCGCCGCGATACAGCAGATGGGCGGGTCGGGGCGTCTTCTGATCTTCATACACGATCGTTTCCGGGATCGCTGACGCGATGTCATTTTCCTGTCTGCGCGCTTTGTCCAACGCCTGCCGGGCGGCGATTTCAGACGGATCTCGAAGCGCGAGCAGGTGAGCCAGCTGTCCACTCAGATACGATCGATCGGCCTGCAGAGCCCCTGCGCCCGCGTGCAGGTAGGCAATCTCGATTGGAGTCAACGCGCGATCGAACAGGCGAAACTCGTCAATCGCACTGCCGGCGGGTCCGGTTTCCCGGAAGCGGTTGCCAAATGCGAAGCCGGTATACTCACCGAAAATCCCCGGCGCGGCCGTGGGCAGAATCTCTCGAGTCAGGTTGTCCCGCACGACGTCCAGCGGCACGGCCGCGCCATTGACGTACAGGTGCATCCCGGAAGCCTTGCTCGAGCCGTCATAGGTGACGGTGATGTGCGCCCACTGCTTCACGGGCAGCGCGGCCTTGGAGAAGACCGCCAGCATGTTGTAAGGCCGCGCGTGAGCGATGTAGAACTGCAGGCGACCATCCTCGCCCAGAACCAGTTCATAGCCCTTGCCGCCGTTGTACAGGGCGGTATCGGCGTCCGGCAGATCAGTCTGAGTGAAGATGGTCGTATAGGTGGAATATCGCTGCGCCAGGTAGAACCACAGATCGACGCTGAACTGCTGCCAGCGATCGTAGTACCCCAGGGAGGGGTCCCCAACCTTATGGGGCAAGTACGCGCCGCTGGCGTTGTTGGCGGTGAAGTACAACGCCTGACCTTTTACGCCAGGCCCAAGCCTGGAGGCCGATAAGACGATCGGGGCAACAGCGGGCATGCCAGCCGGTGAGAACTGCAATTCGCTGAGCCGATAGGTCACGGGCACGAAGCGGTTCTCGCACCCATCCAGTCCGAGCCCGCCGATCGGGTATTCGTGGGAGGCTCCCGCCGGACACCCTCCCTTGGTGGCCTTCGCACTTTCAGCGTCGGGTAACGCCGTCGGCGCCGCGGCCTTGGCGCCGGCTTTCAGGGGTGCAGCGTTGCGAGTCGCACGCGCCTTGGGCCGCCCGCCCACAGGGAAGCCAAAGCCGCCCTTACGCGGCGTTGGCTTGAGCCTGAGCGTCGGCCATGCCGATCGTGGGATCGGCTGCACAGAGTCGAGGGGATAGTAGGCGACCTGTGCCTGTTGCAGGGAGTTCTGGATCAGGCTCGAGGCCGCGGCCGCGTTGATGGTGCCTTCTGCGGCCCCCGAGCTCGACTGACGCAGGGAGGCCGGCACAAGCCGCGCTACCCGAGCTACCCCAGGTGACGTGGTAGCGACCCGTGGCGCCCCCTGGTTACGCAGCCAGGTGGCGACCACAGCCTGCGCCCGGCGGGTGTCGGCAGTCAGGACACTTTGATACGCATCGCTGGCGCTACGCAGCTTCAACTGCGCCTGGGTGAGCTGAAGTTGCTGGGCTGCTGTTGGCCACGGCAGCGTCGGACCGCCATTGGTGCTGCCGACCCCCGGGGCATCGAGACTGTTGAAGAACCCACTGAGCGAATAGAAGTCCTTCTGACTGATCGGGTCGAATTTGTGATCGTGGCAGCGGGCGCAACCCACCGTGTAGCCGAGCAGCGCCTGACCGACCGTATCGGTGTCGTCGACCACGGACTCGATGCGGTACTGCTCGTTGAGGTCGCCGGCCTCCGAGGCACGCAGGCCGAGCCGCAGGAATTCGGTAGCCAGCAGGTCGTCGCGAGTACGGTTGGGCATCAGATCGCCCGCGACCTGCATCTTGACGAATCGGTCGAAAGGCATGTTCTGATTGAATGAGTTGATCACCCAATCGCGCCAGGGCCAAAGATTGAAGTCAGCCCCATCGTCCTCGTAACCGGCCGTGTCAGCCCAGCGCGACAGATCCATCCACATGCCCGCCATGTGCTCCCCGTAAGCTGGCGAGGACAGGAGGTTATCAACCACCTTCTCGTATGCATTGGGGCTCTTGTCCTGGACGAACGCATCGACCTGCGCGAGCGAGGGCGGCAGTCCTGTGAGCGTCAGGCTGACGCGATTGATCAAGGTAGCGCGATCCGCCTCGGGCGAGGGTGTCATGCCCTTCTGGGACAATCTCGCGAACACGAAGTTGTCGATGGGATTGACGACCCGAGACTGGAACTTGCCGGCATTCGGCACCCCCGACAACGTCGGCGGTATCAGCGACCAGATCGGCTCATACCTGGCTCCCTGCCGGATCCATTGGGCAATCAGCTGGATCTGCTCGGGCTTCAGAGGAGCCGCGTCGCGCGGCATCCGTACTTTGGGATCGGCGGAAGTGATCCGCCGGATGACTTCACTCTGCCCCGGCTGACCGGGAACGATCGCACGCCGATCGGGATTGTCCGCCAACCTGGCATAGGCTGGGGCGGGATAGTCCAGCCGCAGATCCGCCTTGCGCGTATTTGCGTCGGGCCCGTGACAGGCGAAGCAGCCCTGGGACAGAATCGGTCGAATCTGGGCATTGAAATCGATCGGCCCCGTGATGGGTGTCAGACCTGCGGTCTCTTTAGCCAGGCGCGCGGCCACCTGCGCAGCACTCGGCATCCTGGAGCTGCTGGATGCCGCGGCACGGCCGCAGCCGCTGAGCAGCGCCAGAATCAGGCAGCACCCCATCACCGCGGCACCCGAGAGAAGCAGCGGCGTGAAAGCCCGGTTGGTTGACGAGATCACCCGAACTGTCTGAATTTTCACCGCGTCGACCCCCCCGCCACCACGCCCGCGTGGCGCCGCAGGCCGGTAACGCATGGCAAGGCAGCTGAACCCTACCACTGACCCCCACCTTCAATACTTATATTCTAGCACCGCTTTCGGCAATCCTGGCTGACCTCTCATTCCCAGGGATATGCATACGGTTCCGCTGGTAACCGGGACAACAGGCTGCTTTCCTCGCTGCGGACGTCGCCCGCCACGCTGGACAGCGCACCTCGCAGGCGCCGCAGGTTCGCATTGCTCAGTCCGCGGCGCGATGCGTGCACGCGCTCACGCAGCAGCAGGCACTGCAGATCCGCGATGTGCTGCTGGCTCCGGTCCTGCAGTGCGCTGTGATGGCACAGCGCCAGGATCGATACGAGCCATTCGATGCGCTGTCCAAGTCTCTGCAGCGCGATTTGCGCACTGGTCAGCTGCAGCTGGAAGCTGAGACTCAAACGCAGATAGGTCCAGCGAGTCTGGCGCAGCTCAAATTCCGCGAATCGTACATGTCGGCGCAGTACCGGGGGCAAGGCCCGATAGGCGGACAGCCAACCCGAAGGAATCAACCGTGACGCTACTCTGACAAGGTCGAGCGCCAGGTTGCGGAAAATCCAGGCACCCAGGCGCAGTGCACCGCGAGCCATCAGCAGTCTGCCCAGGGCGGTCAGACTACGGCGCGGAAAGCGGCGCAACTCGCGCAGCCCTAGACGCAGGATGCGCTCCTCGGGCGCAACCATCCTGCCGTCCCTGCCGGTATTGGCCCGATGCAGGATTGCCAACAACGGCGAGAGGTAGCGCTCCACAAACGGCAGCGTGACGTCCCTGACCGCTCCCATGCGGATCAGATCGTCTTCACCTTCCACGACCCCAAACAAGTGAAGGTTGGCGCGGGCGGCATTGACGCGACTGTGCTCGGCGAACGACCGCCCACCCAGTACGTGCTCACAGGCCAGCATCGATTCCACGCCGCTCTGGGCGGCAGCCGACTTGGTCAGATCGCGCAGCCCGGCAAGATCGACACCTGCAGCGTCCTGCGTCAGGGACAGAAATGCCAGTGAGCGCGCTTGCAGCGAGCCTCCCAGCATGCGCGCGAGCGCCAGCTGCGGCAGTTCGTGGTTGATCACCAGACCACCGACTCCCGGCCGCTCACGGGCAAAGCGGCTCGCGTCGACCGCGAGCATGCGCTGATAGCCGGCCGACATTGCGGCCAGCATGCATCGGCCAAGGCGCAGGCAGTAGAAGAGAATCTCGACGCCATCGCCTTGAACCAGGTTCGCAGCCGGAATCGGGAAATTGCGAAAGTGGAGTCTCGAATTGTAGTTGGCGGAAAATGCCGCCACGCCTGAAGGCTCGCAGCGGAACTCCCAGCCGCCTTCCGACGCCTCCACGTTTTGCGCGGGCAGCTGGACGATAAAAAGCCCAAGGCCGGTTCCACCCTTGCCGATACGGGCCACGATGCCCGCCAGGCTGCCGAATGTCGCGTTCGTGATCCACAGCTTGCTGCGCGCGCCGTCCGCGAACAGGCGGTAATCGCCGCTCTCATCTGACTCTACATAGGCTTGGATCTTCTTGGCGTTGACGCCGGTGCCCACCTCGGTGAGGGCAAAGGCCATCAACCTGCCTTCAGCGATCATTGGCAGGAAGGTGCGCCGCTGTGCCTCACTGCCATATCCCAGCAGCGAACCTGCGCCGATGGTCAGCTCACCGGAGATCTCGACTGCCAGGGGACCGAGTCCCTGGGCAGCCAGCGCCTCCTCGAGATGCGCCAGCTGCAGGTAGCTTTCGCCGCGACCGCCATACTCAGTCGGTACGGTCAGCCCATAGGCACCTGCTTGCGCAACCGTGCGTCGTAACGCTTCTGAGAGCTTCTTATCAGCCGAGAAGGCAGCGCCTGCGGCCAGACAGCGCAGTGCAGCGGTCAACGCAGGGTGAGTGACATCGTCCAGCGCCGCGCACGCTCTGCCACCAGCCTGAAGTTCATCGTTGCCGGGACGCGGGCCGTAGATCAGCCTCCCCACGAGGCTGCTGCGACGAGTCGCCAGCCTGGAAGCTACTGCGCCAGCTGCCGAATCGAGCGCACCGACGTCGCGGGCCGCTTCCATATCGCCCGCCGCTGCCAGCGCCCGGGCCGACAGGGAGTTCTGCGGCCGGTTGCTCTCGGTCGTGGTGTCGCGCGTCAGCGGGACGCCCTCAGCCACCCGAAGCTCGCCGCTGCGGCGACGTTGGCGGCGGCGCAAAGCCCGTGGTGCAGTAGAGCGTGCACTTTCCGGAAGGCACGACGAACTTCGCTCTGAGCTTATCGCGAAATTCCGGATACATGGTTTCCGCGCCTCCGAGCGACGCCTGTTCAGGGATGCCGTAGATTTGCTTCATCTGACCAACGAGGGGGTTTTTGCCCGGCAGATAGAACGGCACCCGACCCTCGTCAACACCCTCGTAACCGACGATGCAGGGGTCCCAATCAATACCGACCGGACTGTCAGACCTCAGATAGGAATTCGAGTAGACGTAGGGCTCCGTCAGGTAAACAGGATCCTGCAGCACATATGCGACTGCCAGCATGTCGTCGTGACGAATGAAGGTACTGGTGAGCGTGGTCTGATCGCTGCTGAAGGCACCACTGCGCCGCAGGATGCCCGCCTTCAGGTCCGTCGTATAGGCAACGAGCATGTCTGCCTTCCAGGTACCGGTCGTGAACCCCGATCGTTCGTGCGGCGCCAGCGCCGAGGGCCGCGGCCTCCCGTCCATCCAGATCGTGACCGGCGGATGGCTCTCCGTTCCCCCGATCATCCAGGCAACGACCTGACGGGTGGCCGGGTCCACCTGGGGCCAGATCCTGAGAGACCACGGACCTATTGCCAGACTCCAGGGCGTCTCCTGCAGGCAGATGCGCTCCGGCTCCGAGTACGACCCCGGGTTATAGTCCAATGCCAGGTCGCGGCCGGCGTCATTCAACGGGATCCCGGTAAAATCGTCGGGCACCGGGCCGGCGATGCGCTCCATGACGCCCTCGTCTTCCTGTAGCGTCCACGAGCCTGACAGATCGACCTGCGTAATCTGCTCCTGCGCCCGAAGCGGCAGGGCGACCGCAGCGAACACAAGCGCCACAGCGAAGGTGATTGCGCGCGCGGAAGTGCAGAACCGAAACTTCGATGTATAGCCAACCATTTTCCTGGCCTACCAGATTGCCGAGCACGGCGAGGGCTGCCAGCCCGTCGCGCCCGACATTTTTTTGAAATTCGAGTTGACGATGAACACCTTGGTCAAATAGGTCGGATCCGTGACACTGCTGGTCACCATCAGCAACTGCTCCCCGCCCACTTGCGGAAGCAGGTCGTAGTACTCCATCAACTTTGTATTGTCGCTGTAGGGGATGCCGTTCTTGCGAAGATAGCCTGCGGCCAGATTGCCGGTCATGACCTTCAGGTCTCCCCAGACCGGTGGCCCGGTGGGACGGGCAGCGCGGCCGCCGCCGGTGTCGGCGCGAGTGCGCTGTACCTGCCAGATAGCGACCGAGTAACCCTGCAGGGATCTGGCGCCTCGGTCGGCATCCGATCCGACGAAGTGGAACAGGCGCGTCTGCCGGCCCGCATCTGTCTGCACCTTCATGGTTTGACTGTCCTGCCATGTAATGTGCAGATGTTCCGGGACACGCATGATCGCGGGCGCCCCGTAAGACTTGCACTGCTCTCCCGCCGCAACATCCCTGGCCGGGTCCCACGCATTCATGACTCTTATTCCGGCCTCATTCAACGGCACGTTTGAATAATCGTCGCGCCTGGGCGTGACCATGCGGAATATCCAGTCCTGGGTCACCAGCGAGACCCAATAGCCCGTGAGATCGATGGGTGCCCCGGCCTGCGCAGTTGGCGGCGGCCCACGTCCGTCCCGTCCTTGCGCGTAACTGGCGCTCTGTGTCGCGACCGAGACGAGCAGTACCAGCGCGATGCGCCGGGCCAGGATCCATATCCAACGTGGCGCCATGCTGCTCATCCCGCGTCGCCCGTGCTGGCACTCTTCCGCTTCCTGGTCGTCAATTCCCTGTAAGCCGCCTCCACGAACTGATCCGCCGATTTGTACTGGGGATAGGATCTGGCCGGATTTGCCGCTTCGATCTGTCGCAGCGTCATATGCTGTTTGAGCATGTAGGCGATCGTATCGCGTACCTTCACGACCATATCCCGATAGTCGACGACTTCCCATTGATCGCAGACTCGACCGTGTTCCGGTACGACTGCCGTGCCGACATACTCATAGATCAGCGGTGTCGGGGGATCCGTCAATTGCAACAGGTGGTTCAGCGCATCGATCTCACCCTGAACGCTGCCGCCATGGGCCAGATCGATGCTGGGAAAGGCTGTCTTGTCCATGACACCGCCGGCAAACACGACGTCGTCGCTGCGAAACAGCACCACGCTGTCACCATCGGTGTGGGCAGCGGGCTCGTGGTAAATCTCGATCGGCTCACCGTTGATGTATATCGACGTGCGATTCACCAGGTAGGCATCGGTGGGCCAGCCGCTGTCGGGGAATCCGCCCGGTTGGCCTCTGGTGGCGGCCATCCGCGCCAGCACGGCGTCGTAAGACACGATCGACGCACCGGGACCAAGTGGTGCGTGGAACAGTGAAACGCCGGCCGCGGCCACGTCTGCGTTTCCGCCAACGGCGTCCGCATCGGCGTTGGTATCTACTATGTAACGAACCGGCAGAGGCGACAGCTTCTTCAAGGTCGCCAGCAGCCCGTCGGTTCCGGCCGCAGTGCCCGCATTGACGAGCACCACGCCATCGACGCCGATCTGTGCGGCGATATTCTGCCCATCGCCGGCGATCACATAGACGTTATTGCGAACCCGCAGAACATCCAGATCGCCATTTGCCCTCTCCTGGGCGTGGGCACATACCACCCCGAGCCCTGCCAGTACGGCAATGGCGAGCCTCGTGAGCAACGTGCGTCTGACGGTTGCTCTGGTCACTTGCTGCACAGCCTCACCCCCACCTTCTGGATCGCCACTGCGGACCGTCAGGAAATTCAATAGGGTATGTTCTCGCGGATTTGGTCCAGGCAGTATCGCAGGGTCTTGCGCTCAGCTGCACCGAACAAGCTCATTACCTTCTTCTCCAGCGCAGCCATGCGCGGCGCGAGGTCGTCCAGCAACTCGCGACCTTTCTCCGTGAGGACAAGGTGACGGGCTCGGCGATCCGTCTTATCGACCGCGCGTGATATCAGATGTCCTTCCTGCAGACTCTGGATCAGCCGGGTCATGTTGGGCTCTCGCACCATGAGTAGCTCTGCGATGGCTCTCTGGCGGATGCCGGGGTTGTCGTGGATGATCTGCAAAACTGTGTGGACCCCGGGGGTCATGTCCGTGCCCTCAAAGGCGCGGAAGAACTCACGGAAGACGCGAAGCTGCGCCAGGCGCAGATGAAAGCCGATGTAATCGGGCAGCACGATGTCGCCGACATCCGCTTCAGCGACATCCGGCGAGGCCATGAAGTTTCTGACCACGATATCCTAGGCTCCTACACCGGCAGCTCTGCCACCTGGACTTTCAGGCCACGGTGCTCGCGCGCGACGAGCATGGCGAGCAGGCCTACGCCGTAGCCGATCAGTATTGCCCAAAGCCCCGCCGAGCCGGCGGCTCCTCCGGTGCTGCCGAGTATCCATCCGAAGATCACCGGCAGAAAGAAAACCCCGGCGTTGACCGCCATGGTCCACACGCCGGCCGCCACGCCGACGTTGGCTGCCGTTACGCCCGGCAGACTCTCCAGCAGTGCCAGACCGGTGGCCCAAGGCGCTTCGAAGAAGAAACCCAGCGCCACGGCGAATAACAGCAGCGATGCCGCGGTCCACGTGGGCACGATCATGTAGATGATCCAAAGCATCAGCGTGATGGAGCACAAAATGACGCTGATTCTCTTTTTGCCGATGCTGCCGGCCAATGCCGGCAGCACAGCCAGACCGATGCCCATCGCTATCGCATAGATGCCGACGACCGAGCCCGCCAGCGCCGGGGGCAGGTGGCGGGCGAGCGTCATTTGTCCGGGCAGATACTGCATCGCACATACGGTGATGCCGGAAATGAAGACGGCGTACACGAGCATCAACCACGACGAACCGGTTTGCATGACCCGCCTGAACTCCTGAGCAAAGGCGGCGCGTTGCGCCGTACCGGCCTGCGGGTTATCACGCGCGAAGATCGCCCAGATGATGGTGACGGCCACGATGACGACGGTCCAGATCGTAAAGATGCCTTTGACTCCAAGGGAACCGACGAAGTTGGCCGTCACGAGGATGCCGATTCCTGCGCCGACGAAGTACGAGCCAGAGCCTATTCCGATGTAGGTATGCCCCTTTTGGTGTCCGAACCACTGAATCATCGTCGACGGCAGACAGGCGGTCAGGATGCACACGCCGTAGCCGGCGATGACCGTCAAAATTGCGTGAGCGACAAATGACGTGACGAACAGCGGACGCAGCCCAAAGCCGATGGACCCGAGCACTCCGGATAGAATCATCATCCTGCGCACACCAATCGTGTCAACCCAACGGCCGGTGGCAACCGCGAGAATGACACCCACCAGCCCTGGCAAGGACAGGAGCAATCCGACCCAACGAACGCTGACGCTCAAGGGCGGTTGTGCCCAGTACTCGCTCAGCAGGGGTGCCTGGGCGAACCAGCACGTCCACATCCCCAGGGCCATCAGCACGTAGACCGTCAGCATGACCCACCGGTAACTGCTGGGCTCTCCAGCTGGATGATCAGCCATCGTATCCCCCTCCTTTCGAACAGCTTTCTTGTGCCCTGCCCGGCGCGTCAGCCATCATCGAAATCCACCTGCGGGCCGATCGCCGCAGCCTCAGGAGCGTACCTTTGCCTTGCGCTGCCCCGACTTCGCCGGAGCGCCTCCCACCGGTTGAGGCAGATTGCCTGCAGGCTGTTGGAATCGAAAATTCGTGCAGTATTGCGTACAGTTCTTCGGGAAGGTTGGATAGAGCTTGAGGTACTGCGCCTTCAGCTGGTCGCGGAATGCCGGATACATGGTCTGCGCGCCACCCTCGGAAGCGTATACGGGGACATGGAACAGCTGCATCATTTGATCGATGAGCGGATTCCTGCCCGGCAGGTAAAACGGCACGACGCCCTCGTCAACGCCCTCGTAGTTGACGATGCAGGGTGGCCACGCCGACGTGGCGGGACGAGCAGCTCTGATCCACACACGGGAATAAACGTAGGGCTGCGTGAAGTAAACCGGGTCCTGCAGGTCAAAAACCATCACGAGGGTGTCACCGTGCGGGATGAACGTACTGGTCAATGTCGATCGGTCGCTGTAGTAGCCACCGTTGTTGCGAGCGGGAGCCATCTTCAAGTGCGTGGTTACTGCAATGAGCGTACCGCCCTTCCAGTGGCCAGTCGTGAAGGCTTCCCGAGGGTAATCCAGATATTTTGACGGCGGCGATCTGTCGTCCATCCAGATCTTCATCCCCCCCTGATCTTCCGATTTCGATAGATTCCAGGCCACGATCCGGTCGGTGGGTCCGCCCTCCGATGGCCAGATCTTCACTTCGAATGGAAAGGTCATGTATTTCCATTGGCCGTATAGCTGACAGGTGCGTTCCGGCTCGGCAAGCGCCCCGGCCGACCACGACTGTGCCAGGGCACGGCCCGCCGCGCTGAGGGGCATCCCGGTCCAATCGTCGGTAAACGGTCCTTCGTAGACCTCCAGCACGTTATTGGTGGCTGGTGAAGTCCACGATCCAGACAGGTCGGACTCCTGAGCGACAACGACCTGCGCTCCGACCAGCAGGGCCGTCGAGACGAAAGTGAGCGCGATAGCGAGTGCAGTACGATGCCAGCTGCCCATGATCGCTCTCTACCACATCGCCGAGCAGGCGGAGGGTTTCCAGCCCACGGCGCTCGACAGCTTCTGAAAGTTATTCGTGGTATCGAACGGACTGAACAGATAGACCGGGTCATTGACGAGGCTCGTCACCACCATTAGCCCGTCTCCATTGCTCTCCTGTACCGGGTCGAAATATTCCATGACCTCCGTCTTCTCGCTGTAAGGGACCCCGTTCTTACGAAGATATCCCGCCTTGAGATTGCTGGTCGTAACCTTCAGCGCTCCCCCCGTCGTCTTGCCGGGGCCACCCCGGGCACCTCCCTGGCGCTGAAATTCCCACTCGGCCACCGAGTACCCCTGCCAGGTCCTTGGACCGTGAGCGGCGGTCATCGATGGCACGAAGTAAAACAGGCGCGTCTGCTCACCCGCGTCCGTCTCCAACTTCAGCGTCTGCTCGTCCTGCCACGTGATGTGCAGATGCTCCGGGACCCGCATAATGGCAGGCGCGCCGTAGGACTTGCATTGCTCATCCGCGGCCGTGTCCTTTGCCGGATCCCAGCCAGCCATGATCTGCAGCCCGGCCGGCTTCAAGGGCACGCCGGCATAATCGCCGGGCCGCGGCGTGACCATGCGATACACCCAGTCCTCATCTGCCACGAGCGATTCCCAATAGCCCGTCAGGTCGACCGGGGCGGCGGCTTTCGCGCTGGGCGGTGACGCGGCCGTTCCGCGCGCACCTTGTGCGTGTACGGTTGTTGCGGCCGCCATCGATGTGAGCAGGACAAGCGTGCACACCACGACAGGAGGCGCAGCGGCCACCGCTCGGTGGACGATCGCTCTCGCTCTCGGCGTCACGGGTGCCCCCATCTGCTCGCGGTCGCTTGACTACCAGGTCAGCGACCGTCGATGAACTTATTAAATACAAGGAATCTCGAGCATAGAACCACGATGTCGTTTCGGCAAGCTGATACTCGCCCGGCACTCCAGATGGTTCTGGCCGCGCGCGCCGATCCGGGTACGTCCTGCGCACACTCGAAGCAATGCGAACCAATGAATCGGTTTTCTCCGTTTCCGCGGCCTACCTCGTCAGGTCTCGCCATTGCTTGTAAAATGTTACTATCTTGCGTTCCGCAGGGGCGGTCTGGTGCTGCCGCGGGCTGCGACCGTCGTGTCCCCTATCTGCCGCCTTTGAATGTCTTGCGTAAGGTGCCCACTCAACTGCGCCACGGATCCAAACGCGCCGATGGCACCTTCGCATCGGTCAACGCGACTTTCACTCACAGCGCTGGATGCGATGGCGCTGGAACCAGGCGCACAATCGAATCGGGGGAAATATGCAATTTGAGCGCATCAATCCGCTGACCAACGAAGTTGCCAGCCGCGCCGAAGCGATGAGGCCGGGCGATGCACGCGCGATCGCCGATCGCGCGGCGCTTGGATTTGCCAAATGGTCCGCGCTCGGCCCGAATGCACGCCGTGAGGTGTTGATGAAGGCGGCGACGGCCCTGGAAGCGCACAGACAGGAGTTCGTGCAGGCCATGACGGCCGAGGTGGGTGCCACGGCAGGCTGGGCAATGTTCAACCTGATGCTGGCGGCCGGCATGATCCGCGAGGCCGCTGCCCTGACCACACAAATCGGCGGCGAGGTAATACCCTCCGATCGGCCCGGCCGCCTGGCCATGGCGATGCGCGAACCGGTCGGGGTGATCCTGGGCGTCGCGCCGTGGAACGCCCCGATTATTCTGGGCGTACGCGCGATCGCCGTGCCGCTGGCCTGCGGAAATTCCGTCATTCTCAAAGCGTCGGAGATGTGCCCCCAGACCCACGCTTTGATCGCTCAATCCTTTTCTGAAGCCGGCTTCCCGCCGGACGTCGTCAACCTCGTAACGAATGCGCCGCAGGATGCGGCGGAAGTCGTGGGGGCACTGATCGACCATCCGGCCGTCAAACGCATCAACTTCACCGGATCCACTGCGGTAGGCCGGATCGTCGCCAAACGCGCGGCCGAGCACCTGAAGCCCTGTCTGCTCGAGCTTGGCGGTAAGGCGCCACTGCTCGTGCTTGAAGATGCCGATCTGGATGAAGCGGTGAAGGCGGCGGCCTTTGGCGCCTTCCTGAATCAGGGCCAGATCTGTATGTCCACCGAGCGCATCATCGTGGTCGAGCCCATCGCCGAAGAATTTGCGCGGCGATTCACGTCCAAGGCGCGCTCGATGGTCAGCGGCGATCCTCGCGAGGACAAGACCCCCCTGGGGGCGGTGGTAGATCGTAAGACCGTCCAGCACGTCAACGCCCTGATCGATGATGCCACCAGCAAGGGCGCGCGTATTCTCGCCGGTGGCAAAGCCGACGGCGTAGTAATGCCGGCGACGGTGGTCGATGGGGTGACCGCCGCAATGAATCTGTATCGCGACGAGAGCTTCGGCCCGGTGGTGGCCCTGGTCCGGGCCCGCGACGAGGCCGATGCGATCCGTCTGGCCAATGACAGCGAGTACGGCCTGTCGGCCGCAGTGTTCACAAGCGATACGGCCCGCGGCCTGCGTGTGGCACGTCAGATCCGCTCCGGCATCTGCCACATCAACGGGCCTACCGTAGATGATGAGGCACAGATGCCCTTCGGCGGCGTCGGTGCCTCGGGCTACGGCCGCTTCGGTGGCAAGGCGGGCATCGAGCAGTTCACGGAGCTGCGCTGGATTACGATGGAGACGCTGCCCGGTCATTTTCCCATTTGAAAGCCAGGAACGGATCTGCGAGGACAAGCGATGAGCAGCGAGAAGACCGTGACAGCAGAGCGCACCGAAGCGGATAGCGTCGCGTGGGAAGTCAGTGATGGCATTGCGTGGGTCAAGTTCAACCGGCCCGAGAAGCGCAATTGCATGAACCCGAAGCTCAATCGTCAGATGCTGCGCGCACTCGACGAGCTCGAGTTCCGCTCCGACGTCGGAGTCCTGGTGCTCTTCGGTGAGGGCACGGCCTGGTCTGCCGGCATGGACCTCAAGGAATACTTTCGCGATACCGAGGCCAAGGGACTGGGCGCAATTCGCGCCGCACAGCGCGAGGCATACACATGGTGGCGGCGACTGCGCTGGTATCAGAAGCCAACCATCGCGATGGTCAACGGCTGGTGCTTCGGCGGAGGGTATGGGCCGTTGTTCGCCTGCGATCTGGCATTCGCGGCCGAGGAGGCTCGGTTCGGATTGTCCGAGGTCAACTGGGGCATCCTTCCGGGGGGCGGTGCCACCAAGGTGGCGCGCGAATTGCTTTCATATCGGCGTGCCATGTATCACGCGCTGATGGGTGAAACCATCGATGGCCGCACAGCCGCGGAGTGGGGCCTGGTCAATGAGGCCCTCCCGTTGGCCACCCTGCGCGACCGTGTCGAACAGGTCGCCCGAGCCCTGCTGGAGAAGAACCCCGTCGCACTCAAGGCTGTCAAGGACGCCATCCGCCGCGTCGGTGAGATGACTTACGAAAACGCCGAGGATTACCTGGTGCGCGCGCAGGAGGCCGCCAATTCCTTCGACAACGAAGGCCGCAAGGAAGGCATCAAGCAGTTCATCGACGACAAGAGCTACAAGCCGGGCCTGGGTGCCTACGACAGATCCAAACAGGGACGGTCGGGACGCTGAGCGTGATCAATGCTGGTCCCACCGCCGCAGCGGCACTCGCACGGCTGCTGTGACGGCGCTCGATCCGATCATCTACAAATTTCGGTGCAGTACGTAGACGGCCGCTTATAGCTCCCGGCCAGCTCTTTTTGAAACTCGGGATACATCGTCTGCGTCCCACCCAAGGCCCCATCGAGAGGAATGCCGTAATGTCGAGGCATGTACATCATCTGTTCGCGCATCTGGTCCGGCAGTACGACGGCTGTGTGATACCCATCCGAGAGCCCGGAGACGATTTCGGCAGGCTGGCAGTAATGGGGCTGTAGGCTTGCGTTCGCTGTCAACTGAAGCTCCCACGTTCTGGCGACGGGCCATGGTGCGTCGAGATAAACCGGGTCCCGAACGATCCCCGACACGCTCATCTCGCTGCCGTGGCGGGTGTAGAAGATTCGAAGTGTCTCCTGATCGCTGGCCGGCACGCCATTTGATGTAATGAACGAATCGGTGAGATTTACGGTCGACGTTACCAGAGTGCTCCCGACCCAGTGTCCCGTCGTGAACCCGGCATAGGTATGCAGCGCATTATTTGAAGGCGGCGTCCGCCCATCTATCCAGATGGTATTCGGCAGGCGGTCGTACGCTGGCGGACTGAGCCGCCACCCGACGACCGTTCCATACACGTCCCGGATCGCCTCGAACCTTCCGGCAAACGGGCCATTGAGAATGTAACTCTGTGACCAGGGCTCGCACTGACGATAGAGCTCCTCGCTTTGCTCTTCAGAATGCGCCACTCCCGCTTCGCGGCCCTGTGTGTTGACCGGGACTCCAGCGAAGTCGGTCGGGAATACCTGAAATGGCTTTGACTGGTCGCTCGCCAGTGCCCAATCACCCGTCAGATCCACCTGAGCCAGCGCCGCGCTGCTGTAGAGAACCGTGCCCAGGCATGCCAGCGCGACCTGCGCGAACGGACGACGCTTCATCGGAAGACCCCTGGCTGTTTGCCGTTTCAGGACGTCAGTGAACACGGTGTCGGGCCCCATTTGGATCCATCGGGTTCCTTCAGGAAGATGGACTCGTAGATGTACGGCTTTTGCAGATACTCCTGGTCATAAACCTCGGTGTTGATCGTCAACCACCGCTCCCCCGTTGACTCCGTGTATACCTGCCACCACTCGTGCATCGTTGTATCCGATCCATACGGCACGCCGTTCTTGCGCAATAGCCCCGGCAGCATGTCGTCCGTCATCACCTCGAAAGAGTCGGGGCGCGGCGCATTTGCAGCCGGAGCGCGGCCGAGACCGCCGCCGGCGCCGACGGAGGGCCATCGTGCGACCGATTGGCCCTGCCAGCTGGGAGGGGCGTTCGTGTGCGGCGCCCTGAAAGGCGCCGGCGGGCCTCCGGGTGGTGGTGGTGGTGGCAGGAAATGCAGCAACCGCGTCTGCATGCCCTTGTCCGCGTCCACTCTGAGCGTATTCGCATCCTGCCAGGTGATATGCAAGCGCTCGGGATTGCGCATGAGCACGGCTGCCCCATAGGCCTCGCATTGCTTTCCCGCCGCCTCGTCTGGTGCCGCTCTCCAGGCATCAGCGGTTTGTTTCCCCTTGCTATTGATCGGGACGGCGGCATATTCACCGTCACCGGGCACTACCATACGAAAGCGCCAATCCTGCGTGATGAGTGACACCCAGTAGCCTGTCAGATCGATCGGCGCCTCATTTTCCGCGGCTATCGGCTTCGGGCTGGGCCCACGCGGCCCCTGCGCCCACAGTGGCGCCGATGCGAACAGCAGCGAGATCAGGCCCGCCAGGCCCACGAGGCGCGTTGCACCGAATCGCCCCGCCACGACCCGCATCCTCGAGATGTTCACGTCGTCATCCCCGCTTGCCATGATGTGAGTTGCGCTCGCTCATCAGGCTCCGGTAGACCGCGTCGACGAAGTCGGCGGTGGTCCAGCTGCCCGTATCGGACCCGTAGCGAGTGTGATAGCCCTGCGCCGGATCTGACGCGACAATCTGCCGATAGCTGCGGCCACGGTCGATGTAGTACTGCACCCGCGCCACGACGGTTGCCACCATGTCGCGATAGCTCACCAGCCCATCCAGGTCGCTCAGTGGCCCGCGTACCGGTATGACTAACGTTCCACCATCATTGGACCCCACCGGGGTGCTCGCGAATACCAGCGTGTTGATCACGGCATCCAGCGCGTTGATCTCCCCCTGTATGGTGCCGCCATTCTTCAGGTCGATGACCGGAAAGCGCGTTTGATCAAAAATGGCCCCTGTTGCCACCACATCTGGACGCTCAAAGCGCACCACCGTGTCGCCGTTGCTGTGCGCAGCCGGCTGCCAGATCACCGCGACCGGGCCATTGAGATAGAAATTATACTCGGGCCGCGAAAACGTCTCGATTGAAAGAGTCGAATAGTCAACACCCGGCTCGCCAAGCAGTCGTGTCAGCACGGACTGGCGCATGATGGTCGCCGCACCCGAGGACCCGGTCGGGATAGCGGCCGATCGGGCAAGCGCAGAGTCGAGCCCGTTCAGACCCAAAAGATTTTGCCCGGCAGCGGCGACCGTTCGGCTGGCTCCGATCAGCTCCGTGTCGGCGCTGGTGTCGATGAGGAACCGGACTGGCACGCTCGTTATCTTGCTGATCGCCGTCAGTACGGCCTGGGCGGAGTTGGCCGGTCCCGGATCTACCACAACGGTTCCGGCCGGGCCCGTTGCTACCGTTACATTGATGCCTTGAGCGGTCAGCATGAAGACTTTTCCCGGTCTGACCGGCAGCACCTGCACCGTGGCGTAATCCTCGGCGGCCACCGCCCGGCCGACAGTTGCCGCAAGCAGCATCCACACCGCCGACAACACGATGCCTGCTCGGATGCCCATGGCTTTGCTCTGCATGTTGAGTCACACCCCCGTCGCCTCGCGTGAGGGAAGGTCTGATTTTCCCGGCCTTTCCACGGGGCACAGTGCACATGGAGCGACTGCCCTGAATCGGTCCAGGGAAGTCGCAAATGCCAGCTGGCCGCGCCTCACGCAAGCGCCTCGAGCATCCTACACCGACCACGGCACTTGCACATTCGGGGACATTGGGATAGCCGCAGACACCCGAGTCTCATGGCACAGCCAGGGCGCCCAGGGTTGGAAAAGTGGCAGTCCAGCCTTTCATCAGGCTGTGGCGGCAAACCGCCCCGCGGCCCAAGGTGTTGACGCAGCTCGGTCGATTGAAGAGTAGGCCGTCGCGGGGCGACAAATCTTTATGTACTTGCCCCCACTTCGCTCTCAAGACGGATGATCAGCCCAATCTGCTCGTAGCGGTCAGCGATTTCCAGCATGACTCGTCGGGCATCTGTGTTGCCGATGTGTTCGGCAATGGATCGGGCTTCGTCGGCACACCGCCGCCAAAAGTGACTATCCGCGATACTCTCGAGGCGGGACACGCCCTTCAGCGCTTGCTGGCTGCGCACCACGGCAGCCTCCTTGACCGCCCGCACCACTGCCGGGCCCAGCCGCGCGAGATTATTCTTAAAGATATAATCGATCGCCCCGCGTTTGAGAGCCCCGATCGCAACCTCCTCGTTCATTTTGCCAGAGACGAACAGAAACGGGACATGAGCGTCGAGCTCGCGAACCACCTTCAGCGCCGCTTGTCCATTGAAGCCCGGTAACTCGTAATCCGAAAGTATCACCGACGGACGGAACTCCGGCAGCGCCGTCCGTAGTTGCGATTCGGTCTCGACCCGACAAGAAATGACGCTCAGGCCGAAGCGCTTCAGAAGATGCAGGACCAGCTCCGCGTCCACCTCCGCATCCTCGATGAGCAGTACCCGGAGCGGATTTTGAGCGGTCACGCCTTCCAGTCCGGATGCGGCGCTGAGTATTGAGCTGGGGATATCAGTCATGCCGTCACTGAATAGCCCAGAAAAGGCCTCATGGTCTGCGTAGCCCCGCACAGTTGAGCAACAAGTCGGCGCGCCCTTCGAGAAATGCGAGGCGACTACACGCTTGCCGCCGGCGCTGCCGGCAAGCCTGAGTTCTGCCTGATTAGCCAATCCGCCGAACCATTAAGTGCCAGTTTTCATTGGTCTGAGTGCCGTGATTTCCGACGAATCCAGGCGGCGTCCGAGTCTCCTCGTTCCTTCGCCAGCTTGACGGCCTCTAGCTTGAACGGTCGAGTAACTTGACCTCTTGCGATCGGAGCTGCGCCACCCGGCACACGTGCTCGGTCGATCGTACGCATGCAGGGTCGGCTTGCAGATGCCAGAAGAGGACGCGGATACCGAATTGGCATTTCAGACAGCACAAGCAGCCCAGCCCGCTGCAATGTGAGCGAGACAGTACCCAATGTACTGGGGAACTTGTATTGTCTTTACAGGGGCTTTACAAAAGACTGGCGAATGGCCGTGTACCTTATCGGGATGCCCCGTACCCGGAGCCATCCGGCCGGCTGGGCAAATCAACGATACAAGTTCCCTATCGGGGGCCTATGAGTAGTGTTGTTGCATCGGCGTCCGAAGAAGATGTGCGGCCACAAGTCCTCATCGTCGATGACGATCGCAAGTTCGTACGGCTATTGAGTGGCTATCTGCAGACGCACGGACTCAATGTGGGAGCTGCCTACGATGGTGCCGATGCTCTGACCAAGGCTCGTACGACTGGCTGGAATGTGATCATCCTGGATCTGATGTTGCCTCGCATTGACGGTGTCGAAGTGCTGCGTCTCCTGCGGACCTTTTCTGAGGTCCCCGTGCTCATGTTGACGGGACGAGGTGCAGAAACCGATCAGGTGAGGGGCCTTGATTCCGGAGCCGATGATTACCTGCCCAAGACGTCATCGGCAAGGCACGTGCTCGCGCGCGTCCATGCTCTGCTGCGGCGCGCTGCCGTGACGGCCCAGCAGCTCGAGCGCGTCGCTGATTCACCGCGCGAACCGCTCGTCGCCGGTGTACTTCGGCTGGATCTCGAAGCGCGGCGCTTGATGGTCAATGAAAAGATCGTAGCGCTGACTGCCGTAGAATTCGACTTGCTGGCCTACCTGGTCAGCAACCGAGGGCGCGTACGCGCGCGGGATCAAATCATGGAGCAGGTCCATGACCGACGGCTTGAGTCATTTGCTCGCTCGATTGATATGCACATCTCAAGTCTGCGCAGAAAGCTTTCCGAGCACGGGGCGGCTCATTACATTCAAACGGTGCGGGGGATCGGTTATCTGTTGGAGGTAAGGTAACCCGATCGATGCGCTTTCCGCTCTATTCCAAGGTTCTTGTCTGGCTTGGGCTGAATATCCTGATCGGCCTTGCCGTCGCTTACGCCTTGACTGCGCGAGATGAGACCGGGCTCGATGCGCTATTGACCCAGCCGGTGCGCGAGCGCATCGATACGCTGGCCAGATCTGTTGCGCTGCAAACCGTCGGATTGGAGGAGCGCGACCGCTCAGCAGTACTGCAGAGATTGTCGGCTGAGTATCGCGTGATCTGGAGCGTTTCCGGAGATCTCGGGCGCCAGTCACGGATGCTGGATTTTGGACGGCACGGATCCCCTGGGCCGCGCGCGGAGCCGCCTTTTGCCGATCACGGCTCCCCTTTCGGGCGCACAACGACCCATTCCGAAGATCGAGGGCCGCCCCCGAATGACTTCGGTTCGGGAGGCCCTCCAGCGCTCGGGGGGCCGCCGGGGCCAGGCGACATGCCCTTCGACCTCGGGCAGGCGGACGTAATCAACATCGTTTCCACCGTGGGGCCTCCCGGCTACGACGTCGTTGTTCATACCAACGTCCGTCTTGCGGATGGGCCGCCGCGGCGTGTGCAGGTCGTGGCTCACTCGGCCAGCCTCGTAGCCCTGTTGGTATTTCTCGGCATTGGCCCAGTGATCATGGTTGTGGTTATGGTTCTGCTGATGACGTACCTTTGGTGGTGGCCGTTCGTCTGGAATGTCTCACATGCTCTTGCCGACCTGAGAGGTGCGGCACAACAAATGTCCCGCGGACACTTGCATACACGCGTACAGGTACGCCGGCGAGACGAAATCGGAGAGCTTGGCAACGCTGTGAACGTCATGGCGGAACGACTCGATTCCTATGTGCAAGGCCAACGGCAATTCATCGCGGATATTGCGCATGAGGTGACTGCGCCCTTGGCGCGCATGCAGATGGGCATTGGGTTACTCGAGGATCGGCTCGGGGATTCGGCTTCCGAGCAGCTGGCGGACGTACGAGAAGATATTGATCAAATGGCGGAAATGCTCAGCGAACTGCTGCTGTTTTCACGCTCTGGGCTGGAAGCCGCTCGTACCGATCCCAAAGCCGTGTCCGTAGCTGAGATCGTCAAGAGCGTGGTGCACGCCGACTGTCAAGACGTACCAGTCCAGATCGATGTCCCCCAGGATCTCGCGGTCATGGTTCCGACACCGCTCTTCCAGCGCGCCCTGTCCAACCTCGTGCGCAACGCACATCGCTATGGCGCGGATGGCATCATTGAAGTTAGCGCGCGTACGGAACGAGGACGCGCCTACATCGCCGTGCAGGACCGCGGACCTGGGGTGCCGGAGATGGCACTGACCCACCTCGGCGAACCATTCTTCCGTCCAGAGGCGGCGCGGAGCCGCATCACCGGAGGGGTCGGCCTCGGGCTGGCAATTGTGCGCCGCTGCGTAGAGGCCTGCGGCGGCGCCGTTACGTTTCGCAACCGCAGCGGCGGTGGTTTTGAAGCCGAACTTAATCTTCCGCTTGCAGAGGCGACAGCTGCCACAGGCGCGTAATCCGCTTGCGCGGCCAAGCACTCCTGCCTCGTAGCGCGCGCCCTGCACAGCGGCGAGACCCCCAATGGTCTGCTACCGGAAGTCTGCGGGACGTTGGGCCGCTAACACGCAGTGCTAACTGGAAAGCGCAGTAATGGGAAGTCCAACCGTAATGTTGGCGGAATATCCACCCGCGGTGCTGCCGCTGAGTGTCAGTAACGTCTCGCCATCCACTTGCTGGGAATACACCCTATCGGTCGCATTGGTCGTCGGATTGCTGCCCTCAGCGCTGTAGGGGACGACGGAGGTACTCAGCGTATCGATAAGGTCCTGCGGAAAGAACACCTGCGTCGTGTTTGTTCCATCGGTTGTGGAAGAAGCCTCGCCATATTTGGAGCGCAGCCGCAGATGAATGTGCGTAGTTCTACCTGAGTACCAGCCTGGGATGATGGTCGTGAAGGTTACCACCCCATTGGTATCCGTGATCTGATAGCCGCGTAGCCAATTTTGCGAGGAAGTGTTCTCGGAGGCAATGTCAGAGTAAATGCCCGACGCATTGCAATGCCAAATGTCGACCTGAACGCCCTCCATCGGGCTGCACTCGTTCTCGGTGTCAATGACCGTTACCGTGAAGGTCAAAGCGACGCCCGACTGCACTTCGGTACCGTCCACGTTATCAGTGATGTCGCTTCGCTGAAATCCGGTGGCGCTATCGTCAGCGAAGTACGGGCCGATCTCCCCTTCCGGTGTAGTGGAGCAGGCTCCCGTCGTTGTCGAGGAGGTCGATGAGGAACTGGATGACGTACTGGAGGTACTTGCGTCGTCCCCGCCGCACGCCGAGACGGCCGCCGCGAGGCCACCCCCAATCAAAGTGAGGATAGAGCGTCGCGCCCAGAACTCCTGATCCATGTCTACTCCCAACCGTTATTTCCGCCTTGGCAACGCTACATTAAGCGGACTGAACCGCATCCGTCTTTACGACGACTTTACAAATGGGGCGACCCATCCAACGAAGGACTTTGAGCGTCATCAACGATATCGGGTATGGGTTCCAGCGCATGCCGAGCGGTCATGGAAGTTCATTGCGTCTTTACAGAGCGTCGACGCACGACATCGATCTCCCGAGAAACCCCTGCTTTGGTGACGCGAAAGGGGGCGCTGTCACAGTCTGGCGGCTCCAGTACAATCTCGTAAAGATTGTGTAAAGCTGAAACCAGCCAACGCACTCCAGATTAGGGTAGCCGACAGGACTGCGGTTGCGGCTGATTCCCTTTTTCTTGGCGATAGCCGTCGCCTGAGGGCGCTTGCGAATTACCGCCAGCGTCGATAGTTCCCAGCGCGCGGCTGCCATCTTTTTCCATTGCAGTGAACGGGGGAGCGCATGAGCGAATCGTTTGTGCAACCGATAAAAGCTTCCGCATTGGCCCCCGCACCGTGCGTCCAATCTGATCTCATCCTGGGGGCGGTCGCCCATGAACTGCGTGCACCGCTCAGCGCCGTCCGCTTGGCCGCACAGTTAATGTCAGAGCGCGGAAGCCTTTCTACTGCCGTAAGCGGGCACCTTCGTGTGATCGAGCGGCAGGTCGACCACATGACCCGACTTATCGGGGATCTGTTCGAGCTCGGGCGCGCCGCTCAGGGTCAATTTAGATTGCGCCGACAATGGAGCCCGTTGAGCGAGATTCTGCAGACTGCTTTCGAGACCATTCAGGCGACGTTGCTTGGGAAGCAGCAGCGCTTCCGCATGAGGTGCGAGGAGGACAATTACCTGCTTTGCGACCGAGGCCGAATCATCCAGGTCATGACCAATCTGTTCGTCAACGCGGCTCGATATACGCCCGAACGTGGAGAGATCCATGTCGAGGCAGTCAGGCAGGAGCGGGTCGTACTGATACGCGTTGTGGACAGTGGCATCGGCATTGCCCCCCACGCGCTCCCCGAGCTGCTGCACTCGACGCCGAAATGGCCGCGGGAGCCAGCGGCGGGTGGCGGCATGGGAATCGGCCTGCTCCTAGCACGCGTATTCGTGCAGTTACATGAAGGGACACTGGACGCGGAGAGTGCCGGCGTGGGCTGCGGATCGTGCTTCACGGTTCGCCTCCCTGTCGGTGCCGGTGACGTGGCGCACACTGATCCGACCGGGGAAGCCACAGGCGTTGAGGCCTCCGCCGCTACTATCGCCGCGTGCTCAGCATTGAACGCGTTGAGATCAGTAGTTTGTGTGCCCACACCCGTGGCTCACGGTCGTACAGTGATCACCGGAATCGAAGGCCTGCACAGCAACTACCCCTACTGATAATACGCCTGCTGAACCTCAGAGCTGACAGGCGCGGTGCCGGCACGACGCCGGCACCATCGCCCTTCCGTGTTCATCGCAGGGGCGCGACACCATCAGGCACTTATATTCAGCAGGTTGCCCGATGTGGCCACCGCCCGCTGCTGCTGCATGTTTTGGAGGAGCGCACTCAGAAAGCTTTGCAAGCCTGCGATAGCATTTGTCGTCGAACCGACCGCGCTCGAAGTGGAGGAACTGCTGCTCGAAGGGGAGGAAGTGCTCGACACGCCATTAACGCCGAAGTCGCTCATAAGATGCTCGTAGGCGGTATTCAGTGTCGAGCCGTCCGTTGAGCTGGAATCGCTGGAAAGACTGTTGACCAAGGAACCCAGCGAACTTACTAGATTTTTTTCCCCGTAAGGAGGATGCGGCGGCGGGAGTGATCCGAGAGAGCCTGTTCCTGAGGATGCCGAACTGTCGCCACCTGTCGTGGTAGAGCTGTCGCCTGCGCTCGAGCCTGCACTGGTGCTTGCGAGGGTACCACTCGTAGTGCCGTCGGTGCTGCTTGTCTGAGCCGCCGCACTCTGCATGGCTTGAAATAAAGCCGCGATAAAGGCCTCAAGATCGCTTGAGAGTTGGCCATTATCAGTTGTGCGGGAGGTACTGGATGTACCAGTAGTTTTGCTGGTGCTGCTGGTTCCCGTGCTGCTCGCTGTAGTGTCGCTGGCGGAACCCGCCACCGCCACCTGCTGCATCAGAGTCTGCAGCAGACTCTGTAGAAATCCGCTGCCCGTGGCGTCGCTGGAAGTGGTGCCACTGAAGGTGGCGCTGGCGCCTGCACTGCTCTTCGTCGTGCCAGTACTGCTAGTGCCGCAGAGCTGGCTCATCCAGGATGCGCCATTACCTACGCTCGAAATGGACATACGATCTCCTTAGGTTAGTGCGGCGATGGGCGGCAATCTAAGGCGGCCATACATTGCCGCTGCTTGTCCGAGGACGGGCTGAATCGGCGTGATGTTTGCGAGCTTCATCACGATTGGAGTGCATGGACCCATGATTACTCTGCGCCATCGTCTTTAAATTTGATGCACAGTGAACTGTGCAGGTCTAGTGCCAAACTAGAAAGCAAGCGCCATCTAGTGATAGGATTTACACTTCGCTTACAAAGCATCCGCGTGGGAAGCTTTTCCAGTCGAGCAACAGCGCATTGCAGCCGTCGAGAATGATTTGCAGAATCTCGGGCTCCTTGACCCGGCGATTGTAAATGGCCCGTAAATTGTGTCAGCGTCAAGAGTGCAATTCCGATAATCCGCGTCGGATCAAACTTGATTGCACAGATGAATGCAGCCTCCTGATACCTCCATACGCGCTCGATTGCCGCGGCATTGTCTTGCCGCCAGCGCCCCCCTGCTCATCAGCGCCTACGGTATGCATGCTCTGGCTGCCTTACCGCTGCAAGCCTTCGGAACGCGCAGCGCGCAACAGATAGAGAGTTCTGCGACGGCCAAGATGGACGCGACACTCGCAGACCTTTCCCGGCATTGGTCACCGGCGAACTCCGGGCAGACCCTGAATGATCTTCGTAGCCTCAGCCCGGCGGCGCGCTTCCGCATCGCCCCTGCCAGCGCTTCGCCATTGGTTTTGATCGACGCCGTCACACGCGGCAACCCACTGGCCCTTCAGGCGGACTTGATTGCCTTGGGACTGCAGGGCGCTGCGGTTTACGCCAACGACGTTGGGGGCTGGCTGCCCATCACATCGATCAGGGCGGCAGCGGCTCTCTCCTCTCTCTCCCTCGTACGCGCTGCGATGCCCCATACTCGTACGGGCGCAGTGGAGTCTCAGGGCGATTTCGCCCAAGGCAGTGAAGAGCTGCGAGCCACCTATCCAGCCCTCACGGGCGCCGGAGTAACGGTCGGGGTTCTATCGGACAGCTTTAATTGCTATGGGGTCTATGCAAAGACCGGGAGCGGGGTGCCAGCCTCGGGCCAGGAGGGCTATGCGCCCAATGGGTTTTTGGCCGATGCCGAAGAGGATATCGCCACCGCTGATCTGCCATCTTCCGTCAACGTACTGAAGGAGGCGTCGTGCCTGGACTACGGCGCCCCGACGCAGCTGCCTTTCACCGACGAAGGTCGCGCGATGTTGCAGATAGTTTTCGATGTCGCACCCAAGGCTAGTCTCGCGTTCTACACGGCCGATGATAGCGAAGCCGACTTTGCCAACGGCATCGGGGGTCTCGCGGCGGCCGGTGCGACGGTTGAGGCCGACGACGTCGGATACTTCGACGAGCCCTTTTATCAGGACGGAATCCTAGCGCAGGCGATCGATGCGGTCGAGGCAAAGGGCGTGGCCTATTTTTCCGCAGCGGGAAACGGCGGAACTTTGTCTTATGAGAACACGGCGCCGAGCTTTGCGACGCGATCAAGCAGCTCTCCGAATTCCGGGGAGTACTTGCTGAACTTTGATACCTCGGGGGCGAGCACGGCCACAGCGCTCCCGGTGAAGATTCCATCGTTGTATCCGGGCGAATTCATTGCGATCGTGGTCGAGTGGGATCAGCCGTATGTGACCGGTGCTGCCGACAGCCCAGGAGCAAGCAGCTCGATCGACCTTTGCGTCACCGGCTCCACCGCAAGTGATGAGATCACAAATCTGGATGGAGACAACGTCAGCTGCACCGGCCCAAACGCCACTGGCGTCGACCCGGTGCAAATCCTCATTATCGCCAATCCAGCCAACGCGGCCGGCGATACGGGTGTCGCGCATCTGAACCTGATGGTCGGACTGGCCGATGGGACCATCGCACCCGGTCGACTTAAGCTGACGCTGGAGGACGATGGGGCGGGTAGCACCATTGATGCCTTTGCAACGAACAGCCCGAGTCTTCAGGGGCACCCGGGAGCTGTCGGAGCGATCGCCGTCGGGGCAGCATTTTTTGAGCAAACTCCCCTTTGTGGTACGACGCCCGCGGTATTGGAGAGCTACTCCTCGGCCGGTGGCGATCCGATCCTCTTTGACACCTCGGGCGCGCGGCTCACCTCGACGGAAATTCGTCAAAAGCCTGACATTGTTGGTCCTGACGGCGTTAATACCACCTTCCTGGGGTTCACCCTAGCCTCTGGTGGCATCTCTGATAACTCCGACGTGGATCAATGCCAAAACGATGCTCACTATCCGAACGTCTTTGGTACCTCTGCGGCGACTCCACACGCGGCTGGTATCGCGGCGCTGGTGCAGCAGGCCAACAGCGCCCTTACGCCTACCGAAATCTACACGGCGCTGCGTACCAGTGCGGCAGCGATGGGGTCGACAACGCCTAATTACCAGTCCGGTTATGGGTTCGTCCAGGCGGGCGCGGCGATCGCGCTGCTGCCACCGGGCGCACCCACCCTTACACTCAGTCCGACATCGATCGCCGCGGGTTCCTCGAGCACTCTCAGCTGGTCATCGATCAACACGAGTGCGTGTACGGCCTCGGGAGATTGGAGCGGGGCTGAGGATACCGGTGGCAGTCAATCCATTACACCTGCGGGCGCAGGAACCTACACCTACACGCTCAGCTGCGCCAACGAAGTCGGCTCCGCACAGAGCTCCGTCAGCTTGATGGTCGCGGCAGCAACAACCTCCATCGGTAACGGCACCACCGGTGGGGGCGGCGCAGTTGATGGCCTGACGCTGCTAGTCCTTGCCACGAGCGCTTTCAGGCGCCTACGTGGTCCCCGGCTGGCCTTGCACTGCCGGATCGGCGCGCAACGAAATCCACAGAGCCCTGCTCGGCCTATGGCTGACCCCGTCTCTATGGGGCTCGGCACGAGAGACGAGCCGGGGAGACAATTGACAAAATCAAAGCTCGTGTAAGCAGCCCGTAAATTCACACACGTCGGATCCTCGACATCTGACACTGCTGGCAGTCGCCCGGTTCTGGGTCGGGAGGACTGCGGGTCGATTACTTATGAGGTGTGTGATGCATTCAAGAGCGTACGGGGGGCTCTTCGCGAGCCTACTCTTGCTGTTAATGGCCTCGGGGCTGAGCGCTGCGATGGCGGCGTCACCTGATCAGGCTACATCCGATCGGCAGGCACAGAGGCAGGCACGCACCGCCGAGATGCAGCAGCGCCTGGCGCGGGAGGCGCAGCGCCTCGAGATTCGGGCTTCCCAGCAGGGACCCTGGGGCGTCTACGAAGCCGCGCTCGTAGCTTTGATGGCGCAGTATGGGCCTCAGCGTCCACCGCGCGGCGTATCGTCCGCAGACCAAAACCCCGCCGCGCAGCTACGAGAAGCCGCGCAACGTACCTCCCAGATTGCCCAAAAGCTTACAGAGCTCGCAGATGCGACGTCAAAGCTTTGGGCTGTCCTTAGCCCTGCTCAGCGAGCGGTACTCGTGGAAGTATTGCGGGCATCCCCGATGGATGGCGGCGGCGGCCCTCGTCACCCACCGGGTCCACCCCTTCGAGATGGGAATACGCCAGATGATGGCGGACCACCGGGACCAGCATTCGGCGGGGAGTTTGGCCCACCCGGGGAATCCGGTCCCGAAAAGTGTCCCCGCGGCCGATCGGGGCTCGGGGACGGCATCTGACACCCCTTGGCCTCGGGATGCTCTGGTTAGCAGCGACTGCAGCGCTGGCCGGTCAAGGATCCATTCTGCCCGCAGTCGGTTTCTTCGAATGGCACTTCGTAGTAAGCAGCCTTACTAAATCACTATTGCCGCCCAACCTATCCTTGGATTGGCAGGGTTATGGGACAGTTAGACTACATCTGACGGCACGGAGACACTGAGCCGTACCCTTGTCACAATGCCGCCCGACGCTTTTATGACTGAGATCCACAACGCCAGGCAACGGTTGCCAGCCCCGCAAAAACGACCCCGGAGTCATCGAAATAGCTGGCTGATGTAGCAGCCCTCTTGATCTGGAGACCTGCGACTGAATACCCGAACTGACGCAGGCGAGCAGCCAGACACTCGCCTACAGGCGGCACCGATCGAGTTCGGCCGATACCGGGCGTGCTGAAATACTTGACACCAATCGCAACTGCACTGACCCTATTAGGGTTGTACCGTCACTTCCTTCCCGGCTGCCGGTCTCGTACGTCCATGAGTTCTCTCTTGCATTTCACCACACGTCTGCGGCGCCGTCTTACGCTAGCGCTGTCACTCGCCGTGTTGTTTGCGGGATTTGCGCAGGCTGCCCACTTCCACAAGGACGAGCTGGCAGGACACGAGAGCCAGGTAGACATCCATTGCCTGCTTTGCCTCTTCGCAGCCGGCAGCGCCACTCCGCCAGCCGTTACATCCGTAGCAGCTGCACCGGCGGGGGAATTTAGGAGTCAGCAGTGGGTCATTCTGCTGCCAACTCGCAAATTCGAGGCTGCTTCTTACTACGCACGCGGCCCCCCCGCCTGATCCAGCTGCCCACCAGCCTGGGCATTTCTCCAATCGTTGTTTGACAGCCATCGCTCGTTGCGATGCTCGCTGCCTATGTCTGCTGGACAGGGGTATCAACTCATGTCGACGCCATTTGAGCGCGCGTTCTTATTTGCCCTATGCACGGCGACGCCGTGCTCACCACTTTTTGCCGCGGCGGGAAATTCTGCCGGGGCGGAGACTGCCATCACTGCTGCGGACTCACCGACCGCGACGGCTGCAGTTGAGGAGGACTCCTCTGCCGCCGGTGGCGGCACGACCGCGGCGAGTCTGCCGACAGTCGTAGTGACCGCGCAGCGGCTCAATGCGGAGCGTTCGGCGATCGAGACTCAGACCGGCGCCTCGACCACCACCATCAGCTCCGCAGCCATCAGCGCCATGCCCGGCGGTGATAACGTGCAGCTCAATGAGGTGCTGCTGCAGGCCCCCGACGTCGTGCAGGACTCGTTCGGCCAATTGCACGTGCGCGGCGATCACAACGATCTGCAGTATCGCCTCAACGGCATCATCCTGCCCGAGGGCATCAGCGTCTTCAGTCAGACGCTCGATCCACGGCTGATCGCCTCGATGAACCTCATCACGGGGGCGCTGCCGGCGGAGTACGGACTGCGCACCGCCGGCATCATCGACCTGACCACGCGCAGCGGCCTGCTGCAGCCCGGAGGCTCGGTCTCGGTCTATGGCGGCAGCCATTCGACCTTCGAGCCCTCCGGCTGGTACGCCGGCAGCGATGGGAATTTCAGCTACTTTGTGTCAGCCGATATGCTACGCAACGATCTGGGCATCGAGTCGCCGGATGCGAGCTCGGAGCCCCTGCACGATCACTCCACGCAGCTGCACGGCTTCGGCTACTTCGAGGATATCCTGGATCCCGACGATCGCGTCTCACTGATCTTGGGCGCCTCGAGCGAGCAGTTCCAGATTCCCGATCAGCATGGACTCGAGCCCTCGCTGGGTCTGACGGTCAATGGATCGAGCGACTATCTGAGCAACCAGCTCAATGAAAACCAGCACGAACTGGCGCAATACGCGATCGCGACCTGGCAGCATTCGCAAGGTGCGCTCAACTGGCAAAGCTCGCTATCAGCGCGCTATACCAGCCTGGACTTCGAGCCGGACTGGACCGGGGACCTGCTCTACAACGGCGTCGCGCAGAATGCCTATAAGGCCGACTCGGCGCTCGCGTGGCAGACCGATTCGGCCTACCAGCTGACGGCTGCGCACACGCTGCGCGGCGGCTTCTATCTGCAGCACGACTACTCGGCCAGCGACACCACCTCGCAGGTGCTACCGGTGTGCGCGCCGCCGGACGGCGTCAGCGGCTGCCCAGGTGGCCTTGCCCCGGGAGATCAAACCAGCGACGTGCCCTTGAGCATCGTCGACAACGGCTCGGAAGATCAGGTCATCGAGAGCGTGTATCTGCAGGATGAGTGGAAGGCCCTGTCGGTGCTGACGATCAATTATGGTCTGCGCTTCGACGCCTACCACGCCTATTCCAGTGGCACCCAGCTCAGCCCGCGCCTGAACGCCGTGTGGCAGGCCGCCCCCGACACGACGGTTCACGCAGGTTACTCACGCTATTTCACGCCGCCGCCCTTCGAGCTCATCGGCAGCGAAACCTTCACGAAATTCGCGGGCACCACGGCCCTGCCGCCCGGGTCGAACAGCGAGGACACCGCGCCCATCGCCGAGCGCGCCAACTACTATGACTTCGGCGTGCAGCAGAAGCTGCTCAATCACGACCTCACCTTGGGGGTGGACAGCTACTACGAGCAGGCCATCAACCTGATCGATGAGGGACAGTTCGGCGCACCTATCATCCTGACGCCCTTCAACTATCGCTTCGGCAAGATTGCGGGCCTGGAGCTCACGGCCAACTACGATATTCGCAGCTTCTCCGCCTATGGCAACCTCGCCTTCCAGAGCGCGAAAGGCAAGGGCGTCGAATCCTCACAGTTCAACTTCGATCCAGACGCTCTGGCCTATATCGCCGATAACTACATACACCTGGATCACGAGGAGCGCGTCTCCGCCTCAGGCGGTGTTTCCTACGACTGGCACGGCACACGCGCTACCGTCGACATGATCTTCGGCTCGGGACTGCGCCAGGACACATCCTGGCTCGTGGCGGCGCCGGGATTTCCCGACGGGCTGAGCATTCCCAACGGCGATCACACTCCGAGCTACACGCAATGGAACTTTGGCCTGACGCATGCCTTCCAGGATGGCCTGGGCGGACCTCTGACGGCGCGTTTCGATGTCGTGAACCTGTTCGACAAGGTCTACCAAATCCGCAGTGGGAGTGGCGTCGGCGTCTTCGCCCCGCAATACGGCGCACGTCGTGGGCTGTTCTTCGGTCTGTCGCAGGA
>DATJUN010000031.1:0-24473 GCA_035502275.1 Steroidobacteraceae bacterium
GCGCCCAGCCCGGCCAACGCGACGGCGGGGTCGAGCTGCAGCAGGCGACAGAGCTCGAGCGGGTCCTCGATCGCCGCGGCAAGCTCGCGCTGCCAGGACACGGCGGAGGCCGCGGTGTCGTCCGGCCGCTGCGGCGGGTGACGCGGCTCTCGCCGTGGCTGCGGGTGGCGGGTCGGGGGGGATGCCGTTATCATACGCGCCCTTTTTGGGAGGCCGTCATTGTGCGGCCAACCTCGACGGAAAAGAACCGGCGGAAAAGAAATGGCCAGCTATTCGACCAACGAGTTCAAGTCGGGTCTGCGCATCATCATCGACGGTGACCCCTGGTCGATCGTCGAGAACGAGATGGTCAAGCCCGGCAAGGGGCAGGCCTTCAACCGCGTGCGCATCCGCAATCTGAAGACCGGACGGGTCATCGAGCGCACCTTCAAATCCGGCGAGAGTGTCGAGGCGGCCGACGTCATGGACGTCGACATGCAGTACCTCTACAGCGACGGCGAGTTCTTCCATTTCATGGTGCCCGAGAACTTCGAGCAGCACGCCGCCAGCAAGAACGTGGTCGGTGAGAATGCGCAGTGGCTCAAGGACGGCACTGTGTGCATCGTGACGCTGTGGAATGGGGTGCCGATTGTCGTGACGCCCCCGCCGCACATCGAGCTGAAGGTGGTGGAAACCGACCCCGGAGTGCGCGGCGACACCGCCACCGGCGGTCAGAAGCCCGCGAAGCTCGAGACCGGTGCCGTGGTGCGCGTGCCGCTGTTCATCAACGAAGGCGAAGTGATCCGCGTCGATACGCGCACCGCCTCGTACATCTCGCGCGCCAAGCAATAGCGCCCGCGCGGCGCGCGTCAGGCGCGCTCGAGTGTGAAGGGCATGACCTGATCGAGCGAGGCGGCACCGGTGCGCAGCAGCAGCAGCCGATCAAAGCCGAGGGCGACGCCGGCTGCGGCAGGCAGTGGGCTGTGCAGCGCCGCCAGCAGTCGCTCATCGATCGCATGCAGCGGCAGGCCGCGGGCCTGGCGCTCACGCTGATCCATCTCGAAGCGCGCACGCTGCTCGAGCGGGTCGGCGAGCTCTTCGAAACCGTTCGCGAGCTCCACGCCACGGAAGTACAGCTCGAATCGCAGCGCGAAGCGCGCATCGGCCGGATCCAGACGTGCCAGGGATGCCTGCGAGGCGGGGTAGTGATGCAGGCAGCACAGCCGCTTGCCCCCGAGCTGCGGTCCGATGACAGCGCCCATGAGCCAGTCCGTGAGCTCGCCGAGCGTAAAGCGTTCCGCGGCGAGCCGGTCCAAACCGTGCGAGCGGGCCAGGGAACGCGCCGTGTGCTCATCGAGCCGCAGTGGATCGACGCCGGCATGGCGCTCGAAGGCCTCGGTATAGCTCACCAGTTCGGGCGAGCTGTCAGCCAGATCGAGCAGCTGCGCCGCCAGCTGCGCGGTCTCGTGCATCAGCGCGTGCAGTGAGCAGCCCAGGCGGTACCATTCGATGAGCATGAACTCCGCGTTGTGCACCCGCCCGCTTTCATCGCCGCGGAACACATGGCTCATCTGGTAGATGTCACCGCTGCCGGCCGCGAGCAGCCGCTTCATCGCATATTCGGGCGAGCTGATCAGATAGAGGCTGCCCGCGCGGCCGGGCAGGCGCACTTCGGCGCAGTGCAGATGCGGGTCGGTGACCGCATGCCCCACCAGGAGCGGAGTGTCGACCTCGAGTACGGCGCGAGCGGCGAAGAAGGCGCGCACCTGCCCGAGCAGCTGTGCGCGCAAGCGCAGCGTGTGGAGGCTGGCGCCCGGACGCCAGTGGATATCGGTCAGGCCGGGGCTGGTCTCGCCGGGGCTGGTCACGCCGGGCCGGCCCCAGGCAGCGCCAGCAGCTCAGCGGCGCCGCCGGTGCGCGCCGCCGCCCCCGTGACTGCGCCGAGTGCCTGGCCGACGCGGCAGCTCTGGCCCGTGCGGCACAGTGTCTCATCCCAGTGCGCGCTGCCGGCGGGCAACAGCACGATGACGGTGGAGCCCATGTTGAAGCGCCCGAGCTCCGAGCCGGCCGCGAGCATGCCGTCGGCCGCGGGTGTATCCAGAGGATGCACATCCCAGGGCGTGCGCGCCGCGGCGCCGGCAAGCGCCGGTCCGTGCGCCGCGCGCGCGTGCGCTGCGCGCCGGTTCGCTGCGCGCCAGGGCGTGATCTCCCCGTGCCAGACGGTGCTCATGCTGCCGACGAACAGCGCGCCGACCAGGATCACGGCAAAGCAGCCGTACTCACCCTCGAAGGCGCAGATCACGCGCTCGTTGCGGGCGAACAGGCCCGGCACGCGTGCGGCGGTGGCGGTGTTGACCGAGAACAGCCGTCCCGGCACGTGCCAGGCCGCGCGCAGTCGTCCGGCCAGCGGCATGTGCACGCGGTGATAGTCGTAGGGCGCCAGGTACAGGGTCGCGAACTGACCGTCCGCGAGCCGCTCGCTCCAGCCGCGGTCCCCGCCGAGCAACGCCTCGAGGCTGTAGTCGTGTCCCTTGGCCTGCATCAGCCGGCCCGCTTGGATGCTGCCGCACAGGCTCACGGTGCCGTCGCAGGGGCAGAGGATGCGACCGGGCTCGCCCGCCAGGGCCCGCGCGCCCGGCCGCAGCGCGCGCGTGAAGAATGCATTGAAGCTCTCATAGCGCAGTGCGTCGGGCTCGATCGCATCACTCATGCGTGGCCGATAGTGCTGCACGAAGCGGCGGATCAGCAGGTTCTTCAGCCAGGGCCGGCGCGAGCGCGTCAGCGCATAGGCCAGGCGGCAGAGCAGATGATGCGGCAGCAGATACTGCAGCGTGACGAACAGCCGGGCCATCGGGAGAGAGGTGGAGTGGCCGGCCCGCTAGAGCTGATCGCTGGCGCCGATGCGTCGCAGATCCGCGCTGAGTGCGCCCACGGAGTAGGGCGGGGTGAAGATCGCGGCCAGCTGGCCCTGCGTATTGAGCAGGTAGAGCGTGGCCGAGTGCTGCATGGTGTAGCTGCCGTCGGGCAGCGGCTCGCGCTGCACGCTCACGTGCAGGCTCTTGAGCAGGGGGGCGAGCTGCGCCGGGGACCCGCGCGCACCGAGAAATCCCGGACTGAAGGCGGCCAGATACGCCTGCAGCACCGCGCGGCTGTCACGCTGCGGATCGATGCTCATGAACACCACGGCAAGCCCCGGAAGCGTATCGCGCGGCAGCTGCGAGAGCGTTGCGAGCGTCAGCGGGCACACATCCGGGCAGTTGGTGAAGCCGAAGAACAGCAGTGCCGGATGGCCGCGCAGACTCTGCAGGCTGAAGTCATGCCCGGAAAGATCGGTCAGATGAAAATCGCTGACCGGCGCGGGCTGCGGCAACCAGGTGCCGGCGGCGAGCGACACACTGGCGGGTGCGAGCAGCTGTGCGAGCATGATGCCGAGCGCCACTGCGGCGGCGCCAACCAAGGACCATAACAGCACGGTGCCCCGTTTCATGACTCGATTATCGCATAGGCAAGCGCACTCACCGACCGCGCAGGCACTCATCGCCACCACCGCGCGGCGTCTGGCGCGCGCTGGTCTGCACTATGGCCACGGCACGGATAACGCCCGTGACGATGCCGCTGCGCTGGTGCTGCATGCGCTGCGCGTGGCCGCCGATGCGCCCGCGGCGGCGCTCAGGCGGCGCGTGAGCGAGGCGGCGCGCGCTCGCCTGGAGGCACTGCTGCAGCGACGCATCCGCGAGCGCGTGCCGGTCGTCTATCTCACGCAGCGCTGCTGGTTCGCGGGCCTGCCGATGTACGTCGATGAGCGCGTGCTCATTCCGCGCTCGCCGATCGCCGAGCTCATCGAGCGGCGCTTTGCGCCCTGGGTGCGGCCCGAGCGCGTGCGGCGCATCCTCGACCTGGGTACCGGCTCGGGCTGTATCGCCATCGCCTGCGCGCGCGCGTTCCCGCGCGCGCGGGTGGATGCCACGGATGTCTCTGCTGCGGCGCTGGCGGTGGCGCGTATCAATATTGCTCGACACCGGCTGCAACGACGTGTGCGTGCGCGGAATGCGGATTTGTTCACGGGGATCAAGTCGGCGCGCTACGATATCATTGTCAGCAATCCTCCCTATGTACGGGAGGGGGAGCTGCAGGGACTGCCCGCAGAATATCGGCATGAGCCTCGGCTGGCGCTCGCGGCGGGCAGGGATGGCCTGGACGCGGCCAGGGGCATATTGCGCGACGCAGCAGCCCATTTGACCAAAGCCGGGATCCTGATCGTCGAAGTCGGTGATTCGGAGAGGGCGCTGCGACGGGCCTTTCCCGGAGTTCCATTTCTCTGGCTCGACTTCGAGCGCGGCGGCGGCGGGGTGTTCCTGCTGTCGCGCGAGCAATTGGTAGCGCACCGATCCGGACTGACGAGCCGCTAGGGACGTAAATGTCAGGCAACAGCATTGGCCGCATGTTCACGGTCACGAGCTTTGGCGAGAGCCATGGGCCGGCGCTCGGCTGCATCGTGGATGGCTGTCCGCCGGGGCTTGCGCTCACGGAGGAGGATCTGCAGCGCGATCTCGAGCGGCGTCGCACCGGCACCTCGCACTTCGTGAGCCAGCGGCGTGAGGCCGATGCCGTGCGCATCCTCTCGGGAGTATTCGAGGGCCACACCACCGGCACGCCGATCGGACTGCTGATCGAGAACACCGATGCGCGCACGCGCGACTACGAGAAGCTCAAGGACCGCTTTCGTCCCGGGCACGCGGACTACACCTATCAGCAGAAGTACGGGGTGCGCGATTACCGCGGTGGCGGGCGATCCTCGGCGCGCGAGACGGTGATGCGCGTGGCCGCAGGCGCCATCGCGCGCAAGTACCTGGCCGAGCGCTGCGGCGTGCGCATCTACGGCTATCTCAGCCAGATCGGTGCGCTGCGCTTGGACGTGCGCGATGCGGCCTTTGCCTACGAGAACCCATTCTTCTGTCCCGATCCCGCGCGCGTGGCCGAGCTCGAGACGTTGCTCTGGGAGCTGCGCTCGGCCGGTGACTCGGTCGGTGCACGGGTGACCGTCTGTGCCGAAGGGGTGCCCACCGGGCTCGGTGAGCCGGTGTTCGACAAGCTCGATGCCGACCTTGCGCACGCAATGATGGGTATCAATGCCGTCAAGGCGGTGGAGATCGGCGATGGCGTGGCGGTGGCGGCACAACGCGGCAGCGAGCATCGCGATGAGCTGACCCCCGCAGGCTTCTCATCCAATCACGCCGGCGGCATGCTCGGCGGCATATCCTCCGGTCAGCCGATCGTGCTGCACCTGACGCTCAAGCCCACCTCGAGCATCCAGGTGCCCGGCCGCACCATCGACCTGTCGGGCCAGCCGGTGGAGGTCGTCACCACCGGGCGCCATGACCCGTGCGTCGGGCTGCGCGCCGTGCCGATCGCCGAGGCGATGCTCGCGCTGGTGCTGATGGACCATTACCTGCGCCATCGCGCGCAGAACGCCGAGGTGCGCTCGGGTACGCCGGACATCGCACGCGGCGAGCCGGCTGAGTCGGAGCAGGGTACGCAGGGTGCTGCATTGAAGATCGTCGGTCAGGAGTCGCAAGCAAGATGAGCAAGTCCTTTCGGGTGGCGGTGGTCGGGGCAACCGGACTGGTCGGTGAGACGATGTTCCGTGTGCTCGAGGAGCGGCACTTTCCGGTCTCGGAGGTGTATGCACTCGCGAGCAATCGCTCGCTCGGCAGGCGCGTGGAATTTAAGGGCAGGCAGCTGCCGGTGCTGGAGCTCGCCGGCTTCGACTTCTCACGTGCGGACATCGGTCTGTTCTCGGCCGGCAGTGAGATCTCGGCAGAGTTCGCCCCCAAGGCCGCCGCGGCCGGGTGTGTCGTCATCGACAACACCGCGCAGTTTCGCTACGAGGATGACATCCCGCTGGTGGTGCCCGAGGTCAATCCCCACGCGATCGCCCAGTACAAGACACGCGGCATCATTGCCAATCCCAACTGCTCGACCATCCAGATGCTGGTGGCGCTCAAGCCGCTGCACGATGCGGCAGGCATCGAGCGCATCAACGTGGCCACCTACCAGTCAGTCTCCGGTGCGGGCCGTGAGGCGGTCGAGGAGCTGGCAGCCCAGACCGCGGAGCTCCTGAACGGCCGCGATGCCGGCGAGGCGCGCGCGATCGCCAAACAGATCGCCTTCAACTGTGTTCCCCAGATCGACAAGTTCCAGGACAACGGCTACACCAAGGAAGAGATGAAGATGCTCTGGGAGACCCAGAAGATCCTGGAGGACCGCTCGATCCGGGTGAATGCCACGGCCGTACGCGTGCCGGTGTTCTACGGGCACTCGGAGGCTGTTCATATTGAGACGCGGCGCAAAATTTCTGCGGCCGAGGCGCGTACCCTGCTGGAACGGGCACCGGGGGTAGCCGTGCTGGATGAGCGCCGGCCGGGGGGGTATCCCACGGCCGTTACCGAAGCAGCGAACCACGACACGGTTTACGTCGGGCGCATCCGCGAAGATATGTCGCATGAGCGCGGTCTGGACCTGTGGATCGTTTCAGACAACGTGCGCAAGGGCGCGGCCACCAACAGTATTCAGATCGCCGAGGTTTTGGCTCGTGAGTACTTATAAGCTATATTGCGACCGGCATGGCGCAGGACTTATGTCTTACGCTAGGTGCCTGTTTGGCAAGCATAAATGAGCAGTAAGCCGCAGGGAGACATGATGTTCGTGCGTAATCTTCCGGGGCTTAGGCTGTCGGCACTGGTCAGCTGCCTGCTGGGGCTGGCGACCCTGATACTGCTGCCCTCTAACGCCAGGGCCCTTGGCCTCGGCGACATTCACCTCAAGTCGACGCTCGATGCACCCCTGAGTGCCGACATCGACGTGGTCGATGCCAATGCCGATGACCTCTCGACGCTCAAGGCGTCGCTGGCCTCCCGCGATACATTCTCCCACTTCGGCGCGGACTACCCCTCGTTCCTCGGCACGCTCAGCTTCACCACGCAGCGCGCGGCCGATGGTCACGCGGTCATTCATGTCAGCTCCTCGGGCGTCGCCGACGAGCCCTTCGCGACACTCCTGGTCGAGGCCGATTGGGCGCGCGGACATGTCGTGCGCGAGTACACCGTGCTGCTCGATCCGCCGGTGTTCAACTCCAGGACGCCGAGCAATGCTGCGGTTGCCGCCCCCCAGGTGGACAGCGGCGCGCGCAGCGGCAGCATCGATCATCCGGAAGCGGCCGCTGCGACGGCGAGTGCCGCTGCGGCTGCAGCCCCAGGCGGAAGCGGTAACGGCGCCGAGACGGCGGCGGCCTCGCCGCCGTCGACCGCGGGCACCAATACGCCGAGCGCGGGCACTGGCGCAAGCGCGGCGGGCGCGCCAACGGCGCATCACCGACGCGCGAAGGCTGCGGGCGCAGCCGGCGCGAGCGCCGCGGCGGGCACGAGCGGCGCTGTGGCGGCCAAGCCGACCGGCAGCGGGCAGGGCAACGGCGCCGCGGGCGGCACCTATACCGTGCGTGCCGGCGACACGCTGTCCTCGATCGCCACCCAGACCTACTCACCCGCCAACCGGCGCGCACGCGATCAGGCCCTCGTGGCGATTTTCCGTGCCAATCCCAATGCCTTCGCCGGCAAGAACATGAATGCGCTGCGCGCCGGCAGCCAGTTGAACCTGCCCGGCGATGATGAGCTTGCGGCTGTGGGGCCTGGAGAGGCCTCCACGGAAGTGCGCTCGCAGTACGACGCCTGGCGCTCGAATCATGGCGGCGGCGCCGCGGCTGCTGCCGGTGCGGCCAGCGCCGAGGCGGGTGCGGATGCGGCAGGTCAGCTGCGTCTCGTAGCCCCGCAGGAGACCGCGCAGGCAGCGGGCTCGGCTCCGAGTAACAACTCGAACAGCCCGAGTCCCGCCGGCCCCGGCGCCGGCAATGGTGCAGCCGGCGGTGCGGGCAAGGGCTCGAACGCAGCGCTGCAGCAGCGCGTGCAGCAACTCGAGTCGCAGCTGGCCGAGTCGCAGCGCCTGTTGCAGCTGAAGAACTCCCAGCTCGCCGACATGCAGGCACGCCTGGCCAATCAGGCCAATGGCGTTGCCGCTGCTGCCGCTTCGACTCCAGTCGCCCCACCAGCCAGCGCCGCGTCCCCGACTGCGCCGCTGGCAACGCCGGGCGCGCCGGCAACCGCCCCGACCCCGACCCCGACCCCGGCGCCTCCCGTGAACGCGGGTACACCGGCACCGGCCACCCCGGCGGTGACCCCGCAACCGACCACGCCCGCCGTCGTTGCCGCGCGTCCGCGCCCGCCCGTGCACCGCCCGGTGGCGGCGCATCCGAAGGCCAAGCCCGCACCCTCGAGCTCGGTGCTCGGCCTGCTGACGCAGTATTGGTATGTCCTTGCGCTGGTGGCGCTGCTGCTCATCGGCCTGGTGGTCATGCGCGCGCGACGTGCGCGCCGCGAGGACGCCTTCGATCGCTCGCTCGGGCGCCTGTCGCCGGAGATCGAGCCGGAGGTCGCGAGTCAACCGCGCACCGACACCATGCCGGTGCGCACGATGGCTGCACGCGAAGAGCCTTCCTACAGCGTCGAGGAGTCGGGCACGCACCAGCAGCCGGTGTTCGATGAGCCGCTGCCCGCAGGCGATAGCGGCAAGCAGCGCGTTGCCATCGATGAGGGCATGACCGGAGAGGTGCCCGTGGCGCTCGACCAGGGCGACCCGCTGGCCGAAGCCGACTTCCATATGGCCTATGGTCTCTATGACCAGGCGGCCGAGCTGGTGCAGAACGCGATCGCACGCGAGCCGCAGCGGCGCGATCTGAAACTGAAGCTGCTGGAAGTGTTTTTCGTCTGGGGCAACAAGGAACGCTTCCTGCAGAGTGCCCACGAACTTGCGGACACCCGCAGCCAGGCTCCGGCCGGCGAGTGGGAAAAGATCGTCATTATGGGCCGGCAGATTGCGCCCGAAGATGCACTGTTCGCCGACGGGCGCGCCGTGGCGGGTGCCGCGAGCGCCGGCGTGGATCTGAATCTGGAAGGCGGTCAGAACCGCGTCGACTTCGATCTGCTCGGTGAGCCTTCGCTGGCCGCCGCCGCCCCGGACGGCGCCGTCGACCTCGACCTCGGGACGGCCCTCGGTCAGGCCGATCCGGACCGCACACACAATCGGCTGGGTGCGGCGGACCCGACCGGGCAGGCGCATACCCTCGGCAGCAGCGTCGACTTTGATCTGGAGGGCGCGCAGCCGTCCGCGGATGCGACCGGCTCGACTCTCAAGATGCCCGGCGCCGCCAGCGGGACTGGCACCACGCGCGAGATGCCGGCGGTGCCGGCCGCCGCGCGCGGTGTCGGTGACACCGAGCGCGTCGCCATGGGCGCTGCAGAGCTCACGGCGGATGCCCCGACGGTGGAGCAGCCGCATCTGCGCCAGGACGAGAATGCCACGATCCGCCAGAAACTCGATGCCGCTGCCCGTAACGGCATGATGACCGGGGATCAGACGGCGGAGCTGGCGATCGATGATCTGGGCCTGGATCTGGGCGCCCTGGAGGTGCCGGCCGAAGAGCGCGCGGTCGCCAACAGCCCCGATGCGCCGACCATGCTCGCAGAGGTGGACGCGACCGCACGGCAGACGCTCGCGCGTGCCGCGGGCGAGCGCGCCGAGAGTGGCGGTACCACGCAGGTGCGTGCGGCGCCGAACGGGCAGATGCGTGCCACCGGCACGTGGATGTTCACCGACACGGACTTCGCCAAGATGGCGCCGGTCAAGGGACCGGGAGCCGATTCCACGCAGCAGGCGAAGACCGAGCTGGTCACGAAGATCGCCGATCAGCCGCAGATCGATACCAGCTCGACCTCGCGCCTGACGGCGCTCGATACCTCCGATCTGGATCTGGACCTCAGTTCGCTGGGCAGCCTCAATGATGAGCCCGCCGGTGAGGTGGACCTGGATGTCGGCGCCGGCGCTCAGGAGCATGCAGCGCACAATGGCAATGGCCATGATGAGGAAGCTCTGCCGGATCTGGAGCCCGTCACGCTCTCCGAGGTCGGCACCAAGCTCGATCTGGCACGCGCCTATATGGACATGGGTGATCCGGAGGGTGCGCGCAGCATCCTCTCCGAGGTGCTGAGCGAGGGCTCGCTGTCGCAGAAGCAGGAAGCCCGGCGCCTGATGGAAGCGTTGCCGGGTTGACCGTGACCGCGGGCGCAAGTCCCGCGCTCGGCTCGCCGCAGCTGCCCACGCGCACGCGACGCATCGCGCTGCAGATCGAATACGATGGCAGCGCGTATGCCGGCTGGCAGTGCCAGGCGAGCGCCCCGAGTATTCAGTCGCAGTTGCAGGCGGCGCTCTCGCGTGTCGCCGATGCCCCGGTGGCCCTTATCTGCGCCGGACGCACCGATGCCGGCGTGCATGCGCGCGCCCAGATCGCGCATTTCGATACCACTGCAGTGCGCGATGCGGCGGCCTGGGTGCTCGGCACCAACACGTTGCTGCCGCCGGACATCAGTGTCAGCTGGGCGCGTCCCATGCCGGCGCACTTTCATGCGCGCTACAGCACGCTGTGGCGCACCTATCGCTACCTCATTCTCAATCGTCGCGCGCGCTCGGCACTGGCCGCAGGACGTGCGCTGCGAGTGTCCGCGCCGCTGGCGATCGAGGCCATGCGTGCCGGCGCCGCCTGGCTTCTCGGAGAGCACGACTTCAGCGCCTTTCGCGCCGCCGAGTGCCAGTCGCGCTCGCCGGTGCGCATCGTGCGCACCCTGACCATCGAGCGCGCCGGTGACTGGGTCAGCATCGATATCACCGCCAATGCCTTCCTGCACCATATGGCGCGCAATCTGGTCGGCCTGCTGGTGGCGATCGGTCAGGGTCGGGTGCCGAGCGAGCATGCGCGCCTGCGTCTGGCCTCGCGGGCGCGCGATGCCCATGTCGTGACGGTGCCCGCGGCGGGTCTGTACCTCTGGAGCGTGCACTATCCGGCGGCATTCGGCCTGCCGGTCGATTCGGCTATGATGCCGCCGGTGTCTGCACCCGGAGCGGCCTAGCGCCCTGGAGCCTGCCATGTCCTGGTTCGACAAAGTCGCTTCCCGCATCAAGACGCAGCGACGCTCGCGCTCGGTGCCCGAGGGTCTGTGGGAGAAGTGTCCCATCTGCGACGCGGTGCTCTACCGACCCGATCTGGAGCGCAACCTGCACGTGTGCCCCAAGTGCAGTCACCACATGCGTATCGGTGCGCGCGGGCGGCTGCTCAAATTCCTCGATCCCGAGCCTATCAGCGAGATCGGCGCCAGCATCGAGCCCGAGGATCCGCTGAAGTTCAAGGACAGCAAGCGCTACAAGGAGCGGCTCGCTCAGGCGCAGAAGCTCACGAGCGAGAACGATGCGCTGGTCGCGCTGGCGGGCCGGCTGCACGGGGAGGACATCGTCGCCTGCGCCTTCGAGTTCGACTTTCTGGGCGGCTCCATGGGCTCGGTGGTCGGCGAGCGCTTCAAGCGCTCCATCGACCATTGCGTCGCGCAGCGCTGCGGGCTGGTGTGCTTCACGGCCACCGGCGGCGCACGCATGCAGGAGGCGCTGCTGTCGCTGATGCAGATGACCAAGACCAGCGCTGCGCTGGTGCGTCTGGCGCGCGCGGGGCTGCCATACATCTCCGTCATGACCGATCCGACCATGGGTGGGGTCTCGGCGAGCCTGGCGATGCTCGGAGATCTCAACCTCGCCGAGCCGCGCGCCCTGATCGGCTTCGCCGGGCCGCGCGTCATTCAGCAGACGGTGCGCGAAACCCTGCCCGAGGGCTTCCAGCGCAGCGAATTCCTGCTCGAGCACGGCGGGCTGGACATGATCGTGGACCGTCGCGACATGCGCGAGCGCATCGCACAGCTGCTGCGACTGCTGCAGAAGCGACCGCCCCTGCAGGCGGCCTGAGGCGTTGATCGACGCCACGTCAGCACCACGCTCGCTCGCGGCGTGGCTCGACTACCAGCAGGGTGTGCATGGCCCGACGATCGATCTGACGCTCGAGCGGGTGCGTGCCGTGGCGATGCGCATGGACCTGCTCGCGTGGCGCTGCCCCACGGTGATCGTCGGCGGCACCAACGGCAAGGGATCCACCGCGACGATGCTCGCGGCGATGCTCGCGGCCTCGGGGCGGCGCGTCGGCCTCTTCACCTCACCGCACCTGCTGCGCTACACCGAGCGCGTGCACATCGATGGTGTGCCGGTCGAGGAGGCCGCCCTGGTGGCGGCGTTCGAGCGCATCGAGGCCGCGCGCGGTGAGATCACGCTGACGTTCTTCGAATACAACACGCTCGCGGCGCTCGAGGTGTTCCGCAATGCCGGCGTGCAGAGCCGCGTGCTGGAGGTCGGGCTCGGCGGCCGCCTGGACGCCACCAACATCGTCGATGCGGAGGTGGCGGTGCTGTGTTCGGTGGGACTGGACCATCGAGACTGGCTCGGCGATACGCTCGAGCTGATCGGCGCGGAGAAGGCGGGCATCTTCCGCGCCGGCAGACCCGTGGTGCTCGGCAGTCCCGATATGCCCGAGAGTGTCTGGCGCGCGATCGGCGCGCTGGACTGCCCTGCCTACACGGCCACGCGCGATTTTCGCGCCAGCGTGCACAGCGAGGGGGCCAGTTGGGACTACGACTCGGCGCTGTGCCGCCTGACGCAGCTGCCTGCGCCCGCGCTGCCCGGGCAGATCCAGTATGCCAATGCCGCCAGCGCGCTCACGGCGCTGCTGCTGCTGCAGGGAGCGGGCGCGTGTGCGCACGGCCCCGTGGCCCGGGCGCTGCGCGGGCTGCGTTTGCCGGGGCGCTTTCAGATCGCGCACGTTGGGGGTCTGGAATGGATTTTCGATGTGGCTCACAACGAGCCGGCTGCCCAGGTGCTCTCGGCTGCCCTGGCCGCGCGGGCACACCCGGGGCGTACTCTGGCAGTGGCGGGCATCCTTGCCGATAAGGATGCCACGGCCATCGCCCGGGCGCTGGATGGGCAGGTGGACCTCTGGGTGCTGGCCGGCGTGACGGGGGAGGCACGCGGCCAGTCCGCAGAGGCCCTGGCCGCCCGCCTGCCGCCGCTGCGCTCGGCGCCCATCCCGTGCCCCGATGTGGCGCAGGCCTGCTCGCTCGCGCGTGAGCTTGCCCGGCCGGGCGACCGCATCGTGGTCCTGGGCTCGTTCCACGTCGTCGGTCCGGCGCTGGCCTGGCTTGGGCTATACTGAGGGCGCCAGGCGTTATGGAAAGTCGCCTCAAAGAGCGCCTGACGGGCGCCGCCATCCTCGTGGCGCTGATCGTGCTGATCGTGCCGGAGATCTTCCACGACCGCCGCGGCGTCCCGTCCCCGGTTGGCGTGATTCCCGCCGGGCCCCCCGCGGTGCGCCCCGGCGCGAGCGCCGCCCCGACGCGCTCCTATACGATCGAGCTCGCTGCCCAACCGCCGCCTGCCGCGGCGCAGCCGCCGCCCGCCAGTGCTCAGCCGCCGGCCAGCCCGCAGTCGCCGGCCACGCAGGCGCGGTCTGCCCCGGCCTCGGCGCAGCCTGATGCAAAGACGCCGCGGGCCGCTGAAAGGCAGCCTGCCGCCCGGGGAAAGGGTGGCATCCACCCGGCGCGGCCAGCTCAGTCCGCGGGCCGGGCAGCCGCTGAGCCCGTCGCCCGGGCGCGTGCTGCCGCGGCGCCCCCCGTATCCGCGCCGGACTTTGCCGCGCCGGCCAAGGCGCGCGTGGCGACCGCGTCTCCCACCCACCCGCGCAGCGGCGCCTGGACCGTACAGCTGGGCCTCTTTGCCAAGGCGGCCAACGCCGAGCGCCTGGCGCATACGGCGCAGAGCCATGGCTTTACCGTGCAAATCTCACGCTTCGGGTCGCGCGAGCTGTACCGCGTGGCGGTCGCCGGCATCGCCGATCGTGCGTCTGCCGAACAGCTCTCACATCGGCTGCGCGGCGCCGGCCTGCCCGCGGCGATTCTCGGACCGCGATGAAGATCACGTGGCGCAGGCCGGATTTCGACTGGCAATGAGAACTCAAATCGCCGGCAATCACCGGCGCACCCCTAGAATTTCACCGCCTTCACAGGGAAGGGATCGATGAACTGGGCAGATTATTTGCTGATCGCACTGGTGGTGCTCTCGTGCATCGCCGGGCTCGTGCGCGGCTTGCTGCGCGAGGTGATTGCGCTGGTCACCTGGGTGCTCGCCGTGTGGTTCGCCTGGATTTATGCACCGCTGCTCGAGCCGCATCTGGGCGGTGCGCTGGCGGGCGAGGCCGTGCGCCCCTGGGCCGCGCGCACACTCATCTTCATGGTCGTGGTGCTGCTCGGGACGGCGATCGGCGTATTCGTCAGCCACTTCGTACGCCTGTCGCTCTTCACCGGCGTGGATCGCTTCTTTGGCGGACTGTTCGGACTGCTGCGCGGTTGGGTGATCGTCGGGCTGTTTGTCATTCTTTGTCATGCGCTGCGCCTGGATGGTCAATCATGGTGGCGCGGCTCCCTGCTCATGCCCTACGGTGAGCACGCGGCAAATGTGCTGCGCAGCATGGTAGGCGAGCGTAAAATCGCAGTGAGGCATTCCCACAGCGCAAACGGGTAGGGAGCACACACACGCACCATGTGCGGCATCGTCGGCATAGTAGGCACCAGTCCCGTCAATCAGCGCCTGTACGATGCGCTGACTGTCCTGCAACACCGCGGCCAGGACGCGGCCGGCATCATGACCGCCTTCGAGGGGCGGCTGTGCTGGCGCAAGGGCGCAGGGCTGGTGCGTGACGTCTTCGAGCAGCGCCACATGCTCGAGCTGGCCGGCAATGTGGGGCTGGGCCATGTGCGCTATCCGACCGCCGGCTGCGACAGCGCCTCCGAGGCGCAGCCCTTCTACGTGAATGCGCCCTACGGCATCTGCCTCGCGCACAACGGCAACCTGACCAACGCCGCGGAGCTCGCCGAGGTGCTCATCCGCGAGGATCGACGGCACCTGAACACCGAGTCCGACTCCGAAGTGCTGCTGAACGTGTTCGCCTCGGAGCTGCAGCGCGTGGGTACCGCGCGCGTGACCCCTGCGGACATCTTTGCCGCCGTCAACGCCGTCTATCGACGCTGCCGCGGCGGCTATGCGGTCGTGGCCATGGTGATCGGCCACGGGATTCTCGGCTTTCGCGATCCCAACGGCATCCGCCCGCTGGTGCTCGGGCAGCGGCGCACCCCGCGCGGCACCGAGTACATGCTCGCCTCCGAGAGCGTCGCGCTCGACATGCTGTCCTTCTCGGTGGTGCGCGACGTCGCCCCCGGTGAGGCCGTGTTCATCGACGAGGCCGGACGGCTGCACACGCAGCAGTGCGTCGCCACCGTGCGCCACACGCCCTGCATCTTCGAGTACGTCTACTTCGCCCGCCCCGATTCGATCATCGACAACATCTCGGTGTATCGCGCGCGCATGCGCATGGGCGAGAAGCTCGCGGCGAAGATCCTGCGCGAGCACCCGCATCACGACATCGACGTCGTGATTCCGGTGCCCGACACCAGCCGCACCAGCGCGCTGCAGATGGCGCAGAGCCTGGGTCTGAAATACCGCGAAGGCTTCAACAAGAACCGCTACATAGGCCGCACCTTCATCATGCCCGGTCAGGAGCAGCGCGAGCGCTCGGTGCGCCGCAAGCTCAACGCGATCGAGCTCGAGTTCCGCAACAAGAACGTGCTGCTGGTGGACGACTCGATCGTGCGCGGTACGACCTCGGCGCAGATCATCGATCTGGCGCGCGAGGCGGGCGCGAGGAAGGTGTACTTCGCCTCGGCGGCCCCGCCGGTGCGCTTCCCGAATGTCTATGGCATCGACATGCCGGCGACCGACGAGCTCGTGGCCGCGGGCAAGAGCAACGATGAGGTCGCGCAGTTGATCGGCGCGGATTGGCTCATCTATCAGGACCTCGAGGACCTCGTGGCCGCCTGCCGGCACGATGATGCGCGCATCGAGGAGTTCGACACATCCTGCTTCTCCGGCCAGTACGTGACCGGCGATGTCACTGCCGCGTACCTGGACCGCCTGCAGCGCGCACGTTCGGATGAGGCCCGCAGCCGCCGGCGTCTGGCTCAGACCGGGCTGAAGGCCGTCGGCAGTCCCTGACGCATGGTTATCCCGGCCCGCGAGCCCAGCCACCAGGCGACCGGAGTGGACGGGCAGCCGCGCTTGCGGCTGCTGCTGATCGAAGAGGATCCCAAGGTCCGCGCCCTGATCCGCCATCACGTCACCTGCCACTGGCCCGAGGCGCAGATCCGCTCCCATCCCCCTGCCGTCCGCGGTCCGCTGCCGGCGGAATTCCTGGCGCAGGGCTATGACGCCGTGCTGCTCTCGAGCCTGCGCGACGGGCAGGGTCTGGTCTGGCTGCACGAGCTCGTGAGCCGTCCGGGATTCGCACCGGTCATCTTTCTCGCGGACGACGAGCAACAGGCGCTGCGGGTGAATGCGGTCGCGGTCGGCGCCTGTGGCGTCATCTACCGCAATCGCATCGAGCACGCGCGCTTCATCGAGCTGCTGCAGCGGGCCCGGCGCGAGCACCGCCGCGCCCTGGCCGACTGGCGTGTGTCGGTCGAGGCGCAGGAGTCGCGTCGCTTCGGCGATGCGCGCATCCCGGGCTACCGGCGTGCCCGGCTGCTGGCGCGCGGTTCGATCTCCCAGCTCTACGTCGCCGAGAGCGAGAAGGTCGGTGCTCTCGTGGCGCTGAAGGTCACCCCCTCGCGGCGCGATGAGTCCGGCGTCGATCTGGCCCTGGCGCGCTTCATCCAGGAGTACGAGATTGCCCAGCGGGTGCGGCATGCAAACGTCGTGCGCCTCTACGAGCTCGGGGTCGCCGACGATCACGCCTATCTCGCCATGGAGTACTTCCATCAGGGGGATCTGCGCCGGCGCATGCGCGCGGGCCTCTCGCCCTCCGAGGCGCTGCACTTTGCCGCGCAGATCGCGCGGGCGCTGGGCGCACTGCACGAGGAAGGCATCCTGCATCGCGACCTCAAGCCCGGCAATGTGATGCTGCGCCTGAACGAGCAGATCGCCCTGATCGACTTCGGACTGGCGACGCACGATGCCCTCGAGGCAGATCTGACCGACGCGGGCCTGATCTTCGGTACGCCGCACTACATGAGCCCCGAGCAGGGACATGGGCAGGACCTCGATGCGCGCAGCGATCTGTACAGCCTCGGGGTCGTGCTCTACGAGATGCTCACGGGTCAGAAGCCCTTCAGCGCGGACAACCCGATGACCATCATCTATATGCACCGCAACTCACCGCGGCCGCGTCTGCCCGAGCCGCTCGGGGCGCTGCAGCCGCTGCTCGACCGGCTGCTCGGCCAGCTGCCCGAGGAGCGCTATCAGAGCGCCGCGGAGACCGTGCAGGCCATCGAGGCGGCCCGGGCGCTGTGGTTGCACAAGGTGCACGCCGTGCTGCACGCGGCGGCCACGCCGGCCTGAGATTTCCATTGCGGGGGCGGGGGCAGGGCGGGGGCCGGCGCCCGGGGGCCGCATAGCCGGCGGCTAGGCAGCCGCCTCGCGCGCCAGGCTCATCAGCTGCGGTCCGCCCACGTCCCAGGCAAGACAGCTGCCGGCCTCGTGCCAGGCGCCGAGCACGATGCGTCGTGCGCGTCCGCCATCGAGCGTCAGCGCATGCACGGCCGGACGGTGCGTATGGCCGTGCACGAGACTGCGCACCCCGCAGGCGCGCATGGCGGCGATCACCGCCTCGTCGTCCACGTCCGTGATGTTCTCGCCGATGCTGGCCATGTGCCGGCGGCTGCCCGAGCGGGCGCGCGCCGCCAGCGCGCGCCGCACCGGCAGCGGCAGGGCGAGAAAGCGGCGCTGCCAGCCCGGCGCACGCACCAGGGCGCGCAGGCGCTGGTAGGCATGATCGGCGGTGCACAGTGCATCCCCGTGCGTCAGCAGCACCGGCTCGCCGGCGAGCTCCACGATCAACGGATCGCCGACCAGGAAGGCGCCGGTGCGTTGCTCGAAGCCGCGGCCGAGCAGAAAGTCCCGGTTGCCGTGCATGACGTAGCAGGGCACGCCCGCGCCAGTGAGCTCGGCGAGCGCTGCGCAGATGCCGGCCCGATAGGGCTCATCGTCATCATCACCGATCCAGGTCTCGAACAGATCGCCGAGGATGTAGAGTGCCTCGGCATTGCGCGCCGCGCCGCCGAGAAACTGACGGAACTGCACGCCGGCCGCCGGTTCGCTGGCATCCAGGTGCAGATCCGAGACAAACAGCGTGGCCACGGCGCATCGCTTCCGGCGGGGCAGTTACGCTACATTGTACGGATGTTGGCAGAGACGGTCGTCACACGCTTTGCGCCCAGTCCCACGGGGCAGCTGCACCTCGGGAATGCGCGGACCGCACTGTTCAATTACCTGCTGGCGCGCCAGCGCGGCGGTCGCTTCGTGCTGCGTGTGGAGGATTCGGATGCGACGCGCAGTCGCGACAGCTTCACGCAGGCGCTCTACCAGGACCTCATCTGGCTGGGGCTCAGCTGGGATGAGGGTCCGGATCGCGGCGGCGCGCATGCGCCCTACCTGCAGTCGCAGCGCGCTGCCCTGTATCGCAGTTTCTTCGAGCGCCTGGAAGCACAGGCTCTGGCGTATCCGTGCTTCTGCAGCGCCAGCGAGCTCGAGCTCGCCAACCGCGCGCAGCGTGCCGCGGGTCGTGCGCCTCGCTACGCCGGCACCTGCCGCGAGCTCAGTCCCGCGCAGCGCGAGGCACGCGTGGCCGAAGGCCGCCGTGCCAGCCTGCGCTTTCGCGTTGCGGCCGGCCGGTCCATCGATTTCGACGACCTGGTGCACGGGCCGCAGCACTTGCGGTCCGATGACTTCGGCGATTTCATCATTCGCCGCGAGGATGGCAGCGCCAACTTTCTGTTCGCCAATGCCATCGACGATGCGGTGATGGGTGTCACGCACGTGCTGCGCGGGGAAGATCACCTGAGCAATACGCCGCGCCAGCGGCTGCTGCTCGATGCGCTGTCGCTGCCCGCCCCGCGCTATGGTCACGTGTCGCTGCTGATCGGCGCGGACGGCGCGCCTCTGTCCAAGCGCCACGGGGCCACCAGCGTGCAGGAGCTGCGCGAGGCGGGCTATTCCTCGAGTGCGATCTGCAATCAGCTCTTCCGGCTCGGACATTTTACCTCCGACAATCGCCTGCTGACGCTCGAGCAGATGAGCGCTGCGTTCGACGTGAGCCATCTGCAGCGCGCCAGTGCCCACTTCGATGTCCACCAGCTGCGTCACTGGCAGGGGGAATGGGTGCGATCGCTCGCGCCCGAGCAGGCCCTGGCGTGGCTCGGGCCGATGCTGCCGGGCAGCTTATCCGCGGCGCAGGCCCGCGCCTTCGTCGCTGCGGTGCTGCCCAACGTCGTACTGGCCGAGGACGTGCGGCAGTGGTGCGACGTCATCTTCGGCGACTCGCTCGCCTTCGAGGCGCCGGCGCTGCAGGCCGTGCAGGCGGCTGGCGCTGAGTTTTTCGCTGCCGCCGCCGGCGCCCTGGCGCTCGCCGCTGCCCGCGGCCAGATCGATCTGTCGGCCCTGCGCGAGGCCACCGGGCGACAGGGCGCAGCCTTCTTCAAGCCGCTGCGCGCCGCACTGACGGGCCGGCTGCACGGTCCGGAGCTCGTGCCGCTGCTGGCGGCGATGCCGCCTGAGCGGGCGCGCGAGCGGCTGCTGCGCTTCGCGCAGGCGGCGGCCTAGCGGCGACGGACGATCGATCGCGTGCTCAAGATCTTCAATTCCCTCAGTGGGCGCAAGGAACCCTTCGCGCCGCTGAACCCGCCGCGTGTGGGCATGTACGTCTGCGGCGTGACGGTCTATGACTACTGCCACGTCGGGCATGCACGCTGCTATGTCGCTTTCGATCTGATCCGCCGCTGGCTGCGCCATCGCGGCTATGAGCTGCGCTACGTGCGCAACATCACCGACATCGACGACAAGATCATCCGGCGAGCGGCCGAGCGCGGTGAGAGCACCGAGGCGCTGACGCGCGGCTTCATCCGTGCGATGCACGAGGATTTCGCGGCGCTGGCCATCGAGCCGCCCGATGAGGAGCCGTGCGCAACGGCGCACCTGCCCGCGATCATCGCGATGATCGAGCGGCTGCTCGAGCGTGGTTTCGCCTACGCCGCACCCGGTGGGGATGTGTTCTATGCGGTGGAGAAGTTCGCCGCGTATGGACGGCTCTCGGGCAAGAAGCTTGCGGATCTGCGCTCCGGGGCGCGCGTGGAGATCAACGAGGACAAGCGCGATCCGCTCGATTTCGTGCTGTGGAAGCAGGCCAAGCCCGGCGAGCCCGCCTGGCCATCGCCCTGGGGAGAGGGCCGTCCCGGCTGGCACATCGAGTGCTCGGCGATGTCCACGCAGCTGCTGGGCAATCACTTCGACCTGCACGGCGGCGGCATGGATCTGAAGTTTCCACATCACGAGAACGAGATCGCGCAGTCGTGCGCGGCAACGGGCGGCCCCTTCGTCGACCTGTGGGTGCACAACGGCTTCGTCAATGTCGACGACCAGAAGATGTCGAAGTCTCTTGGCAACTTCTTCACCATCCGCGAGGTGCTGCCGTATCTGCGCCATCCCGAGGTGCTGCGCACGCTGCTGCTGGCGAGCCACTATCGCGGACCGATCAACTATTCTCCTGCCCAGCTGCAGCTGGCCGACGCCGCCCTGACGCGTCTGTATACGGCGCTGCGCGGCGTGCCCCCGGCGCCAGCGACCCCTGGCGGTCCGGAGCTCTCTGGCGCCGCCGGAGCGGGCGCGGGCGCGGGGGCTGCGCAGGTGGCGCAGTTCGAGGCGGCGATGGATGATGATTTCAACACCCCGGAAGCGCTCGCGGCGCTGCAGGGGCTGGCGCGCGAGCTCAACGCCGAGCGGGCACGCCAGCTCGAGGGGGCGGATAGCGCGGGTGCTGCGCGCGTGCGGGCTCTTGCCGCGCAGCTGCGCCGGCTGGGAGGATTGCTGGGACTGCTGTCGGTCCCGGCCGAGGAGTGGTTCCGGCTGGCTCCGCAGCGCTCGCTCGAGAGCACCACGCCTGCAGAAGGAAGCGAGTTGCTTTCCGAGGCAGAGATCGAAGCGCTCATCGAGGCGCGACGTGCCGCACGCGCCACGCGCGATTTTGCCGGCGCCGACCGCATCCGCTCGCAGCTTCGAGCCGCGGGAGTCGAGCTCGAGGATCAGCCCGCTGGCCGCACCCTCTGGAAGCGCGTGACATGAAGCACGCCGCGGGGTTGCCGCCATGGTGACGCCGGCGCGTGATGTCGTGCTCATTCCCTGCTGGCGGCGGCCGGAATTCCTCTGGCACTGCCTGGACAATCTGGCACGCGCCGAGGGGATCGAGAACCTGCATGTGCTGTTTCGCGCCGATACCGGCTACGACCGCGCCATCCACGAGGTCATCGCCGAGTTCGCGCCGCGCTTCGCCAGTCACCAGGTCGATGAGCCGGTCCCCTGTCCGTACAAGCGCACCAAGCAGAGCGCCAATGTGCTGGGTGGCTACCTGCTGGCTGCGCAGCTCTCGCGCCGCTATGTCTTCATGGTGGAGGAGGACATCATGGTGGCGCGTGACTTTCTGCGCTGGCATTACGCGGTACAGGCGGCGCAGCCGCGGCTGTTCTGCTCGATCGGCACGCGCAATACCAATCGCCGCGTGCCCGACAGCGTCGAGCCCGAGATCTACTATCTCACCAGCGAGGATTACTGCTCGCTTGGCGTGTGCTTCGAGCGCTCCGTGATCGTCACACTGATGGCCCCGCATGTGACGCGCGCCTACTTTGCCGATCCGCGCAGCTACTGCCAGCGCATCTTTCCGGACAGCCACATCGGCCTGGGCTACGTCGAGCAGGACGGGCTCATCCGGCGGATCCAGGAAGCGCAGGGGGGGACGCGCGCGATCGCCTATCCATACCGGCCGCGCTGCTTTCACGGCGGCTACGTCGGCTATCACCGCCCCGGCAGCGTCTCCGGCACCCTGGCGCAGCGCATCGGGCAGGTCGGGGAGGTTATCTATAATGTCGAGGCAATGCGCGCGGCGGCCGACCGACCCGAGTCCTTTTACGACAGCATGCCGGTGCCGCTGGAGACGCCGCCGTGGCAGAGCCTGCGCTTTCAGGCGCTGCCCGAGCCCACCGAGACCCCGGCGTGAGCCAGCCAGTCCCAGGCGCGCGGCTCGGCGCCGCGCTGGCGCTCGCGCTCTGCCTGATGGTGAGCACCAGAGCCAGGGCCAGTGGCGCAAGTCCCTACCTGCCGTTGAATCTTTCTCCGGAGATCGAGCGCAAGGTCGAGCAGGTGCTCATCCTGGGCGATCAGGCGGTGCAGACGCGCCCGGTGCCGATCGCGCGCGTGCTGCAGGCGCTGCCCAAGGCCTGTGAGCGCGACCGGCACCTGTGCGCGCAGGTGCGCCACTACCTGGACCGTTATTTCCGCACGGCTGCGGTGACGCATGCGAGCGCCGAAGTTGCCGCCAGCAGTCATTCGCAGCTGCAACTGCCCAATGCGCACGGTGTGCGCATGGATTCGCCGGCGGATGGCTCAGTGGTGGCCGCGTATCGACCGTTCGATCATCTGCTGCTCACGGCCGGGGGCGAGGCCTTTGCGGGGCCGGGAGGACGTTTCAATCCCGACGGTACGATGGTCAGCATCGGTGATCAGTACCTGCAGCTCGACGCCGGCTGGCGCGATCAGTGGCTCTCCCCCATGACCGACAGCAGCATGCTGCTGTCGACACAGGCCCCGACGATGCCCTCCCTGACGGTCTCGAGCCAGATGCCGTTCTCGCCGCTGGGCCTGGAGTATCAGTTCTCGATAGCGAAGATGAGCTACCAGGACGACATCGCCTGGGATACGGCCCAGGGCACGTTCACGGCCGGGGATCCGCGGCTCGCGACCCTGCACCTCGGCATCGCGCCGGTTGCTGGCTGGTCCTTCGCGGGCAATGTGCTGCTGCAGTATGGCGGGGGGGTGCGTCCGGACTCGATTGGTAATCTGTTCAACTTTCTCTTCCAGCACACCTCGATCGCCAGCAATGGCTCGGCCAATGCCCGCTTCGCCAACCGCGACGTGTCACTGACCAGTACCTACACCTTTCCCGCGGCCACTCCGCTCGAGACCTACGTCGAGTACGCGGCCCGCGATACGCTGCACGGGGAGCTCTACCGCTTCCATGAGACCGGGCTGTCGGCGGGGCTGCACATCCCCGAGCTGTTCAAGCGTTATGACCTGCGTGTCGAGCTGTCCGAATGGCAGAACAGCTGGTACACGGACTATGTCTGGACCGAGGGCATGGTCAATGATGGCAGCGTCATCGGCCACTGGGGCGCGGCCTGGCGCGATTTCCAGAACGCGCTCGGCGCGCGCTCGGCGATGGTATCGCTGGGCTTCCCGATCCGCACGACCGACGAAGTCAATCTGCAGTACCGGCTGCTGCAGGACGCAGGCTACGCTTCCACCTGCACGCTGTGCGGGGTAATGCCGCCGCGCGCGTATGCGCTGGGCCAGATGCTGACCGTTGACTATGCACAGCCGCGGGCCGACTACACGCGCGGGCTGATGCTCGACGTCGGACGCGATGAATATGCCGCGGGGTTCGTGCGCCTGTCCGCCTACGTGCGCCTCGATGGAGGCAACGGCGGCGCCGCGCTCGCCGAGGACGCGGAGGACGCGGATGAGGATGACCAGGACGCGCAGGAGCAGGGGCAACAGCCCGGCATCGCCGCGGGCAGCCGGCTCGAGCGCTTCGTGGCGGTGGGGGCGACCCGGGCGCGGATCGGCCTGAATCTGGGCGGCTTCTCCGACGCGTCCGAGGCAGCGCCCGTGGCGTATCAGACACGTTACTCGCCGTACATCGGTGCGGGGCTTCGCCGGGCCGTGACTGCGCGCGCGGATCTCGGCGTGCGCGCCGATGTGGACGACCTGAACGGCCTGATGCTCGGGCTGCGGATCCTGGACTGGCGTTACCGGCTTGGCCATCACGTTGCCGTCACCGGCTTCGTGGGCTTTGCCCGCTATTCCGGTCCTTCCCCCGCACAGGGTCTTTACTACGGCTACGGCCTGCAATGGCGCAACCTCTGGCGCGGCTGGGATCTGTCCCTGGAGCAGCGCGAGTTCGACGCGCTTCAGCGCGACAAGGTGCGTGCCTCCGACCAGGCGGTACTGCAGCAGACGGCCGATCCGGTCGAGTGGTACAGCGGGGATGCCGTCACGCTGTCGCTCGCGCATGCGTTCTGACGGGCGCCGCCTGCGGCGTTCGCCTGTCAGTACCGTTCGCGGCGTAAGTTACTGTATTGCGGACTCGGCCGGGCCGTGGCAGCCGGTCAAATTGACGTCGCGCGAGCCGACTGCGTATCATGCGCGCCCCCATACACGGGTATGTGGGGGCGCTCGGGGCGATCTAGGGCGGGGCATGGCGCAGTCTGGTAGCGCATCTGCTTTGGGAGCAGAGGGTCGGGGGTTCAAATCCCTCTGCCCCGACCAGCTCGAACTGCAGTGCGCCCGTAGCTCAGCTGGATAGAGCACCGGCC
>DATJUN010000032.1:0-5153 GCA_035502275.1 Steroidobacteraceae bacterium
TGGGTACGGCGTTTCTCTATACGGATTACTCGGTGCCGGTGGCGGCGATCCGCGAGCACTTTTCGAAGGTGCTGGAGGGGTCTCCGCTGTGGGACCGGAAGGTGTGCTCGACGCAGGTGACGAACCTGAGCGAACACACGATGGAGATCCGCTGCCTGATGAGCGCGCGCAATTCGAGCGAACAGTTCGACCTGCGTTGCCTGGTGCGAGAGGAGATGGTGCGGTTTATCCAGGAGAAGTATCCGGACGCTTTTCCGCGCACGCGCTTTTCTTCGCTGCCGAGTTCGGGCGAGGGGGCTTCGGTACCGGATGCTAGTCTGGAGCGTGAGCTTCCGCGACTTTCTCGGCAATGAAGCGACGGTGCGGCACCTGCGCGAGTCGATCGCGGCGGACCGGCTGCCCCATGCGCTGATTCTCTCCGGACCGCGCGGCGCGGGCAAGTACACGCTAGCGGTGATGCTGGCGCAGACGGTCAATTGCCTCGATCCCAAACAGACGGACGGGCTGCCAGACTACTGTGGCGTGTGTGCGAACTGCGTGCGGATCGGGCAGGCGACGGATCTGGATGCGCGCGTCGATGAGGCGCTTGCGGCACGCGAAGAACTGCGCGAGGTGGACAAGAAGGAGACGCGGATTCTGATCCAGACGCATCCCGACGTGCTGGTGATTCCGCCCGATCCTCCGCAGCTGTTGATCAAGCTTGGGCAGGTGCGGACGCTGGTGCGGGAGATTTACCGCATGCCGGCGGAGGTGAAGCGGGCGTTCTACATCTTCACCAGCGCAGCCTTCATGAAGGAGGCGGCGAACTCGCTGCTGAAGGTGCTCGAAGAGCCGCCAGCGCACGCCTGCATCATTCTGCTGGCCGAGAATCTGGAGGATCTGCTGCCGACGATCCGGTCGCGGGGCTGCATCTTCAGGCTGGGCGCGATTCCGGTTGATCAGATCGAAGCGCTGCTGGCGGAGCGGCGGGGGGATTGGCGTCCGGCGCAGCGAGGGCTGGTGGCGCGGCTGGCTCAGGGTGCGGTGGGTCAGGCGCTGGGCTTCGACCTGGACGGATATCTGGCAAGCCGTGCGGACGCGCTGCTGATTCTGCGCAACGCGGTGCGGGAGCCGGATTATTCGGCGCTGTTTCGCATGACGGAGACCTATCGGGCCGGGGCGGAGGGTCAGGAGAAGACAGCAAACCTGCTGGGCGCGATGCTGAGCGTGCTTGAGGATCTGCTGCTGATTCAGTCGGGTGCACCCCAGCTGGTTCGCAATATCGATCTCGAGAAGGAGCTGGCAGCGCTGGCGGGGCAAGTGAATCTCGACTGGATCGAAGCTGCGGAACGCGGGGTGCAGCAGGTGAGGTCGGGGATGCGGCGCAACCTGCTGCGCTCGCTGTCGTTGGATGCCTTTGCAACGGCTTTGGTGAGTTAGTTCCCGGAGTTCAGGCTTCGAGCATGCCTGCCTGGTAGAGAAAATTCAGATTCGGCTCGATTCCCTGCTCAAGTTGTTCCCGTGGCACATCGGGATATTCGGCCTTCAGCGCATCGAGCAGAGCGGCGCGGTCGCGGGTTCCGTCGAGCAATTGCAGAAAGCTGCGCACCAGCGGGTCGTCAAGGCGCGCGGTCGAGTGCAGAAGCGTGGTTACGTGGGTCCGAGTGCGGGCTTCCTGGCGTGCGCAGGCGCTGGCCCTGGGGTGGGTGGAGATAGCCGAAGCCACGGGAGCTTTCCATGCGTGCAGCTCGATCATCTTGGCGACGGCCAAGCGCATGAGCAGGGCGGCGCCATCCTGATCCAGGGTAAAACCGGCTGCTGAAAGCTCAGGTTCGACTTCCGCGAAACTCAGTGCGCGGGGCGATGCTGCTTCGAGTTGTTGCATCAGCGCGATGACGCCGGGATGCGCGGTTTCCATCTTGATTCCACCGGGCAGGATGAAGACTTTTGCGCCGGGCTTATCGCCCGGTGAGGAAGACGCCTGCGATGCGAAATTGAGGCCCCGCAGCTGTTCGGGAAGAAACTCGCGGCGCACCTCGCGCTCGGCGTGGCAGAGCAGGGTTTCGCGGTACATGCGATTGCGCAGGAAATCGAGGAGCTGTTCGCGGGCGATGATGTCGTCTCCGGCAAGGGCGGCGAGGGTTGGCTCCAATTCAGGATTATTGGCCGGGTCGGGTGGCGGCGACAGCACCGATTCGCCAAGGTACTGCAGGCCGTGACTGCGGGCGTGGCAGATGAATTCGGAAAACAGCAGGGGATGATAGACGTCGCTCAGTTCATCGTGAAAGAGGGCGTGGGGCGTGCGCTTCTCGAATAACCTGAGCTGCTCTTCGATCAGGGCGCGAAACGGGTCGCCAGGTTTTCTGGCATTCATCACGAAGCGAAGGCAGGCGAGGGCGCCGGCCACCTTCTGTTCGGGATCTTCGATGTGGTTTGTACTGTAGAGCATGATCTCGCGCAGCATGTTGCGCAAATGGCCGCCGGGCAGCGCGGCGTAGCTGACGAAGGCAACTCCGTGGGGCGTGAGCAGTTCGCGGCAGAGAGCGAGGAGGCGGTCCCGCACCGGCTCCGGCACCCAGGAATAGAGGCCGTGCGCGATGATGTAATCGAACTGGCCGGGTTCTGTGCCCGATTCGAGCAAATTGCCCTGAAAGAGGCGGATATTTGCCAGGCCGAGCGCTCGAATACGCTGCTGCCCATGCTCCACCGGCAGACCGGCCAGGTCAAAGCCGATGAATTCGCTTTTGGGGATGGCATAAGCCATGGGGATGATGTTGGCGCCTTCGTTGCAGGCGACCTCCAGCACGCGGCACCGATCGACCGGAGCGGGCGAGAGACCATACAGGATGGCCATGGCGGCGAGGTGGTCGGGATGGGTGTCGGGATATGGAAATCCGGGATAAGCGACGGTGTCGTACAGGTCTACTCTGGTGTGCATTGGGGGTGGAGGTCTTCCTCTGTTCCTTCCGGCGGAAGGATCTTCCCTGGCTATGGCGGTTTTTTACCTCATGAAATTCGAATCCAGTCCAGGCATCACATGATTCACTCATCACAGTAGATATTCAACAACGCTCTCGGCTACCATACAGGCAAGAAACCCAGACAGAAGGCATTTCTGCACAGGCGACTGCGGATAGTTGTGCTGCATCTCAAGTGCGCAGGACTGCCCTGAAATTATGGCGAACTTACCTCATATCCCTGCCAGGGACTTACGTGAAGTGCGTGCGGATTCACCGGCGACGACTGCTGCGGGCCTTGGCGCGCGGGGGACTACGCCGGATCATCCCGCTGACGGCGGCAATACCGGTCCGAGAAAGCTGGTGCGTCCTACTCTGCCCGCCCGCGCGCTGAGGGACAGCGGCCACGGACTGCGCGCCGAGTCGCCACTGCTGGCACACCAGTCGACGATGACAGCCATGTCGGATGAGGCCTCTCACGCCGAGGCTTTCTACTTCCAGAAACAGATGCAGATGCAGACGCTGATGACGTTTGTGCTGGAAGACGGGGAGCAGATCGAGGGCTACATCGAGTGGTATGACCGGCACGTGATCAAAGTGCGCAACGGCAGCCGCACGCTCATCTACAAGTCCAGCATCAAGTATCTCTACAAAACCGGCGAGAATTACGGGCAATAGCTCAGTCGCTGCGTGCGGCCTTCTTCAGGCGGTCGCGGATGGCAACGCCGATCCCCGTCGGCGCGGGCAACGGGCAAAGTATCACCGTGGCACCCGCCGCATCGAGCCAGCGGAGTCCGGCGAACAGGCGCTGGGCGAGCTCCTCGTGGTTATCCCAGCGCCCCCAGCGGTAGACCAAAGCATCGTGGCCGAGGGCAGGACTCTCAAACACATCCGGGAGCATGAGGCCGAGCCGGTTGTCTGAACTTTGTTCGGCCAGCACGGCTTTGGCGAAGGCCCCTTTCTGCAAATCACCTTCGCCATCGATCAGGATGAGCCGGGCACGCGGCGCGTAGTGCCGCAGGGCCACGCCGGGGGACGGGAGGGATTCGGGTTCGCATGTCTGCGGCTGGTCTGGAGCAATGTAGGCGACAGCATCGGGACAGACGGCGCGGATCTGCTCGATGGTGATCACGCCGGGGCGGTAGACGATGACGGGGGCTCCGGTTGCGGGATCGGGGCCGGCGTCGATGACGGTAGATTCGAGGCCGTGGGTGGTTTCTCCGGAATCGAGTATGGCGTCGATGCGGCCCTCGAGGTCTTCGGCGACGTGCCGGGCCTGCGTGGGGCTGGTGCGTCCGAAGGTGTTGGCACTCGGCGCGGCAATGGGCAGGTCGGCGGCGGCGATGAGAGCGTGGGCTACCGGGTGCTGCGGCATGCGCACGCCTACCAGGGGGCGTCCGGCCGTGACAGCGAGCGGGATGGCGGGATGGCGCGGCAGAAGCAGGGTGAGCGGGCCGGGCCAGAAGGCGTCAATGAGCCGCATCGCGTTGGGAGTAATTTCGGCGGCGACGCGATGCAGCATCGCGGAGTCAGAGACGTGCACGATGAGCGGGTCCCACGAGGGGCGCTGCTTGGCGGCGAAGATTCCGGCAACGGCTTCGGGATCGAGGGCGTTGGCGCCGAGTCCGTAGACTGTCTCGGTGGGGAAGGCCACCGTACCGCCACGCCGGAGGATCTCGGCGGCGGTGGCGATGGATGCGCGGGCGGAGGCGGAACGGAGGTCGGCAACGTCGACGGCGAGCAGCAGGGTCTTCATCGGCATTGCGGCACGAGCATGGCCCTCGCGGGATTTGGATGCGGGGCGGAAATTCATTGGTGGAGTCTAGCATTGCACGTGGTCCCGCTCAACGACGGCGCGACCCGGCCTATACTGCTTGCATGAGTGCCGTTGAGATTGAGGTCAAGTTTCACGTCGTAGACCCAGCGGCGCTTGACGAGAAGCTTCGCACGCTCGGCTTCAGATGCGTGACACCACGCACGTTTGAGCGCAATGTTCTCTACGACACCAGGGACAGGCGGCTGAGGGCGCAGCAGTCGATCCTTCGCATTCGCAAATACGGCGACCGATGGGTGCTAACGCACAAGTGCCTTACGCCGGAGAACAAGCCGGACGCGCGGCACAAGAGCCGGATCGAGACCGAGAGCGAAGTCGCCGATGGCGAGGCTCTGGGCACAGTTTTCACGCATCTGGGATATGAACCGGCCTTCACCTACGAG
>DATJUN010000033.1:0-24445 GCA_035502275.1 Steroidobacteraceae bacterium
GGAAGTGCCGACAAGGCGCGCCACCTCCAATGTGCTGAGGCCGCCCAGTAACGCCTCGGTGATGAAACTATGGCGCAACGTGTATAGACACGTACCGGAACCAGGCTGCGCCGGCAGAGTCGCAGCCCGCGCGGCATCGCGTACCAGCGCGTCCCACCCCGAGTGCGGCCAGGGGGTCCCATCGTCGCGTACAAACAGCCGTGCGTCCGGCGCCCGATTCGCAGCAAGTCTTTTGAACAGTGCCACTGCGGCCGGAGACAGTGGCACCGTGCGCTCCCCGGTCTTGCCACGGAACGTCATCGCCCGCGTGCGAGGATCGAACTGTGAGACGGTGGCGCAGATAAGCTCTCCTGCACGCGCCCCTGTCAGCGCGACGGCCTCAAGCAAATCCCGCACGGAACCAATGGCAGCGCGCAACAGCGCGCGCCGTTGGTGCAGATCCAGATACAGCTCCCGCCGGCGCCTGCCGCTCGGCAGGGGGCGGACTCGGCGCAGCTCGCCCGCGAGATTGTCCGGAGCGATTCCTTCATAGACGGCGAAATTCAGGGCCGCTTTGAGTGTCGTAAGGGTGCGGTTGGCAGCCGCTGGTGCCAAGGACTTGCCGTCGTGCCCCCGCAGTTGGTCGCGCCACTCGCGTAGCTCTGGCGCTCGGAGCACAGACAGCCGAAGTCGGCCGAAGGCCGTGCCGTACACCGTGCGCTCGAAGCGTTGCTCTGCATCGTGCGCACAGGCCGCAGACTTGGAGCTGCGCCGCTCGCGCACATACGCTTGACAGACAGCGGCGATCGTCTCGAGCTTACGCACCCATGATCCCGTCGTGTGTGCTGCCGGCAGCCAAGAGGCGACCGCCAGACCCGCCGACTAATTGTCCTCATGCCGCCGGGTACAGCCAAGGTGCATTTGTACCGACCGAACCGCGTTTTATCTGCCGGGCGAGACCATCCGCTGTAGCGCCGATCGTGCCGCAGCAGCAGCGCCTTGAGCTGCTGGCGTGTGCCAGCACCTCGCAGTGATACCCGGCCTCTCGCAGCCTGTGCCACCGCGATGGCCGTCGACTCCGCGTGCGCGTCCAGCCCCACGTAGGCCGTGATACCTCATCCAAGGTCTGCCTCCTGTGCTCGGTGTAGATGACGCCTTTACGACGCTCTACATGTGGCTCGGCACGCGCAAGCGTGCAATCGGACGTTGGCAACTCTTCCCGGCTGGTGATTGGCTATGGGGTATCACTTCACTGAGCAAGAGCGAGAGGGAGCCGTAAGCTGTCTTCTGCGTTGATGATTCTGGGCTATCGCGATGAGGGCTGCCCCGCCGAGGGCTAGCCGGCGTACTGGCGCGGGAAGAAAATTTTGAATGTCGTGCCCTCGCCTTCGACCGAATGCATTTCCATGGTTGCATCGAGCATTTCGCACAGGCGCTTGACGATTGACAGACCGATACCTTCCCCAGATTCGGAGCTGATCGATCTGGCCACGACGCCGTGTGGCGTAACGCCCTGTAGCGGCTGCGGCAGTTTGCCATCAGAGCTCGAGGCGGATGCTGCCCCGGATGTCGGTTCCAGCGCTTCGGCGATCGCGCTTGCCGCCCGTGTGTGAAAACCTGGGCCGGTGTCCTGAATGCACAGCAGCCAGCGTTTGCCGTCCTCCGGTGCGCTGTCACCCCAGCTAACCTTGATGTGTCCCTTGCGGGTGTATTTGACCGCATTCATCAGCAGATTCTGCGCGATGCGTCGGATTTTGACGGAATCACCGTGGACCGCAAAACCTGCAGGCCCCTCCTCAATGAGGTCAAGATCTCGCTGCTGCGCCAACGGGCGGACGTCTTCGCACAGCGCTTTTAGAATGGTACTGGCATCGATGGAGTCGATTTGGCGCGTTTCCCGGCCCGCTTGCAGGCGCGCCAAGTTCGTCACATCATCGAGCAACTGATACAGCGACGTCACGTTGCGCATCAGAATGCGCACAAAATCATCCTGCGGACCGGGGTTCATGCCACTGCGCGTCAGCCCCACCGTGACGTTGGCAACGACGCCCAGATTCCCCCGTAGATCGTGCGCTGCCTGTTGCCACACCTCGTTGCGTTGGTGCTCAACAATGCGCAGGCTATCGAGCGCGCTCTCCAATTCCTGGACGTGACCCGCGGATTCCTGCTGCTGCAGCGTAAAGTATTGATGAACACTCGACTCGATACCTTCGCTGCACAGTCGCGTCCAGACCCCGCGGGCGAAGGCCATCGCTTCAATAGAGACTGCCGGGTTCGCCTTTACGTAGCGGTCGAGCTCGATGATTACGCATTCATTCAGTTTGCCCCACTCGTGTGTGACTTCGCGCAGATCATAGCCTTGCTGCCATCGCTGCAGACCGTGTGCCGCCGCGAGCTGGGGGGCGTTGCTCTGAGTCGAGCCGTCAAGACCCTGTCGTATGCCTTGTTCCAGGCTCACCAACACTCCGGGGACGTGATCAATCAGCTCGGCCGGGGGCAGCGAATCTCCGCTGCTGATTGTGGGGTCACGCCGAATAGCCTGTCGCCAGGCGAGCAGGATAGCCGCGTGGCGTTGAGCCAAATGGTCCGCGATCGCGTGGACTTCATCCTGAAAAGCGGTCAAGGAATAGCGCTCCCACATTGGGTAGTATCTGAACGCATGGCAAATTATCTCCAAGATTCGGTTTGTACGCATCCCATTGGGAGCATGGCGCCCCGTACACACTCAGGAGAGACTGCGCTGGCGCCAACGGTGTAGTCTGCTCACAAACCCTTCGTGCCTCTTGCGCCTGCAGCAGGACCTGCCCTCTCTGATCGGCCTCGCATCGGACACTGGCGTGCGGCCCCAGCGCTAGCCGTCTGATCGCTCAGGTACTTAGCGGAGAGCCTGGGCGCCTCCCGGTCCTCGCTGCCTGCCGATCAGCGCCTGAATAAGTCGGCGATGCAGCAAATGTCTGCAGCTGCGGCTGTCCACGGCTATGATGGCTGAGACATCTCCGCCACCCGTAAATCAACCGCCTCGGGTTGCGCTGCCAGGCTGCGGCAATGCTCCAGGTGCCACTTCACAGGCAACGTTTCCGGCGCCAAAGCGCTTACCAAGAGCCGCTCCGGCCGTCCATCGTCGCCGGCGGCTCGGCTTTGCTTTCGCCCCGCAAATCGCCAAACTTGGGCGAACAAGCGCGCTCTGGCCGTTCGCGGATGTTGGCCCACGCGCGCCAAGTTGGGTTCTGGAAGAACATTCAATGGGGAGCAAGGGAAATGCGCGTACATCTGAGCACGAATAGGGGGCGATTGAGCGTAGCCCGCGTCGGGACGCTTCTCCTGACGCTTTGGGTGTGCGCGGGCATCGCGCTTCTCGCGGCGCCGTCGGCATTGGCGCAGCTCACGGGACCCGTCGTCATCAAGGAGCAAGGTAGTTTCTTCGTCGGCGGCGTCACCAAAGCCGTGAGTGTCCCGTCGAACGGACCTTTGCCGGCGCAGAGCGGAGATATCACGGTTAATCAGATGTACGTGCAGTACCAGATCCCGATGGCGGGCGCGCGGCACGTGCCAGTCGTCTTCGTGCATGGTTGCTGCCTGAGCAGCAAGACCTGGGAGACAACGCCCGATGGACGCATGGGCTGGAGCGAATACTTCGTGCGTAAGAGTCGCTCGGTCTACCTGGTTGACCAGGTCTCTCGCGCCCGCTCGGGGTTCGACCCGACGGACTTCAATGCAGTGCGGGCGGGAGCGCTTGCGAACGCGCATATGCCGGCGATTCTCGATGCGACCCACCAGTTCGCCTGGACGATATTCCGCTTCGGTCCCAAGTTCGGCGAGGCATTCCCGGATGAGCAGTTCCCAATCGAAGCGGCGGACGAGCTATACAAGCAGATGATTCCAGACCTCAACTCGACGTTGCCGCAGGACTCGAATCCGACTTGGACGCAGATGGCGGCTCTAGGCGTGAAGCTGCACGGGGCGATCCTCGTGGGGCACTCCGAATCTGGCTTCTTCCCCGAGCAGGCCGCCCTCATCGATCCCGCGGGCATTCGGGGCGTTGTCACGATCGAGACGGGCTGCCCGACTCTCACCCCCGCACAGCTCGCAACGCTCGCGAAAATACCGACGCTCGTCATCTTCGGCGATCATCTCGCCGAGGTGACAAGGCCCCTCAACTGGATGGACGCCTTCCAGAGCTGCAACTCGTTCGTGAGACAGCTCAAGCAGGCCGGCGGGGATGCACAGATGATGCACTTGCCCGACCTCGGAATCAAAGGCAACAGCCACATGCTGATGCAGGATAAGAACAGCAATCAGATTGCGGATCTGCTGATCGCCTGGATCGACGGCCACGTCGAGGCGCGTAAGCATCCACTGCCGTAACCTGCATCGGTAGCAGCCCCGCGGCGGGCCGCGGACTGCTCTATTTGAATGAAACAGTCCGAGCATCGGACCGGCTCACCAGAGGCGACTCCTTTGCGAGCGGCGCCGAACGACCGTTGCCCCTGCATTGGGTACCGCCAATGATATTCTGACATTCTGGGTGTTAGTCAGGGTCATTGCTGTTCCGTCTCGACATCGACGCCGATTTTGCGTTCACGGAGTAGAAACATGCGCATGGCTTGGCCTCCCTTTTCACGTTGGGTTCGCCGCGGGTGCATCAGTGCGCTGACTGCACTCCCCGTCCTTGGCATGGCGGCGCAGACGCAGACCCTGTTCGACAGTGGGGCGGTCAGCTATACCGATGCGCAGGCTGTGCGTGGCCACTCGGCCTATACCGACGATTGCGCCATGTGTCACGGCGCCCACCTGGATGACGGCCAGTTTGGACCGCCGGTGAAGGGGCCGACATTCGTGGCGCAGTGGCATAACCAGTCGGCGGGGGCACTTCTGAGCTATATGGCAGCGAAGATGCCACCGGCCGCGCCGAACAGCCTGACGAGCCAGACCTACGCCGATATCGGCGCCTATATTCTGCAGCAGAACGGCGAACGCATCGGGGCGGGTGAGCTGGCGGGGGGAGCGGTCGCGGGGCCAGGCCCAGCACGCCAGGCCGGGGGCGGCGACGCTTTTCGCGGTGTCGACAACCGTGATGAGATCTACCAGGCAGCCATGGCGGCCCGGGCGGACTTGCTCAAGAAGCTCACCCCGGTCAGCGAGCAGATGCTCGAGAACCCGTCCGCGGCGGACTGGCTGATGTGGCGAGGCACCTTCGGTGCCACCGGCTACAGTCAGCTCGAGCAGGTCAATAGGCACAATGTAGCCGATCTGGGCGTTGCCTGGACCCTCGCGTTGCCGGTGAGCGGCAACGAGATCACCCCGCTGGTGCACGACGGGGTGATGTTCATCGAGAGCGCCAACACAGTCGAGGCGCTCAACGCCGCTGACGGCAGCATCCTGTGGCAGTACCTGCGAGCGCTGCCGGCCAGGCTGAATAATGGACGCACTGCGCACGTCAAGAGCATGGCCATCTACCAGGACACGCTGTACGTGCCCACCGCCGACGGCCATGTCGTGGCGCTGGATGCGAAGAGCGGTCGGCTGATCTGGGACGCGCAGATTGCCACGCCCACCGAGGTCGTGGCGGTCTCCGGTGGTCCCATCGTGGCGCACGGCAAGGTGGTCATCGGCGTGAGCCTCGGGGTCAACACGGCCGGCGGAGACTTCATCGTCGGACTGGACGGGCAGACGGGCAAGGAGCTGTGGCGCTTTAACACGATCGCGCGCCCGGGCCAGCCGGGCGGGGACAGCTGGAATGGAGCTCCGGTCAGCCAGCGCTACGGCTCCGGGGTCTGGACGGTCGGTAGCTACGACCCGAAACTGAACCTGGTGTACTTCGGCACCGGCAACACCTATGACGCGGGCACGCTGCTGCTGCCGCAGCCGCACAAGGGCAAGTCGAACGATGCGCTCTACACGGACTCTACGCTGGCACTGAACCCCGATACCGGCAATCTGGTCTGGTACTACCAGCACATGAAGCGCGATGTCTGGGACCTGGACTGGGCGTTCGAGCAATCGCTCGTCACGTTGCCGATCGACGGCAAGCCCACGAACCTACTGGTTACGGGCGGCAAGCTGGCGATCTTCGATGCGCTCAACCGCGCCAATGGCAAGTATGAGTTCTCCAAGGATGCCGGGCTGCAGAATCTGGTGGTTCGCATCGACCCGACGACCGGCGCGAAAATGGTCGATCCAGCCGACGAGACGCCCAAGTTGGGAGAGAGCATCTACATGTGTCCCGTCGTCAACGGCAACCGCAACTGGATTGCGACATCGTTCGATCCGAATACCGATATTCTCTATGTGCCACTGCTCGAGGCCTGCATGAACTACCGCTTCAAGGCGCGCGATCCCGTGCAGGTAGCCGGCGGTGGAATCGACATGAGCGGAACGCCGATTCCACCGCGCGGCAGCGACGGCAAATTCGGACGCATCGAGGCGATCAACCTCAAGACGCGGCAGATCGTGTGGACCCTGCGTCAGCGCGCTCCCGTTGAGAGCTCCATGCTGGCATCGGCCGGTGGCGTGGTGTTCAGCGGTTCGCACGATCGCGAGTTCCACGCCTACGATTCTGCGACCGGCCGGCTGTTGTGGCATACGACGTTGAACTCCGCGCCGAGCTCCTCACCGGTCACGTACGAAGCAGGAGGTGTGCAGTATGTCGCCGTGGTCGCCGGCGGCGGCAGCAATGTGGACTCGGCCGCAGATGTACTGACGCCTGAGATTGCTGACCCGACCGGCACCACCACGCTGTGGGTGTTCAAGCTGCGCGATGTCAGGACGGCGGGGAACTGAAGGGTGATGAGGCGCCTGGTTGGCCGCTCTTCCCGTGAGCGAGGACCCGCCGACTTCGGGTTCGCTAAGCCGCGCTGTTGGCGATTGGAGGGCTAGCGAGTAGTGGCTATTATAGCCATATGCAAAAGGCGTCGGTTTCGACTCTTAAGAACAATCTGAGTGCCTATCTGCGCAAGGTACGCGCCGGCGCTACGGTGGTGATTTATGACAGCGACGTGCCGATTGCGTACATCGAGCGTATCGAATCAAGCGCTCGCGGGGCGGATCGTCTGGCACTTCTGCGTGCACAGGGCATCACGCGCCCGGCGCGTCGCCCACTGTCAGGAAGGCAGCTGCGAGTGCTGCTGGGGGAGGGCTTGCCTGGCACGGCACGTGTGTTGGAGGCCCTGCGTGAGGATCGTGATCAGAGTCGCTGAGTCGCACTGAGTCATGAAGTTCTGGGACGCCTCGGCAATCGTTGCTCTACTGGTCTCGGAGCCGGCTAAAGAGCGATTAATCACAATGCTCGATGAAGACCCGGATGTACTCGTCTGGTGGGGAACGCCGGTAGAAATTGCCTCCGCGCTGGCTGGGCGCGAGCGCGATGGGCTCTTGAGTGCAGACGAGGTGAGCACGGCGCTCGGTGCAGCGCGCGAGCTGGCGGAGAGTTGGCATGAAATTGTCCCCTCAGAGGCGATTCGTCGCACAGCAGAGCGGCTGCTGCGGGTACACCCGCTTCGGGCTGCAGACAGCCTTCAGTTGGCAGCTGCGCTCGTGGCCGCCGATTACGATCCAGCAGAACTTCCCATCGTGTGTCTGGATGAGCGGCTAACTCAATCGGCACGACGCGAAGGGTTCACGGTTATGTGAGGGTCGGCTGCCGGCGGATTCGCAGGTAACGGAAAGGCCCCTGCGAGGCATCCGCCCTTCAGGTTTGCATTGACCCGGAGTCGGACGCAGGTATTATCGGATGCTGGCGGCGGTATCGCCTGGCAGCAGGCGTTCGGACGGCAAATCCCGGTCAGCTGGGCACCGGCCATTCCAGCGTCAAACAACTGGATGATTGCCTTCGGCGTGGATTTGGAGCGGGTCCGAACAGGTCACGCATCCTCGATGGGAGCAGATTATGCAGCCTGAGCGCAGCGCTCGCGGCCGGCAGTCGCGGCAATCGCGCCGCGATCTCGGAAAGCTTTCAAGGGCCCCGGGAAAGCAGGGCCTTTACGATCCGTGGTTTGAGCACGATTCCTGTGGCGTGGGCTTCGTGGTCGACATCCAGGGCCGCAAATCCAATCGCATTCTGCAGCAGGCCCTCCAGGTGCTGCGCAACCTCGATCACCGGGGAGCGTGCGGCTCCGAGGCGAATACCGGGGATGGCGCCGGGGTGCTGATTCAGATCCCGCATGCCTTCTTCCAGCAGGTCGCCAGGAAAGAGCGGCTGCAATTGCCGGGGCCGGGTGAATACGCCACCGGCCTGGTATTCCTGCCACGCGATCCGACCAAGCGTCGCCGACTCGCCGAGGCGTTCGACGACATTGTCCAGGGGGAGGGGCAGACACTTCTCGGCTGGCGCACCGTGCCGACCAGCAACGCGACTCTGGGCGATACCGCCAAGGCCAGCGAGCCGTTCATCCGCCAGGTGTTCATCGGACGCAACCCCGCGCTCAAGGACGACATGGCGTTCGAGCGCAAGCTGTACGTCATTCGCAAGCGCGCTTACAGCGAGATCCGCACGTCCACGATGGACGGGGCGGAGTACTGGTACCTCGCGAGCCTGTCTTTCAAGACCATCGTGTATAAGGGCATGCTGCTGACCGAGCAGCTTGATCAGTACTTCCCCGATCTACGGCAACCGACCGTGGAGACGGCGCTGGCGCTGGTTCATTCGCGCTTCAGCACCAATACGTTTCCGAGCTGGGACCGTGCCCATCCGTACCGCTATATCGCGCACAACGGCGAGATCAATACGCTGCGCGCAAACTACAACTGGATGAAGGCGCGCGAGGTCCTGTTCGAGTCCGAATTATTCGGCGCGGACACGCCGAAAATTCTGCCGGTCATCAACCCGAACGGCAGTGACAGCGCGATGTTCGACAATATTCTGGAGCTGCTGGTGCTCGCGGGCCGCTCCCTGCCGCACGCCATGATGATGATGATCCCGGAACCGTGGTCGAACCACGAGAGCATGGACGACGACCGGCGAGCCTTCTATCAGTACCACTCCAGTCTGATGGAGCCCTGGGACGGTCCGGCATCGATCGCATTCACGGACGGCAAAAGGATTGGCGCCGTGCTGGATCGTAACGGTCTGCGCCCGTCGCGCTACTACGTCACCAAGGACGATCTGGTCGTGATGGCCTCTGAGGCGGGAGTGCTCGACATTCCACCGGAGGACGTGGTGCAGAAGGGCCGCCTGCAACCGGGACGCATGTTCCTGGTCGACACCGAGCAGGGCCGCATCATCGACGATGAGGAGATCAAGCGCAGCGTCGTCGCGGAGCAGCCGTACCGTCAGTGGCTCGATCAGTACCTGGTGTATCTCATGGATTTGCCGGAGGCACCGGAAGTGCCCGCAGCGGATCCCGACACGCTGCTGCATCGACAGATCGCCTTTGGCTATACGTTTGAAGATCAACGTCTGCTGCTCGAGCCGATGGCCAAAAATGGCATCGAAGCGGTCGGCTCCATGGGCAACGACACGCCGCTCGCCGCGCTGTCGAGCCGGCCGAGGCTGCTGTACGACTATTTCAAGCAGCTGTTCGCCCAGGTCACGAACCCGCCCATCGACTGCATTCGCGAGGAGCTGATCACGGCGTCGGAGGTGTGGCTCGGCTCGGAAGGCAACCTGCTGCAACCGCGGCCCGTCGATTGCCGGCGACTGGAGCTGAAGGGACCCATTCTGACCAATGAGGAATTCGCGAAGGTTCGGCGCCTGAATCTGCCGTCGCTGAAGTCAGGTGTCCTGTCGATTCTGTTCCGCGCCACGCGCGGCGAGAAGGCGCTGACCAAGTCCATGGAAGAGCTGTGCCTGGCCGCGCGCCACATGATCGAAGACGAGGAGGTGAGCATCCTCATCCTCAGCGATCGGGGTGTGAATCGTGAGTTCGCGGCGGTGCCGGCGCTGCTCGCGGTCAGCGGTCTGCATCACTACCTGATTCGCGAAGGGCTGCGGATGCGGGTGAGTCTCGCACTGGAGACGGGCGAGGCGCGGGAAGTGCACCATCTGGCACTGCTCATCGGCTACGGCTGCGCCGTGATCAATCCCTATCTCGCCCTCGAGACGATCGAGGGAATGACCCGTGAAGGCAGAATCGGCAAGCTGGATGGGAAGCTCGCCTGCAAGAACTATGTGAAGGCGGCCACCAAGGGCATCGTCAAGGTGATGTCCAAGATGGGCATCTCTGCCGTTCAGAGCTACCACGGGGCACAGGTCTTCGAGGCCGTGGGGTTGCGTCAGGATCTCATCGATGAGTACTTCACGCGCACGCCGTCGCGTATCGGCGGCGTGGGGATCGACACGATCACGCAGGAAGTGCTGTTGCGTCATCGTGCGGCGTTCCCCACCCGGCAGGCCAATGAGCAGGCGCTGCAGACCGGAGGACTCTATCAGTGGCGCGCGGACGGGGAACAACACCTGTTCAATCCGCAGTCGATCCATCGTCTGCAGAAAGCCGTCCGGACCAACAGCTATGAGATCTATAAGTCCTATGCACAGATGATCGACGATCAGTCGAAGCAGCTCTCGACGCTGCGCGGACTGCTGGAGTTCAAGCCGTCCGAAGGCGTGCCGATCGAAGAGGTCGAGCCGGTCGAGAGCATCGTGAAGCGCTTCAAGACCGGCGCCATGTCCTATGGCTCGATCAGCAAGGAAGCGCACGAAACCCTCGCCATCGCGATGAACCGCCTGGGCGGCAAGAGCAATACCGGGGAGGGTGGTGAAGACCCGGACCGCTACCAGCCTCTTCAGAACGGCGACTTGAAGAACAGTGCCATCAAGCAGATTGCCTCGGGCCGCTTCGGGGTCACCAGCCACTATCTGGTCAACGCCAGGGAACTGCAGATCAAGATGGCGCAGGGGGCGAAGCCGGGGGAGGGAGGGCAGCTGCCCGGAACCAAGGTCTATCCCTGGATCGCGAAAACACGGCATACGACGGCCGGCGTCGGACTGATCTCGCCCCCGCCGCATCACGACATCTACTCGATCGAAGACCTGGCGGAGCTGATCCACGATCTGAAGAACAGCAACCGCGAGGCCCGTGTCAGCGTCAAGCTCGTGGCCGAGGTCGGCGTGGGCACCATTGCCGCGGGCGTCGCCAAGGCGCATGCCGATGTGGTGTTGATCAGCGGCTACGATGGCGGCACGGGAGCCTCGCCCCAGACCTCGATTACGCACGCGGGATTGCCCTGGGAACTTGGGCTCGCCGAGACGCATCAGACGCTGGTGCTCAATAACCTGCGCAGCCGCATCGCCGTGGAGACGGATGGTCAGTTGAAGACCGGCCGCGATGTCGTCATCGCTGCGCTGCTCGGTGCGGAAGAATTCGGCTTCGCGACCGCGCCGCTCGTAGCCGTGGGCTGCATCATGATGCGCGTTTGCCATCTGAACACCTGTCCGGCGGGTGTCGCAACCCAGGATCCGCGGTTGCGCGAGAATTTCACCGGCAAACCCGAGCACGTGATCAACTTCATGTACTTCATCGCACAGCACATGCGCGAGCTCATGGCGGGGCTCGGGTTCCGCACGGTCGAGGAAATGATCGGGCGCGTCGATCGGCTTGCGCCGAGAAAGGCTATCGATCACTGGAAGGCCAAGGGCTTCGATTTCAGCAATGTTCTCTACCAGCCGGATGTCGGTCCGGAGGTGGGGCGCTTCTGCCAGATCCCGCAGAATCACGGCCTCGATCAGGCCCTCGATGTCACGACGCTGCTCGATCTGTGCAAGCCTGCGCTGGAGCGGGGCGAACCGGTGCGCGCAGAGCTGCCGATCCGTAACGTCAACCGCGTGGTCGGCACGATCACAGGAAGCGAGCTGACCAAAGCGCACGGGCCCAACGGTCTGCCGGATGACACCATTCGCATCGTCTTCAGGGGCTCGGCCGGTCAGAGCTTCGGGGCATTCATCCCGCGCGGCATGACATTTGTGCTCGAGGGCGATGCCAACGATCACCTGGGCAAGGGATTATCGGGCGGGAAGATCATCGTCGTACCACCGGCGGCATCCACTTTCGTGCCGGAAGAGAACATCATCATCGGCAACGTGGGGCTCTACGGCGCGACCGCTGGAGAAGTCTACATTCGCGGCATGGCGGGCGAGCGGTTCGCGGTGCGCAATAGTGGCGCCGATGCGGTCGTCGAGGCGGTTGGGGATCACGGCTGCGAGTACATGACCGGCGGCCACATCGTGGTGCTGGGCCATGCGGGCAGGAATTTTGGCGCCGGGATGTCCGGCGGTGTCGCGTACGTGTTTGACGAGGCGGGCGATTTCCGCTCCCGTGTGAATACCCAGATGGTCGACATCGAGGCGCTCGAAGAAGATGAGGAAATCGGGCGCGTGCGCGGGATGATCGAGCGCCACTTCAATTTCACCGGCAGCGCTCGCGCACGGCAGGTTCTCGAGCGCTGGGACGCCAGTGTCTCGAAGTTCGTTCGCATCATGCCGAAGGATTTCAAGCGGGTGATCGCGTCGCTCAAGCGAGCACATGAGCAAGGACTCGGCGGCGAGGAGGCCATCATGGCGGCCTTCGATGAGAATGCGCGTGACCTGGCGCGCGTCGGTGGAAATTAACAGCGAGAGCGAGCCGGATGGGAAAGCCGACTGGATTCATCGAATATCTGCGGGAACTACCCGTAGACCGCGCGCCCCTCGAGCGCGTACACGACTGGGAGGAATTCCATCATCATCTCGATGAGAAGCACCTACGCAACCAGGCCGCGCGTTGCATGGATTGCGGGGTGCCGTTTTGCCACACAGGCACCTTGATCTCCGGGATGGCCTCCGGCTGCCCGGTCAATAACCTGATTCCGGAATGGAACGACCTGGTTTACCGGGGTCAGTGGCGCGATGCGCTGGAACGATTGCACAAGACCAACAATTTCCCGGAGTTCACCGGGCGTGTGTGTCCGGCGCCGTGTGAGGGTTCGTGCGTCCTCGGCATCAACGCGCCGCCGGTGACGATCAAAACCATCGAAGCGGCGATCGTCGACAAAGGTTGGGAAGAGGGTTGGATCTTTCCCGAGCCACCGGTAGTCCGGACCGGAAAGAAAGTGGCTGTGATCGGCTCCGGGCCTGCGGGGCTTGCGGCTGCCGCGCAGTTGAATCGTGCTGGCCATACCGTCACGGTGTTCGAGCGTGAAGACCGTCCCGGCGGATTGCTCATGTACGGCATTCCGAATATGAAGCTCAGCAAGCAGGATGTGGTGACGCGGCGCCTCGAGCTCATGGAAAAGGAGGGCATTCAATTCCGCTGCAACACGCACATCGGCCAGAATCCCGAAACGAGGGCGTTGCTCAGCGGGTTCGACGCCACGGTGGTGTGCACCGGCGCCACCCAGGCGCGCGATCTCGTGGTCGAGGGGCGCAACCTGGCCGGTGTGCACTTCGCGATGGAGTACCTGACGGCGAGCACCAAGGCATTCCTGCGAGGGGAGTCGGACGCGAGTCCCATCAGCGCAGCCGACCGTGATGTGGTGGTGATCGGAGGTGGTGACACCGGCACAGACTGCGTGGGCACGGCCATGCGTCAGGGCTGCCGGAGTCTGACCCAGATCGAAATTTTGCCGCGCCCACCCCTGGACCGCACGGAGAATAATCCGTGGCCGGAGTGGCCGCTGGTGTACAGGCTCGACTATGCGCAGGAAGAGGCAGCGGCAAAGTTTGGCGATGATCCGCGCGTCTACCTGGCCACCGTCAAGAAGTTCAATGGCGACGCGGCCGGTCGCGTGCAGTCGCTGACGAGCGTGCAGATCTGCTGGCAGAAGGACTCGAACGGGCGGATGGTGCCAGCCGAAGTGGCGGGTACGGAGAAGACGATACCAGTTCAACTGGTGCTGCTGGCGATGGGCTTCACGGGTCCAGAGCAGCCCCTGCTAAAGGCCCTCGGCCTGCAAGCCGATGCGCGCTCGAATGTACAGGCGGAGCACGGGCGGTTTGTAACCAATGTCCCTGGTGTGTTTGCCGCCGGGGATTGCCGACGCGGACAGAGTCTGATCGTCTGGGCCATCAATGAGGGACGTGGAGCGGCGCGGGAATGCGATCGCTACCTCACGGGAAGTACCGATCTGCCATAGCAGTTCGGTGGCAAGGATCCGAGGGGGCGGGCGGTCGCGGCGCGTCTATACCTAAAAATAGAGCGTTACATCCACCAGCGGAGACTGCGCGAGCGGCGCGACGCCCTCAGCCGCCGTTGCCGCGGCGGGTTGCGGCGGGGTGAGCGCCTGTGACCTGCGTCACGATCAGCAGGGCGGGCGCTGGCCGAAGTCAATGGGCAACCAAGCACTGAGATTGTACGCACGGTCATTTGCCGACCTTTTGGCCTAAATGGTTGCCGTCCAAAGCAGGCGCCCAGCCAATGCCCCCATGGCTGGGGGTAGACGGGGTCGTCCATGCAGCAGTCCATACGTCCGCGTTCCTGGATACGTCGCGCTACCGGCGGGGCGTGGCTTTTTGCCTGGATGGCGCTGAGCGCCTGCGCGAACAACAGCGGTAATCCCCCCTTCAGCGCCTTCAGCAAGCCCAGCAGCGCTGGCGCCGTCGCGGCACAGAGCTATTCGCTGAGCGCCTCAATCCAGGGTCTCAGCTCCTCGGGCCTGGTGCTGATGGTGAATGCCACGGCGCTGAGCGTGCCGGCCGGAACCACCTTGCAGCCCTTGGCGACCTCGCTGGCGTCGGGCAGCAGCTACAGCGTGACGATCCAGTCCCAGCCCGCGGCCCAGACCTGCACCATCACGGGCGGGTCAGGAACGATCGGATCGGTAAACGTCACCAACGTCGTCGTGACCTGCTCGGACGTGACCTACTCCGTGGGGGGGACGATCAGCGGGCTCATCAGCAGCGGCCTCGTGCTGGCCAATGGCAGCGATTCGCTCGGGGTGGCTGCGGGCGCCCAGAGCTTCACGATGCCCACGGCGCTGGCGCCTAACAGTGCCTACGCCGTGACGGTGCAGACGCAGCCGACCGGACTCACCTGTGCGGTGAGCAATGGCGCCGGCACGATGGGTAGCGCTGCGGTCACCACCGTCGCGGTCCTCTGTACACCCAACACCTATACCGTGGGCGGCGCTATCAGCGGGCTCACGGGCAGTGGTCTGGTGCTGTTGGATAATGGCGGCGATGCGCTGACCCTCAGCGTGAATGCCACGCAGTTCACCATGAACACGCCGGTGGCCTATGGCAGCCCCTACTCGATCACGGTGCAGACCGCGCCGCAGGGCCTCGTGTGCCGGGTCAGCAATGGCACAGGCATCATGGGCGCCGCGGATGTCACCACCATTACGATCGGTTGCGTGCCGAACTTCAGTGTTCTGTATTCCTTTGCCGGGGGCAGCGACGGTGCAAATCCCCATCAATACAGTCTGCTGCAGGGCCGGGACGGCAATTTTTATGGAGCGACATTGTATGGCGGCGCCAGCAATGACGGCACCGTATTCGAAATCACATCCAGTGGGACCGAGACAGTTTTGTACTCCTTCACCGGCAGCCCGTCCTTTGCCGGCATGATCCAGGCCAGTGATGGCAACTTCTATGGCACGACGGCCAATGGGGGCAGCCATGGCGACGGCTCATTCTTCGAGCTCACGCCGGGCGGCACCTATACGGATCTGTACTCCTTCGCGGAGACGCACAGCAATGGCGGTCCCTATAGCGGGGTCGTCGAGGGCAGCGACGGCAACTTCTATGGAATGGACTATCTGGGTGGCACCAGCAATCTCGGCTCGGTTTTCAAGCTTACGTCGGGCGGTGCCGAGTCCATTGTGCATTCCTTCGCGGGCGGCAGCGACGGTTCTGAACCCTCAGACGTTCCCATCCAGGCGAGCGATGGCAATCTCTACGGTACGACCGCTCTCGGAGGCACCAGTGGCGACGGCACGGTCTTCAAGCTCACCCCGCTTGGGACCGAAACGGTTCTGCATAGCTTCACCGGAGGTACCGGTGATGGCTCCAGTCCGTATGGGAGTGTGGTCGAAGGCGGCGATGGCAACTTCTACGGAACGACCCAGACGGGTGGCAGCGGCGGCCACGGCACCGTCTACCAGCTCACGCCCGGCGGAGTCGAGACCGTGTTGTATTCCTTCGGGGGTGGCACCAGCGATGGGGCAGATCCCTATGCCGGTCTGATCCAGGCCGGCGATGGCAACTTCTACGGCACGACCTACAGCGGGGGCGCGAGCAACGATGGCACGGTGTACCGGATCACGCCCAGCGGGACCGAGACGGTCGTTCACTCCTTCAGCGGCAGTGATGGCGCCAATCCAAAAGCCAGCCTGGTACTGGGCAGCGACGGCAATCTCTACGGAACAACCTTTTACGGCGGCGCCAACGGCGACGGCGCATTCTTCAAGATCGCCCTGCAATGAACAGGGGATTGCCGACGCGGACAAAGCCTGATCGTGTGGGCCATCAATGACGACGCGGCGCGGCCCGCGAGTGCGACCGACACCTGATGGGGAACACCGACCTGCCGTAGGCGGTCAGATGCGAAGCAATGCGCGAGCCTGGTCGCGCCCTGTAGCCGCAGCGGACCAACTGCTGGCTTGAAAAGCGAGAGCCGCTGGATCATGGGTTGCTGGACAAGAGGTATGCGGATACCTTTGTACCTGCCGGAACCACCAGCAAACCATCCCCCGCCGACAAACCGGTTAACTGCCCGGTATAGGTGGGAGTCTCGACACCGGATGGAAGTGTAACCTCCCAGACCTGCTGACCGGAACTCGCATCCAGGCCATAAAGATTCCCCGATCCGGATCCGATAAAGACGTATGGCCCGACCGCGATTGCAGCGCCTTTGAGCTGACCGTCGCCTGCGAAACTCCATTGCGCCGCGTTGGTGGCGAGTGCGAGTGCTTTCAGCGTGCCGCCCTGCATGAAATAGCCGGCCTCCGGCCCGAACGCCGGCGGGGAGTCCGCCGAGTAGCTTCCCTGACTTGCGCCGGTCGCGGCGCTGTAGATGCCTCCACTGTATCCAAACCCAATGTTACCGTTTGGCGAGAATACGAGCTGATTGGCGACGACGGCGGTGACACCCGCGCCGAAGTCGCAGGCAACAGTCTGCTGCCATATCGGATTGCCGGTAACCGGATTCAAATCGTAGGTTCCGCACGGATAGCTCATATATACGCCATCCGGGGTCACTGCGGGCAGTTGGCTTTCGCCATTGCCCACGTCCTGTCTCCAGGCGATGGCGCCATTGCTTTCGTCAACAGCGTACAACGAACTGCCGTTGCCGGCGCCACTGGCGTAAACGAAGCCGTTGCTGGCGGTCAACCCGGTAGTGAAACTGTTCTGGCCGGCCAGCACCGTGCTCCAAAGCTGCGTTCCGCTTTGAGCGTCGTATGCCGCTACGATTGGAGCGTCGAGTGAGGGTGAGCTCAAGACGAACAACTTCCCGTTGTCGTAAGCGGCGTTGGAAATACTACCCTGCAGCAACGGGCCCCAGACGATCGCGCCCGTTGCCTGGCTGAGGGCGATCACTTCCGAGCTGTCCACGCCGAGCGAAACCGTCAGGTAGACGTTCCCGCCAGCGATGATGGCGTAGGAAGGCGCACCGCCCACATCCACGCTCCAGAGGGCGCCGGTCGGTAAGGAGATCGATGCGAAGTGGATGCTGCCAGAATGGGCGGGATTGATCTGATACGAAACCGCATCCACGGAAGCCGGGGTGACGGTAAGCGTCTGCGCTGGTGTGGTGCCCACGCTGCTGGTGGTGTCTTGCACAGTGACGGACACGCTCGTCGGAGAAGCAACATCTGCGGCGGTAACGGCGGCCTGAAGCTCATTGGCTGACACGAGCGTGGTTGGGAGCGCAATTCCGTTCCACAGGATTTCAGACGACGAAGTGAAATCAGCCCCGAACGCCGTGAGCGTGAAAGCGGCGCTGCCGGCGCTTACGCTGGTCGGAGATATGGAGCTCAGTGTCAGCTGCGGTGGCCCTATCGTAAAAGTAAGCGCGTTCGAGCTGCCGTCAGCGGGATCCTGGATGGTGACAGCAGCCGTACCAGCTGACGCAATATCGGCGGCACTGATCTGGGCTGAAACCTCTGTGGAGCTAATGAAGTGCGTATTCTGCTGCTGTCCGTTCCAGAGCAGCGCAGAGTTCGGCGTGAACCCGGTGCCGCTCGCAGTGAGTGTAAATGGGGCACCACCAGCTGCGGCGGATGCGGGATCGAGTGAACCCAGTTGCAAGCCCGCGGCCACCGCGTATTCGACGGAAACGGTCTGGGGGCTGTTAGAGACCTGCTCTGTACAGGCCTGGTCGTAGCAGCCGATCAGTACAAGGGTATCGTTATGGACGCCAGCGCTCAGATTCGACGGGGAGGTAAACTGGATGGTGAGGGTGATGGAGCCATTTCCGTTGGCTTCCGCGACATTCTCAATTCCATCTTTTGTGTATTGCCCGGTCAGATATACCTGTCCAGTCGTCAGTCCGTTGAAGGAAACCAGGACATTTGCCGTCGGCGCGGCCTGCCCCTGGGTCGCCGATACCGAGACGCTCGCCGGCGACACTGACATCGAGACAGTTGAGGCGCCACTGCCAGTGCTACTGCCGCTGTCAGTGCTAGTGCCACTGCCGCTGCCGCTGCTTCCTCCACCACCGCAGCCGGCAGCCAGGAGAGCAAGCACGCCCACCATCGTCAACGTAACAATATGAACCCGCGCGGCGGTAGCAGCCCGCCGAGGTGAAGAGATCCCAGGAGACACGCAGCCCTCGCCGTGGAAAATTTGCTTTATCGGTGAGTTTTTAAACCCTGCACCACAATAGCAGCCAGAAAACAACGCGTCATCCATTACGCATGCAGTGCATGCCTGAGCTCGCTTGCAGCCACGGAAGTCCTCAGCACTCCCCGGCGCGCGGATGCATTAATTCAAATTGCGTGGAGTGGAACCTTGGGCGAGACGACCGGCATTCATGGCTGTACACCTCCAGCGCCGGCGACGGTCGCCGCTATCCTGCGAAGTTGTGGCTCCACGCAGCCCGTTTGCGCTGTGCCGCAGATCAGCTGGGCTCTATAGCCATCGCGCACAGCCTGCGATAGTACCCAGCCAAGCGGGGCCTTGACGTCGGCATAATAGGGCTGAACGCTGTATAGGGGCTGGCTGATCTCGGGGTCGCTTCGAAGGTAGCTTACTGCCTGCGTGCCTCGAGCCTCACGCGTTCCCAACAGTGCCTTCACTGGTGCGAAGATCTCGCTCAGAAATTCCCATCGGCTCAGATCGAGCGCTTTCCCATCGGAGAGTGGCGCGTTCGGCAAATGCAAAACAATGATCCGCATGCGTCGTTGATTGCGACCGGAGTGTGCGCGCTGCTCAACCGCCTTCGCGATACGGACGAGCTCCTGTGCCGTGACAGCACCTGAGTTGTCAAAGTAACCACCGTCGACCACGCGGCGCCAACGGGGCCCTGTTCTTCCGGGCTGGTCGGAAAGTTTCGTATCCAACAGGCCAGCCGGACTTACATAGGTAAACCGCGCGCTCAATAGTGCGGCTGTACTCAGCGGGATTCCCGGACCCAGGTAATCGCCCAACAGCAACGCGTCGGCAAACGGTGCGGCAGCGGGCTGTGTGTAGCCGGGTGGGATGGTCAACGGGAAATCGATGGCGCGCCGGCCGGTTTCGACGACGGTGCTGTTCAAGAACAGCATCGGGATTCGGTACGCATCGCGCTGCCAGAGCGATGGCAGGGCGTGGCTCAGCTGCACCGAGCTATGGGGATACTTAGCCGTCCAGGCGCGCTCCAACGCCTTTTCGAGGGCTATCGCGCGATCATCAAATATGGGCGCGGGAACAAAGCGCTGGAATAGGTCCGGAAACAATGCCCTGCCCAGGGTGTCGGAGAGCAGGTCGTGACCCAACACGCCATCGACCGCATCGAGCCGGCTGGTCGACGCAGCGGCGCCCGTGCCTGGCGGTGGCGTATGCGCGCTGTCAGCCAGCGTGGCATCGAAGACAGTCGCGCCGACGCTGCCTCCGGAAACAGCGCTGATCGCCAGAATATGCCGGGAGAAGGGCAGGGGGCTGTTGCGGGTCAGATCATCCAGTCGCGCCAGCACGCTCGCGGTCCAATAAGCCGCGCGCACGCCGCCGCCCTCCGCGGCCACAATGACGACCGGAATGGGGTCGGTTCCTGCGACCTGGCGCGCCAGGTCCTGCCACCAGCCATCGAAATAGGAGTCGATGTCAGTGGCATACGCCCGAACCGGGGCCGAAGGCGGCTCTGTATCGACCTTGTGATGCCAGAATAGGGGATGAGACGCACTGTCAGCCGTGGTCCGGATCAGGTGATTATCGTTGACGATGCTGCAAAGGCAGAACCAGAGGCCGAGCAACGTCAGGATTGGAATCGCATAGTGATTCGCCATGTACACGAGTACGCTGCCCGCTACCGTGATCAGGCCGAGAGCCAGCAGGAGAATTGCGGCGGCGCCGAGCTGTTCGGGAATGCCCGCGCTGTAGAAAGTCTCGGAGGTAAATAGCCCGAGTGCTGCGACGTCCACTACGATCAGAACGTAGAAGACACGTCGGGTCACGCTCGGTGCGGCACTCCAACGCGTCAGATTCCGGGCCTCTTCCGACTCTGGAACCGCGAGCACTCGTAGTCCAAGCGTGCCCGCCAGTCCGCGGCGTGTCCAGATATACGAAGCAACGAGCAGCGTGACCATCGTCAGGAGCGCCGTCAGCTTCCAAAGTTCGCCGCTGTCGGCCCTCAGCGCAAGCCAGCCTGTGCGCAGCGCGAGCAGTCCGGGCATTGCGATACCCAGGAAGCGCGGTAGCTGGCGCTTCAAACCCGCGTGTATCGACGGATCAGACGCGGGGTTCGAGGCAAAGTGGAAGCGAAGCATCGTTCGGGCGGCATACCAGACCGTCAGCCCCGCAAAGGCGCTCATGAGGATCAGCCATATCACCGGGCCTGACCGCGGGTCCTCCGACAAAGAGCGCAGGAGGTCCGTCATCTGGTCGGCGCCAATGAGTGTGAGCAGCAGTAACGCCGGAATCAGCAGGCTGAATCGTACGATCATCAATACGGCAGCGAGTCGCCGCAGTGCGAGCCATGCACGCGGCAGGCTACCGATCGGAGGGCGTGGCCCGCCGTCGGACTTCGATTCCATGCCAGCCTCCCCTGATGCCAGCTAAATGTGTATGCCTGTGTCCTCTGCTAGCGCTGAATCGCAGAATCCCGATCGGGCTTACCCTGGGGTGTCCCGCCCTGCCTGACGGCGCAGCGCCTCCTCGCGTGCGTCCTCGATGACGCGCATCACGCTATGGGGGTCGCTCGGTGTCTGGTCACGCTCGACGGTGCCCGTGAGTACGGCGCCCGAATGCAGCTTGCCCTGTTCGAACAGCATCCACATTTCACGTGCGAACTCGGTGGCGAGAATCTCGGGTGCAAACCGACCGAGTGTCGAGCGAAGGTTGCCGACGTCGCGCTCCAGCATCTCCAGCGCGCCATTATTGGCGGCGGCGTTGACGGCCTGCGGAAGGTCGATGATCACGGGGCCATCGGTACCCACGAGGACGTTGAACTCGGAGAGATCGCCGTGGATGAGACCGACGCTGAGCATGCATACGATCTGACCGATCAGAAAACGATAATAGGTGCGGGCGGTGTCGGCGTCGATGTCCACGTCCCCCAGCCGCGGAGCGGGCGCTCCCGCAGCGTCGGTGATCAATTCCATGAGCAGGACGCCATCGAAGTATCCCAACGGCTGCGGCACCCGGACGCCGGCGGCGACCAGCTGGTAGAGCGCCGTGACCTCGGCATTCTTCCAGGCCGCCTCCTGCTCGCTGCGACCGAAACGCGTGCTCGCGGCCATGGCACGCGCCTGGCGGCTGCCGCGGACCCTGCGACCTTCCTGGTAGCGCGCACGTCTCTGAAAGCTGCGTTGCGCCATGTTGCGGTATACCTTCGCACAGCGCAGGTGGGCCCCCGAGCGCACGAGGTATACGGTCGCTTCCTTGCCGCTTTTCAGCGGTCGTAGCACCTCATCGATGATGCCGTCGTCGAGCAGGGGTTGCAGAGCGTCGGGAGTTTTCATGGTTCGCGGGCTGAGGAAAGTCCGCACCATACATAGCCGGACAGGCGCTCATCGGGTGTGGAAGTGGGAATGGCCCGCGGTCTCGGGGCCAAATTGTCCGCGCATCTTACAGGATGCGGCGCTCTGCGCTGGAGAAACGCCTGCCGGAGCGCTCCTCACGGCGCACCATCACTTCATCGCGACATAAGCGATCCGGTCGCCGCGGAAGCTGCCCAGCCACAGGGTCCTGCCAACCTGCAGGGCCACGGTGGCATTGGAGAATTCGGGGCGGCCGGGCTCGGTCAGGATAGGCGTGACGGTCATGGTCTGTGGGTTGAGGCGCGAGACGCCCCAGCCGTTGGCCGCGCCCAAGGATGGGTTCTGGCGAGGGATGATCTGGCCGGCGACCAGGATCGCGCCGTCCGGGGCCCAGCGCAGATTGTCCGGATTGAATCCAACGTTGGCGTAGACCGGTGGGGCCGAGCCGTCGATGGTGAGGCGCACCACCCGCTGGCGACCGGTCTCGTTCACCCACAGCGTCTTGCCGTCCTGGGAGGCGAGCAGGCCGTTGTTGCCAGACAGGTCTCCGTCCCTGACTTCGCTGAACCCCGAGCCCGGCTTCCAGAGGTAGGTGACGCCGGTGATCTCCCCGCGGAACACCGGCGCCATGCTCAACGTGTCCAGGTCCGCGAACTTGCTGATCGCCAGGGCGCCGCCGGGCAGGGCAGCGACGGAGTTGGCCCAGGTGTTGGGCGGCATCAGGATGCAGCCGGTCCAGGCGATCCGGGGTGTGGCGCGGCGGGCATCGACGCGGAACACCTCCAGCGACTCCCGGCCGCCATGGTTGATGGCATAGAGGGTATGCACGCCGCCCTTGCCGGGGCGCAGCTCCAGGCCATGGGTCCCCAGTCGCGTCGGGTCCGGCGCCGGGCAGTGTGCGAAGGGACCGGTCTTGTCCGGCTCGATGGCCAGGGTGGCGGTCCTGACCGTCTTCGCGTCGGAGTCGATCAGGTAGAGAGCCGCCCCGGGCTGGGTGGCCGCTTTGCCCTGACGCATCGAGCTGCCGATCAACCACCGTGTACCCGGCACGCGTACGATGTCCTCCACGTTCTTGACGCCGCAGACGAACGACAGTCCGCCCACCGGGCGGCAGGACGACGCCTCGGCCGCGTGCCCTTGCCCTCGGACGCCGCCCGCGGTGAGTAGAACGATCGAAAGCGACACGGCACGGGCGAGTGCCAGGATTCGGCTTTTCATCAGCACTCCTTTTTGCTTCTGGCGATGCCGGTCGCTGGATCGCCATTCGACCGGCATCGCCGGCTGCTGAGCGTCCCCGGTCGGGCGACGAACTCGTCCAGGATACTGCACTTTCCTGACGACGCAGAGCGTCCCCCGATCTGGAAACGAGCCATGCCTTGATTGTGCGCCGATGTCCATCTTGGGCTACGCTTGCAGCATGCTGATCATCGTTGGGACCATCCGTTTACCTCCCGGAAACCTGGCAGCGGCCCGCGCTGCGATGGAGCGCATGATCACCGCAAGCCGTGCCGAGGGCGGCTGTCTTGCGTACGCCTACTCGGAGGACATCCTGGAGCCGGGACTCATACACGTGACAGAGCGATGGTTGGACCCGGCGTCGCTGAAGAGGCACTGGAACTCCGAACATCTCGTGCAGTGGCGCGCCACGTGGGAGACGCTGGGCCTGCACGATCGGAACCTTCAGCTCTATAGCGCTGAGCCTATAACGATCTAGGTTTCATGGGGAACGCGAGCCCGAGCGATCTCGGCCGCGATCGCCCCATTCCAGGTGCAGACCCTGCAGCTTCGCCGGAATTTCTACCTGATCGCTGGCGCGGGGGGCGGCCAGTCGACTGTTTTCTCAACGTAACAGCAGCACCAGGAGCAGCGCCAGGGCAAGCAGAGCCGCGAGCCCTTGCCAGAAGCGTAACGGAAAGCGTTCGTAGAGCGTGAGGGGTCGGGACGTCATGACGGGTGCGCGCGCCGGCCCAGCTTCCATCTCCGCGGCGAATTCACTCATATCGTGAAAGCGCTCCGTGGGATCGATCGCGATCGCACGTCCGAGCGCCGCTTGCAGCCACGCGGGCAGATCAGGGCGTAGGGTGGTGAGTTCCAGTGGCCGCTCCCGCGTCGGCGCTGCAGTGGCCTCGGAATTTCCATAGGGAAACTCGCCGGTGAAGGTGCGGAACAAGGTGATACCCAGGGCGTAGATGTCGGTGGCCTCGTTGCCGGCTTCACCACTGAACATCTCGGGCGCCACGTAGGCCCGGGTTCCGGGAATCTCCTCGGCTGGAAAGTCCTCCTGCCCGCGTATGCGCACGGCGCCCAGGTCGATGAGTTTCAATGATCCACCCGGCTCAAGAATCACGTTGTCGGGCTTGATGTCGCGATGGATGATGCCGTCGCGGTGTAACACCGCTACCGCCCGCGCGAGCCGGATCGCAACGTTACGGCCTTCCTCCAGACC
>DATJUN010000034.1:0-20217 GCA_035502275.1 Steroidobacteraceae bacterium
AGGATGCGGCGTGATCCGCCGCCAACGAGCCCGCGCTGCCTGTGATGGGAAGCGGCACGAACTGATCGATGGCCTCGCGGGCGGATGATAGCGCCTCGCTGACGTCGTTCGAGGCAGCGATGGGATCACCGAGCCCCATGGCTCGCCTGGCATTGTCGATCGATGCCAGGACGCGGGCGCCGATGTCGCGTTGCGACAGTTCAGTCGGCGTTTCGGTGCCACTTGGGCTCTGCGATACGGCGCGAATCGAGTGCTGCGTACAGCCGACGAGCAAGGCGCTGACCACGACAACCAAAGCCCATGAAGGTAACGGCACCGGTGCCTCAAATGACATTCGCTGACTCTGTTAAGACCCGGGACCCGGCAACGTAGTTCTGATGCCGCCTGTTCAGAAGTTGCGACAGACCGGGCCCAAATAGCCCGAAAAGCATCACGCCGGTCTCCTACAGAGGCCTCAGCAGCGCTGGCTCCGAGCCTGTCAGAAAGCATGTGTCGGCCAGATATAGCGCCAGCACAATAGGAATGCCGACGCCGATCAATGCTGGGGCTGCCGGCGGATCCCTCAGCTGCGGATAGCGCGTCGATATGGCGTCGGATCCGGGGGCGCCAGTGGCATATCCACGTAGCGCTTGTTCACTGACACATCAACGCCCTCGACGTAGAAGTCACGGGCGATCGCCGAAATCAGCTGCGGCTGGAGCACCATGCTGGGGACATCGCCCACCAACACATTAAAGCTTACGGTTGCCGCCAGATTGGCACAATGGATGTTGCGCAGGAACGCTGCCTCGGTTCCGTCGCGCGGCAGGAATTGAAAGCCGGCGCCCAGATAGGGGTAGGCACCGCTCGCCCTATCCGCCTCGCCCGGTCCGGGCCGATAACGGTCGCGCCAGAGGGTAATGGAATCGTGGATACGCGCCAGCTCCGGCTGTGCCGACAGATCGACCTGGTAGCCGGTACCGGCGATCACATAATCGAACCGATAAGTGACTCCGCGTGACGTCACGGCGACCCTGCCATCGCTCGCCACCGCGACCTCGTCCCACGGACTGTTCAGGTATAAATTGAATTTATCTCGAGACACCGCACGGTTGAGCGAATCCAGCGGCACGGACGCGACGGCCCGTTCTCTTCCCAACTGATTGCGCCAACGGACCTCCTCTGGCAGCGCATAACTCATCTCGCCCATATTTGGGTATCCCCGGTCGACAACTGGAGGGGCGCTCTGCGGAGCAGGTGCATTGGTATATTCGATATAAGACCTGCGGCTGAACAGATGCACCTCGGCCGCGCCGCGCTCCAGGGCCACGCCAGCCGCGTCGAACGCCGACGCACCCGCCCCGAGGATACCGACCACCTTGCCGGATAGTCGTTCAAACCGAATCGGTTTTTCAGTGTGCGCCCAGAGGCTGGCCGGCAGCGCGCGCAGGAATCCAGGCACGCTGGCTCCGCCGGCGCCGGAATATCCGCTGGCTAGCACCAGCTTGCGTGTGGTCTGCGTGCGAGGGGTGCCTTCGGTCTCGAGGTGCAGCCGCAGCACATCCCCGATCGGCTCTATGTCCAGCAGCCGCGTGCGATAGCGCACCTGCGCGGCGGTGATCTGCTCGTACCACGCCAGATAGTCGGACCAGACCAGACGCGGGATTCGATCCAATCCATCGAAAGCGCGCGGACCATGAAGCGTTTCGTACCAGGCCCGAAAGCCAAGTGCCGTATTCCCGTGTTCGGGGCCGGCGATTGTCTTGGGGGTGCGCAACTGTTTCATGCGCGCGATCGTCCGCCATACGCCGGCCTGACCTGGATCGGCCTGGTCGATGACCAGAATCCGCCCTATGCCTTTGCGCCGCAGCCCATAGGCCACACCCAAGCCGGTCTGCCCGCCACCGACGACCACCACATTGTAGTCAACGTCGGCGCGCGGCCGTACCCAGTCGGCCGGAGCCGGCCCGGCCCAGCGCAAAATCCGCTGCGTCTGAGCCGAAAGTGCTTCAGCAGCCCCGGCGTCTTGCCGGGGCTCGGACGCCAAAGCATGCTGCGGTTCACACAGCGGCAACAGCCCGGCGGCGCCCAGACCGCCGAGCAGCGCCGCGCCACGGAAGAAGCCGCGCCGGTCCATCCGATCAGCAATCGCCGATGAATTTGGGCCGTACATCGATTCATCTTTGTTTGTCATCGACTGCACCTTCTGCATCAATAACCACGAACTACTGCATGCCGATCGCGATTCCGAACCTATTGGGCGGGTTCGTGGGCTGCGGATAATGGGCACTGACCACTGCGGGTGCCGACATTCGCCGCGATGAGCCGATAAGGCTCAACTCCTCTTCTGCTCCAGGCGCGCCAAGAGGCTCGAGGTGTCCCAGCGCTTGCCGCCCATGTTCTGCACCTCGGCGTAAAACTGGTCCACCAGGGCTGTCAGTTGCAGGCTTGAGCCGTTACTTCGAGCTTCGCTCAGCGTCAGGCCCAGGTCTTTGCGCATCCAGTCCACGGCAAAGCCGAAGTCGTATTTGCCCTTGACCATGGTCTTCCAGCGGTTGTCCATCTGCCAGGACTGGGCTGCCCCCTTGGAGATCGCCGCCAGTACCAGTTCGGGGTCGAGGCCGGCGTGCTTGGCGAAGTGCAGCCCCTCGGCCAAGCCCTGGATGACGCCGGCGATGCAGATCTGGTTGACCATCTTCACCAGTTGGCCGGTTCCGGGCCCACCGATGTGCTGGATCGCCTTCGAATACGCCATCATGATCGGCCGCGCGCGCTCTACCGCCGCCGTGTCGCCGCCGGCCATCACCGCCAGCTGGCCACTTTCCGCCCCTGCCTGGCCGCCCGACACCGGGGCGTCGACAAACCAGCGGCCCTGAGCCCTCGCGTGCGCAGCAGCCTCGCGCGCCAGCCGGGCCGAGGCCGTGGTGTGATCCACCACAATCCCGTCCGCCGCCATGACCGGCAACACCTGGTCCAGGACTACGCGCACGTCGTCGTCGTTGCCCACGCACAGGAACACCATCTCGCAGCCCGCTGCCGCATCCGCGGCCGTCGTTCCCGCCCGGCCGCGGTACTGTTCGGTCCAGGCCTTGGCCTTGGCGGGGCTGCGGTTGAACACCGAAACCTCGTGAGCCGCGCGCACCAGATGACCTGCCATCGGCGCGCCCATCACGCCCAACCCGACAAATGCGACCTTCATGCCTACTCTCCGCTACCCGACGTGGGCAAAGCATAACCGCAGCGCAGAGCGAGGGGCAGACCGAAACGCTCGGCGGCATGAGCGGCGCATGCCTGAGCACCTACGGTAAGCCGACGTTGGTAATCACGACGGGATGACAAAGCAGCAGGCGCAGCATGCTGCGGGGGTAACAACTTAGGTCGCTGCAACGAGCGAGCATCACTGTGGAACGACCAAAATGATCTTTCCGACTGTATGCCCGGCCTTGTTGACTTCCCAGGCCTTGCCCGCCTCGGCAAGCGGGAAGGTTGCATCGATGCCGACGGTATATTTCCCTGCATCGGCAAGCTTGCCAACTTCGCTAAAAATCTGGCTTTTCGGCGTCCCGATCTCGTCAAGCACCTGGATCGACACGCAGCGCACGTGAGCCGCGGCGCACTGCGCTGCGGGTGCTGCTCCGGCCGTCGAGAGCAGCAGACCACCGGGCTTCAGCATTTGAATCGACAGAGCCGCCGTCGCCGGATTGACGGTATTGAGCACGACATCCAGATCTTTGATTCGTCGTTCGAAATGCGCCGTGTGGTAATCGATCGTCTCAGTCTCACCGATCGAGCGTAGATACCCATCGTTATTCATCGACGCGGTCCCGATGACGCGTGCACCCCGCGCCACGGCTATCTGTACGGCCGCGGAGCCGACCCCTCCCGCGGCGCCCTGGATCAGGACAGTCTGGCCGGCATGCAGCTGGGCCTCATCGACCAGGGCCCTCCAAGCAGTTGCTGCAACCAGGGGAATTCCCGCCGCCTGATTGAACGAGAGCTTGGTGGGCTTACGTGCGAGGTGTCCCACCGGGACCACGGCATACTGAGCGTAGCCTCCGTAGCCCTCCAGGTATCCGATGACGGCGTCACCGGCCTTCCAACCGCGTACCGCGGGGCCTACGGCATCGATCACTCCCGAGACGTCCCAACCGGGGATGCGACCCGAGTTGGGCTCGCGCTGCGCTCGCTTCCAATCGGCCGGATTGACGGCTGCCGCTCTCACCTTGATGCGCACCTGCCCGGCCTGGGGGTTCGGACGCGGCACCGTCCGCAGTTGAGCTTCGCCATTGCGTATCACAATGGCTTGCATCGTCGCGGCGGCCGCGCCGGCCACAGCGCAGACGCTCACCAGGAGCATCGCGGCCAGTCGCAGGACCATATGCTTCACACTCAGATCTTCGTCGGCCGAGCCCTAGCCGTACCTGAAATCAGGCTTACTCTGTCCAATCTCGATAATGTAGCCATCAGGATCGCGAATATAGCAGCGTGTCTCCCCGTACTTGGGAATCGGCGCTGTGATGAACTCCGCTCCCCGACTTCTCCATAATTCATAGCACGATTGAATATCCGCAACGCGAATATTCAAAAAACTGTTGATGTGATCCGGGTCTGGGACACTGAGTGTTACCGTCGGCTTATCCGGCGTCGGCCCGCCCCCAACGTTCAGAATCATCCAGATATTTGCCAGCTGAAGGTACCCGGGCGCGTTGCCATCACCCAGACTCAGAATGCGAGCCCCAAAGACCTTTTCGTAGTAGTGGGCCGAGCGCTCGATGTCGGTGACGGTGAGGAAATGCGCTACGCTGATTCCCTCTCGTGGGGGCATCTCATACTCTTTCTGTCCGACGTGCACGCTACTCATAAGTTACTCCGGTTCCGTTTTAGGACTGTCGAAGACTGGAAGTGGCTGCCGCAGCCTCCGTTGGCATTATGTGAAATGCGGTCTGTAACTTTGACCATGCGAAATCTCATATATTAGGTGTGATGGTGCTCATCCCTGCTGTCGAATGCCGATCAACTCCGCGCTGTTCGATAAGCCAATGACTACCGCTACCGCTTCAAGTCAACGCCCACCCCGCCCTGAACGGGTCGTCATCCACTTCGGTGAAGCCGGTGGGCCAAGTAAGGCACACCCGGCGCAATCCGCTCGAAGTGGCGTGGCCACCCCTGGCCCCATCAGGTTCGATAATGAAGGCGTTACGGTCCCATTTGCTGATGAAGTCACGCAACCGATTGCGACGGCACCTCTAGAGCCTGGTGCAATCTTACGTGAGAGATATGTGCTTGGACGCACCATCGGAGGGGGTGGCGATTCAATCGTCTTTCGAGCCTGGGACCTGCATCGTACCTCGACGAACGAGACCTCGGCAGGCGCCATTGCGCTGAAAGTATTACGCCCAGAGCGTCGTTTCGACCCGCTTGCAATGAGACGCTTGAAGCGTTCTTTTCTGCAGATGCAACGCATGACCAACCCGCGCATCGCGCGCGTGTTCGATCTGGATGCTGATGAGGGCATCTGGTTCATGAGCATGGAGATCATCGCCGGGCGTAACATGAAAGCATGGGCGCAAGAATCCATGACCCTTGCGCAACGCCTGAAGGTGCTCGGTGCCTGCTGCGAGGCCCTCGAGTACGCACATTCCATGGGAGTGGTTCATGGAGATCTCAAACCTTCGAACGTGCTGGTCACCCAGGAAGGTGGTGTCAAGCTGATCGACTTCGGTTCTGCGCGTACACCCAACATTGATGTCGACGGCGCCATGGATCTAAGTGCCGCCGCCACGATCGCCTACGCAAGCCCTCAAGTTCTCGCGGGCGGTAACGCTGAGCCGCGTGACGATATCTTCAGTCTTGCCTGCCTCAGCTATGGGATCCTTGGCGACGGCCAGCATCCATTTGGGGGAATGTCCTCGCTGGAGGCGAGGCATGCCCGGATGTGTCCGGTTCCCATCCCCAACCTGCCATCACGTCTCTTCGAAGCTCTGGCATCGGGACTTTCCCTGGAGCGTGACCAGCGGCCTCGCTCAGCCCAGGAGTTTCTGCAGGAATTGACGGGATATGAGTTGAGTCCAAGCCGGATGACTGGAGAGGCTTCATCGCCTCCGGTTGCTGAATCGTCGAACCCACTCGACGAGCACTCGCGGCTGCCAATCCAGGACGAGGCGCCAAAAGTGGTGATGCCGCCCTCGCACCCGGCCGTGACACCTGCGCGCCCCCTCGCGGTGGCTTTAGCATGCATTAGATGGATCAAGTCGCTCCCGGCGCCAAGGCATCTCGCCAGAGCCGGCACAGTCAGCCGAACTTCGCCTGGCGAGGGGCCCGTGCTTCCCGCACGTCTCTACCGCTCCTGGCGCTCGGAATGCAATGCCCTGCAGATGGCCCTCGTCCTGGTCATCGTGGCTTTGGTGGTTTTTTCTCTGTCCGGTCGGTCCGCGCACAAGGAAAGCCCCCCCAGCGCCAAGTTGCCGCCGAGCACAAGCCACCCGAGTTTCAATCAGCCTAAGAGTCCCGTCGAGGCAACTGCCGGGACCGCGGCGTCGCCCGACTCAGTGGTTGCCAGTGGGCGCAAGCCCGTGTTTCATGCGCCTGGAACGGTCGAATTTGAATCAGCATTATTAGCTGCTGCAGCGGAGCAATCGCTGATCGCAATTCCCGTGAGGCGGTTGCGATCCACTCGGGGCAGCGCCTCCGTGGCTTGGGTGATAGAGGGTGGCACCGCGCAACCCGGTGTGGACTATAAGACGATAAATTCCAAGGTGATCAGATTCTTTGATGGGCAAAAGGTCCGCGTCCTCTTCATCCAGCTCCTGAAAGGCAAGACGACAGGCGCTGCACGTGAACCCCGCACGCTCATCGTGGGACTGCGTAAAGTCCCGAACGGACCTGCACTCGGACAGGTAACCCATGTCACGATTACGATCGCGCCTGCACAGGTCTTAGGCGACTCCCAGCTTGACGGCGGCAGCGCTGACGGAAGCACGGGGGGCTGAGAATCGACCTGAGTTCGTCACCGGACGTCGGCGCGCATGAGAGCCATTGAGTTACCTCATAACTGGGATCGAATCGGCGTTATGACGATCTCCTCCCACCTTTCACGCAGCGGACGCGCCCGCCATTGTTCGCGCGTATACGGCGTCGACCGCTGGATATCGGATTCGAATACATGGGTCATCTCGGATGCGAACTGCGGGTCGTAGACGTTGAGGCTGGCCTCATCGTTCAGCTCAAAGGAGCGCATATCGAAATTGGTTGAACCCACTGAAACCATGTACTCATCGAATATCAGCATCTTGCAATGAAGCATCGTCGGCTGATAGATGAAGATCTGCACTCCGCTCTCGAGCAATGGACCCCATTCATGCTTCGAGGCCAGCCCGACCGTCTGGGCGTCGATATGCGCGCCCGGTACGATCAAACGGATACGCACGCCTCGCCGCCGTGCGCTGATGAGTTCCCGGATCATCAGACGATCTGGCACGAAGTAGGCTGCCTCGATATCGATTCTGCGCTCCGCCGCCGTAATTGCCGTCAGGTACATCAGCCGCATGCTGTCGCTTCCCCCCTCCGGGGAGCTGATGAACATCTGCATGGCCAGATCACCGTTCGATCCTATCTCCGGAAAGTAGGCATCGCCATGCAGAACGTGACCTGTGGTCTTGATCCAGTTGTCCAGAAAGGCCGCTTGCATCTGGGCCACCACGGGGCCCGAGACTTTGAAGTGCATATCGCGCCAGTGTGCGCCGTCCTGGGCGTGACCCAACCATTGATCGGCGATGCCGACGCCGCCCGTGAAGCTCACCATGCCATCGACAGTGAGGACTTTGCGATGGGTGCGGTTATTGAGTCGTCCCAGCGTATACCAGCGCACCGGGTGGTAGCGCTCTACCTCGACGCCACCGCGCTTCATGCGGCTGACAAGATCGGCTGATATCTTGTCGCAACCGACCCAGTCGAGCATCAGGTGAACCTTGACACCCGCCTGTGCACGTTCGATCAGAGCCTGCGCGAATTCCGCACCGATGTCCCCAGACCAGTATATGTAGGTCTCGAACGTGATGGTGCGTCGCGCCGCACGGATGGCCGCCAGCATCGCCGGGAATATCTCATCGCCGTTCTGCAGAGCCTCGATGCGATTGCCTCCAACGATGGCGGGGCCCAGCAGGACCCCCATTTCGCGTTTAAATTGTGGATCGCGGATCGAATATGAACGATCAACCCGGTGGTGCGGTTCTTTCTCCGGTTTGCGAAAGTTGAGTACCACCATCGTGACCAGAAGGGTGGCCAAGACAGACGCGCTGACGATCCACGGAATCACGCGGCGCCCTTCGATCAGTGACAGGTTGGCGCACCATGTCCCGAACGGTCTGCAAACGGCAATCCTCCAAAGCGCATGATGGCGTAGGCCAAGGCTGATCGCCGGCATTGGAGCTGGCGCAGGCACTCGACCGTCACGTCCTTGAGCTAAAATGCGGCGCCTGACGGACGTCTCTTTGCCCGTTGACTGCAGAGGGAGACACGATGAAAAAAATTACGCTGGGCTGGTTGTGCGCAGGGCTGATTTCACTCGCATTCTTCACGGGCCGCGCAGATGCGGCGGTCGACCCGCTCTGGACGACCCCGATCACTCCATTCCGTATTGCCGGCAACCTGTACTACGTTGGCGGCAAGGACCTGGCGTCCTATTTGCTCGTCACGTCCCAGGGTGACATTCTGATCAATTCCAACTACGAAGCATCCGCCGCACAAATCCGTCGCAGCGTTGAGGAGCTCGGCTTCCGGTTCAAAGATATACGCATCCTTCTCATCAGCCACGCGCACCGGGATCATGACTCCGGCAGCGCTGCAATAAAGCGCGCGACGGGCGCCCGGTACATGGTCATGGACGATGACGTGCCCGTCGTCGAGACGGGTGGCAAAGCGGACTTTCAGTATCCCGGTGATCGATATCCCGCAGTAAGGGTTGACCGGGTGCTCCACGATGGAGATGAAGTGCGCCTGGGAGACACGGTTCTGGTGGCTCACAAAACGCCCGGACATACGCGCGGTTGCACCACCTGGACCGTGCGGGAAACCGAACAGGGGCGAGCCCTGGACGTCGTAATCGTAGGCAGCTGGAACGTTAACCCGGGATACCGTCTCGTTGACCGACCCGCGCATCCAGCTTCCTACCCTGGCATCGCAGCTGACTTCCAGCGAACCTTCGAGGTGCTGAAGCACCTGCACTGCGATGTCTTCCTGGGTGCACACGGAGCCTATTTCGATATGCTGGAGAAGCTGCACCGACGCACACCGACGACAGCTACTTCGGTTTGGATCGATCCGGCCGGCTACAAGGCGGCTGTCCGGGCAAAGGAAAGGGCATTTCAGGCTGAGCTGGCACGACAGAGCCACACCTGAGATTGCCTGAAGAGCCTCCCTCGCATTCGTACTGCCTCCTGGAGCCGGTCAGTGACCGTCCGTTCAATCCCCATATACTGGGCTTTCACTGCTCTGGCGATTGCGTTGGGCTCAGGCGCAATCGCCGCACCCTGGCGTCAGCAACAGGAGCTCACTGCAGCTGATGGCACGCACGGCGACGTGTTCGGATATTCGGTCGACGTGAGCGGGAAAACAGCCATCATCGGTGCTCCCGGCAGAACTCTCGGCAATAAAGTCGGCCAGGGTGCCGCCTATTTGTTCGCGTGCAGTGGAATCCCCTGCATCTGGACGCAGCAACAGGAACTGACCGCCACCGATGGTGCGCGCGATGACGAGTTCGGAAATGCGGTCGCGGTGAGCGGGAATACCGCCATCATCGGCGCTTGGGGCAGGAATTCCACTTACTTGCCTGGAGCGCCGACGACGGCCCTAGCTCCACAGGGCGCCGCCTATGTGTTCACGTGCTCGGGAACCCCCTGCACCTGGCAGCAGCAACAGGAGCTGACGGCCACCGACGGGGCGAGCGGCGATGAGTTTGCCAATACGATCTCGATGAGCGGGCATACGGTCATCATCGGGGCTCCATACAAGAATTCCTACCAGGGCGCCGCCTACGTCTTCACATGCTCCGGCACTCCTTGCCTCTGGAAGCAGCAACAGGAGTTGACTGCCACCGACGGGGCGCGCGGGGACGTGTTTGGGTATTCGGTCGCCGTGAGCGGACGGATCGCCGTCATCGGCGCGATCGGCAAATCCTCGCGGGGCGCTGCCTACGTGTTCACGTGCACCGGAACCCCCTGCACCTGGAGGCAGCAGCAAGAACTGACCGCCTCCGACGGCGTGAGCGGCGATGTGTTCGGGACCCGCGTCGCCGTGAGCGGGATAACGGCCCTCATTGGAGCTCCAGGCAGGAAGGTCGACACTCATCCCCTCCAGGGGGCCGCCTACGTGTTTACATGCCCTGGAGACCCCTGCAGCTGGACGCAGAAGCAAGAGTTGACCGCTTCCCGCGGCGCAAGTCGCGATCAGTTCGGGACACGCGTCGCTGTGAGCGGGGATACAGTCATCATCGGAAACAATTCCTCGCAGGGCGCCGCCTATGTATTCACGTGCTCCGGAACCCCCTGCACCTGGAAGGCCAGGCCGTGGTGGTCCTTGAGGGCCCGCAAGGAGCAGGAACTGACCGCCGCCGATGGCACGCACGGCGACGAGTTCGCCTATTCCCTGGCCGTGAGCGGCAATCGGGCCATCATCGGCGCTGCCTACAAAAATTCCTATCAAGGCGCCGCCTACGTATTTAGCTCGGGGGCTCGTGCGACTGCGCAGCCCCCGACCCCACCACCGTAACCGGAACACCCAGAGCGGCACGATCAAGCATCAGAGGGGCTGGAGTCAGCGACACGCTCGAACTAAATTGTCTCAGTACGGGCAGGTCTGTGAGTCGGTTGCTATAATCCGCCTCGCCGGGAGAAAAACAACGCATAAGGCACAGGGGGGGTTGGACGCCATGATGACCAAGCTTACGAAGCTGTTGGCAACTCTCGCAGCCTCGACTCAAGTGGCAGCGTGGGGCCAATCCATGCCGCAGGGGACGGTGCCACAGGCCCAGTGCGCAGCCAGCGCAGCGCTACACAGATCACCAGCCGAGGCGGCGAGGCTGGCACGGAATCAGCAGGTAGCCGTCAAGTATGCGGTCAAATTCTATACGGCGACGATGGCAGACATGATGGATCCGCTGGCCCCGGATTACGTGGAGCACGCAGCGTCGGCTCGGCGCTTCAACGAAATTAATCACGTGTCGTCCAGGGATGGCGCACGCCTCATCTACGAGACGTTCAGCCGCCTGCGCGGCGGTGGTCCGCCTTTCGGTCCCGACCCATACAACCCCAACTCATCGCTTCATCTCGGTGACCCTGGCTATTTGATCCTAACCGAAGGCCAATGTGTCATGGTCGTCGCCCAGCGCTTCCTGCCCGATCCGCAACATCCGGGCAAGCTCTATGAAACCCTGGTTTTCGATGCGTTCAAGGTGAATGACCAGGGTAAGATCACTGACCACTGGGACGATACGACAATTCCTTCTCCTCCCCCCGTGTGGTTGACCAAGCCTGTATCGAAACTGCACTTCCCTCCAGCGAAGCAGCCGATCTACGGCTCGGACTACAGGGAACATTGAGCGCAACGGGCAACCAAAAGGGTAAATATGGGCGCATTCAATGCCGTGATGCGAATCGTCAGTAGCCTGATCGGCCTTTTGATGCTCGCGATGGGCATCGTCTGGATCCTGCAGGGGTTGAATTTGGCCTTCCGAGTGGGGTTCATGGTCGGCCAGCCTCGATGGGTTCTGTTCGGCGCGATTCTGGCGCTGGTTGGCATCGCTCAGATCGCCTGGAGCAACATGCGGCAATCCGCGCCGGCGGCCTGAAGCGGGCAGTGGCGATACCAGCTATCGCAAGTCGAGATTCACCGCTGCGGCAGGTCCTGCCTGTCCCGGATACCCGATCACGCCAGCGGCGCGCCCGTGAAATGCATCACGGTCGACTGCGAAGCACCGCCCGAAGGCCACGAGCCAGCCATAATTGAGACCATTCACACGGTTGTTCGCAGACTTTGTGGCCTAAATGACAGCTGACACGGCAAAAGCAGCCAAACCTCCCGGCTGCACAGGGCCTCAATGCTGCAAGTCGCGCGTCAGCGCCTTTGGGTGCAACTCCTCACACGGGCAGCGCTCCTGTGCTCAGCGGCGGCGCTGAGCGGCTGCGGCGACTGCAGCACCTTCGGCGGCTTGTGCAGCAGTGCCGGCGACTCATCTCGGTCGGGGTCCTCAGCGCTGAGCTACTCCCTCAGCGCCACGATCAGCGGCCTCACCTCCTCCGGGCTGGTCCTGATGGTCAATACCACGGCGGTGAGCGTGCGCGCTGGGACATCGGCCCTGAGTCTTGCCACCTCCCTTCCTTCCGGAAGCGCCTACTCCGTGACAGTCCAGACACAGCCAGCAGGCGAAACGTGCAGCGTCACGAACGGTAGCGGCACCATCCAATCGACAAACGTGAGCAGCGTGGCGGTGACCTGCCTGATTCAGTCCAATACGGTGGGCGGCACGATCAGCGGGCTCAGCAGCGGTGGCCTGGTATTGGCCAATGGCAGCGATACGCTCGCCGTCAACGCCGGCGCCTCGAATTTTACCATGCCTGCCGCGGTGACTGACGGCAGCGGCTACGCCGTGACGGTACAGGCACAGCCGATCGGGTTCACCTGCACGGTGAACAACGGCACCGGCACCATGGGTTCGACGCCGGTCACCAACATCGTCGTCAGCTGCGTGGCCAACACCTACACTGTCGGGGGCTCCATCAGCGGACTTACGGCGAACGGCCTGGTGCTGTTGGATAACGGCCTCGACGCCCTCCCCGTGGGCGCCAACGCCACGCAGTTCACGATGAACACCGACATCGCTTACGGGAGCACCTACGCCATCGCCGTTCAAACCGCGCCGGTCGGCCTGGTGTGCCGCGTAAGCAACGGCACAGGCGTTATGGGCCCCGCCAATGTCACAAACATTACAATCGGCTGTGTGCCGAACTTTGATATTTTGTACTCCTTCGCCGGGGGCAGCAGCGACGGCTCCGGTGCCTACCATAGCCTGATCCAGGGCAGCGATGGCAACTTCTACGGGACAACCTTTCAGGGCGGCACCAATGGCCTGGGCACGGTCTTCGAAGTCACGCCGACCGGGGCCGAGAGCGTGCTGTACTCCCTTTCAGGGAGCAGCAATTCCTATGCCGGTCTGGTGCAAGACGGCGCTGGCAACTTCTACGGAACTACGTACTACGGTGGCAGCAGCGGCCTGGGCACGGTGTTCAAGGTTACGCCAGGTGGAACCGAGTCTGTACTGTACTCGTTCATGGGTAGCAGCGACGGTGCGCATCCCTATGCCTGTCTGATTCTCGGGAGGGATGGGAACCTGTACGGAACCACTTTCGAAGGCGGCACCAGCGACTTTGGCACGGTGTTTGAGCTCACACCGAGTGGGACCGAGACTGTTCTGTATGCATTCACTGGGGGCACCGATGGCGGATATCCTGAAGCTGGCCTGTTTCAGGACAGCGACGGCAACTTCTACGGAACGACCTATCAAGGCGGCGCCAGCGGCGTGGGTACCGTCTTCAACGTCGCGCCGAGCGGGACCGAGACGGTACTCTACGCCTTCAAAGGGGGTAGCGATGGTGCAAATCCCGAAGATGGCGTGATTCGGGGTAGCGACGGGAACATCTATGGAACCACACTGAAGGGCGGCACCAGCAATATCGGCACCGTCTTCGCGATCACGCCGGGTGGTACGGAGACCGTTTTGCACGCCTTCGCTGGGGGCAGCAGTGACGGCGCCAGTCCCTACGCCGGTCTGGTCGAGGACGGCGACGGCAATCTTTATGGAACGACGTCCGCCGGGGGCATCAGCGGCTATGGCACGCTTTTCGAGATCAGCAGGAGCGGGACGGAAACCGTGTTGCACTCCTTTGCTCCAGGCAGCAGCGACGGCGAACAGCCTTGGGCCGGCCTGATCCTGGGTAGCGATGGCAATCTCTACGGAGCGACTGTTGCAGGTGGCGCGAGCAACGACGGCACGGTCTTCGAGCTGACGCTGCACTGACGGCAGGTACAGGACGACACCCATTCGAGAGCCGAAGGTCCTCACCGCTCAGGTGAACTCCAGCGCCGGCCATGGCCTACGTGCAAAAGCCGCGATGGACCGGACCCCTCTGCCGGCTATACTTCCCACCCTGGCGATTGCCAACGAAGGTCGGAGAAATGCCGGGCAGAATTCCAAGCTTGATCGCCATCGCTTCGTTCGCCGCTCTGGCATGGCAAGGTTTCGACTCGCAATCTGTGCTTGCGCAGTCGAATGGCCCGTCCTTCGAGCTGAGGGCCGATCATGTCGGCCTCAGCGTCCCGGATCTCGAAAAATCCATCGCCTGGTACGAGCAGATGCTCGGATTTCATCTCGTGGGACGCACGAATGGAAAGGGCATGCAAATCGCGCTGTTGCAACGCGGCGGCTTTCACGTGGAGCTGTTTGCCCCCAAGGACGGCCGCGCGATGCCCGACTACCGTCACGATCCGTCCGCCGACCTGCACGTCTACGGCATGAAGCACGTTGGATTCGAAGTCAAGGATGTCAGAGCCGCCATTGCGGAACTCAAGTCCAAGGGCGTCGAGGTTGCGCTCGGTCCGATCGAGAACAAGACAACGGTCTTCGCCTTCATTAGGGACAACTCGGGCATCCCTTTGGAGCTGATTCAGCACAAGCAATGATTCCGTAAAGCCCCTCGCGCTTCAGCCCTACTCGGATCGATCGTCCAACGCCCGGCGCAACGCCTCACGGCCGGCCCACCGATCCTGTTCGCCGATCCGATTGGCCACGCGCACGCCCCTGGATCGGTCACCCGCGAATGCTGGGGCACGAGCGTAAGCGCTTAGACGAGTTCCCCGCCGATTTCATGACAGATCGCGAACTGTGCGTGGCCGGAATTACCAGCCTTGAAGCGGCGGCTCTCGGCTCGCGGTAAGATAAAGATCTGTTCGGCCAACCTATATCCAGTCGACGGATACCCGTGCCACGATAATGCCGTCAAGCAGGGGGGCGGATTCATGAGGGCTAAATACTTGCTGGCTGCGGTGCTATTGGGTCCCGTCTGCGCAGGCGCCGCAGCTGTGCCGGGTGCCTCGGATACGACCGATCATGCCTATCCGGCCGCTTATCCGAAGGGGCACTACGCGGCGCTCGATGCCCTGCCGGATTGGGGGGGAGTATGGGTAGTCGATTCCACGCGCCCGGGAAGCAACGAGCAGCCCGCACTCAAGGGCAGGTACCTGGCGGATTATCGGATGTGGGTGCAGCAGGTCAAGGCCACCCATGGCAATGTTCCCCACGAAGGGTCGTACTGCCTGGCACCCGGTATGCCAACCATGATGGGCCTGGGCCAATACCCGATAGAATTCCTGTTCACCCCGGGACGCGTGACCATCCACTTCGAGGCGTGGATGCAGTGGCGCAACGTCTTTACCGACGGGCGCAAACATCCGGCTGCGGATGATCTGGAGCCGACGTTCTACGGCGATTCCATCGGTCACTGGGATGGCGGCACGCTCGTGATCGACACCGTCGGAGTCAAAACCATCACGCCGCTCTCGCAGGGCATGAAGCACAGCGATAAGCTGCACCTCGTCGAGCGCATCCACCTGACAAGGAACGATCCCAACACGCTGGTCGATGAGATGACCATGGAGGACCCCGATGCGCTTGCGAAGCCATGGCACCTCATGCACACCTACCGCCGTTCCCGTGACATGAACCTGCTCGAATTCATGTGCGAGGAAAACGACCACACCTTTCACTGATGCTGCAGGTGGAAGCTGTCCGGGCTCGCGCGAGGAGAGCGCCGGCGAGGACCTGATGTACGACTACGGGCGGCTGCGCGACCGTCCGAGCGTCGATCGGGTGCCTATTTGGAACCTGGAGAGCCAGCCGGCTTGACCGAGTCGTCGGTGCGCTGCGCCGCCTTGTCCCCCTCCGCAGTGCCGGGCAGATTCTGATTCAGATTAGGCAGGCATTCAACCTCGGGAATGTCGCTATAGTCCTCGCGCGTCCAGCGTTTGGTGCTGCGCCATTCCCCCTTCCAATTCTTTGGATCGGTCATGATGTATTCGATCTGCAGTGTCTTGCCCTGATCCAGCAGCGTCATTCTCTCAACGATGTGAAACTGATCGCTGATCGGCAGCCCATTGTCGATCCAATGCTCATTGGGCTCGATGTACTTGGTGTCCACCACCAGAGTCTTGCCCTCCCAGTGGCCGATGGATTCGCCGTTATAGCTCGGGACGGACAGATCGAAGGGGGTATGCGGCCGGCCATCCAGGTAGATGAGCCGCAGGCTGTTGGTGAAGCCAAATACCATCTCTATCAGGGTGGGCAGCTGAATGATGTTGATGGGCCAGACCCGCGTCATGATCATCGGCATGCCGGCCGGATAGCACTCACCGATGCTGTTGCGGTACTCCTTGTGGGCCTTGGCCGCCGCCGCCGCCTCACGCATCGCAGCCTGTCCAGCGGCATAGAACTGCGGATAGGGCGGCCCGAACATGAAGTCGCTGAACGATCTGCGCAAATCGATGAACCAGGTGCCGGTCATGTTGAACGGGGGCTTGGGCCGGCGTTTCGCCAGGTTCTCAGGTGAGAGCGCGCCGTAATAGCCATCGTGCTTCTGCGCCAGCTCGTCTATCTTGTCCTGGGTGAGCCCAGGCGCCTGCGCTGCGACGGTTCCGCCGATCACCAGCAAGCCCAGCGCAAGGGCACTGACGAGGCTAGCGCGACCCGACGAAGTCATCGCGTTTCCCCGAACAATCGATGCCTTTTTATTGTGTCACCAGCGCGGCCTGCACGCCCGTCACGGTGGCGGGACAGGCTTGCCCAGCGCTTTGCCGCTCGCCAGTATGATCCCGACATAGGAGCCTCCCCTCGCCCCGTCACGCAGCGGCCACAGGGTCACGGTCACTCTGTCGCCCAGCTTGAGGCTGGTGCGCCTCCAGCCTTCCCGAATGAGATTGTTCGGGCCGTCCATCTCCACCGACCAGATCTCGCTGGCTCCGGTAGCATTGCGGATGCTTACCTTGAAGCTCGCGTGCGGATTCGTCCAATTGAATTCAGTTACCGTACCGGTGACCCTGATGCTCTTGCTCGTATCGAACGTCGCGTAGGAATGATGATCCCACGCCGGCGCGCAGAACAATGCCATCGTCATGCCACACGTCGCGATCAGCGGTGCTTTCATTGCACGACTCCCTGGTGAGCTCGTGTGGATAACCGTCTGCGGGCCACTCGCTACTTCACGACGGGAACATTGATTGGGGCATTGCCGTGACGGGTCGGGTCTCCGATCATCGAGCCGTCGGGCAGCTTGACGCTGACGAACAGGCCACCCTTGCGCCCGTCCCGCAACGGATTGATGACGACCGTGACCTGGTCCCCGGGCTTCAATGTTCGCGGCCGCCAGCCCTGACGCTGCAGGTTGTTGGGGCTGTTCATCTCGATCTGCCAGGTTTCGACGCCACCGCCGGACGGCCGCACGTCCAGATAGATCCAGGAGTGCGGGTTGGTCCACTGGAAATCATGGATCGTGCCCTGCAGGGAGAGCTGACGCGCCTGGTCGAACACGCCGAAGGAGTGATGGGCCGCGGCCACACCGGTCAGAGCCAGTAGCCCGGCCGCGCAGCAGCCCATGAGCGCGGTTTTCAGCCCACGCGTCCGAGGCGCTGCATTCATGGGACCTGTTCGCATCGGCGAAACCCGCATTACCTGACGGATCGATAGGATTGGCCTGACTTGCAATGATACTCGCTTTGTCTGTCGTCGCACCGCTGGCCATTCCTTCCAGAGAGACAGGCTCCAGCTCACCGGCCGACCTGGACGCTGGTTTCTCCGGCGTAAGGGCCGCTAGTGCGGGCGCCCTCGCCATTGGAGACAACCTTGAGCCAGAGCGAGTCCTTGTCCCTGTAGTACGAGGTGGCGCTGGCCTTTCGCAGCGCATCCAGGCTGTCCTTCCGCTCCCCCGCGGCTGCGGTGGTGAATCCCGGCAGATCGAAGAGCACCCACGAGCCGCGATCCAGTTCGGTGAGACTCAGTACCAGGGTCTGCCTTTCAGTGGTCACCTTGATCTCGGTGCCGGCGCGAATGTTGGTTGCACCGGTCAGGGTGACCTCCTTGCCATGGCGGCTGAGAATGACTGGCGGCTGCGGGGCTCCCCGGGCAGCGCCCGGCCGACCAACCAGCGCTCCGAACCCGCCACGACCTGCCGCCAGGCCAGGACCGGCGCCTGCGGCAGGACCGCTGGCTGGCCCAGGACCGCGAACCGCCAGGCGTCCGATATCGCCCTTGCATACCGCGGCATTCCAGGTCAGCTTGATTTCACAGGCGTCGTCGATGGCGATTCCGTCATTGTTGTCATTGATGAGAATGTAGGAGTCCGGGACACCGCTGACCGAGCCATCCACGTCGTGGAACACGGCGGTCTGGTAGCTCCCATTGCCGTAATCATCGTTGCTCCACTTGCTTTCCATCGGAGGGAAATACACCGGCTTGGCGTTGATGAATTTCGCACGCTGTACGGTGTTGTTGGAGCTCATTCCGAAGCTGGTATAGAGCAGGTAAGAGATGGCTCCCGTCCTGCGGGTGGCGTTGTCCTGGAAATTCACGAAGGTGACATTGTCCAGTGAATGGCGGTAATCGTAGAACTCATAGCCACGGATCGGGAAATCCGGGAGTTTCGGCTCGGGCAAGCTGCGGCCGTAAGTGACTTCCGCCGGCGTCCTGGGGTTACCGATGTTTTCCGTTTCGCCCACGAACAGCGAGTCGACCACGCGTGACGTAAAGGGGGAATGACCGAAGTTGCCGGACGCATGCGTGTAGCCAATGCCGTTGTCAGCCAGCTTCAAGTTCCTGAACAGATCCATCTCACCGCGGGTCCACATTCCACTATTACGGTTCTTGTAGCTGGTGAAATCCTCGATGACCGTCTCCACAATGGGGCTGTTCGCGTCGGCCGGATCGGCAAGGGCGATATGGCCGCCGGTCCTGAAATGGCCATCAGACTCAGGGCCGCGGTCGAACATGAAACCGTCAAAATTCGAATGGGCGGTGTTGCCCTTGAACTCCCGCACCCGCATTCGACGTGGCCAGGTTGCCTTGCTGATCGTCGTGCCTGCGAACGCGCCCGTCGGATGCTGCGGCAATGCGAACCAGAAACCGGTCGCCTCGGATCCAGCGGCCACGTTGTCCAGGTAGATGTTGTCCGGATTGGTGATCCAGAAAGTCGACGCCGTATTGTCGGAGGGGATCAGGATATCCTTCGCGTTCTGGCCTTCCACATTGAAGTTCCTGCCGCCCTCCGCTCCAAATGGGCCCAGGTCTGTCGGAACACAGGGCTTGTCGTCAGGATGGCACTTGGTCCTCATTCCCAGGTTGTGGATGAACTGATTGCCGTGTTCGATGCCATCTTCCAGGAAGAAGCAGTGGCCGACGGTGTTATAGGTGACGTTGTTTTCCACTCGCACGTCATCGGTGCCATGCACCGTCACGCAGCGGCTGTAGGTGTCGTGAATCGCTGAATTTTCGATGTACTGCCCTTTGGCCTCGCCGACCAGATGCCAGTGGATCGGATAGCGGGCCAGATGCAGGTACTGCCCCATCCGGGTCAATTCGACGCCGGAGACGTACATCTTGGATCCGGCCAACGCCATGATATGTCCCCCGACGTAGGAGCGTTCCGCATCCTCCGAACCCTCGATCAGAATATTGCGCGTCAGCATGCCGACTTCACCACGCTCATCGACGCCGAAGGTGACTTTGCCGAAATGCATGTACGTCAGGGGCTGATCCAGCGTGATCACGTTCCCGGCTATGGCGGCGATGCTGCGCTTCTCCGCCTGCTTGGAATCGAAGTCCGTCGACGCCAGGACGATCACATCCCCTTTCCGCCAGCCACTGGCGTTCAAAACCCGGATCCTGGCGCTACCGGCCTGGGCGGTTCCGGCAAGCTTGGTCCAGGAATTCGTCCGGTCACCGTGCAGGTTCAGGGTTCCGCCCACGACGACGATCCCGCGGACGAGCATTCCATCCATCTCTGTACTGGGGACATTGTTGGTGAGGACAATGGTTGCCTTGCGCGTGTGGGGCTTGGCCTCGGTGCCGATCTGCAGATCCCCGTACACCAGGATCGAATCGGCGGTCAGTTTGATGTCGGCTTTATCCGAGAAGCTGAGTTTGCC
>DATJUN010000035.1:0-21666 GCA_035502275.1 Steroidobacteraceae bacterium
TTCATCGAGGCCTTCACGCGCAAGTTTCCCGCCTGCGTCGACGAGTACGAGACGCTGCTGACGGACAACCGCATCTGGAAGCAGCGCACCGTCAACATCGGCGTGGTATCTGCCGAGCGGGCGCTGCAGCTGGGCTTCACCGGGCCGATGCTGCGCGGTTCGGGTATCGCCTGGGACCTACGCAAGAAGCAACCGTACGAGGAATATGCCAGCCTCGACTTCGACATCCCCGTGGGGGTGCACGGCGACTGCTACGACCGCTACCTGGTCCGTATCGCGGAGATGCGCCAGTCCAATCACATCGTCAAGCAGTGCGTGGACTGGCTGCGCGCCAATCCCGGTCCGGTCATGGTGGATGAGCGCAAGGTGCGCCCGCCGAGCCGGGAGCAGATGAAGGACAGAATGGAATCGCTCATCCATCACTTCAAATTTTTCACCGAAGGCTATTGCGTGCCCGAGGGCGAGACCTACGCGGCGGTCGAAGCCCCCAAGGGCGAATTCGGCATCTACCTGGTCTCGGACGGTGCCAACAAGCCTTATCGCGTCAAGTGCCGCGCACCCGGTTTCGCGCATCTCTCGGCGCTCGGTGAGATGGTGCAGGGGCACATGCTGGCCGACGTCGTGGCGGTGATAGGTACCCAGGATATCGTGTTCGGAGAGGTCGATCGCTGATGAGCGCAATCGAGGGACAGGGCGAGCAGTCACGGGAATTGAACGCGGACGCGCGAGCTGCGCCGCGCGTGCAGCTCGCGCCCGAGGTGTGCCGCGAGATCGATCACTGGGTGGCGAAATTTCCGGCCGGCCGACAGCGCTCTGCGGTGATCTCCGCGCTGCGCGCCGCGCAGGAGCACAACCATGGTTATCTCACCGTGGAGCTGATGGATGCGGTCGCGGCCTACCTGTCGATGCCGCCGATCCAGGTGTACGAGGTCGCAAGCTTCTATTCGATGTTCGAGACCCATCCTTGTGGCCGACATCATGTCAGTGTCTGCACCAACATCTCATGCATGCTGCGCGGCGGGCAGGAGATGGCCGCGTACGTCGAGAAAAAGCTCGGCATCCGCAGCGGCGAGAGCACGGCCGATGGACGCATCTTCCTCAAGCGCGAGGAGGAGTGCCTGGCGGCCTGCACGGGTGCGCCGATGATGATGGTCGATCACGTTTACTACGAGCATCTGACGCCCGAGAAGGTCGATCAGGTGCTCGATGCGCTGAAGTAGCGCCGAACCCGGGCCAAGCAATGGGAAAGTGGGACGACAAGCTGAATCTGACCTGCTTCGAGCCGCTGCGCTACGAGCGTTCCTGGACACTCGAGGTGTATCAGCGCATCGGCGGTTACGAGGCCTGGCGCAACATCCTGGCGACCAAGCCGCCACGCGAGCAGATCATCGATGTGGTCAAGGCCTCGGGGCTGCGCGGCCGCGGCGGTGCGGCCTTCCCGGTCGGCGTCAAGTGGAGCTTCATGCCGCGCAACGCCCCGATGCAGAAGTACGTCGTCTGCAACTCCGACGAGAGCGAGCCCGGCACCTGCCATGACCGCGACATCCTGCGCTACAACCCGCATGCGCTGATCGAGGGCATGGCGATCGGCGGCTACGCCATGAACGCCACCGTGGGTTACAACTACATCCGCGGCGAGTTTCTCGGCGAGCCGGTGCCGCGCTTCGAGGCGGCACTGGCCGAGGCGTATGCGGCGGGCCTGCTGGGCAGGAACATCCAGGGCTCGGGCGTCGACTACGATCTGTATACCTACGTCGGCGCGGGCGCCTACATCTGCGGCGAGGAGACGGCGCTGCTGGATTCGCTGGAAGGCAAGACCGGCAAGCCGCGCTTCAAACCGCCGTTTCCGGCCGCCTTCGGTCTCTACGGCATGCCCACGACGATCAACAACACCCAGAGCTTCGCCTCGGTGCCGACGATCCTGCGTCGCGGGGCGCAGTGGTTTGCCGACCTGGGACCGAAGAACTCGGGCGGCACGGTGATCTTCTCGGTCTCCGGCCATGTCGCCAGGCCCGGCAACTTCGAAGTGCCGCTCGGGATCCCATTTGCGGAGCTGCTGGAGATGGCCGGCGGCGTCTGGCAGGGACGGCGGCTGAAGGCCGTGATCCCGGGGGGCTCCTCGGTGCCGGTGGTGCCCGCGCAGATCATGCTCAAGACCAACATGGACTACGACTCGGTCAAGGCCGCGGGCTCCGGTATCGGCTCGGCCGCCGTGATCGTCATGGATGAGAGCACCTGCATGGTGCGCGCACTCGAGCGTCTGTCGCGCTTCTACATGTCCGAGTCGTGCGGGCAGTGCACGCCCTGCCGCGAGGGTACCGGCTGGCTCAACCGCACGCTCAATCGCATTCTCGACGGCAAGGCGCGCATGGAGGATCTGAACCTGCTGCTCGATGTCGCCAATCGCATCGAAGGCCATACCATCTGCGGACTGGGGGATGCGGCCGCCTGGCCGGTGCAGAGCTTTCTGAAGCACTTCCGTCACGAGTTCGAATATATGGTCCAGCACGGCGGGCGCAGCATCGTCGGCACGCAGGCGCAGGCGGCCTGAGGTGCCCATGAGCGAGGAACTGGTCAACATCGAGGTCAACGGCGTCGCGATCAAGGCGCGCAAGGGTGAGGTCCTCATCCGCGCGACCGACCGCGAGGGCATCTACATTCCGCGTTTCTGCTACCACGACAAGTTGCCGATCGCGGCCAACTGCCGCATGTGTCTGGTCGAGGTCGAAAAGGCGCCCAAGCCGCTGCCCGCCTGTGCCACGCCCGTGGCCGAAGGCATGAAGGTCTTCACCGACTCGGTCAAGGCGATCGGCGCGCAGCGCGCCACCATGGAATTTCTGCTCATCAACCATCCACTCGACTGCCCGATCTGCGATCAGGGCGGCGAGTGCGAGCTGCAGGATCTGGCGGTCGGCTACGGTCGCGACGTGTCGCGTTTCGTCGAGCGCAAGCGCGTCGTCAAGGACAAGAACCTCGGCCCGCTGGTGTCCACCGACATGACACGCTGCATTCACTGCACGCGCTGTGTGCGCTTCGGACAGGACATCGCTGGCATCCAGGAGATGGGTGCCACGGGGCGCGGTGAGCACATGGAGATCGGCACCTACATCGAACGCAGTGTCGATCATGAGCTCTCCGGCAATATCATCGACCTCTGTCCGGTCGGTGCTCTCAACAGCAAGCCGTTCCGCTATCGCGGCCGCGGCTGGGAGATGACGCAGCATCCGCTGATCTCACCGCACGATGGGGTGGGCACGCAGCTCTACGGGCACGTGCTGCGCGGACGGCTCATGCGCGTGGTGCCGCGTCCCTGCGAGGAGATCAACGAGACCTGGATCGCCGACCGCGATCGCTTCAGCTACGAAGGCATCTACAGCGAGGATCGTCTGCAGGCGCCCGCGCTGCGGCAGCCCGACGGCAGCTGGCGCGAGGTCGAATGGGATGTGGCGCTGGCCGAGGCGGCCGAATCCCTGCGTCGTGCGGGCCCGGGTCTCGGGGTGCTGGCACACCCTTCCAGCACCCTCGAGGAGCTGTATCTGGCGGCGCGTCTGGCCGAAGGGCTGGGAAGCAGCAATATCGACCATCGCCTGCGCATGCGCGATTTCCGCGAGCTGCCCGAGGATGCGCTCACGCCCTCGCTCGGAGTGTCGATCGGCGCGGTCGATCAGCTCGATGCCCTGCTGGTGGTGGGCTCGAACCTGCGCGCGGAGATGCCGCTGCTCGCGCATCGCGTGCGCAAGGCGGCGCTGCGCGGCGCGCGCATCAGTTTCATCAATCCCGAGCGCTACGAGTATTTCTTCCCCGTTGCCCACACGGTCCAGGCCACGCCCGGCGCGGCAGTGGGCGAGCTTGCGGCGCTGCTGCAGGCGGCGGGGGGTGTGGCTCCGGCCGGGCTCACCGAGACTGTCGCGCGTGCCCGGGTCAACGACACCCATCGTGCGCTGCTCGAATCGCTGCGCGCGGGTGAGCGCCGCGCCCTTTGGCTGGGCGCCCTGGCATCGCGCAGCAGCGAGTATGCGTCGCTGCGCGCGCTGGCGCGCACGCTCGCGCAGGCCACCGGCGCAAGCTTTGGCGAGCTGGCAGAAGGCGGTAATGCCGCGGGCGCCGCTCTGGCGGGCGTGCTGCCGAACCGCGGGGTGGGCGGCATGCGCCGGGCGAGCCCAGGGCAGAACGCGCGCCAGATGCTCACGGCCCCGTTGCCGGGGTATCTGCTGCTCAATAGCGAGCCCTGGGCCGATGCACTGCTGCCCCCAGCGCTCGAGACGCTGGCGAGCGCCGGCAACGTCGTGGCCGTGATTCCGTACGCCAGCGAGGCCATGCGACGCGTCGCCTCGGTGCTGCTGCCAGCAGGCACCTTTGCCGAGACTTCGGGCACCTATGTGAACCTCGAAGGGCGCTGGCAGAGCTATGCGGCCGCCGCGCGCTCGCTCGGCAGCGCGCGTCCCGCCTGGAAGATCCTGCGCGTGCTCGGCAATCTCACCGGTCTCGCCGGATTCGAATACCAGTCTTCCGATCAGGTGCGCGATGAGGCCGCTGCCCGCGCACAGCCGTCCGGCGCCGCGCAGGGCGCGAATGGCGCATCGGCATCGAGCACATCGAGCACATCGACGCCGCCAGCCGCACAGCAGGGCGATGAGGCTGAGCTGGATGTGCCGATGTACGCCATTGACCCCATTCTGCGGCGCGCACCGGCACTGCAGCGCACGCGCCAGGCACGCGCTGCCGCGGCGCGGGCGGAGGCTGCCCGGGCGCAGGCCGAACGGGAAGGGCGGGGCGCATGAGTGCAATCGCCCAGACCTGGGCTTCCTTTCCTGCCTATGTGCACTCCACGGTCATCACCGTGGTGCTGATGATCATCCTCATCCTCTCGGTGGCGTATCTGACACTCTGGGAGCGCAAGCTCATCGGCTGGATGCAGATGCGTCTGGGCCCGAACCGCGTGCGCATCTTCGGTCTGCTGCCGGGCATGGGCCAGCCGTTCGCCGACGTCATCAAGCTCCTCATCAAGGAGATCGTGCTGCCGGCGCGTGCAAACAAGCTGCTGTTCGCCCTGGCGCCGGCCGTGACCCTGATTCCCGCCTTCGCCGCCTGGGCGGTCGTGCCGATCGCACCCTATTACGCCATCGCGCACGTGGACGCAGGGCTGCTGTACGTGCTGTCGCTGACGTCGATGGGCGTCTATGGGGTGATCCTCGCGGGCTGGGCCTCCAACTCCAAGTATGCGTTCCTCGGTGCCATGCGCTCAGCGGCGCAGATGGTGGCCTACGAGATCGCGATGGGGTTTGCGCTGGTCGGGGTGCTCATGGCCTCGCGCAGCCTCAATCTCGGCAACATCGTGCTGCGCCAGCAGGGCGGTTTTCTCGCCTGGAACTGGTTCTGGCTCCTGCCGCTGCTGGTGGTGTATTTCATCTCGGGCGTCGCCGAGACCAACCGCGCGCCATTCGATGTCGCCGAAGGCGAGTCGGAGATCGTCGCGGGCTTTCATGTCGAATACTCGGGCATGGCGTTCGCGCTGTTCTTTCTGGCCGAGTACGCCAATATGATCCTGATTGCAGGCCTGACGGCGGTGTTCTTCTTCGGCGGCTGGCTCAGTCCCTTCCAGGGCTATCCGCTGGTCGGAAGCACCGTGCTGGCACTGCCGGGCACACAATGGCTGGTCATCAAGATCTTTGTGCTGCTGTGCTTCTTCCTGTGGTTCCGCGCCACCTTCCCGCGCTATCGCTATGACCAGATCATGCGTCTGGGCTGGAAGGTGCTGATTCCCGTCACACTGGTGTGGATCGCGGTCGAAGGGGTCATGGCCTGGGGGCATGTGGGACCATGGAAGTAGTCAACCCGATCAAGACATTCCTGCTCACCGAACTGCTGCAGGGCATGGGTGTGACCTTGCGCTCGCTGTTTCGCCGCAAGGTCACGCTGTACTACCCGGAGGAGAAGACCCCCCAGTCGGTGCGTTTTCGTGGCCTGCACGCGCAGCGCCGCTATCCGAACGGCGAGGAGCGCTGTATCGCCTGCAAGCTGTGCGAGGCGGTGTGTCCGGCGCTGGCCATCACCATCGATTCGGAGGTGGCGCCCGACGGCACGCGGCGCACGACGCGCTATGACATCGACCTGTTCAAATGCATCTACTGCGGCTTCTGCGAGGAGGCCTGCCCGGTGGATGCGATCGTCGAGACGCGCATTCACGAGTATCACATGGAGCACCGCGGCGAGAACATCATGTCCAAGGACAAGCTGCTGGCGGTCGGGGAGCGCTACGAGGCGATGATCAACGCCGACAAGAGCGCCGATGCGCGCTATCGCTGAGCCGGCAAGCCCATGACACTGCCCCTGCTCCTGTTCTACTGCTTCGCGGCCGTCCTGGTCTGCTCGGCGCTGGGCGTCATCGTCTCGCGCAACCCCGTGTATTCGGCGCTGAGCCTGGTGATGTGCTTCGCGACCTCCGCGGCGATCTGGCTGCTGCTGGAGGCGGAGTTCCTGGCCCTGGTGCTGGTGCTGGTCTACGTCGGGGCGGTCATGGTGCTGTTTCTGTTCGTGGTCATGATGCTCGACATCAACCTCGAGCGGCTGCGGGCCGGTTTCACGCGCTATCTGTGGCTCGGCGTGATCGTCGCGGCGGTCGTGGTGTTCGAGATCGTCGGGGCGGTGCTCGGTCGCAAGTTCGGCGCCGATGTGGCGCAATCCGGGCTGCCGGTGGCCGCCAACGCCAGCAACACCACCGAGCTCGGCGCGCTGCTCTACAGCCGCTATGTCTATCCGTTCGAGATTGCAGCCATGCTGCTGCTGGTGGCCATCGTGGCGGCGATCGCGCTCACGCACCGGCATCGTCAGGGCCTGAAGGTACAGGACATCTCCCGGCAGGTTGCGGTGCGCGCCAGCGATCGCGTGCGCCTGGTCAAGATGGAGGCGACGCGGCGCAAATGATCACGCTGGCGCACATCCTGACGCTCTCGGCCGTGCTGTTCTCGCTCTCGGTCGCGGGCATCTTCCTCAACCGCAAGAACGTGCTGCTGCTGCTGATGTGCATCGAGCTGCTGCTGCTGGCGGCGAACTTCAATTTCATCGCCTTCTCACGCTATCTGCACCAGCTCGACGGCCAGATCTTCGTGTTCTTCACGCTTACGGTCGCGGCCGCCGAGGCGGCGATCGGGCTGGCCATCGTCGTGGTGCTGTTTCGCGATCGACGCACCATTGACGTCGAAGAGCTCAATCGCCTGGAAGGCTGACCGCGTATGCACTCGACCCTCAATCCAACGCTGCTGACGGCGATTCCGCTGCTGCCGCTGGCCGCCGCGATGCTCGCGGGCCTGGCCGGCAGGAGCATCGGCCGCGCGGCCTCAGCGGCCGCGACCATCGCGGCCGTGGCGCTCGCCTGCGTGCTCTCCTGCACGGTGCTCTGGCAGCTGACCGCCGGGCATGCCGCCAGCTACGACGGCACGGTTTACACCTGGCTCGTGACCGATGGCGTGCGCATGCAGGTGGGATTCCTGGTCGATCACCTCACCGCCCTGATGATGGTCGTGGTGAGCTTCGTGTCGCTGTGCGTGCACGTCTACACCATCGGCTACATGCACGATGATCCGGGCTATCAGCGCTTCTTCGCCTACATCAGCCTGTTCACCTTCTCGATGCTGATGCTGGTGATGTCCAACAACTTCATGCAGCTTTTCTTTGGATGGGAGGCGGTGGGTGTCGTCTCCTATCTGCTGATCGGGTTCTGGTACACGCGCCCGAGCGCGATTTTCGCCAATCTCAAGGCCTTCCTGGTCAATCGCGTGGGCGACTTCGGCTTCCTGCTGGGCATCGCTGCGGTGCTGTACTACACCGGATCGCTGGATTATCAGACGGTGTTCGCCGCCGCCCCCGCGATCGCCGCCAAGAGCGTGCCGTTCGTCTCGGCGCAGCCGGGCTCGGCGATCACTCTCATCTGCGTGTGCCTGTTTATCGGCGCGATGGGCAAGTCGGCGCAGATGCCACTGCACGTCTGGCTGCCCGACTCGATGGAAGGCCCGACGCCCATCTCCGCGCTCATTCACGCCGCCACCATGGTCACCGCGGGTATCTTCATGGTGGCGCGCATGTCGCCGCTGTTCGAGCTGTCGCAGACCGCGCTGTCGCTGGTGCTGATCATCGGGGCGACCACGGCGCTGTTCATGGGCCTGCTGGGCATCATCAACAATGACATCAAGCGCGTCATCGCCTACTCGACGCTCTCGCAGCTCGGTTACATGACGGCGGGCCTGGGCGCTTCTGCCTACAGCGTCGCCATCTTCCATCTCATGACGCACGCATTCTTCAAGGCGCTGTTATTCCTGGCGGCCGGTGCCGTGATCATCGCCATGCATCACGAGCAGGACATGCGCAAGATGGGGGGATTGCGCCATCGCATGCCCGTGACCTACTGGACGGCCATGATCGGCTCGCTGGCGCTCATCGGCACGCCGTTCTTCTCCGGTTTCTTCTCCAAGGATGCGTTGCTGGACGTCATCCATGCCTCGCACCACTGGGGCGCGGGCTACGCGTACTTCTGCGTGCTGGCGGGTCTTTTCATCACCGCGCTCTATACCTTCCGCATGATGTTCCTGACTTTCCACGGTGAGGAGCGCATGGACCATCACACGGCCGAGCACTTTCACGACGTCGGCTGGGACATGAAGGCTCCGCTGGTGGCGCTGGCCATCCCGTCAGTGCTGATCGGCTGGCTGACGATCGATCCGCTGCTGTTCGGCGGCTTCTTCAATGGCGCCATCCGTGTGCTGCCGGGCCAGAATGGAGTTGCGGAGATGGCGCGCACCTGGAGCGGGGCCACGAGCTTTGCCTTCGGCGCCTTCCGTTCGCTGCCGGTGTACATCGCCGCGGCGGGTGTGGCGACCGCGTGGGTGTTCGTGCTGTGGCGGCCGCTGTGGGGCGATGCCGTGCGCCGGCGCTTCGCGGTAGTGAACATCATCCTCGACAACAAGTTCTACTTCGACTGGATCAACGAGAACGTCCTCGCTCCCCTGGTGCGCGGCGTCGGCTACCTGCTCTGGCGCGCGGGGGATCAGGCCATCATCGACACGACGGCGGTCAACGGCTCGGCCGACACCATCGGCTGGCTTGCGGGCGTAACGCGCCGGATCCAGAGCGGGTTTCTCTACTCCTATGCGTTCTGGATGATCATCGGCCTCGCGGCGCTGCTCGGCTGGTTCCTGAGCCGGCTGTCGGCCCCCTGAGGCGACCGGGATAACGACAAGGAACCGGATAGATGCAGGGAATCGGATTGCTGTCGATCGTCATCTGGCTGCCCATTGCCGGGGGCATCGCGACCCTTGCGATCGGCGACCGGCATGCCGCAGCCGCCCGCTGGGCGGCGCTCATCACCTCGCTCGCGACCCTCGGGTTCTGCGTTCCGCTCTATATCGGTTTCAGGAACGGCACGGCGGCCTTTCAGTTCATCGAGCGCGCCAGCTGGATCCCGGCGTTGCATGCCCAGTACTGGCTCGGTGTCGATGGCATCTCCCTGCCGTTGATCCTGCTGACCGCCTTCGTGACGGTGCCGGTGATCATCGCCGGCTGGTCGGTCATCGAGCGGCGCGTATCGCAGTACTTCGCCGCCTTCCTGATCATGGAAGGGCTGATGATCGGCGTGTTCGCCGCGCTCGATGCGCTGCTGTTCTATTTTTTCTGGGAGGCGATGCTGATCCCGATGTTCGTGATCATCGGGGTCTGGGGCGGTCCGCGGCGCGTGTATGCGACGCTCAAATTCTTCCTCTACACCTTCCTCGGCTCGGTGCTGATGCTGGTGGCGCTGATCTACCTCTACGAGAAGAGCGGCAGCTACGCGATCGGCGCCATGCAGATGTTGCCGCTGTCGCTGAATGAGCAGCGCTGGATCTTCCTGGCCTTTCTGCTGGCCTTCGCGGTCAAGGTGCCCATGTGGCCGGTGCACACCTGGCTGCCCGATGCGCACGTGGAAGCGCCGACCGGCGGCTCGGTGATCCTGGCGGCCATCATGCTCAAGATGGGCGGTTATGGACTGCTGCGCTTCAGCCTGCCGATCACGCCCGACGCCTGCCGCCAGCTCGACTGGCTGATTCTCGTGCTGTCGCTGATCGCGATCATCTACATCGCTTTCGTCGCGCTCGTGCAGACGGACATGAAGAAGCTCATCGCGTACTCCTCGATTGCCCACATGGGATTCGTGACGCTGGGGGCGTTCCTGGTGTTTCTGATCGTCTCGGCCACGGGATCGCTGACCGGTGCGGTCTCGGGCATGGACGGTGCGCAGTTCCAGATGATCTCGCACGGTCTGGTGTCGGGCGCCCTGTTCCTCTGCATCGGGGTGATGTATGACCGTCTGCATACGCGCGACATCGGTGCCTACGGCGGGGTCATCAACGTCATGCCGAAATTTGCGGGCTTCATGGTGCTGTTCGCGCTGGCCAACTCCGGGCTGCCGGGGACGTCGGGCTTCGTCGGGGAATTCCTGGTGATTCTCTCGAGCTTCAAGGCCAGCTTCTGGTATGCCGTGCTGGCTGCGACCATCCTGATCATGGGCGCCGCATACAACCTCTGGCTCATCAAGCGCGTGATCTTCGGTCCGGTCGCGAACGAGAAGGTCGCGCACATGCCCGGGCTGAACGGACGCGAGTTCCTGGTGCTTGGCGTGCTCGCCGCCTCGGTCGTGCTGCTGGGCGTCTGGCCCGCGCCGCTGCTGAACATGATGGAGGCCTCCGTGCAGCACCTCGTGCACCAGGTCGTTGTCAGCAAAATTCCGGGGTCTTGACGTGAACGCAACCTCCACCTGGCTGCCGGCTCTGCCCGAGATCATCCTGGCGGCCTCTGCCTGCCTCGTGCTGCTCGTGGACGCCTACGCGGGAGCTGTACGCCGCACGCTCACGCCGACCCTGACGGTGGTCACGCTGCTCATCGGCGTGCTGCTGATGATGCTGACGAGCCAGTTCACACTGGTCACGCATCGCGAGCTGCTGTTCGGCGGGCTCTATGTCACCGATCCGCTGGCGGTGTTCCTGAAGCTCGTGGGCTTTGCGACCATGGCGACGGTGATCTTTTACTCGCAGGACTACCTCGACGGGCGCGGTCTGCGCGGCGGCGAATATTACGTCCTGTGTCTGACGGCTCTGCTCGGGGTGTTCGTGCTGGTGTCGGCGAACAGCCTGCTGACGGTGTATCTCGGCATCGAGCTGCTGTCGCTGTCGCTGTACGCCATGGTGGCCTTCGACCGTGATTCAGGCATCGCCGCCGAGGCGGCGATCAAGTATTTCGTGCTCGGTGCCATCGCCTCGGGCGTACTGCTCTATGGCATGTCGATGCTCTACGGTCTGACCGGAACGCTCGATCTGGACACGCTGGCCCATGCCGTGCGTCACGGGCCCGACGCCGGACTCATCATCGGTGTCGCCCTCGTCGTGGTCGCGGTGGCATTCAAGTTCGGTGCCGTTCCGTTTCACATGTGGGTGCCCGATGTGTATCAGGGCGCCCCGACCAGCGTGACGCTCTATATCGCGACCGTGTCCAATCTGGGCTCCTTTGCGCTGTTTGCGCGCCTGCTGTCGCATGGACTGGCGGGATTGCCGGCGATCTGGACGCAGATGGTCATGGCCGTGGCGGTGCTGTCGCTGCTGATCGGCAACCTCGTGGCCATCGCGCAGACGAACCTGAAGCGCATGCTGGCCTACTCGGCGATCGCCAACGCCGGCTTCGTGCTGCTGGGCTTTGCGACCGGGACTGCTGCGGGCTACCAGGCGGCCCTGAACTTCACCATTGCCTACGTGCTGACCACGCTCGGGGCCTTCGGCATGATCCTGATGCTCGCGCGTGCCGGCTACGAGCACGACGAGATCGCGGACTTCAAGGGACTGGCCACGCGCGATCCACTGCTGGCGCTGCTGATGCTGGTGCTGATGTTCTCGACCGCCGGGGTGCCGCCGTTCATCGGTTTCTGGGCCAAGCTGTGGATCATCCAGGCGCTGCTGGGCGGGGGCCATGTGTGGGTGGCCACCTACGCCGTGCTGATCTCGGTCGTGGGTGCCTACTACTACCTGCGCGTGGTCTGGTACATGTACTTCGAGGGCGCGGGCGAGCGCGGGCGTCCCGAGACCCGTGGGCGCATGCGATTTATCCTGACGTTGAACGCCGCCGCGGTGCTGCTGCTGGGCCTGCTGCCCAACGGGCTGCTGAGCCTGTGCGGGCGGCTGATCGGCGCCGGTTAGCCGGCTGGCGTATCAGGCGTAAGCAGACGTAATCAGACGTCAGGAGCCACGGCCGCCGGCGCCGCTGCGGCGCAGCCTCGGCAGGACGTCGCGCCCATAGCCTGCGATGAAGGCTCGCTGGTCCGGCCCGGCGGAATGGAAGATCAGGTGGTCGAACCCCAGGTCCAGGTAGCGCTGCGCCATGCGCACGTGCTCGTCGGGGTCGGCGGACAGGCAACCCGCCTCTCGTATCGCCTCGGCCCCCACGGCTTTACCGTTCTCGGCCGAAAGCCTGGGGGTGTAGATGCGCTCGGTGAAAAGCGCCGGGATATAGGTACCGGCCCAATAGTCCTTCCGGCTCCGGATCGCCTCTGCCTCCCCGGATCCATACGAGACCGCAAGCTCGATCATGCGCGGCATGCTGGCCGGATCCTTCCCGGCGCTGCGCGCGCCGGACTCGAAGTTGCCGATGAGCTCGCGGTAGAGCTCGGGCTCATTGCCGCCCACAGTGATCAGACCATCGCCGATCTCTCCGGCGAGATGCGCGCTGTTGGGCACCATCGAGGAAATGAGGAGCGGCGGCGGCTCGGTGGGGCGCGTATAGAGCTTTGCCTGACGCGTCTGGTAGTAGTGACCGTGGTGCGACACCGGCTCGCCCTTCCAGAGGGCGCGGATCAGGCGCACCGCCTCGATCATCTGACCGCGCCGAACAACATAATCGGGCCATTGTCCCGTGGCGGCATACTCATTGAGCGCTTCACCGGTGCCGAGCCCGAGAAAGAAGCGTCCCGGCGCCAGCGTGGCGATCGTGGCCGCAGCCTGGGCAATGATCGCAGGGTGGTAGCGCAGGATCGGACAGGTGACGCCGGTGCCGAGCCGGATACGACTGGTGCGCACGGCCGCCGCGCCCAGCCAGCTCCACACGAAGCATGCCTGCCCCTGCTCGTCCCAGGGGTGAAAGTGGTCGCTGGCGTCGATGGAGTCAAAGCCCGCCTGCTCGGCGGCGATCGCGTACTCCAGGAGCTCCCCCGGTGGATACTGTTCCGTCCCCGCTTTCCAGCCGAAATGGGCCATGGCGCCTCCGATGCTGAGGGCAGAAGATCGGCCGCGGGCGGGGCCGTCATCAAGGCCAGGTCAGGCCCTTCGGGACAGGAGGATTGCCCGCGCGGCCGTAGGTGGCTGCTGAGCTCAGGCCAGCCGGCCCGAGTCTCAGACTCACTGCGTTCCGGGGCCTGCTGACGGCATGAACAGGTTGTCCTTGAACAGGCCGACGAAGGCTGCCGAGGACATGAGGACCAGCCCATGGCCATTGAGGCGTTCGCCGCTGAATTCGCCGATATAAACGCCGGGCATCGGGATGCGGATGTTGTGGTCATCGGCGCTGCCAGTCGCCTCTATCTCGATCATGCCCATGCCTTCGCGTTGACCTCGGACGAATTCGCCACGGTAAACGTTGTCGTTGCCATAGCGGGCGGTCGCCACGCAGTTCGTCCACGCTGGCGAGGGTGGCCCCTGGCAATTTCTCCGTGCGACGTCGGGCTGCGGGATGTTGTCGACGAATGTGCCCGAGTAGGCGGCACCAGACGCCGTGAGCCATACGCCGTGCCCGTTGAGGCGGTTGCCCTGAAATTGGCCGATGTAGAGGGATGGTTCGTTGGAGAGGATGTTATTGCGAGTGGATACGCCTTTTGCCTTGATGGCGATCGCGCCGATCCCATCGCGCATCCCATGATGAAACTCGCTGCGGTAGGCGTTGCCGTTCGGGTAGGTAAGGGCGCCCACGCAGTTGTCCCATTGGCGCACGTCCGGCGCCGTGCACAGCATGTTCGGAACGCCCGGCTCAGCAAAGGCGGGCGCATTGGCTGCGCTGGGCGGTGATACCGGCACGGGCTGAGCTGTGGCCAGGCCTGTTTCGACGACAAGCAGGCAGATCGATGCGAGCGCGCGCTGATACGCAAACATGGTAGCCCTCCCGTTGGATCCGGCCTCTGTAATGTGCGCTATCGACTGGACACTGCCGAGACGCCTCGATGATCACTGCGTCGGAGGTTTCGGCGGGGCGCGATTGCGCGGAAAGTCGGACATCAGCAGGTGCGTCATGGTGTGCACGTAGCGCAGCTTGCCATGCTGCACGCGGAACATGTGGCTGTCGGCGGGACCGGCGGCCCTGCCTGGACCTGGCGCGCCGAACCTGCAGAACACCTGGACCACGCCCAGGGTCGGATCGACGATATAGCGACGATCGACGATATTGACACCACCGGGTACGCCGACCGTACAGCTGTCGCTCGGGGAGCCTTTGCCGGTATACATGCCGCCCTCGAGGCGCTCGCACGGCGTGCCCCACGGTACCCGGTCGAGCTTCTGTTCCAGGAAGGCATCCAGATATGCATTGGCCGCTGCGACCAGCGTGGCCCGCGAATCGCGCTGGCCGGCGGGAATGGGATTCCAGTTCTCCCCGGCGGAGTGCTTCAGGTAGGAGTCGGCGTCGAAGAGCCAATACCCGGTCGTTGTCCAGAGAATCTCGATCTCGGCAAGCTTGTCATGGTTGACGCGCAGACGGGTCCCCATGACATACGGCGCCGCCTTGTTGGTCACGATGACCTCGGTAAAGGACTGGCAGCTGTCCGTATCGAAGATGCTGCGATGATGGTCGATGTGCATGGCCTTGGAGATGAGGCCGGTGTGAATATCGGCCGGAGCTTCATTCTCCCAATAGCCCACTCCATTTGCGAGCGGCAGTGCCGAGATGTCGCCCTTGGTCTGGGTGGTGAGGTAGAGATCCACGGCCTGCTGCAGTCCCGCCCGGCTGCAGGAGATGGCCGCTCGTCCGAGAGTGGGAACGAGCGTCCCGGCGAGGGCCAGACTGGCAGTGAAGAGAAGGATGCGCTTCATACTTGCCCCTTCGCCGGCCAGGCAGTACGCGCGCGCCTGCGAGGCCGTTGTGAGTGTCGTGGTAGTGAGTTTTGTTCGACCCCTGGCTTGCGAGGATAGGGGAGCGTAGGTTTGCTGGCAAATACGGCGCGAGAAGGCCGTGACTGTGCCCGCTACGGGCGTTGGCTATCGGCCCGCACCGGACCAGATGTCCAGCACGCCGCGCGTGGCCCGGCTGTTGGCATTGCCTTCCGGCAGAATTATCCGGCCGTCGACGACGATGGGACTGTTCCAGTGTCCCGAGCCGCATGGCAAGCTCGCGAGCCGCTTTCCGGAAGAGGCTTCATAGACGTTGAGGTCGCCTTCGGGCGCATAGACAAACAGCAGAGCCCCGGCCTCGAATGGGCTGGTGCCACCGCTGCCATTGCGCCAGATCTCATGCAGCAGTCCATTCTGCAGCTGCCACGCCTCCGTGCCACCGTCGTCCGCCGCGAACAACCAGGTCTGTGCGTCGTGTTGCCACACGGCCGGTTGAGAGAACAGATCCGTGCCGCTGGGCGTTGCGACGATCTGCAGCTCGTGGTCCTGGTGAGGCTGGCTGCCTGCGATCTGCTGTCGTGAGAGCAGGCGGATCCTGCCATCCTTGCCGCCCTGGGCCAGAAGGTTGTCGCCCAGCAGCACGGGTGAGGAGGAGCCCAGATCCAGATCGCTCTCGTTGAGCTCGGCGGTATTGGCCGGGGTATAGTTGCCCAGAATCGTGGTGGCGCTGGCGTCGAGCTCTATGAGGGAGTCGCCCCAATCGGTCGTGCCATTCCAGTCGCCATTGCCGGTCGCGATGAAAATGTGCCCGTCGTCTGGATCGATGACCGCCCCGGCGCGGCCCCAAATGGCCGATTGAGTCTCGCGACACGAATCCGGCCGCATCAATCCACTGCGGTTACTGCACAGCGAGTTCCACACGTGCAGCAGCCTGCCCGAGCTGGTGTCGAGGATGGCGACATGGCCCTGATAGGGCGGACGATCACCGATGTAGCCCGCGGTCACTGCGATCAGCTCGCCACGGTAGATCTTGAGCGGTGAGTCCATCTTCTCGCGCAGCGGCAGCTCGCTGATCGCAGTTCGCCAGACGAGATGACCATCGCCGATGGCGAGCTTCTGAATGTAGCCGTCGGGTGACGCCGCGTAGATGAACTGCATGTCCGGGTCGATCACCGGGGTCGAGTTGGTGAACTGACGCGTGCGTGCCAGATGTTGATAGCTCGCGGGTGTGTATTCCCACAGTACCTGTGCACGATCGGCATCCACGGCGATGGTCTTGCCGTAGCTCGTGGTGACAAAGATCGCATCATGGCGCGCACCGCGAATGTCGGCAGCGTGCACATACACGGCGCTGGCGTCCACCAGACCGTCGAGCACCACCTGCCGGCGCCGGAGCGAGCCCAGGTCTGCAGCGTCAATGCCACTCGCCTGCCGGTTCGCGCTGCTGCTGGGCAGATCGCCCCCAAACATCAGCCAGTCGCGCGCGCCGCCCACGGCAACGCCGCTGATCCCCAGCAGCAGCAGGGCAATCAGCGAATGCCTGACCACCCGCCGATGCAGCCTTCTGAGCATGAGCTGACGGCGCCTCAGGGTGATGTTACTGCGGCCACCGGCGGCAGGCCCTGAACGGGCAGATCGATGTAGCTGTTGGCAAACCAGCGGATACGCAGCGGCTCCTTCGCATCGGCGATCGACTCGGTCGCGACCGCAGCTGCGGTGCCGTAGTTGATCTCCTGGTCGGGGCGCTTGACGATGCTGAGCACCAGCACCAGGCGGCTACCCGCAGCCAACCGTCGCGCCAGCAAATGCTCACTCCTGAACGCCAGCTGCTGCTGCGTCGGGGCGGTCTGCAGCAGATGACGCGTACTGCGGTCGGCCAGGTAGCTTGCGCGAAATTCATCGGGCGGATCATACAGCTTCAGGTAGCGGCCATCCGACATCTCCTCGAACAGTGCCAGGGTGAAGTCGAAATCCGGCTTATTGGTGGTGAATGTGAGCTGGCCGGACATCAGCCCGTCGAACTCGGTCGTCTGCCGCAGTGGCGCGGTCGCGAACACCATGCTCTCGTGCGTGGGCAGATTGTCGCTCTCGAGCGCGGTGCTCGGCAGCCAGTTGGCGTCGCTGCGATCGGCGAAGTTCACGGTCTGGTCGATAAAGCTCGGTCGCAGAGGCGCCAGATCGGCCAGCAGGTGTGTGTTCTCGCTGTCCGAATCCGACGGACTCGGATCCAAATACAGCCGCAGCGCCCGGCTTGCCATGTCATCGACCGCGTCGGTCTGGCGCCATTCATCGCCACCCATGACCTCGTAGTCGACACCCGGACGCAGCAGCGGGGGGCGCTGAGTGCCCTTGAAAATCGCATCGAACCAGTCGTAGCGCAGCTCGTGCCAGTCCATGCGCGCCGCGTCATCGAGCCGGTAGCCCTGCAGGTCCGGATTGGGCATGCCGATCACGACGCTGTCGTCGAATGGGCCGATGAGCAGCGTCTGGTCGGCATGAGGATTGAAATGCTGATGCTGCTGAAAGTAGTAGAGAGTGCCCGGCTCGTTGAGATCGTAGTAGCCGCTCATCGCCAGAACTGGAATGTCGATATGGGCAAAGTCCATGTCGTAGGGGATCATCGCCTGCCAATAGCGATCGTAGCTCGGGTGGTGCAACCACTGGGTGAAGGATGGATTGGGCGTGCCATCGATTTTGGGCAGGTCCTCATAAGGGCGCCCGCTCTGGTACCAGGTGCGGTTCAATGCCAGCCAGTGCGCCTCGTCCTGGTCAGCCTCGTCATTGAGCATGCGCGTGCCCGTCACATAGCGCGCCCAGCGATAGGAGGAGTTGAGGAAGACGGTGTTGCGATCGGGAGCATCGATGCCCGGTGCAATGCTCGAGGCCGTGGCGATGGCGCGCAGTGCCCGGGGGGGATGCTTGGCTGCAGCCCAGGCCGCAAACGCGCTGTAGCCGCTGCCATACATGCCCACGCGGCCATCGCTCCAGGGCTGTTTGCTGATCCAGTCGATGACTTCGCGGGCGTCGGCGCCGTCATGCTCATAGGGCGCCACCGCGCCGCGGCTGTCGCGTTTGCCGCGCGAATAGGCCACGACGCCGACGTAACCGTGTGCTGCGCACTCGAGCGCATAGTTTTCCGGATAGACATAGATCGTGAACTCGAGCAGCGTCGGCAGTTTGCCCGTCGCCGCACGCGGACGCACGAGCATGGCCGATAGACGCACCCCGCCGGCGGTACGGATGCTGACGTGGTCCTCGGTGATGTAGCGGCTCTGCAGGTCGGCGTTGATGAGCTCATCCGCCTGCGGCCCGGTGGCCAGGTGCAGCTGATAGGCCAGGTAGGCCCAGGTGACCTGCAGCGCCTCGGGCAGGGTGATGCTGCGACGAGCGCGCACGCTGGCGAAGGCAGCATTGAGCCTGTCCTGGAAGACGGACAGCGGTGTGTCGAGCCAGGATGTCACCGCGTAATCGGTCAGATTATCCAGATGTGGCACCACCTGCTGGAATGAACGGCTGAAGGCCAGCCCGTAGGGCACGCGCGGACCGAGCAGCGCTTCGGTATGCGCATAGATGTCGTAGACCACGGACTGTTCGGGAGCCTGCGCCGAGCTGGAGCCGCCGAGCCGTGCGCGCAGCATCTGCCGTGTCTCATAGGCGGCCGTATAGTCGCCGGCGATCATCTGCAGTGCCGACAGATTCGTCAGATACTGGATGCGGTCCGGATCCGAATACACCGGTAACACGCGTTCGGCCAGATCGCGCATGACCTGCGTGGTCGCAGCGCCGTTGAGCGCCGGGGGGGCGCGGAACTGAAACATCTGCTCGGAAGCGGCGGCTCTTGCGGCAGTGGGCAGCAGTACAGCTGGCAACAGCAGTGCCAGCGCCAGCATCAGTGCGATCGGTCGCAGCACTCGCGCAGACGAGGATGGCTTCACCAGACGGACGACGCGTGAGAAGAGCGGATCGCGTGCCATGGCGGTCCCAATGTGGATGATGGTGGTGGCGGCAAGCTCATCGGCGAACAGATCGATGACGCGTTCGAGCGTCTCACCGTCCAGCGAGCCGAGCGTATCGTCAATGACGAGCCAGGGTGGGCGATGCAGTGCAATGCGTGCGAAGGCGAGCGAGAGTTGCTCTTCCTGAGAGAGCTCGTGATCCCAGCGGTGGGTTTCATCGAGTACCGGCACGAGCCGTTCGAGGCCCATGCGCCGCAGCGCCTCGGCATAGGCGTCAGAGGTGAAGTCTTCGAGCGATGCAGGATAGGCAAGCACCTCGCGCAGGCTGCCGCGGGGCAGATAGGGCGTGCCGCGCGGCAGATACAGGACCTGCTGCCCCCCGGGGCGTGTGATGCGGCCGCTGCCCCAGGGCCAGAGGCCGGCCAGCGCACGGAACAGGCGCGTCTTGCCGGTGCCCGGCTCCGCCAGGATCAGCAGACGCTCGCCGGCGCGGATTTCCACATTTGATTCCTCGAGCATATCGCGATCAACGGCGCCGGCCACTTCCAGACTCTCGATGTGCATGCGTCCCGGTGGGCCGTCGAGATACTCGATGCGGCTCTCCTGCGGCCCGGCGGTATCGGCGGTAATGAGAGCGCGACGGAAGGTCGCGACGCGAATCAGGATGGCGCGCCAGTCCGCGATGGTGCTGAAGTTGTTCACGAACCAGTTGAGCGAGGACTGGGCCTGCTGGAAGGCCGCGGCAGCCATCATGAGGCCACCGAAGGAGAGTGTGCCCTCGAAGTAGAGCGGGGCGGCCACGAGAATCGGGGCGACGTTGGTGATCCAGCCGAATCCGGCGGTGATCCAGGTGAGATTGGTCAGCCCGCTGACGAGACGCCGCATGGCTTTGAGCACGTCGGATAGATGCAGCTCCACGCGCCGCATCTCGCCGGCCTCGCCGTGTGCCAGAGAGATGCCGTCCAGGTGCTCATTGACACGTACCAGCGAGAAGCGCAGGTCCGCCTCGCGTGCGTAGCGCTCGGCGTTGCGGGGAATGAGCGTGCGACCGACGCGATAGCTGAGCAGCGAGCCCAGACCCGCATACAGGATGGCAGCCCAGACCATGTAGCCGGGAAGCGGGTAGTCGCGCGGTCCGATATGCAGGGCGAAGCCACGCGACAGTACCCACAGGACCCCGACGAAGGTGACGAGCAGAATGGAGGACTGCATCAGCCCGCTGAACAGGGTGGTGGAGAGCTCGCAGAGGCGGCGTGCATCCTCGTGCATGCGTTGATCCGGATTCACCCCGATCGGGCCGGCGTTGGCGAGCAGCAGTGCACGGCGCGGTTTCATCCAATCGCGCAGCAGATCGCCCACCAGGCCCTCACGCAGCTTCAGCGTGAACATCTCCTGCAGCCAGCACTGGATGACATTCAGGACCAGCAGGCTGCCGGCGATGATGCAGAACACCCCGAGCTGCATCAGGAAGGCGAACATGTCGCGACGCGAGATCGCGTCGTAAAACGGCCGGTTCCAGCGGTTGAGGCGGATCTGGCCGTACGCGGTGCCGATGATCACGACCAGCAGCGTGACCGCGAGAATCAGCAGGGTGCGGCCGACCGGGGAGGCCAGGAGTGCCCGTACGATCATGCCGATCTGGGGCAGGAGTCGCGCGTGTGCCCCTTCGTGCTCCGACGAGCCCGTGTCCTTGGCGGTGTCCTTGGCGGTGGTCTTCGCCGTGTCCTTCGGGCCGGTCATCGTCGGCGGGTAATGTTGCGCCTGTTCTGGTCCGACCCCTGCGGCGGCGTGGTAGCGCGAGCCGACCCGGCCTCAGTCCCGAGCGGCCCCGATCATTCCTCCGGCAGCGCTACAGTCCCACACAGGGGACGGAAACGCCGCTGCCGGCCCGGTATCAGACGGGCGAGTCATCGTGCCGCTGACGCATCAGCTCCGGATCCTCTGCGCGCGGCAGCACGAGCACCGGAGCGATCAGCCCCGGACTTGCGGCACTGAGCAGGGCCGAGTGATCGACGAGGATGTAAGTGCCTGAAGGGGGCGGAACAGGATGAGCTCCGGTGGCATACCAAGGCGCCGCATTGGGGGCAAATTCAGTCGTTGGCGAGGACAGGTCGAGCATGGCGACTCCTCCGAGGTCAAGCATAGCAGCCCAGGGGCCCGATCACCCATTCTAGAAAGCTGTCCCCACGGAGGCAGTCGGCGAGTGCCGCGCCTCGGGTCAGGGCCCGCCTGCATGGACGCAGGCCGGCTGCGGCATACCAGCCGGCTTGACAAATCGCGCCGTCTCAGCATGGTGAGATATGCCAAAACGGCATTGCATGCCCGTGACAAGGCTGGTGTAGAATGCGCCCCCTCCTGGTGCGGGGTGGAGCAGTCTGGCAGCTCGTCGGGCTCATAACCCGAAGGTCGCAGGTTCAAATCCTGCCCCCGCTACCAACAAATCAACGGCTTATTGGTTCGATAAGCCCTTTGATTTGCGGGCTGTGACCAAAACGTGCCCTGAATTCAGCCAGGACCGCTTCTGATCCTGCTCCGCTCGTTGGACCCGAAAAGCCACAGAGGCGCTCCGCATAAGGTGCGAGGTGGTCAGCGGACAGGTGCGCATA
>DATJUN010000036.1:0-4392 GCA_035502275.1 Steroidobacteraceae bacterium
TTGTCTCCCGGGGGCGTGGTGTTGACCAGCATCGCCAGCGCACCGGAGCCGACCACATCCTTGCCGTCATACTTCAGGATCACGTCGCCCTCGTGCAGGCCGGCGCGCGCCGCGGCGCTGTCCGGCTCGACCTGGGACACCAGCGCGCCGGTCGGGTTCTTCAGATGAAACGAGTCGGCGAGCGACTGATCGACGTTCTGCACCTCGACGCCGAGCCGTCCGTGCTCGACCTTGCCGGTGCGCACGATCTGCTCCTCGACCTGCTCGGCATAGTTGATCGGGATCGCGAACGAGATGCCCTGATAGCCGCCGGAGTTGCTGTAGATCTGCGAGTTGATGCCCACCACGGCGCCGCTGGCGTTGAACAGCGGCCCGCCCGAGTTGCCGGGATTGACGGGGGCGTCGGTCTGGATGAAGCCGACGTAGCCGTCGTCGGGCAGCGAGCGGCTCTTGGCGCTCACGATGCCGGCGGTCGCCGATTCCGTGAGCCCGAAGGGTGCGCCGATGGCCATGACGTAGTCACCGACCGCCAGCTGATTGGAGTTGCCGAGCTGCACGATCGGCAGGTCGTGCGCGTCGATCTTCAGCACCGCGATGTCGCTGGCGCGGTCGGCGCCCAGCACGCGCGCACGATACTGACGGTGATCGGACAGCGTGACGGTCACCTGCTTGGCGCCGTTGACGACGTGTGCATTGGTGAGGATCAGGCCATCGGAACTGATGATGAATCCCGAGCCGAGCGCCCTGACCGGCACGTTCTCGGGTGGCCCCTGCAGGCCGCGGAAGAACTGTGAGAACGGACTGTTGTCGCCGAAGGGGTTCTGGCCGAACAGGTTGCCGAAGTTGAATTGCTGTCCGTCGGCGACGCGCTCCTCGCCCACGGTGGTGATGCTGACGACCGCCGCCTCGTTGCGCGCGAAGATCGCGTGGTAGTCCGGGGCGGTCCCCGGCGGAATCGCGCTGGGATAGGCATCGGACGCGGGTTGCGTCGCGCCGATGGCCGCGGCTGCGTCCGCGGACGTATGCAGCAGCGAGGGCGCCGACCAGCCGGTCACCCCTCCGAGTGCAAACAGTCCGGCCGCAGCCCACGCCAAATGTTTTGCGTGAGGGTACATGGCGAATCTCTCCTGTGACAGCGAAGCCATCCTGCGATGGCACCTGCGCGTAGCTTCCCCCGCGCTGCTTAAGCGAACCTTAAGGCGCGACCGGCTCGCCAGGCGGCGCCACCTGCCGTGCCGCCCGCTCGGGATGCTGCGAACCCGCGGCGGCGGCGCTCGCGAAGGACACCGTCACGCGCAACCCGCCGGCCGGCGCATCACCCAGGGTCACGCTCGCGCCGTGCCGATCGGCGACGGCCTTGACGATCGCCAGACCGAGGCCGCAGCCACCCTCCGCGGTCGAGGCACGCCGATGGAAGCGGTCGAAGGCCCGTGCGCGCTCGGCTGGCGGGATGCCCGGACCGGTGTCGATCACCTCCAGCCACGGCCCTGCCGCGCGGCCGGCGCTGGCGGCGTGGCCGGCGCCGCTGCCGCCGCTGCCGCTGCCGCTGCCGATCGACACCTGCACTCGGCCGCCCGCGGGTGTGTAGCGCACGGCATTGTCCACGAGGTTGCGCACCAGGATGCGCAGCGCCTCGCGATCCGCGAGCACGGTCTCGCCAGCAGGATGCACTGCGCCGGCCACTGGCACGGCGGCGCTCGGTGTGGAGGCGCTCGGCGCGGAGGCGCTCGGCGCGGCCTCCAGGGACAGCTCAATGCGGCGCGCCACCGCCAGTGAGTGCATTTCCGCCAGCGCCTCGGCGGCCACCTCCCGCAGCGACACGGCAGCCCGTGCCTCGGACGGCACGTCGCGCGGCTCGTTGCGCGCCAGCGCCAGCAGCTGGGCCACCAGGTGGATGGCGCGCTCGACGGCCGCGCCGAGCTCGGCGCGGGCCTGGGCGCGTGCGGCCGCATCCGGGGCGCGATCCAGCAGCTGCAGCTGCAGCCGCACGGCCGTGAGCGGCGAGCGCAGCTCGTGCGCCGCATCGGCGATAAACGCGCGTTGCGTGGCCAGGGCGGCGTCCACACGCCCGAGCAGCCGGTTCAGCTGATCGACCAGCGGTGCGATCTCCTCGGGCAGGTGCACGGCGGCGACCGGCGCGAGGCTGTGCACGTCGCGGCGCTGCACCTCCGCCGCGACGCGACGCAGCGGCGCAAGACTCTCGCCCACCACCCACGCCATGGCGGCGGCCAGCAACGGCAGCAGCACCAGCAGCGGGATCACCACGCGCAGCGCCGCGGCGCGCGCCAGCGCCGCTCGCACGCGCAGCGGCTGCGCGACCTGGATCACGCCATCGAAGCTCTGCAGTCCGTACACGCGCCAGCGCTGCCGCTGCAGCGTCACGTTCGCGTAGCCTACGTACGGCCGATCGATGGTCGGCAACCCCGGGCGCGACAGATATTCCACCCGACCGAACAGATCCCAGATCTCCACGACGAAGTCGGTGCCGGTCGGCGGCAGCTCCAGACGGGGCGCGAGGGGCACCTGATTCTCCAGCGACAGCGCCATCTGGCGCAGCTGGTAGTCGAACAGCGCGGAGGTCTCGGCGAGCACACGCCGGTAGGTCAGTACGCCGGCCAGCAGCGAGATCACGGCCACGAGGCCGAGCAACGCGAGCAGCAGGCGCGTGCGGATCGAGCTCATCGACTGAGAATCTGACTCCGGGGGCTTAATCGAGCCTTAAGGATAATGGCACTGACTTAAGCCCCAGCGGTGTTCGTGCCTGGAGCTAAGAGATTGAAGGAGAAGAGGAAAGGCTGACCGGAGTTGATAGGATGTAGTTGCTACACATCCACCCCACCAACCCCGGAGGCTGCAGCCTTGCGTGATCGTAATGTCGCTTTTCATTCCGAGCAACATCGAGATCGCATCCGTCGTCAGGTTCACCAGGCGTATGCGGTCGATTTCTTCAACCTGCTGACCGGGCCGGAGTTGCTGGAGATGACTGAGAGCCATCTGCCGGAACACCGCGAGCGCCTCTATCCACCGACGGTGGCATTGTCGATGTTTATGAAGCAGGCGCTCGAGGAGGATCGCTCCTGCCAGAGAGCGGTTAATGGCTGGGCGGCACAGCGCGCAGCCGAGGGTCTGAGTGTGCACAGCGTGAGCACCGGGGCGTACTGCCGAGCGCGAGGGCGCGTGCCGCTGCAGATGATCAGCGCCTTGACGCGCGCGAGTGGTCGGCTGCTGTGTGAACGCGCGCAGGAGGCTTGGCTGTGGCGCGGCCGGCGCGTGAAGCTGGCCGATGGCACGGGCATCTCGATGCCCGATACCCCGAGCAATCAAGCCTGCTATCCGCAGCCCAGTACTCAGACCGAAGGGGTCGGCTTTCCTCTGGCGCGACTGGTAGGGATCATTTGTCTGTCGACCGGCGTGGTGCTGGAGGCGGCCATCGGGCCCCACGCGGGCAAGGGACGCAGCGAGTTGGACCTGTTTCGTAGCCTTCTGCCGGCGCTGTCGACCGGCGACCTGCTGCTGGCCGATGCCCTGTACTGCAACTACTTTCTGATCGCAACGCTCCAGGCAGCCGGCGTGGATGTCCTGTTCGAGCAGCACGGTGCGCGCATTACCGACTTCCGTCGCGGCGAGGCGCTGGGTAAGCGTGATCATCGAGTGCGCTGGCACAAACCCGAGGCGCGGCCGGCCTGGATGAGTCGGGAGCAATACGCAGTGTTTCCCGAAGAGCTGATGGTGCGGGAACTGCAGGTCGGCGGCCGCACCCTGGTAACCACGCTGCTCGAGCCGAAGGAGGCGTCCAAGGGCGAGCTGGCCAAGCTCTACGAGCGGCGCTGGAACATCGAGCTGGACTTGCGCTGCATCAAGACGACGTTGCGTATGGAGACGCTCAGTTGCAAGAGCCCGTCCATGGTGCAGAGGGAACTGTGGGTGTATTTGCTCGCCTACAATCTGATCCGCTTTCTGATGGCACAGGCAGCGCATACCGCCGGCGTTCAACCGCGCGAGCTGAGCTTCAAACACACGGTGCAGATGTGGACGACCTGGACGGCGCTGGCATTGGCAGCGCTGCCCGTCACGCATCCCACCGAACTCTTCCGGCTGATCGCTCAGCTTCGGGTGGGCAATCGACCTCGCCGCGTCGAACCGCGAGCGCGCAAGAGACGCCCCAAACCGTTCCCGTGGCTCAAGATACCGCGAGCTCGGGCACGCCGGCAGATACGTCAGCATCGTCATCGGTTATCCGCTTAAGTCAGTGCCATTACCCTTAGACCGCAATTTTCGAAAGACCGAGGGTACGAATAGCACGGAAAGGGCTGGGAGTTCGTCTCACTGAATGCCAGACGATGTCTCATTCAGCGCCAAGGGAAGCCCGCCGTCAGACGCTGACCGCCGCCT
>DATJUN010000037.1:0-23130 GCA_035502275.1 Steroidobacteraceae bacterium
TCTCCATCCCCCACGATCATGTAAAAGTTCTGCCGAACCTTCACCACGTCCAGATCCGCATTCTCCGGCTCCGCAGCCCCGGCTGCAGCCGCGCCAAGCCCCACCAGCACCAACACGCCGAGCGCAGCGGCCACGCACCGCTGGACGATCGCCCTCGTTACTTGCGTCACGGTATTTCCCCTGAGCTTTTCGCGCCCCACTCCACTACCCATCCCATTGCCGCTGCCCTCAGGCCGTCCGGGTGCGCCAGCCCTCGTGGTACGTCTCGCGCGCCTGGCTTCCGTACGGAACCGCTCCGACCCTGACGCGGATCTCGAGCTGCTGATGCCGCTCCACTGTCGTCTTGCGGGTGCCGCCGTTCTCCTCTCCCCACACGAGCGTGAGCACATCCCCAACATTGATATTTGCATCCACGATCCCCAGCGACAGCGCCGATCGCTCGCCATAGCTGTAGCCGCTGAACATCGACAAGCCGACGGTCTTGTCTCCCATGCAAACCCTGTCAAACGAAGCCGAGGCGTAGTTGGCAATCGGCATGTCGAAGAACTTGTAGTTCTGCCTTCCCGGCGTGAGCATCGAGGCGTACGTCTTGGCCACGTCGTCTCCGTTCCATACGAACGTGACCTTCTTGCGTTGCGGCCGGTGCTGCCCCTTGCTCATGCGCTCCATGGCTTCGCGACCGACGAAATCGTGGTCGAACTTGACGAAGGAGCCATATCCCAGCTCGTATGGAGTCACGTAGTAGTCTTCGATGTCCTTGGAGACGAAGCTGCCACCGATCGAGGCGGTACCCTCGTAGCCGGTTGCGGGCAGCCACTCGCGGTACTTCTGCATCTGCTTGCCGGTATAGATTGCCGGCAATGGGGAGGGGATCCAGCCGGACTCGAGCGTGTTGCTCGCGTAGGCGCGTGAGCCTACCTGCACCAGCCCAAAGTCACGGCCGGCCTCCAGGATCGCTTCGCGGATCTCCTCCCTCTCCTCGTAGGGGCCCCAGATCTCCAGGCCCGGCGCGCCGGCCATACCATGCCGCAGGCAACGTACTTTCCGGCCCCTGATGTTGATGACATCCATGGTAAAGAACTTCACTTCCGGCAGTGGGCCGCCGTTCAACGCCTGCAGGACCTGATTCGCGTTCGGCCCCTGAACCTGATAGCGGTAGCGTCTACGCACGACCGCCTTGCCACGCGGGTTGGAGGGCGAGCGATCATCGCGCTCGATCTCCACCTTATAGCCACCGGTCTGCGCCTGGAATTGCAGCCAGTTCACGGTCGGGGCGCGGCCGACGAAGAGTAATTCGTTCTCGGCCAGATAAAACAGGATACCGTCCCCGATCACGTAGCCATCGTACGTGCAGGGCACGTATTGTTTGGCTTTGTTCGGCATGAAGTTCGAAAATGTGTTGATGGTCAGGCTGGACAGCATCTTTGCGGCATCCGGACCCCTGACGAGCAGTTCCGCCATGTGATGGCTCTGATCGAACAGTACCGCCGCCTCCTTCCATGCGAGCTGCTCATCGCGCCAATTGGTAAACTCACTCGGAACCACCGGATAGACGTAAGCCCCGGCCTGGGAATTGCGCAGCAGATCGACGGGGTTTCCCGCACTCTCCAACAATGCCTGTAAACTTTGCTGATTCATTTGTGAGTGTCTCCGTTTTCTGCCCCCGGCTCTCCGTCGTGGCGGTGCTCAGCGGCTCCTCTCATTCAGACGCGCGTCCAGCCGCGGATAGACGCGACGGGCGTTCCCTTCGAACAGCAATGCGCGCTGCGTATCGTCGAGCGGCAGCGCATCGATGTAGCGTTTGGTGTCATCAAAATAGTGCCGGGTCTGCGGATCGATCCCGCGGACCGCACCGATCATCTCCGAGCCAAACAGGATATTTTCCAGCGGGATCACCCGCGCCAGCAGGTCTATGCCAGGCTGATGGTACACGCAGGTGTCGAAGAATACGTTGCGCATGAGATGTTCGCTCAGCGCCGGGCGCTTGAGCATGTCGGCCAGACCGCGATAGCGCCCCCAGTGATAGGGTACGGCGCCGCCACCGTGCGGAATGATCAGGTGCAGGCCTGGAAATTCCCTGAACAGATCGCCCTCGATGAGCTGCATGAATGCCGAGGTATCGGCATTGATATAGTGCGCACCGGTGGCATGGAAGGCGGGGTTGCAGGAAGCTGATACGTGCACCATGGCGGGCACCTGCAGTTCCACCATCTCCTCGTAAATGGGATACCAGTAGCGGTCGGTCAGTGGCGGGGAGGTCCAGTGCCCACCACTCGGATCGGGGTTCAAATTGCACCCTACGAATCCGAGCTCGAGCACGCAGCGGCGCAACTCCGCCACCGAAGCCTTCAGTGGCGCTCCCGCATGCTGCGGCAGCTGGCACACGCCCGCGAAATGATCCGGATATAGACCGACGACCTGCGCGATCAGGTCATTGCAGACCTGTGACCACGCGATTGAAATCTCTTCGCTCCCAATGTGATGCCCCATGGCGGAAGCGCGCGGGGAAAACAGCGTCAGGTCTCCGCCGCGCTCGCGCTGCAGCCGCAGCTGCTGGGTCTCGATGCTGCTGCGGATGGCCTCGTCGCTGATACGCGGAGGGCTGGGCTGCGCTCCTGCGAGCTGCGCCGCACGGTATTGCTCCAGCGCCGGGGGTGCGGTGGTGTAGTGACCGTGGCAATCGATGATCAGCATACCGGGACGCCTGCGCTGCCATTCGAGCGCAGCAGGGTATCGAGCAACTCAGGCAGTGACCCGCAGCCGGCCAGAGCTGCATGGGCGCCGGCCCAGGCCTGCCGCTGGATGCTGGCCTCGCTCATCCATGGATCAACGCCCGCTTCAGCGAGCGTCTGCGCAACGTTGTGCATCTCTTCGGCGCGCCGTCGTCCGTGCCGCAGTGAGCGCGACAGCATGTAGCGTGCCAGCGCGGGCCAATCGGCGTTCGGCAGCAGATCGCCGAGTGAGGCGAGGACCGTATCCTCAACGCCATAGTGGCGCGCCGCGATCAGCGATTCGGCGAGCAGTGCCTCCAGCCCCTTGATGATCACGCTGCGGCACATTTTGGCCGCGGATGCGGGACCTACCGTGGGACTGTAGAGCTGTGCGGCGCTCATGCCGAGCCCCTGCGCCGCGGGCAGAAACGCTTCGGCATGCGGGCCACCGAGCAGCATAGGCGTGGCCAGGCCCCGGGGCGCGATCGGACCCAGGACCGCCACCTCGATGTACTGACCGCCATGTGCATCGATTACGCGCGCGGCCTGTTGTTTGACCGACGGTGCGATCGAGTTGAGGTCGAGGAACACCGTGTTCTCACTCAGTGCCGGAGCGACGCTTTCAGCTGCGGCCAGACTGTTCGCCGTGGTGACGGCCGAGATGATCAGCGCCGCTCCCTCCACCGCTTCTCTGGCGCAAGCCGCTGTTCGCACGCCCGCCTCGCGCGCGTGGTCATAAGGTAGGCTGTCCGGATCCGGGAATAGAATGTCCCAGGCGGTCAACTCGAGGGACGCCAGACGGCGCAAGCCCGCCGCCAGGTTCTGGCCGACCTCTCCGAAGCCGAGAAACGTGATACGGCTCGGCGCACTCACACGCGTTCCGTGGACTGCGAATCCGGCGGCGCATCCTGATAAACGAGGCCGCGCTCGGCGAGGCGTGCGCGCATGCCGTAGACGTCCAGGCCCAACTCGCCGGCCTCGAGCCGTGAACGCACCGACGCCTCTTTGCGCGTGCGCGCCTGGCACTGTTCCAGGGTGGCCGCGGCGGCCATCCGCGGCACGATACATACGCCATCGTCGTCGGCGACCACGACATCGCCCGGATTCACCAGGGCACCTGCGCAAACCACGGGCACATTGACACTGCCGAGCGTCTCCTTCACGGTGCCCTGAGCACTGATGCAGCGTGACCAGACCGGAAATGACATCGATGTCAGCTCCGCCACGTCGCGCACTCCCGCATCGATGATCAGGCCTCCAACGCCACGAGAGCGCAGCGAGCTGGCCAACAGCTCGCCGAAATAGCCCGCCTCCGAGCGTGAAGTCGGAGCGACCACGAGGATGTCTCCCGCGCGACATTGCTCGACGGCCACGTGAATCATCCAGTTATCGCCCGGCGGAATGCTGACTGTTACCGCGGGCCCGCTGATGCGGGCTCCAGCATAGATCGGCCGGATACGCGGCGCGAGCAGACCGGTACGACCCTGCGCCTCGTGAACGGTCGCGACGCCGTACTGGGAGAATGCCTCTGCGAGCTGCGCGGGCGGGCGCTGGATATTACGAAGGACGACATTCATGCACTCCCCTCCTGCACCCCGTTCCCGGATGTTGCGGCAGCGGGGGGCGCTATACCAATTGAAATTTAAATAACGATATAAGGAAGTGCTAATCCCTATCATTGGCCTGCTCGCAGACGACGCTGCCGATCGCAGCCGGTTTTCGATTCTCGAGCGCCCTCTTATGCTGCAGGGTGGACGCAGTACCGATCGGCCATACGCGGTTGCGGCAACGCATCCCTACTTGCCAGCCGCAATAGATCCGTCAGAGCCTGCTGCGGCCCGGTGGGTTGCCAGCCGGCGCGAAATGTCAGACCAATCGTGCGCACCACGCGGCCGAGTGGATGAGGCAGTGTCGCCAGGACTCCGGCAGTGACATCCACCATGACCTGGCGCGCGGACAAGAGCATGACCCGATCGCTGCCCAGCAGAGCGGCCCGGGCCGCCTCCAGGCAATTGCATTCAATGGTTCCGGTGGGCACTCCGGTGTCGGCGAACAATGATTCGAAATGCCGCCGCAGCGGCGTCCCCTGTCGCGGGGCAATCCACGGATAACGCCGTAGTTGCGAAAGCGCGCCGCCCCGGGCGCGGGTCAAGGGGTGCCTGGCCCGCACCACGAGCGTAAGCGGGTCGTCGAACAACGCCTCCTCGACGACATCGCTGGCGGGAGCGGGTTGTCGCAAGGCGCCTATCAGCAGGTCCGCAGAGCCGCTACGCAACGCGCGAAGCAGTGTTTCATAGGGGCCATCCAGTACTTCAACGGTATGCATGGGGTATTGCGACAGGAACTGCAGCACCGCGTTCGGCACGAGGCCGCTGCGCGCCAGGGGCATCGCTCCAATGACGGTGCGGCCTCGCTCATCCCCCTCCATTGCAGCGAGCTCATCACGAGCCTGCTGCAGCTCAGCCAGTGCTCTTCCGGCATGTCGTGCAAGACGCTCGCCGTCACGATTGGGACGCAGGCCGAAGCTGGTGCGCTCGAGCAGCGTCGTGCCACTCACCTGTTGCAGGGTATGGGCGGCCTGATGCAGGGTCGGCACGGCGATATTGAGCGCCCTCGCAGCCGCGCGGAAACTGCCGTATCTGACCAGCGCGATGAGACCCTCGAGCTGTGCAAGAGTCAATGCACGCTCCGTGCGCACCGCCGACGATGGCAGCAGCTCCGCCATCCCCATTCGCAGTTCCGCCAGCGCGCGTTGGATACGCTCCAGGCAACGCCGGCCAACCAGGGTTGGCGTCATCCCGGCGCTCGTGCGACCGAACAATCGCGTGCCAAAATATCGCTCGACCGCGGCGATAGCCTGCGTGGCCGCCGGCTGTGATAGATGCAGATTGCGGGCCGCCGCATTCACGGCACCGCTACGGGCGACCTCGACGAACACCACGAGGTGCCGCAGGCTCAAATGCGAATTTGGTAGACGCATGGCGCGCTGGCCGGAAACTAGCCCCCCGGATTTTCAGCAGATTAGCACTTCCTTATACCCTTACAGGAATTTAATTGGTGCGCTCGCGGATGTGGCCACATGATGACCCTGGAGAATTACACCCGTCGGCGCGATCCACCTGTGAAGGCACGGACGCGCCACTGATGGCATCGGGTTGCATCATCGCAGCTTGCCAGCCGCTCAGTGCACCGCGTCGTTCGCCGTCGCGTCACTCACACCGTAAATCGGCCTCCTCGCCTTGGGATAGTGCAGCTTCGCCGCCGGCACGCGCAGGAAGATCGGCGGATCGGCAGGAATGGTCGTGTAATCCCAATGCTCGGCGATCCTGCCCTGGGCATCCACGCGAAAGGCATCGAACAGGAATATCTTGTAGAAGCTGCCGGGATGCTGCGGGTCGGGTCGATACTGCTGGTTCAGAACGGTGACCCGATCCCCCTCTGCGACCACCTGGTAGAGCACATTGCCGGGCGGCAGCGCAGAGCCAGCGGCACCGGGAACCGGTCCGACCGGCGGCCCACCGCCGCGCAGGCGGCTGAGCGTCTCGAGCAACAGCCGCATGCCATCGCGCCCTTGAACGTGATTGATCTGGTTGAAGCGGGCAAACATCGGTGCGTGCTCGACGTAGTCGGGTGCGAGGGCGTCGAGGCGCTGTGCCATCGTCGTGGTCTGAAGATAAAACGCGCGCGAATAGGCAATGACGGCGCGCTTGCTGGCTTGCGTGCGCGCCAGCTGTGACTTCGCGGCCGGCGCCTCAGTTGACCGGGCCGCCGCGAGAGGGGGCGCCGGTGCCGCCTGCAGGATCGTGCCCGCGACGGCCGCGCAGCACATGGCCGTCCATCCCCTCTTCGACATGCCGCCCCCTGTGACGCAGCGTCAGCAGCCGCGCGGGGACGATTCTACGCGCGTGATCCGCGAACGAGCGCCAGCCTGTGCCGGCGCCCGTCCCGCGGGCTGAGCGCCACGATCCGGACTTTCGGCTTACCCCAGCGTCGCGCCAACGACGGGAATCGGACTGGTGCACATATACGGCCCCCCTCGCTCCGAGAATCGATGGTCGTCGGGGAGCAAATAGATGTACTGCGTCGGCAGTATCCACGGCCTCTGCATGTATTCCGGATCCTGGACTGTGACGTCGTAGCTCATGCGGTTGCCCTGACGGTGCAGTCGCTCGATCGTCTCGAGATTGTAGCCGGCCGGGTATCCGGCACGGCTGAGCCAGGTCTGGCCGTTATAACCCACCGTATCCACGACGAGCGTATCGCCATCCCAGTGGGAGGCTGGATCACCCTGAGCGGTGCCATCCGGGTCTGGTTTGACGAACACCGGTCCCTTGGGAACGTCGCGATAAGTGTTGGGTGTACCGACGGCTCCATTAAAGAACATCAGGTAATCACGATTGGTTTCCACGATCCTCACCGGCGGACCCAGGCGCGGCGGGGTGACCTCGACGCACTGCAGATAGGGATCGAGATTTGCGGCGTGGGCCTGGTTGTAATGAACCTGCGACCAGTACTGCGGCTTGTAGAGCGGTATGTTGCTGCCCTGTTGACCGGTGATGAAATAGTCGTTCTCAAAGTTGGAAAAAATGCCGTGACGTGCCGGAAAGTTGAGCTGGTCGGGGTTGTTCGACGGCGGCCCCTGAAAGTTCCCCCGCGGCTGGCCCCAGAAGCCACTGAGATCCGGATGCCCGTCAGCGGTCATCGGGGTCGCGCCCTCGGGTGCGTGCACCGGTGGGACGCCAAACCCGCCGCCGATGAATTCGAAATTGTCGTCCTGCGCGGGCGGCGGGAAAGGAGCTTCGAACGACGGTGCCGGAAATACCTCGTAATCCGACACTTCCGACTTGATGATGTGCAGATTCAGGTGAGGATGCCCATCTATCGTTTCCACGATATGCCGGGGAATCATCAGCCCGTACTGATTCACATCGTGATAGTCGCTGAACTGATCCACTATCAGGTGGTGATCGACCCGCTGCGTCACCGTCGCTGGACGGTAGTTGCGGTCCAGCACGACCTTCGTGGATACCCCATCCACCGGTAGCTGCAGCGTCACCGGGCCGTGACCGTCATCGTGTATCTTGATCTGATTGGGATTGAGATTGACGATGGTGTTGAGGATCCCAAAGGGCGTGCGCCCGAGCTGCAGTTCCCGCTGCTTGGCGAGCTTGTCGGCCGAGTGCGTGCCCACCCCGGGACTGCTCTCATCCCAGGCTTCATTGCCGCGCACCACGCGAATCAGATGAACATTGCCCTCGGGCCCCTGACCCGTGATGTCCTCGCGCGCTGCGTTTTGGTGCAGGCTCATGCCGTAAACGTACTGGCTGACCTCATAGGTGTGTCCGGCCTCGACGATTTCCCCGCAGCCGCTGTAGTTCAGGCGATTGATCGCATGGAGCGTTTCGGCCCGTCCATCCCCGCGGATGAAGCCCATCTCATCCTCGACCATGCGCAGGATCGCGGCCTCGCCCTTCGGCCGGTTCTGGTCGGTGACCGGCGGCACACCTGCCTGATAAGGCACACCCGGCGCGATATCCTTGAATTGACTTTCTAGGGATTTTGGCAGCGGGGCTTCCTCACACGTCGGCGCCGCTGCCTTGACCGGCGGCGCTTCCATCAGCGCCAGTCCTGCCGTGATCCCGAGCACAGCGCCTAACGATACGCGCCCCCGGGCTCCCCAACGGCCCCGCGGCGAAGGGCGCCCCAACCAACTGCCCCCGATCAGCCCCGCGCCGTTACGCATGATTCCATCTCCATACTATAGGTTTCTGCGATCGCCAGGGGATGAAGGCGCTGCGGACAAGCGGCGCCACTGCGCGCAAGCACCCGCCGCGCAGCGATTTGCTCGATCACCCCACTGCTATTGCTGGCCGGCTTGTGGGCCGTTCAGCAGTTTCTGCGCATTCAGAATATTGTTGGCCGCGCTCTGCTGGTTCTTCGCCGACATGGAAATGACGCGCCCATCGTGAAGCTTTATCGCCGTCATCAGACCGCTGGTCGCGCCGTCGAGGGCCGGATTGAAGGTGATCGAATAGGCGTCGCCGATCTTCAGGCTATCGCGAACTGACAGGCCTGCGCGCTTCAGCGCCACCACCGCATCGGTCTCGAAGGTCCAGTGCTGCTCCTGACCGTTGACCATGCGCACGAAGTACAGGTAGCTATGCGGATTGCCAATAAAAGTCTTCTCCAGCACGCCCGTGAATGGCATGGTCTGGTTCGCATTGAACTGCGAATTGACCGCGTGATGGGCCTCGGCGAGGCCCACGGCGCCCACCGCCAGCCCCATGACCATGGCCGCGCGCTTCAGAATATTCATGAATTTACCCCCGAATGGATTGAGCGACGGTATCGCCCAAAGCTTCAACAGTCCTTATATGCTAGCCAGCTGCCTTTTGGTTTGCAAAACAAAAAAATGACTGCCTGTCAACAGGCTACGCTGGAAACCCAACCAGCAGCGTGCCGCCCCCACGGGGCGGTGATCGCTAAAAACTGGACGACGCCTGGAAAGCGACGATCATTCTGCCCCAATAGATGATCGCGAACCACATGAGCAACGACAGCGCAGCAGAAGTCCGCACCGCGATGGCCATTTTCTGGTCGCTGGGCTGGGATAGCACTTTGCGCTGCTCGGCGAGGGTGAACCACAGCGCATTCAGTCCTGCCAGCAGCAACAGCGCCATCTTGATCTTGAACGCCGGGTTGAGCCAATAGTCCACCGCGTCGTATGACACCATCGTGATGCCGGTGAGCAGATTGATCAGAAACCCGATGATGGCAACCGGCAAAAACTTCATGGCCGCCGCAATCGGCAGCTGCCGGGGGAAACCCAGCAGCCGCATGTCGACGATCCCTATGCCGCCCATCAGCAGCGACAGCCCGATAAAATGAATGACCAGGCAGATCGTAAAGATATAGTGATACTCGCGGGTGACGCCACCCAGCCAGCTGTCGTTCAACCAATGCAGAAACGGTGCGATATGTGCAGTCATGCTGTTCACTTCGGGGCGAAAGCGCCGTGCAGAATCATGTTATCCATGACATAGGCGATCCAGCGTCCAAACAGGATCGCGCCGCTCCACATCAGGATCGATATGATCGCCAGAATACGTACTGAGCGGTCAACACCCAGGGGCGCGGTTGCCGGCAAATCCCCGCCGGTCACGGTAACCACCCGACCCCCGCCGGCGACCGCGACGCTGGACTGCATCGTGGAGTGATGCGCTGCCATCGCGCCGGCCGCTCGCATCCTGCGCCATAACACGGCGGTAACGATGCCACCCAGCACCACGCAGCTCATCTTCGATATGAACGACCAGTTGACGATCAGGCGGTTGGCATCGGCCATGAACATCAGGACGCCCGAGATCAAATTGATGAAAAAACCGGCCCAGGCAATGCTCATCATCGGCTGGAACGCAGAGAGCGGGGCCATTTTCGCCACGCCCAGGATGCGCAGATCCAGCATGACCAGGATGCCGACCACGGCTGCCATGCCCCAGGAGTGGAACACCAGCATGATCGGGAATCCCCAATCGGAGTTGGTGATCCATTGACTGACGGGCAGGGACTGCATCCAATCGAGCAGACCTTGCCCTGGGGCCAGGAAGTGAGTCATCGATGTCTCTCCGTATCCGTACGGCAGCACGCCATTGCCTGGTACCCCCGCCGGCGTGCCTTCGGCCGCGTGTATAGCATTGCCCATTGCTGCCCGGGGCCTCGCGGGTATGACGGGCCCCGCCGGCAGATGGGATCGTCGGGTTTCATATTATATCGGTGGTTTATCAGGCTGATGTCAACTTTTAATAACCGTCATCCGCATCTTTAGATGGTACGCAGGGCAACGCCGGGCCCCTCGCGTCCCGGGTGCTGGCTAGCGGTCGAGGGGGCGCCTGGCCGCTACGAGCATGCGGCCGAGGGTACCGTCGTGCTTGAAGGCGACGTGCCCGAGCACGGCGCACACGTGCACCAGGATGGCATACATGATGATCCGCGAGGTCGTTCGGTGTACGGTCAGCAGCCAGCTCGAGAGCTGCGGCAGTCGCGGCAACGGTGAGGGTATGGCGGCTGAGAACACGTGGATGGCATCACCGCGCGTCCAGGCCATCAACGGCCCCGAGACCAGCATGACGGCAATGGCCAGCACCAGCAGGTAATGGACCGTCTTGCCGAGTTGAAACCACCAGCCGCGCTGACGCGGCAGCGGCGCGGGATGGCCCTGCCTGAATCGCCACAGCACCCGCAGCCACAGCAGCGCATAGGCGCACACGGCGATGGTCGTATGCGTATGAATCAGCTTCAGTACGCTCTGTGAACCCGGGTGGCTGGTTGCGTAGCCGACGAACCACAGCGGCAACAGCACGGCGACCGTTGCCCAATGCAGCACGATCGATACCCAGCCGTAACCGCCGGCGGGATCGGCTCCGAGGCGCGCTGACGGAACCGGCACGGGGCGGCTCGTCTGGCTCGCGCGCAACGAGCGGGTCGCGGGAACTGGATTGTTCACGGCGGCCAAATTCATCCATCTGAACGAACGCCTGCCCCAGCCGGCTTACCCCAGCGTCCCGCCGATCGATTTCGGATAATCGTTCCACATGCACGGTGCCCCGATCGTTGAATAGCCGCCGGGAAGCTTCTGCAGCTCCTGCGTGGGCAGCACCCACGGCCTCTGCAGGTCGTCCGGATCCTCGACCGTGACGTCGTAAAACAGCTCGTTGCCCTGGCGACGCAGCCGCTCGATGGTCTTGAGGTTGTAGCCGACCGGATATCCGGCTCGACTGAGCCAGGTCTGGCCGTTGTACCCTACCGTCTCCACTACGAGCGTATCCCCGTCCCAGTGTGCCGACGGATCGCCCTGCCAGGTGCCATCCTCATCGGCCTTGAAGAGCGGGGGCCCCACGGGGATGTCCTGGAACGTATTGGGGGTGCCGATGGATCCGGCACGAAAGAACAGGAACTCCCCTTCCTTGTCATTGGGAACCCGAACGATCCTCACCGGCGCTCCTACGCGCGGCGGGGTGACCGGAAAGCAATGCAGGTAGGGGTCTTGCGCCGCGGCATTGATCTGAGCGTCCTGCACCTGCGCCCACTCCTGGGGCTTGTAGAGCGGGATGTTGTCGCCCCGTTGACCGACTAGGAAGAAGTCATTCTCAAAGTTGGAGAAGATGCCGTGGCGCGCCGGGAAGGTCTGCACGATGTCGTTGGGGTCGCCAATCCCGGCTCCCGACCGATTACGCCCCCCTCCGTTACCGCGCGGCTGACCCCAGAAGCCATTCAGATCCGGATGCCCATCGGGTGTACGCGGAGTCGGCCCCACGGGCGTGCGCATCTTTCCGGCCCCAAATCCACCTCCGGCAAATTCATAATTGTCGGCCTGCGCCGGCGGCGGGAACTGCGCCTCGAATGCCGGCGCCGGGAATACCTCGTAGGTCGCAAGACCCGACCGGATGATGTGCAGCATCAGGTGCGGATGCCCATCAATCGTCTCGACGATGTGCCTGGGAATCATCAGGCCGTACTGATTCAGATCGTGATAGTCGGTGAACTGATCCACGATCAGGTGGTGATCGACCCGCTGCGTGACCGTCTCCGGACGGTAGTTCCTGTCCAGCACGACCTTGGTTGCGACCCCGTCCACGGGCAGCTGCAGAGTCACCGGGCCGCTACCGGTATCGTGTATCTTGATCTGGTCGGGATTGAGATCGACGATGGCGTTGACGATCCCGAAGGGCGTGCGCCCGAGCTGCAATTCCCGCTGCCTGGCGAGCTTATCGGCCGAGTGCGTGCCCACTCCGGGCGAGCTCTCGTCCCACGCCTCATTGCCGCGCACCACGCGAATCAGGTGGACTTTGTCCTCCGCCGTGATGTCCTCGCGTGCCGCGCTTTCATGCAGGCTCACCCCATAGATGTACTTCGTCGCGTCGTAGGTGTGGCCGCCCTCGACGATCTCACCGCAACCGCTATAGTCCAGGCGGTTGATCGTATGGAGGTTTTCGGCTGGGCCATCGCCGCGGATGAAACCCACCTGATCCTCTATCAGGCGCAGAATCGCCGCCTCGCCCTTCGGGCGCTCCCCATCCTTGACCGGCGGCACGCCCGCCTGATACGGCACGCCGGGCGCGACGTCCTTGAACTGATCCTGTAGCACAGGGGATGCCATCGGAGGCTCTTTGCACGTCGGCGCCTCTGCCTTCACCGGCGGCGCTTCCATCAGCGCGAGGGCCGCCGTAATCCCCAGCAAGGCACCCAACGACACGCGTCTGTGGACGCGCCCATAGCGACGCAGCGAATAGCCGCCCGCGTTCAGCCTCTCGCGCTTACGCATGAGTGCCATCTCCTAGTCCCGATAGATCTCGCAATGTTTGAAATTGCATTATATACGCAGCTGCGGGGCAACAAAAACGATCGCCGGGCATGCCACGCGATCAGCTCGCGCGCGCCCGCTCCCGCCAGTCATCCTGACCACGCGAAAGGGGGATGTACGCCAGATCGATGGCCAGCGAGTCACAGCGCGCGGGCGGTTTGAGCCCGCACGAGCAGACCATGAACAGAAGTTAACGATAATGGAATGGGCGTGGGATCAGTGCGGCGCCCAGACGCATTCATCTTCTATTCGTGAGCGCTGCTCTTGCCTGGGTTCTGCGCGTTACACACTCGGATAATCCGACAGCTTTGGAGAGTGGACGTAGGTCGCCTGCAGCAACGGCCGCAGTTCGCGAATATCCTTCACTTTCTCCAGCTCAAAAACCCGCTCGATCAGATTGGAGGCCTTGGTCTTGCCGAGAACCGGCTCCATCAACTCCCGGCACTTGGCCACGATCTGCTGGTGGGACATTGGATTGGCAGCCGTGCCGAGCAGCGGACCGGGGCTGTTTTGTTCGATGTGCGCGCCATCCTTCAACGTGATTTGAAGGACGGGCCCGCGGCCAGAGCCCGGCAGGCCTGCGCCCGGCCCGGGGATGAGCTTCGTCAGTGCACGCAGGCGAACGATCTGCGGATCCTTCATCAGCGTCCAATCATGAATATCGCGGAAGGTGGCCATCCTTTTAACGAGCATCAGGGCAACCGCGTACTGCGTGTTGATATCGCCCGGCCCACTGTTGTCGGTGATGGATCCGGGAGCGGTCCGGATGACGATTTCCTGCACCTGGCCTGGATCGATTGGATGCTTCTTCAACAGCGCCTCGGTTGCATCGAGCACGCCCTGAATGGGATAGCCCACTGTCCAGCGCTTGAGCGCTGCACTCATGATGGCGTAGCGCTCCCCGAGCTTGTCGACCAGCGTGTCGGGATTGGCCTTTGGGTTCTTGAAGTCGAGAAAATTGAGCGGCCCGGTCATGACGTCATCCACGGCGTCGAACCCGGCCTGCACGAGCAGCACTGAGGTGAGGCCGTTGCGGGCATTCATGCCCGCGAAAATGAAGGCCTTTTCGATATGGTGGGGGTCGCGGGGAAAAGACTCGAAGCCCGAGCACTGCTGCGCGCTGTAGGAAAGGGCGTAGCGCACCTGCTCTTCATTCAGGCCCGCCGCGCAACTGGCCGCGGCCGTGGCGCCAAAAATACCGCCGATCGCGTAGGTCAGCGTGATGGTGTCACGTATGCCTGGCCCCACCGTGGCAAGCACGCGATGTCCGATATCGTAGCCGAGCGTCACCGCTCGCAGGAACCGCTCGCCGCTGATACCAAACTGCTCTCCAGCGGCCAGGGTCGTAGGAATGATATTTGATCCGGGATGCCACGCGCCTGGCAGCGCATCGTCGGTTTCGTCTGCGTGCGCCATGACCGCATTGACCAGAGCGGCTTCAATCGCGCCGCAAAGCGTAGTGTCCGCCACCACCGTCGCCGTCGGCCGGGCACCCCCGGCGTAGTGACGAATGAAATTGATTGCGGCGCGTCCGGCGGGTAAACCTGAACCGGAGACGATTGCGGCCAGGCTGTCGATCGTGTGTATCTTCGCCTGTGCCTCCACGTCGGCGGGCAACGGGTGCTCGTGCGCCCGGCTGATATAGGTGCTGAGCCGCGCCATGACCGGGCTGACGGGATAATCAGCTCGCGTGACACGTCCGGGCTCGCCAGGAACAGGCGGCACATCCGCCTGCGGGACTTGCGGGGCTGGGAGTTGCGCCGCTGATGCTTCCCGCACAAAGGGCAATGCGGCCGTGGCGACGGCCATCCCCGCGCCCTGCAGGATGTCGCGCCGGGTTGGTCGTAGATGCTCATAGCCCGGTAGGGGAGCGTTGCTTTCATCCTGCGCCATCGCACACCTCGTCTGGAAACAGGCGCCGGCGTCGGGCCGCCATGGCAGCGCAACGCGGCGAGTGAAGAAGGCCAGCGAATCAGTGCTTACCGCTCAACGGCGGATGTCAACGCTGCATTTCCTCGTGAGACGCAACACAACGGCGCCTGACCCTGAGGCAGTTGCTGATCGAACGCGGCCAGCATGATCTCCTCGCCCGTATGCATGCCCATGACTGATACCAGGTCCACGAGGTTTCGTTCGCCGTATATCTTCACCGCCTGCGCATAAGTCGCCGCGGTTACGTAATGCTTGTCGAACAGCTGGCGCCCAAATTCAATCATGGTGGCGTCTTTCTCGGACAGACCCGCCGTCGGCTTGCGATTGCGGATGACATCGATGACCTTCTGCTCGAGACCGTCCTTGACGGCAGCCGGCTCGTTGACCGTCCAGTCGTACTGCGAGTCGTGCTCGCGCGCTGTCACCAGAATCGCCAGGTCGATGTCACGACGTGCAACGTTCGCCTCCAGCGACTTCAGCCCACCGCCATGGCGGCCTATCTGGCCGGGTCCGGTGCCCTCCGGCCCCGGGTAAAAGCTGTAGAGCACCCCGGGTCTGGCAGGGCCGCTTGGAAGCAGAGGAAGGCGGTTTCTCGAGTCCGGATGAATGTCGTCGGGAGGCGTAAAAGGCAACGGCAGAAACTGCCTGAAGCCGGGGGGCATTTGCTGGTTAAAGGCGCTCAACGACGCCGAGGCGCTGGCATAGTCCGCCATCAACCCCACCACATCCACCAGATTCCTCTCGCCGAGCACGTGCAGCGCGCGGGCGTAAGTGTCCGAGCGGAGCTTGTGAGTACGAAAGATCTCGCGGCCGACCTGGATGATGACGGCCTCCCTCGCATCGAGCTTACTGACGGGGAGATTGCGTCGGATGATATTGATGACGCTCGGATCGAGCGACACTTCCAGCGCCCACATTTCGTGTCCCGACCATTCGTAGGGCTGATCCAGAGCACGTGCGGTCACGAGTTCCGGGATCTCTATCACGTTGAGACCCAGGGGAGAGAGCATCTGCAGGTTCAGCGCGCCTTCCGGAGTGCCGTGCAGCCGCATCGATGGTCCCTTGGGAGGAGCGCCCGCGAAATTGGCCATGCTGCGGTCGTAGATCTGCCTGGCCCGCGCGCTTGCGTCGTCGGGATTCAGCAGGGACAGCCGGTTACGCGACTGCGGATTGACATCTTTGGGCAGGGCAACGTCTTGCGCGAAAGCCAGACCCGCGCCAGGAACGCCGAGAACCGTAAGCAGCAATGCGGCCGCGAACGTGATGGATCTGATCGATCGCTTCATGGACTGCATTTGCGCGCACAGGCGTGCCACAAAGCCACCCCCTTCGGATCGAGCGTGCAACATCATCGATGCGCTCGATAGTTTGGGGACATGGTATCGGGTCCATGTTTGTTTGCAAAGCAGGGGCACCGCGCAAGTAAGCTCGCGCGTATGAATTCCCTGCGCTGGACGCGTCTCTACCGCCCGTGGATCACGCCGATCTCGTCGACCCGGGGCCCCTGTCACCCTGGACCGGGACGACTGCTACTCGAGCACTTCCTCCTGCCAGGTGTTCTTGCCGAGCGAGATGGCGATGTGCACCAGGTAGCTGTCGGCGCTGGCGCCATGCCAGTGGCGCTCGTTCGGGCCAATCCATACCACGTCGCCCTGGCGGATCTGCTGCGGCTCACTGCCCTCCAGGCACACCCAGCCCTGACCGGCGGTCACGTGCAGGATCTGGCCACGCTCGTGCGCGTGCCAGAAGGTGCGCCCGCCCGGCGCGAAGAACACCGTGTTGATGGTCACCCCATCGGTCGTGGGCATCACCGGGTCTGCCCAGACGGTACCGGTGAAGGTGCTGCCGGTGCGATCATCCGATTTGCCGCCGGCGGCTCTGCCGTGAAATACCTGCATGTGTGTCCTCCTGTTAGCGTTGCCGGTTAGCGCTGTGCGTCGAACAGCCGCACACCGCCCGACACGTCGCCGATCGCATCGACGACGCGGTTGCTGATCTGATCACCGTAGCCGAGCGCGGTCCCGAGTCCGAAGCTCGCCAGCGCACCGGCGGCATTGAGGGATGCGACCCCAAGCTCGCGCGCGCGATCGACATACAGCACGACGTCCTTGGTCATCAGCTTGCCGGTCAGCCCGCCCTCCAGATAATCGCCATCGACGATCTTGGGAAAGCGGTTCAGCGTGGCGAAATTCACCCCGCTGCTGCTGTTGAATACTTCCAGCAACCGGTGCAGATCCAGGCCAGCCTTCTTGCCGGCAACCATCACCTCGGCGGTTGCCGCCAGGCTCACGGCGTTCAGGAAGTTGTTCAGCGTCTTGGTAGTGTGGCCGGCGCCGCTGGCGCCCATATACACCACCTTGGCGGCGATGGGCTTCAGCGCCCAGCTCACTGTTTCCAGCGCGCCGGCGTCACCGCCGACCATCAGCGTGAGGGTTCCCTTGGCGGCAGCCGCGGCGCCACCGGAGATGCCGGCGTCCAGATAATGGGCACCGCGCGCGGCGAACTGCTTCGCCAGGCGTTCGGTGGAGCTGGCCGCCGCAGTGCTCAGATCGATCACCACCTGGCCAGCGCGCGTATGTGCCAGGACCCCGTCCTCACCCAGGACCACCTTCTCGATCACGGGTGTATCCGGCAGTGACAGCATCACCAGATCCGCATAGTCCGTCGCCTCGCCGACCGAGCGGGCGACCTGTGCGCCGGCGGCCTGCGCGCGTCCCGCCGTCGTGTCGTAGCCCAGCACCGCGATGCCGGCATCCACCAGCCGCCGCGTCATGCGCCCGCCCATGTTGCCGAGGCCGATGAATCCGATCCGATCTGTTCTCATGGATAGTTCACTCGTGCGTCAGTCGTTGCGTCAGAAGTCGATGTCCCTGGTCTCCGGTCCCATCAGCGCGCCAATCACCCCAATCACCGCGCCAAGGCACAGCAGGACCACCGGGGTAAGTCGCGCCGGCATGAAATGACCCAGCCCGCTCAAGTAAAAGGCGTAGAACGAGGGGATCACCACCGACAGGCTCAGACCGACGCCAAAGCCGGTGGCGCGCACGCTGGTGACGAAGCGCTCATTGAGGTAGGTGAGGATCGCGCCCCAGGGCGAGGGCACCAGCACCGCCAGCGCGCACACCAGCAGGATGATCATTGGCATCGACAGGCCATTGACGTTGGCGAGCAGATACAGCAGCGCTGCGCCGACGGTGGCGATCAGCGTGCCAATGATGAGGAAGAAGCGGCGGCGGCCGATCCGCTGTCCGAGGATGCCGGAGAAAACGTAACTGAAGAACATCAGCGAGTAGGCGATGAGCAGCGTCGAGGTGATCTGCAGACCGTTCAGATGCAGGGCCTGAAGCAGCAGCCCGGTGGGCAGATAGATGGTGATCATGTTCTGCGTGAGCCAGAAGCCCGTCATCATCAGCAGCACCTGCAGCAGCCCGCGGCCGCTGCGCCCCGCAAGCAGCTCCGAGAGCGGCTGGCGGCGTTTGGCCGCCGTCTCGGTCTGCCAGATCTCGGACTCGGACACCTTGTGCACGTAGTACAGCGCCAGCACCGCCCCGAGCGCCGCGCCGATCACGAAGGGAATGCGCCATCCCCATTGAGCGTAGGGGGAATGCAGCCCATGGAACGGGAACAGCGCGAACATCAGCATCGCGATCAGGTTGATGGTCACATAGGCAGCGCAGAAGCCACCACCGATCAGCCCGCCGACGAAGCCGCGACGCGATTTGTGCGAATACTCCATCGCCAGAGGTATGGCGCCGGTATAGCCGCCGCCCAGGAAGATGCCGTCGACGAAGCGCAGCAGCACCAGCAGCCCATACGAGGCGGCGCCGGCGTGCTGGTAGTCCGGCAGCGCGGCGATCAGCAGCGTCACGACGGCGAAGCCCGACACTGAATAGATCGATGCGCGGCGGCGCCCGAGCTTGTCGGCCACCATGCCGAACAGCAGCGCCCCGATCGGGCGGCCGAGCAGCGTGGTGATGAAGACCAGCGACGTCAGCAGCACCGCGGTGCTGCTGGAGGTTTTTGGCTGGAAGTACGGCAGCACCGGGGCCAGCACCACCACCGGCAGGTAGATGTCGAACATGTCGATGAACTCGGACCAGAAAGCGCCCTTGATGGCGCTGCGTCTGCGTTCATCGATGGAGCGCGCCGAGGCGTCCGCTGCCAGCTCATCGGCGGTCAATGCTGCCATTGCTGTTCCCCGTTCGCTCGATGGTGTGGGTGCGTCAGCCGCGGTGCGCGATTTCAGCCGGCCGGTGCGGCGCTTTCCGCTTCGTAGGCCCGGATCGCGTCGCTCGCGACGCGGAAGGCCGCCAGCGCCAGCGGCACGCCGCAGTAGATGGCCGCCTGCATCAGTACGGAGCGGATCTCCTCGCGGGTCACGCCGTTGCGCAGGGCACCTTTGACGTGGGCAGCGAGCTCGTGATGCTGGCTCATCGCGGTCAGCATGCCGATGTTGAGCATGCTGCGCGTCTTGAACGGCAGCGTGGGATCCCCCCAGATCTCCCCCCAGCAGTATTCAGTGACCAGCCGCTGCATCGGCCGGTTGAAGTCGTCGGCACTGGCCCAGGATTTTTCCACGTGCGCGGCGCCCAGCACGCGCTTGCGATTTTCCAGGCCGCGGGAGAAACCATCACTCTCTGCCATCGTTGAACTCCTCAATCGGTGCCGTAACCCACTATGGACTTGATCTCCAGATACTCGCGCAGGCCTGCTTCGCCCCATTCGCGGCCATTGCCCGAGCGCTTGTAGCCGCCGAAGGGCGCCTGATAGTCGGCCGGCGGATAATTCAGGTGAATCATGCCGGCCCGCAGGGCGCGGGCGACGCGGCGCGCTCGCGCGAGATCGGCCGACTGCACGTAGCCGGCGAGCCCGTAGGGCGTGTCGTTGGCGATCTCGATGGCCTGCTCTTCGCTGTCGTAGGGCAGCATCGAGAGCACCGGGCCGAAGATCTCCTCGCGCGCGATCGTCATCTGCGGCTCCACGTCCGCGAACACGGTGGGACGCGCGAAGTAACCGCGTTCCAGACCCTGCGGCCTGCCGGTGCCGCCGGTCAGCAGTGTCGCGCGCTGCTCGATGCCGGCGCGGATCAGAGTCTGTACGCGCTCGAACTGGTTGCGATTGACCAGCGGTCCGAGCTGAGTCTGCGGATCCAGCGCCGGGCCGACGCGAAAGGCCGCGGCCGCGCGGGTGGCAATCTGTGCGGCCTCGCGCATCAGGTGGCGCGGCACCAGCATGCGTGTCGGGATGGAACAGGACTGGCCGGAATTGGTGAAGCTGGCGGCGACGCCACGCGTGACCGCATCCTCGAGATTCACATCGTCGAGCAGAATATTGGCGGATTTGCCGCCGAGCTCCTGCGCCACGCGCTTGACCGTCTCGGCGGCGCTCTTGGCCACGAGTATCCCCGCACGCGTCGAGCCGGTGAACGACACCATGTCGATGTCCGGGTGCGCCGCGATCGCCGCGCCCACGCCCTGTCCATCGCCGTTGATGAGATTGACCACACCGGGCGGCACGCCCGCCTCGTCCAGGACCTCCATGAACAGCTGCGTGGTGAGAGCGGAGTATTCACTCGGCTTCAGCACCATCGTGCAACCCGCGGCCAGCGCCGGTCCGACCTTGACGACGACCTGATTGATGGGCCAGTTCCACGGTGTGATCAGCCCGCACACGCCCACGGGCTCGAGCCGCACCCGCGTGCTGCCCAGACGCGGCTCGAACTCGAAGTGCTCGAGCACGTCGATCAGCGCGTTCAGGTGCTGGGGACCACGTGGCGCCTGGGCGCCGCGCGCGAAGGTGATCGGCGCGCCCATCTCGGCCGACATGGTGTGCGCGATTTCCTCGGAACGATGCTGGTAGATCTGCACCACGCGTCGCAGCAGCGCGATGCGCTCGGCCACGCTGGTGGCGGCATAGGCGGGAAAGGCGCGCCGTGCCGCCGCCACGGCGCGGTCAACATCGGCAGCTCCCCCGAGCGCGAGCCGGGTGATGGGCTCTTCCGTGGAAGGATCCACCAGCTCCAGCCACGACGGCGCGTCGGGGCGGATCCATTGTCCGTCGATATAGAACTGAGCCGCGTGACGCAGCGCGGATTCGGTCACGGCGGCATCGGGCAGGACGGATTGAGGCACTGCAAATTCCTCAAGGCTCGGCCAGCAGACGGTACATCTCGGTGTGATCGGTCGCCGGCGTCGAGCGCTTGGCGGCCTCATCCCAGATCGCCACGCAGGGGGTGCCGAGCCGCATCGTATAGCCGACGCTGTCCGACAGCGCATGTGCGATCTTCAGATCCTTGTTCATCAATTGCAGCGCGAAGCCGGACGCGTAGGTGCCGCTCAGCATGAACTGCTTCACCTTGTTCTCGGAGGTGTTGCTGCGCCCTGAGGAGGCGTTCAGCACCGCGGTCATGACCGCCGGATCGATGCCGAAGCGCGCACCGATCTGCAGCGCTTCCACGGTCGCCACCAGGCCCGCCGCCGAGACGTAGTTGTTCAGCGCCTTGGCCGCGTGGCCGGCGCCGGCCGCGCCGATGTGCAGCACACTCGCGCCCATGGCCTGCAGCAATGATCGGCAGCGCTCCAGCACCGCCGCCTCGCCTCCGACCAGGATCGCAAGCTTGCCCGTTTGCGCCCTGCTGACGCCGCCGGAGACCGGCGCGTCCAGATAGTCCAGGCCGAGGCCGGCCAATGTGGCGCCGAGACGGCGTGAACGCTCCGGCTCCGAGGAGCTCATGTCCAGTACCACGGCGCCGCGCGGCAGCCGGCGCGCCCAGGCGGCCGCGCCGAGCAGCACCTCCTCGACGATGGCCGAGTTGGGCAACATCGTGATCAGCGCATCGAGCGACGCAGCGTTGTCCGGCGTGAGCGGCTGGGTGGTGCCGGCCAAGGCCGTCACCCTGGCCGCATCCGCATCGGCGACGAATACGTGGAAGCCGGCCTTGGCGAGGCAGTGCACCATCGGCGTGCCCATCATGCCCAGCCCGATGAAACCGATGCGTTGCATCTCGGTCCTCATGAAAGTGGTGGCGAATATGCCGTCGGCGCGAGGAATTGCACCTCGACGCGCTCGACGATCGGAATCACCTCGCTGGCCCCGCGCGCCGCGACCCATTCCTGGTCGGCCTGGAATGCATTCCATCGCGTCTCGCGCTCGGCGAGACTGCTCCATTTGAGCATATAGGTCAGCGCCTGGTTGGTCGGACCGGCCAGCGTGGTCCAGAAGCCCAGCGGCTCGATGCCGTATTTGCGGAAGAAACCCAGTGTGGTGCGCGTAAAGCGCTCATGCAGGGCGGGCAGACGCCCAGGCAGGCAATGATAGATGCGCAGCTCAATGATCACGTCTGACCTCTGGCATTTGTCGTTGGCTTGCGTCGACCAACCTTCGCGGGCGGTCCGCCTGGCGGCTGATCTGCCCGCTCAGCGCGGCTCGGCGTCCAGGCGCACGATCCATCCCGCGGTATCGCGCTCGTGCGCGCCGTAGCGCTCCAGCACCAGCGGATCGTGGCCGGGAATTACGTGAGAAGGGGAAGCCGCGAGGCGCTGCACGGTGGCAAATCCCTCGAGCATGTCGCCGACGTTGTAGACGAACGGGAACGGCCGCCCCTGCTCCATGTTGGCGTAGAAATGCGACGCGTCGGAGGCGAGCACCACCCAGCCTCGCGCCGTGTGCACGCGCACGATCTGCATTCCGCCCGTGTGGCCGCCGACCCAGTGCAGGCTCAGTCCGGGGGCAAGCGTGCTGTTGCCATCATGAAATTGCACCCGGCGCTGGAACACCGCGCCCACCATGTTTTTGACATGATCCGCCTCGAAGGCATGCTGCAGCGTCTCGTGACACATGCAGCGGCCGGTGCAGTACGCCATCTCCCGGTCCTGAAGGTGATAGCGCGCTCGCGCGAACAGCGGCAGGTTGCCGGCATGGTCGTAATGCATGTGGGTGATGATCACGTCCTCGACGGCGTCGGGCTGGATGCCGAGCTTGCGCAAACCATCCTCCATCGGACGCGTGAGGGTGCGGCCACGCTGCCGCGCCATCGCTGCATCGAAGCCCGTGTCGACCACGAACACGCGCGATTCGCCCACGATCGCCCAGACGAAGTAATCGAGCGGCATGGGCGCATCGTGCGGG
>DATJUN010000038.1:0-18481 GCA_035502275.1 Steroidobacteraceae bacterium
ACGACAGCTCCAACATCGTCTCGGCACGATACCCGAGCTGGACACGCCGTGCCGCAATCAAGCCGGAGAAATACCAGAACAAATACGACAGCGATGTGGCCATCTGGATCTCGGCGTATACCAGCGAAATGCACATGAGCACGACCACGCCCGTCCACCCCACGGCAACTGCGCCGACGAGCGTGTCATCGTGGCGCGCAACCGCGAGCGCGTCGCTGAACAGAAACCAGTAGAGCAGAAGCAGCGTCGCGACTCCGAGTACCCCTATCTCGAGCACGAAGCTGCTGAACGCCGTCTGCAGGAAGTCCTTGAAGTACTCGTAGTAACGGCCTTCGAACTGCTCGCCGAGCTGCGAGGGGGACACTGCGCCGAGCCCGAGCCCGAGCCCGAGGGTGATGGGGTCACGCGCGACATATTGGAGCGGGACCAAAAGCGAGTCGCCCCGGTGTATGTCCCGGCTGGGCGCGCCCACCCCGGTGGCTCCCCCGAGAAGATACTCAGTCCTGTCCTTCTGGCTGGTGAGCACGCCGATGAGATCATCCTGACCGGCGTACGGGTCCCGCGACTGGAAGTACGTGTAGATCGGGAAAAACATCGCGCCAAAAGTCACCAGGATGACCAGCGTTGAGGCGGCCGCCTTCAGGCGCCGGCCCGGCGTGGCCCCGACGGCGAAGGCAATCAGCAAGCCGATGGGCACGTAGAAAACGGTCACCTTGGTCTCGTTGATGGTCGTGGGCAGGAGCAATGCCAGCATCAGCAGGACGTACCTGCCCCTGCTCAGATGCCCTCGCAGCATCAGCCCGCTTGCAACCAGGGCCGCGCAGATCAGGAAAATCGACAGGATCCCCGAGTCCAGCAGCGTGCCGGTGACCGGATCACCGGTGAAGCGACCCTCGCTCCAGACGACATATCGCTGGTAGGCCGCGATGGGCAACTGGATGAGGCTCAGAAACATGAGCAGCTTAAGCTGCTGTTTTTGCTGCGCATCGCTGAATTCGCACACGGCCGGCAGGAAGAACAGCGGCAGGGCGCGCAGGTAGAACCTCAGCGCTCCCAGGACTGGACCGGCGGAGGCGCCACCGTTGATGATCCCGGCGATGATGATCGCCGTGAGGGCACCAAACACGAGCCAGTACTTTGGATTGACGAGGTAAAAGCGCCGACGCGGGCCCGCGACCAGCACATATATAAGGACCAGCCCCGACAGGAGCTCCGGCGTAAACGCCAGCACCCGTGGCGCGCCAAGGCTGCTCGCAAACGGCGCCAGCGTCACCAGCATGAAAAGGATCAGCAGCGGCAGCTGCATGGCACCTTACTCCGCCCGCTCGCAATGTTCATTCATATGGTTGCCGAACACGGCGCGGCATGCCTGCAGAGCACCTGGACGGTGCCATTCCCACTCTCTGGTACTTTACACCGAGCTACGATACGCTGACCACACGGCAGCCGAACCCTCGGACGTGCCCGGATACTGCACCCAAGCCTCTGACAGGCGCGTGCACGAACGAACGCAACATAACACGATAAGAAGGTCCCGATGCGAATGCGAACAGTCGTAGGCAAATGCGTGTCGGTACTGATGCTGGTGGCCCTCGCCCCGCTCGTATCGGCCCAGACGCCGGCGCCGGATTACAGGATTCACCCGGGGGACCAGATTCTGGTTGGCGTTTTTGACGATCCTAAGCTGCCGCCGCAACAGATCACGGTGGCTCCCGACGGCAAGTTCTCCTACCCGCTGATCGGTGAGGTGGTCGCGGGTGGCAAGACCGCGACACAGCTGCGTACCGAAATGCAGACGAGGCTCGCGAAATATATCAACGCCCCCAGCATGACGCTGGCCGTCACGGACGTAAAAGGCAACGTGGCTTACGTCATCGGCCAGGTCAACAAGCCCGGCGCCATCGAGATGAATCCGGCCATCGACGTGCTGCAGGCACTGAGCATTGCCGGCGGGCTCAATCCCTATGCCAAGGGTGACAGCATCATCGTGATCCGGCACTCCACTGGCGGCCAGAATATCCTGCGGTTCCACTATGGGCAGGTCATCGGTGGCAGGGATCTGGAGCAGAATGTCGAACTGGCGAGCGGCGATGTCGTCGTCGTACCGTAAGCCGTCGCGAAAATCTGCGGCCCCGGCGTTCCGGGGCTGCGGGATGCTCGCCGCCAGCGTGGCCTGCGCGTTCACGCTGCCAGCGGGTGCGGCACAATTCTATACCCAGCCGCTTCTGACGCTGGGCGCGCAAGGCGACAGCAATCTCGGCCTGGATGTGAGCAACCGGTATACCGTTGGTTACTATGCCGAGGCGGCATCGATCATCGGGATTGCCACGCCAGACAGCGACACCAATTTCGAGCCGCGCCTGCGCTATAACGAATTTCCGAGCGCGCGCGAGCTGGATCGGTTCGAAGGGTCGCTCAACTTCAACACCAGCTACACCACGCCGCGCAGCTACTTCTACCTCTATGGGATGTTCGATCATCTGAACGACACCGAGGCCGAATTCCCCAGTGGCGTCTATGATGCGATCAACCCGGCCGCGCCGACCTCGGTGGAAACCGGGGTGGCCAATTTCGAGGTGACGCAGAACAACCTGTGGGTCGCCCCGCAATACACCTACGACCTCACACCGCTGGTCAACGTCGGTGTGTCGGGCACGGCTCAGCGAGTCACTTACAGCTCGGCCAACCCGTACGATGTGAATTTCGATTACTACCAGGGCCAGCTCGCGCTCAGCCGCAAGTTCGGCCCGCGCACGCAGCTTTCGCTCGCCGGCTTTGGAGCCCGCTACTCGGCAGTCGACGTCGACTCGACGGCCGATGCGGGGGGTGGAAGTGTCGATCTGGACCACAAGTGGTCGGCCAACGCGAGCGGCGGCCTGTCGGTGAGCTATCAACACACCAATATCAATGAAGTACAACCAGCCCGCTTCCGCGGTGCCGCCAATACCTGGGGAGCCAGCTTTAACAATACCTGGCAGCTCCAGGCCAGCAAGTGGCGCATAAACATCGAACGGGACGTCAGCCCCAACGGCGGCGGCGGTTTGTTTGCCACCGACCAGGCGCAGACTGAATATGACCGCGATCTGACGCAGCTACTGAGCTTCACAGGTGCGCTTTTGTATGTTCGCAGCGAAGGACTTTCTGCTAATGTGAGCGCGTTTGACCGTACCTATTACCGGCTCGACTTGTCTTTGAAACGGATGTTGGCACGCACATGGTTCGTGCAAGGCGGCTATGGGTTCCTGTGGCAGAAGTACTACGCCAGCGACGAGCGCGCTTCGAACAACGAAGTGTACGTGCGGTTCGGCTACCAGGGCCTGCCCCGGCAGCAGTAGGGCGCCTGTGTCAATAGGAAGCTAGGTCAAGATGGCCGCGATATCGCCTCCATCATCGGGTCTGCGTGACTACGTCGGGACCGTCAGGCGCCGCCTGCCCTATGTGCTGTTCATCGCCCCGCCGATCCTGCTGTTATCGGTGTTCCTGGCGTATTGGCTCAAGCCGCAGTTCGAGGCGACCGCCACGCTACTGCTGCGACCCTCCACCGTGAACAAGGACGTCATCGAGTCGACGGTCGCTACTTCCACGGACGAGCAGATCGAGGTGGTGGCGGGCCGGGTGCTCACGCCGGACGTCCTCAAGGCGCTGGTTCAGAGGTTCGATCCCTACCCCGAGGACCAGACGTCCTCGCCCGCGGAGAAGGCGCAGCGTCTGATGCAGGCCACCTCCGTCGAGACGGTGGATCCGGTGACCTACAAGCCCACCACGGAGCAGTCGAACGCCTTTTCGGTGCACTACCGCAACGCGGATCCAGCCCGGGCGGCCGCGGTAACCAACGGCCTCGCGCAGCTGTTCGTGACCTATCAGCAACGACAGCAGCAGGAGATCTCCGGCGTGGCCGCCACGTTCCTGCGCCGCCAGACGGCAGATCTCAACAATCGCATTGCGCAGGTCGACGAAGAGCTCGCGAAACTCAAGACTACCGAGGGGGATGCGCTGCCCGAGCTGCGCAGCCAGAATCAGGCCGCGATCGATGAGGCACAGCGAAACATCGAGGATCTGCAGCAGCAGATCATCCAGGCACAGAGCAAGGAATCACTGCTGAGCGCACAGCTGGCGCAGACCAGTCCCAATCTGATGGCTCAAAGCGGCGACCTGACGGACGTTGCGACCGTGCGGGCGAAGCTCGCCGAAGCAGAACAGATCTACACACCCAATCATCCCGAGGTCATCCGGCTCAAGCGCGCGCTCAAGCTGCTGATGGAACAGGGCCCGCAGACCACCCCCGGGGGCATCGATAAGTCGGCCGACAATCCGCAGTACCTATTGACGGCCACGGAGTTGCAATCGGTTCGCAGGGATCTGGCATCCCTGCGCGCGCAGTCCGCGGTGCAGCAGGCCCGGGAGCAACACTATGACGAGCTGTTGCGGCGCACACCGGCGGTCGAACTGAAGGAATCGGATATTCTTCGTCGCCGCCAGGCGTTGCAGGATCAATACCAGCAGATCCAGAACCGCCTGCAGAATGCCGAGGAAGCCCAGAACTTCGAGAGCGGGCAGCACGGCGAGCGGTTCGTGATGCTGCGCTCACCGAGCGTCCCGGGCTCCCCTGTCTACCCCAATCGGGCCGGGGTCATCGCGCTCGGGCTGCTGCTCGCCCTGGGCCTCGCCGGCGTTGCGGTTGCGACTGCCGAGAGTACCGATCCCAGCGTCCGAAACGCCGCCGACCTGCCGCAGGTCGAACACTTCCCGCTGCTGGCCGCGATCCCGGTGATCCACAATTCCGACGATCGGCTGCGCCGACGCATGGTGGTCTCGGTCTGCACGCTGGCGTACGCCGCGGCGGTCATTGCGGTCGGTGTCGTGGTCATGGCATCGCGCCACATCCAGTAGCGCATCCGGAAAATATATGTCGTTGATCGAGTCCGCGCTGGCGAGGGCAAGAGGGCGTTCAGGAGGGTCCGAGACCGGGGCGGCGGCCGTTTCCGCGCGAATCCCCGGCGCGGCACCACGCCCGGGACAGGTCGCGCCCGCGGCGCCGCCGACCGAGCGCCTGGTGGCACCGTATGTGCCGGTGGATGCAAAAGCCTGCGATGAGCACCGCGTACTGCTCGATCAGACCGCCGTACGGAACCATGACGCCGTGGCCGCCTACCGGATACTGCGCACCCGGATACTTCACCGGGCGCGCGCGCGTGGTTGGACGACGATCGGAATCACCAGTGCAGGTCCAAACGACGGCAAGTCGCTCACGGCCCTGAACCTCGCCCTGAGCCTCGCCCCGGAGCGCAACAGCGAGGTGGTGCTGCTGGATCTGGATATGCGCAATCCGAGCGTCTGCCGCTGCCTGGGAGTCGAGCCGCCCTCGGGGATGCTGGACTACCTCGAACGGCGAGTCTCCCCCCGGGAGCTGTTCTTCTCCGTCGGCATCGACAATCTGTCGATCGCTTCGGGCAATACCGCTACCGATCAGGCGTCGGAGCTGCTCGGGACGACCCAGTTCGAAGAGCTCGTCCACTACGTCAAGCAGCACACCGCCAACCCCATCATCCTGATCGACCTGCCTCCGCTGCTCAGTACCGATGACGCGCTCGTGATCGCTCCGAGAGTCGACGCCATGCTGCTGGTCGTCGCCGAGGGCATCACCGACCGTTCGGCCCTGAGCAAGGCCGTGGAGTTACTGTCTGAGTTCCCCATGGCGGGCCTGGTGCTGAACCGTGCCGTCGAGGCTCAGGCCCACGGTTATGGCTACGGCATCGGCAAGGGTTGACGGCGCCGTGGTCGAGACATGGGCCCGCGGCACGCCCGCGGGCGCGTCCGATCGCGCACCGATGGATGTCCTGCTGGTCTCATCGGACACCTTCCCGCCGACACGCGTCGATGTCGCGGTGCTGTTCGGAGAAGAGCTCGCCGCTCGCGGACATCGCATCGACGTGATCCTGCAGAGCGAATCTGCCTGCGAGCGTCCATACGTCACCCACTGGAGCGGCGGGCAGGCATGGGTCGGGGCCACTGACCTCGGCCACACACTGCTCGCCCGCGTGCACAAGCATCTGCTCGGCATCCGCGAGGATCTGCGGCTGTTCTCGCTGATGCGCAAAGGCCCCTACCAGCTCCTCATCGTCAAGGACAAGTTCGTCTCAGGACTTCTCGGGCTGCTCGCCGCCGGCTGGTACAAGCGGCCCTTCGCGTACTGGCTGTCCTATCCGATCGCGGAGTCCTACCTCGAGCGCGCGCGTGACGGTACCGGCCGCTATCCATTGCTCTATCTGATCCGCGGCACGTTTTTCAAGCTGCTGCTCTACCGTGTGCTGCTGCCGCGCGCCGAGCACGTCTTCGTCCAGAGCGAGCAGATGCGCCGCGATGTCGAAGGCCAGGGGATCCACCCCGCGAAGATCACGGCCGTGCCGATGGGCGTTCAACCGCGGATGTTTCCGGACCTCGTGCCCGCCGAGCAGGCCAGCGTGATCGATCAGCCACAGATCCTCTACCTCGGCAGCCTCGGGCGCGACCGCAGGCTCGACTTCCTGCTGCGCGTGCTGGTCCGGGTGAGATCGGAGATGGCCGGTGCCAGACTGATACTCGTCGGGCGCGCTGATGAACCTTCTGAGGAGCGGTTGCTGCGCGAGCAGATCGCGCAGCTGGGGCTGCAGGAGGCGGTGGTCTTCACCGGTCAATTGCCACGCGCACGCGCGCTGGAGCTGGTCGCGCAGGCCGACGTCTGTGTCTCTCCCATCCGGCCGAGCCCATCTTTGAATCCGGCCTCACCGACCAAGCTGATCGAGTACATGGCGATGGGCAAGGCAGTGGTTGCCAACGAGCACCCCGAGCAGAAGCTTTTGATCGAAGAGAGCCGCGCAGGCTTATGCGTTCCTTACGAGGAGCAGGCATTCGCACAGGCGATCGTCACGGTGCTGCGTGACCCGCAGGCCGCGTACGCCATGGGCCGGCGTGGCCGGCGCTACATACTCGAGCACCGCTCGTACGCAGTCATCGCCGACATCGTAGAGGGTGCCCTGGCGCGCTTGGCGCCAAACACGTGCGCGGAGCTGTCCCGGTGAATGCCGGGAAGATCCGACTATGCATCGTCAGCCCAGCCGAGAGTGGTGGTGGAGCTGAATACCAGACCCGTCTTCTGATCGATGCCCTGCGCCGAAGCGGACGGACCGACATCTATTATCTGGCGCGGCACCTCGATGACACCGCGCGCCGGGACGGCTACCGCGCAGTGCGCATTGGCCGCAGCGGGCGAGCCCCAAAGCTGGGCTACCTGACGGATGTGGTTCCGCTGTACACGGCGCTACGGCGCATCGCCCCGCAGGTCATCTACCAGCGCGTGGCCGGTGGCTACACCGGCATCTGTGCCCTCTACGCGCGTCGCCACGGGGCACGGCTCATCTGGCACGCTGCCAGCGATGCCGACCTCACGCATGAGAGCCTGGATGGCGGCCGCAATTTCGTGCGCCGTCGGCTGGAGAAATGGAGCGGCGCGCTCGGTATCCGCCTCGCCGGCTGCGTCGTGGTGCAGCACCCGCGGCAGACGGAGCTGCTCTGGCGCAACTTCGGCCGCCGCGCCGATGAGCTGGTGCGCGAGTTCCAGCCTGAGGCTTCGGAGCAAATCGACAAGTCCGGCACCCCCACCGTCGTGTGGATCGCCAACCTCAAGCCGTTGAAGCGCCCCGAGCTGTTCGTGCGCCTGGCCGGCGCGCTTCGGGACCTCAAGGGCGTCGAATTCGTCATGATCGGCGCGCAGCCACCACACCCGCAGCCCTGGAGCGTGGCACTGATGCAGGCCATCGCGCAGACGCCGAATCTGCGCTTTCTCGGACAACGCAGCCACGACGAGGTCCATGCGCTGCTTGCCCGGGCCTGCGTGTGCGTCAACACCAGCACTCACGAGGGTTTTCCCAATACCTTCATCGAAGCATGGCTGCGCGACGCCGTGGTCGTGAGCCTGGACGTGGACCCGGACGGAGTACTGGAGCGCGAAGGGGCCGGCATTCACGCCGGCAGCGAGGAGCGGCTCCAGAGTGCGGTCCGCGCCCTGCTGCTCGACCCCGCGGCACGAGCCGGCTATATCGAGCGCGCACGTCGCTATGTGCGCGCGAAGCACTCGCTGCGCAACGCCGAGCTGCTGGTGCGGTTGATCGAGGGCGGCAGCCCGGGAGCTCAGCCCGCCTTCTCCGCCGATGTAGGGTAGACGCAGGGTCTCACCCCGTCGCCGAGCCCGATCCCTTTGCGAATACGTGCACTCAACCAGTTCGGTGTCCGAGAGTGGACCACCGTGGTGCTGCTGCTGCTGCTGGGCGTGGCATTGGCCTTCGGCCTGTATGGCCGCTTCGTCGGCATCGGACTGTGGCCCTACGGCGACGATGAGTTCTTTATCGGTCGTTCCATCGACCACGTGCTGCGCACCGGCCTGCCCCGCTACCCCTGCGGCGGCTTCTATACGCGCGGACTGAGTTACCAGTACCTGGTGGCGCTGGTGCGTCTGGGCGGCTTCGCGCCGGAGTTCTCGGGCCGTCTGGTCAGCGCTGTCTGTAGCCTCATAGGGTTGCCGGCTGCCTATCTCATTGGCCGTCGAATCCAGGGCCGGGCCCTGGGCCTGATGATGGTCATCGTGCTGTCGGTATCGGTCTGGCAGATCGAGATGGCCCGATTTGCGCGCATGTATGCGCCATTCCAGAGCGTATTCCTGTGGTATGTCGTGTTCTTCCTGCGCTACAGCGTCGACGGTGAGCGACGCGCGCTGGTGCCGATGGTGGCACTGTCCGTCCTCGGCGTGCTGACCTGGGAGGGAGGCGCCCTGCTCGGGGTAGCCAACCTGCTGCCTCCGCTGATAAACCATGAGCGCGGGCGCCTGCACCGCGGCGACGGGCTTTACCTGCTTGGCATGCTGGTGCTGCTCGGGCTGCTCGCCTTCGCCACACGGGACTTCAGCGGCGCGGCGCCGCCGTTGCCGGGCGCAGCCGATGCGGCGCTCGTCGCACCCACGCCGACATCGGGGGCGCTTGCCGACCTGGGGATCTATGCGCATCACCCCGCCTGGATGGCGCTCTACCTGCTCGTCCCCTGCGCACTGAGCCTGTGGGCGGCACGCTGGGTCTGGTCGTTACGCACCCACTGGCTCGCCGCGTGCGGCCTGGGCCTGGCGCTGGTGGGCGCCCTGGTGCACCAGTTCGCCCTCTGCGCCGCCAGCCTCGCGCTCGTGTTGCTTGCAGATCTGGTCCGACCCGCGCAGTTCAGGGAGCGCGCGGCGCGCGCCTATCTGCCTGCCATCCTCGCCTGCGCGGCATTCTGGGCTGCCTTTGGGGTGGCAACCGGAGTCTGGAGCCATCCCAACGCAGACCTTGCGACGCAACATTCGTGGATGGAACTGGCAATCCGGCTGGGTGGCTACCCGGACATCGTGGGACAGATTCTCAGGCCCTGGGGAAGGACAGTGCCGTGGCTGGGCATCGGTATCGTACTGCTCGCGATTGCCCTCTCCGTTCTGCTCACCCGCCGGGAAGTGCAGCATGCCCGGGTGGTCGGTACGCTGCTGATTCTCACCCTGGTGCTCATGCTGGCAGTCGGGGCACACCCGCTGCCGCGCGTCGAGACGCGCTACACCTTCTTCCTCTACCCTCTGCTCATCGCACTGAGTCTCGCCGGCGTCATCGCCCTCATACAAGCCTGGCTCGGCAGCTCGCCCAGCACGCTGGCGCTCGCCGTCACGCTGGGGCTGCTGCTCTTCGGCCTGAGCGAAGACTTCCAGCCCGCGCACGTTGCCAGGATTGACTCGCGCGAGATCAATTTTCGCATCGGCCTGAATCCCCTGGTGGCCGATCACTATTTCCTGCGTGCCGAGTACCGCCGCGGTGGCCAGTGGCTGAGCAAACACGCGCAGCCAGGGGACCTGGTGCTCCTGAGCATCCCGACGCTGGACCAGTACTATCACCGCGCGAACTTCTTTTTTCTGCCACAGGGGGATCCGCGTTACGAGGAGGACGCCTGCGGCCAGCCCCCGGTGGACCGCTGGACCGGTCTGCCGCTGCTCTACGGCACCGATGCGCTCGCGACGAAGGTGGCCGCGGGACAGCGCATCCTGCTGGCGATGTATCCCTATCAGGTTCCGGCGATGCTGCTCGCAGGACAGCGTCGTGGATGGCCGGAACGGCTCGCCTGGGAATCCGAGGAAGGCGGCATGGCGGTGATCGCGATCAACTGACCGTGCGCGCGGCCACGCGCACGGCGTGCATTACACGCACGGCGTGCTTACACGCGCGCGCCGAGCGAGCCGTAGAGCGCGAGCACGCGATCACGGTAATGCCGCGGGGTGAATTCGGCCTGCATCCAGGCGCGGCCCGCCCGACCGACCTCATCGAGCACACGATCCGGCAGCGTCTGCACACGTGCCAGCACGGCGGCCAGTGATTCCACGCTGCCGCTTTCGAACAGCCAGCCAGTCTCTTGTTCCCGCACCAGCTCCGGAATCCCGCCGATACTCGCGCCGATGACCGGACGGCCGAGCGCGCTGGCCTCCATGAGACTGACCGGCGCGTTCTCGTACCATTCCGAGGGCAGCACGACCGCGCGCGCTGAGCCAACCGTGCGGTACAGGGCGGCTGCATTCAGATGCCCTGTGAACGTCACGTCGCCACCGCAGCGCCCGGCAAGCTCGCGCAGTTTTCCCTCCTCGGGCCCGGTGCCGGCGACGATCAGCGGGGCGCGGATCTGCGCCGCGGCGCGAATGAGCGTCGCGATGCCCTTCTCCGGAGCCAGCCGACCAACATAGAGAAACGCCTTGCCCCCACCCTCTGTGGGCAGCAGTGTGTCCGTGTCCACGAAGTTCGGAATGTGGGTGAACTGCGCGGGATCGAAACCCCATTCCTGCAGCTTGGTCAGAAAGAACCGGCTTGGCACGACGAACTTCGAAACGTTACCGGCGTATACGTTGAGCCGACGATGTACGCTCGACTCGAGCCATACCAGCGAGCTCATGAGCAGGGAGCCCTTGATACAGCGCTGCTGGATCACGTTGCGCAGGGCGCCGCCGCGGCAGCGCTCGCACACGACGCCCTGGGCGAACATCTTGTACGCGGGGCACGCGATCTTCAGGTCATGGAGCGTCAGCACCACTGGAATGCCCTGACGGTGCAGCTCGACGAGGATCGAGGGCGAGAGGTGGTGATAGATGTTGTGTGCATGCGCGATCGTCGGACGCGCAAGCCCGATCAGGCGCCGGATGCGCCGTATTGCCTCGAAGGAGTAGATGATCTTGGCCGCATCCGACACCCTGCCGGGCATCGAGCGGGCCGCGTCGACATCGATCGTCTGGACGAAATGTTCCGACCAGGGAGTGGGCAGATTGCGTGCATCGCGCATCGCAAACGGCACGACGCTCCACCCCGCCTCCTCGAGCAGGCGGTTGTGCTCGAGAAAGACGGTCTCCGCACCGCCGCGGCGATAGAAATAATTGTTGATCGACAGCAGGTGAGGTTTGACGATTGGCTCCGGCTTGGGATGCGGGCCGGCTCCCCGAACGGGCCCGTTCGCTACCCGCTGGTGCTTATCGAGTCTTCAGTTACACTTCAGGATAGTATCAATGATCGCCGCCGTGCGACAGCAAGCTTGCACTATTGACAGGACATAATTCCTGGACAAGCCAACGATACGCGGCGCGCACTCGTCACAATGCAAAGCATGACCAAGCTGCTGCTGGCGACGCTGAGCCGCCCCGCGCGTCCCTATCTGCGGGCGCATGGGCTGCTGCAGGTCACCAAGGCATTCAACCGCTCCGCCCTTGTCTGGGAGCCCGGCCGCGAGCGCGTGGTCGTGCTCGCCCCGCACATGGACGATGAGGTCATCGGCTGCGGCGGCACGCTGGCGCGTCACGTCGCTTGCGGGGCCGAGATTACCGTGGTTTTCCTCACCGATGGCCGGCGCGGCGGGCGCCTGGACGCTGAGGAGCAGGCGCAGGGGCTGAGTCTCACTGACGTACGCAAGCGCGAAGCGCACGCAGCCCTCACCGATCTGGGGATCGGCGAGCCGCTGTTCCTCGACGCCGAGGATGGCCGGCTCGCCGCGACGAGCGCTCTGGCGACGCGTCTGCAGCAACTGCTGCTCGCGGCACAACCTCAGATCGTCTACCTGCCGTTTCTGCTCGAAGAGCATCCGGACCACCGCGCCGTCAGCGCGCTGCTGGCGCGCGCGGTCAGTGGCACGTCGCTCACCTTCCGCTGTCACGGCTACGAGGTGTGGACACCGCTGTTTCCGAATTGCTTCGTACGCATCGATACGACGATTGAGATCAAGCGCAAGGCGCTGCTGCGCTATCGCAGTCAGTTGGCCGACACCGATTATCTGCACGCCGCCCTGGGCCTCAGCGCGTACCGCTCCAATGCGCTGATCGACCGCAGTTGTCGTTTCGCAGAGGCCTTTTGCGCGCTGCCACTGCCGAATTACCTGGAGCTATGCGACGCTTACGGAAGAAAGTCCGGTTGACGGCAAGGACGGCGATGGCACCCTCACGGGAACGCGAACTGGAGATCTATCGAGGCAATGCGCGGCTCGACACGCGCGCCTCCAAACGCCCCGCTCTGCTGCGCTTGTTCACCGACTGGGGCTTTCTGGTGCGCACCGCGCGCTACGCGCTCGGCCTGCCGGTGCCGATGGAGACCGAGGACCGGCGCGTCCTCGAGCAGATCCTGTTTCCCTACTTCGGCTCACAGTCCGATGTGCGCACGGTGCTGTTCGTCGGCTGCGACTGGTATACCAAGCACTACCAGCGCGTGTTCTTCCGCGCACAGACCTTCTGGACGATCGATCCGGCACCGGGTGCCGCGCGCTTCGGCGCTCGCCAACATCTCATCGCGCCCCTGGAGAACCTCGAGGAGCATTTTGCGCCGGCGCATTTCGATCTGATCCTCTGCAACGGCGTCTATGGCTTCGGACTGGATTCCCAGGAGCAATGCGAGCGTGCCTTCCAGGCCTGTCATTCCCGACTGCGCACGCAAGGTCACCTGGTACTCGGCTGGGACGACATCCCCGAGCGCACGCCGGTGCCACTGGCCGGCATCGCGGCCCTGCAGCAATTTCAACGCTGGGACTTCCCGCCGCTCGGAACGTGGCGCTACCTGACGGACACCCCGTACCGGCACACCTACGACTTCTACCGCCGGTGAGGCTAGGAGTCCGGCGGGGTCGCTAGGAGACGGCGACTGGCCGCGCGGTGTGCGACGCCTGCGTCGGCGCAGGCTCGTTCGCGGCAGCGGGAAAGTGGATCACGCGATCAACCTGGTAGTCCTTGATGCCGCCGGCGTGCGCAAAGATGATCAACTCGCCCAGCAGGCCCAGAGCGAACACCTGCAGCCCCAGCACGACGAACAGCGAACCCAGCAGCAGCGCCGGGCGGTCGGCCAGACTGCGATTGAGCGCGAGCCGCTCGAATACCAGGTAGAGCAGCTCGAGCACGCCGAGCGAGCAAAGAGCGACGCCGATCATGCCGAAGAAGCGCAGCGGGCGCTTGGTAAAGCGCACCAGGAAGAAGACATTGAAGATGTCGAGCAACCCGCGGGTATAGGCTCGCGGCCGATACTGGTCGCTGGGGGCGCGCAGCGAGGATGGCGGCACCGCAATCTCGCGCACACGGAACCCCTGGCGCTCGGCGAGCAGCGGCAGGAAACGCTGCTGATCGCCGTACAGCGGAATCTCCTCGAGAACCTTGCGGTGCATGGCGCGCGCGCTGCAGCCCAGATCATTGAAGCGCACGCGCGCCAGGGAGGCGAGCAGGGTATGGAAAGCGCGCCGGCGCAGCGCCTCGAACCAACCGCCTCTGCGTGGATGGCGGTGGCTCACGGCCAGATCCGACTGCTCGAGCGCGTCGATCAGCGCATTGATGCCCTCGGGCGCGATCTGCGAATAGGCCGGTAGTGTCACCAGCACGTCGCCGCTGGCGTGCTCGAAGCCGACCATCAGCGCGGTGGCCTCTCCGAACGAACGCGTGAGCCCGATCACCGTGAGTGCCTCGCCGGCGGCTGCGAGCCGCTCGAGCTCGCGCTCGAACGCAGGCTGGGGACCGTCGAGCACGAAGATGAACTCGACACTCGCGCCGCGCGAGAGCAGGGCTGCCTTGTAGTCGGCGTACAGGTCGGCCGCAGCCGACTGGCGCGTGCCCACCGGCACGATGATCGAAATCCGTGAGGGCGCGGTGCTGGGGTTCATGGCGCCAGTTGCTTCCTTGAGGCCGTCATGGTCAATTGGGCGAATCGGTGCTGCTGCACATCGCCGGTGCGGTAGACCAGCTCGCCGAGCACGCCGCCGACGAGCAGAAACAGCGCGGCAGCGACGAAGATCATACCCGAGCCCACCAGCGGCAACGAGGCGTGGGCCCCGAACGCGATCGCGGGCACCAGGCCGAAGCCCATGGCGCACAGGCCAAGCAACAGCGGCATCAGGGCCAGCAGTCCGAACCACATCAGCGGTCTGGCCGTGAAGGAGGCAATGGTCTTGATCACCATCAGGTCGATGAGAACCTTGTAGATGCGGGATAGGCCATATTTGGAGCGCCCGAATTGCCGCGCATGATGACGGACCCTGATCTCCGCGATTCGCGGTCCGGCTATCCAGGCCATGGCCGGAATGAACCGATGCATCTCCGAGTAGAGCGGGATGCTCTTGATGACCGCAGCGCGAAACGCCTTCAGCGAACAGCCGTTATCGGTGATGGGCACGCCGGTTACCCGGGTGATCAGCCAGTTGGCGATCTTGGAAGGGATCTTGCGCGTGATGAGCTTGTCCTGGCGCCGATGGCGCCAACCGACCACGATGTCGTAGCCTTCGGCGATCTTGGCGAGAAACTGCTCGATGTCCGCCGGATCGTTCTGCAGATCCCCGTCCATGGTTACCAGGATGTCCCCTCTCGCATGTTCGATGCCAGCGGCCATCGCCGGTGTCTGTCCGTAGTTGCGCCGAAACTTCACCATCCGCACCCTGGAGTCGCGCTGCGCGAGCTGCACACCGCGGGCCAGCGTTCCGTCCTTGCTGCCGTCATCCACGAACACCATTTCGAACGGGACCTGCAGCGGCGCCACCGCAGCGACGATCGCGTCATACAATGGCCCGATGCTCTCTTCCTCGTTGTAGAACGGGACGATGACCGATAGCACAGGGCGCTGAGTAGCTTCGTGATCGGCCGTGGAATGAGATAACATAACTGCCCATCCCCAGCGATATTCTGCCGTGCCATTTGGACTCTATCACAGAAGCTGATTGGTGCGGCAAACTGCCCCATAGGATACCTGGTCCGAGGCAGAGGCATTCATATTGAGCATCAGGAAGAACGCGGCGGCGCTGGTGATCTGCCGCGTGTCCGGGGACGGCCTGAATCTGCTGTTCTTCGTGCTGATCTCGCGCGCCTTCGGCCCCGATGGTATCGGCACCTATGCCTACGGCTATGCCGTCACCACTTTCGTCTATGCCGTCGGCTGCCTGGGCGTCGAGGACTTCGGGCTGCGCGAATACGCCCGCATGGACCCCGCGCGGCGAGCGCACTTCATGGCGGAGCTGCTCGGCACGCAAGCGGTGATGGTGGCGCTGGCATTGATCGGGCTCGCCATCTACCTGCTGCTCACCGCCCCGTCGCAGCCGGTGTTGATGGTGGTGCTGAGTCTCGGCGCATACCAGATCGGATCATCCATCGCCGGCACGCTGTTCGTGCCCGCGATGGGTCAGCAGCTCATGCTGGGGCCCGCAGCCGCGGAACCGCTGTGCCGTGCGCTGGCGATGGTGATCGCCTCCCTGGCTATCTGGCTCGCGCATGCGAGTCTGGCCCAATCGCTGATGGGCTATCCGATTGCAGGCGTGCTGAACATACTGCTGGCGGCCGGCTCGGCCCGGCGCCATGGCGGCGCGCTGCGCGTGGACCTGTCGCGGCCCGCGATCGCCCGCATCGCCGGTATCCTGGCCGCCTTTTCCGGCATCGAAATTCTGGTGCAGCTGCTGGCTCGCGTCGGCGTGATTGCTCTGACGCTGCTGCGAGGCCCCGCGGCTGCAGGCTTCTATGCCACCGGCCTGAAGCTGGTCGAGGTGGCGCTGCGACCGCTGAACTTCACCGGTATTGCCGCGTATCCGCGTCTGAGTCTGGCCTACCGGCAGGATCGCACGTTGTTCCTGCGCACCAGCGAGGGCCTGCTGTGGTTGATGCTGCTGGCCGCAGGCGGGCTCGCCTGGGTTCTGTACTATGTGGCCCCGTGGCTTCTGGTTCCGCTGCTCGGCGTGCGCTACGCGGGGGCCGAGCCGGTGGTGCGGCTGATCTCCCTCATCGCTGCGCTGCAGGCGTGCGAGACGATCCTGGGGAGGTTGATGTTCGCGGCCGACCGTCATCATGCGCGCGCGCTGACCATGGCGATCGCTGCGGCTGCGGCAGTGATTCTCAATCTCGTCATGATCCGCAAGTTCGGCGTGGACGGCGCGATCTTCGCCACAGCCATCGCTTATGGGTTGATGAACCTGCTGTACGTGGCGGTACTGCGTCGGCCGCTGATCGGCAGCGGTATGGTGCGGGTGCTCTGGACACTGGCTGTGAGCCTGCTCGGCGGGATAGCCGGCGCCTCGATCACCTACGCACAGCATCTGGCTGTATGGATGCAGGCCGCGACCTCGGCCGCAACCTTCGCGCTGATCGTCGGTGCCGGTTACTGGTACGCGCAGCGCGCGCCACTCGACGCGCGCTCGGTGCGGACCCAACACTCCTGAGGGCGTAGCGTGCGTGGTTGATCCGCTCCACCGTCTGGCTGCATTTGTCAGAACCGGCCATCAGGGTGGCCGAGGATGGACATAGCTGCATGGCACATGGTACAGGAAGAGAATGATCCAACAGTCAACCGACAGGGAAGATGCGACCGACGTGAGCAGGAGCGCGGCACAGGATGGCTACGGCGGGGCAGGCATTGCCGCCGGGCCGACACCCAATGATGAGCTGATACTGCGCGAGCGCGGTAACGTTGCGTGGGGAAACCTGGCAGCCAATCTATATTTCCTGCGTTGCGCTGCGATCAGCCCCGGCGCCAACATCCTCGAGATCGGATGTGGCAAGGGTTCTTTGCTGAATCACCTGCAGCTCGCCGGGTACGCCGTGCATGGAGTCGACCTCGATCGCGACGCACTCTCTTCCTGCCGCGCGCAGCATCCGGACGCTTCCGTGTGTGTGGCATCCGGCGATGCCCTGCCGTTCCCGAGCGGCGCCTTCGATGCGGTCGTGAGCTTCGATGTATTCGAACACATCAAAGGCAGCGATCTGCATCTTGCGGAAGTGCGGCGGATTCTACGGCCCGGCGGCCGCTATTTGCTCCAGACACCCAACAAGTGGACCAACATTCCCTTCGAACTCATCCGCCAGTGGAAAAAGTTCCATACCGGCCCCATCGAAAGCTATCGGGAAATCATCAAGGACCATTGCGCGTTGCATAACTACTGGGAACTGCAGCGACGCTTTGCCAGGAACGGGTTCGACATCACTTTCTTCGATGTCCCCGTCGTCAATGATTACTTCAAGGAAAAAATGCGCACCTATCTGGGCGCTGTCGGACCGTGGCTCATCGGGGTCTTCAACCCCGATCACCTGCCGAGGCCCCTGCGTACCAATTTCTATGCGGTAGCCTCACTGCGCTGACTGGCGGGTCGAGCGTGCCGGCGCGCAGCCGCGCTCGCTGAGCTCAGGGCAGCGGGGAGCAGGACCGCCTGGACGTGGTTGTAGCTTTCGAAAGCTTTCGAACCCACGCAATCTCATTCGAATGTAAACCCTCCCACACACGGCAACACGGCCACACGACCGCGCGCGACTTTGAATGGAAGCTGATGGAAGACGCCGGCGCATATCCCCGGCGCCGTGCCTCGATGATCCATTCAGTTCGTCTATTTTATTTTCCGCGAAGGCGCAAGTTTCGATAGGGACCGTGGCAAGGCAGCACGATGGGTGGCACGTCGGTTGCCGGCGACAGTATCAACTACTGCGCATGCTGCGAGCGTTTGACGTATGACCCGGCGAATGTGAGGATGTTCGCCAGGGCAGGATCATTTAGTCAAAAAACCGTGTCATTGACACGCGTACTGTGATCTGATTCACAACCTGGCGCCAACGCGCATCCATCAACGCGCGGCTCATTGAAGTGCCGCTGCAAGGGGAGGCAGTTTCTCATGTCATTCGGTCAACCGTCGCTTCGTCGTTACACGACATTGCAGAATATCTCTCTGGCCGTATCCGGATCGATCCTTCTGGCCGCCTGCGGCGGTGGCAGCAGCAATAGTGGAAGCACCACGACGCCGCCGCCATCGACCTACACAGTCGGCGGCACCGTGTCTGGCCTGACCGCCAGCGGTCTGATGCTGCAGGACAACACCAGCGACACGCTGACCGTCGCTGCCAATAGCACCACCTTCACGTTCGGAACCGCCCTTGCGTCAGGCGCCACCTACAGCGTGTCGGTCAAGACGCAGCCGACTG
>DATJUN010000039.1:0-10678 GCA_035502275.1 Steroidobacteraceae bacterium
ACTGACCAGTCGCGCCGCCAGAGTGTCAAGGCATCGCGGTGGATCTCGCTATGCCGTGCGCTCAGTCGCCTCTAGCGCGTCGCCACACGCGTCGACAGCGCATCACGCAGATCGCGTGCTTCATGATTGTCGGCCGTCACCTGGCCGGTCAATATCATCTGCGGGGTCGCCTTTTGATGATAGTAGTCTCGATCCAGATGACCATCGGGCCGAATATCGGTCACTCCCGCCGTCAATCCGCCGTACAGGCCGCGCGTATCGCTCCACACGATAATGTCGTTACGGCCGCGCGTCGTCGCTTGAAGGTTTCCCGAGTATTTGACCACCGTCAGACCGACACCTGCATGCAAGGACCACTTGCCTCGGCTGTTCTCAAACTGATCTACCGCCCGAGGCGTCATGAGCATCATGACAATCGAGCCGCCCGTAGCTCCTGCCTGCCAGCCGAAGCTGCCTCCGCCGAGGTCGAAGAAGGCCGGATCAGTCCAGCGGCCGTCATGCCTGGCAAGCACGACGCCGCCGCCCCCCTGCCCGCCCACAATGAAGCCAGCTTTACCGTAATGAGGAATGATGAACACTCCTCGCGCCTCGCTCAGCAGCTGGGCGAGGTTAGGGTCCTGCTTCATGTGATCGATCAGGTGCGCGGAGTCATTGATACGATCCTGCGCACGGTCGCTGCCGTGGGAGTCGGCAAACGCCGCCGGCGCGCCCATTGACGCTGCCGTCAGAACGAGCGGGATCACCGCTAAAAAGGTTGTGCGCCGATGCATGGCTACCTCCGTCGTCGCTGTATGAGATGCGACGAACCTTACCCCGGGGTGGCGCTGCGTTCTGTCCTCTCGAGGCGTGGTCTTGACGATGCAAGGATCCTACGCGCCATGCCATCGGAGTCTGAAGTGCACGTCGCGGCTGCAATCCGCCCTGTTTGTTCAGCTCGGATTCATTTCGTCGCGGATCGACCCGCAATGGAGGCGTGGAACGCTGAAAAGTACCTCATAATAATTTTATGTCATCGCTTCAAGAAGCTAATTTAACGAGCTTTTTTTAGCGGACATTCAGCAAAAGTGACCGGTTCGTGCCAGTTGCGAACGCGATGCGCCGACCGACCGGCACTGTTCCAGAAACAGCGTACCGGTCGTACCGCCGGATTTCATACCATGCCGAACACCGCGAACCGCTGCCCTTCATCGAACCACTGGCGCGTCACGGTCCAACCGTTTTGCCTGCACAGCTCGACAAAGCTTTTGATTTCGTACTTTCGAGAGCTTTCGGTGTGAATGCGCTCGCCGGCATCAAAGTGATAATCATGTCCCGCGACCTGCGCTGTCTGCTCGATGGCGCTTTCCAGGTGCATCTCCATCGCCGACGCTTCCTCGTTCCAAACCGCGCGGTGATGAAAGTTCTCGAGTACGAACGTCCCTCCCAGCTCCCTGTTCAATCGTGCCAATAGGTTCTGATTGAACAACGCCGTCACGCCCTGCGCATCGTCGTACGCCTGGATCATCTCGGGGACGGGCTTGCGCAGATCGACGCCGATGAGAGCCTTGCCGGCCTGCCCCACGTGAGCGCGCATTCGGCGCAGAAACTCGGCCGCTTCCTGCTCATCGAGATTCCCCATGGTCGAACCCGGGAAGAACGCCACTCTTCTCGCCTGCGGCAGCCACTCGGGAAGCCGGAAGTCGGCGTTGAAATCGGCCACGATGGGCTGAGTGGCAATATCGGGAAACTGCGTCCGAAATCGGGTGACAGTTTCATCCAGGAAGTTGGCGGCAATATCGACCGGCAGATAAAAGCGCGGATGACGCAGGCTTGCTATCAGCAGCTGCGTCTTGATGGCGGATCCGGCGCCGTACTCCAGTATCGCCGCGCCCTCACCACAAAACTCACCGATGTCTCGGGCGTGGCGCCGCAGGATGTCGGTCTCCGTCCGAGTGGGGTAATACTCCTCGAGCTGAGTGATCTGCTCGAACAGAGCGCTGCCGCGGTCATCGTACAGCCACCGGCTTGGAACGGCCTTGGGCTTCTTCGCAAGCCCCTGTATGACGTCTGCGCGCAGGGCGGCGTGGGCGCTTTTGGCCCGTCGCGGACCGGCGCTCGCAACATCCAGGGCGAGCCTCAAGCCCGAGAACTGCCAGCGCGCGGTCGGGGGAAAGAAATTGCGATAACTTGCGCGCATATGTCCGAGCGGCGTTGCGCACGAACCGCCGCGCAGGACGAACTGGCCCGACATGAATTTGCCGTTGTATTCGGCTGTCGCACCTGCACCGGGCCGAAACCTCGGATAGGCGGTGAATGGACTGGAGGTCCATTCCCAGACGTCGCCATACATCTGACGCAGACCCTCGGCTCCTTGCGCGGGAGCTGGCCGCAGACGGCCACTGTTTGCGAAGTTGCCACGCACCGGGAGCTCGACCGCCGCGTGCTCCCACTCCGCCTCCGTGGGCAGACGGGCGCCGGCCCATGCGGCGTAGGCGGCGGCCTCGTAGTAGCTCACATGGGTCACCGGAGCATCCGGATCCACGGGCTGCAGACCGCGAAGGGTCATACTCCAGTAGGCGTCGTCGCGACGCTGCCAATACAGCGGCATCGCCCAGGTGCCCGCCTGCGCGGCTGCCCAGCCGTCGGATAACCAGAGCAAGGGCTCCCGATAGCCGCCAGCGTCAATGAATTCGATCCAATCCCGATTGGTTACCAGCCGGTCGGCAAGGCGATAGGGCTCAAGATAGACTTGATGTCGGGGGCGCTCACAGTCGAAGGCAAACCCGCTTCCCTCACTGCCGATGTCAACGACGCCCCCTTCCTGATCGATGAAGGCCGGAGGGCCAATGTGATACTGGCGCACAGGCAGCGGCTCGGGGGATTTGAAGGCAGGCAGCAATGGATTGTTCGAAAATAGATTCAGGATGTCGGTGAGCAACAGCTCCTGATGCTGCTGCTCGTGATGGCAGCCGAGCTCGATCAGGTGCCCTGCCTCGTCGGAAAGGGGCTGCGAGAGCAGCTTTGCGACACCCGTATCCACGTGGTCACGGTATAGATTGACCGTTTCCAATGAAGGACGAGTCAGAAGGCCGCGCGCGGGTCTTGGGTGCCGCGCACCGGCGACCTCGTAGTATGAGTTGAAGAGAAACCCGTAGTGCTCATCGAAACGGCGATAACCGGGAAGCCAGGGCTGCAACACCATGGCCTCGAAAAACCAGGACGTGTGGCCAAGGTGCCACTTGGCAGGACTTGCGTCAGGCATCGACTGCGCAGTGGCGTCTGCGTCGGATAGGGTCGCGCAGAGCGCCCGGGTCGTTCGTCGTACGCAGCGATAGAAGTCTGCGAGCTCATCGAGTCTCAAGCTGGAGCGAGGGAGTTTCAGGGGGGTCATTTCGATACCTCTTCAGGCTCGTCGTACGGCTCGCCACCGATATCCTTTTGGAATGTACGCGTCTTCAGGAACTTGAAGCAAACCGAAACGCCGCCTGTGCGTCTCGTGGCATGCGTCAGTAGGGCGCCCGGTGCGCTTCGGGATATTTCCGGGCGCGCCTTGAGCGAAAAGAGCGCTCGTCCAGCGCCCCGAGCGCGTTGCGTGCCCCGGTTCAGGAACCCAATGTCAGCGGCGTGGCCTGCGGGACCGTCAGCGTTATGGGCGTTTCGGCCACGGACGCCGGGCTGCCAGCCTCGCGCAGCGCCAGCAGCTCCGGCGGACAGGCGGTTTCTTCCGGGGTCAGCAGCATACCGGCAGCCCGCAGCCGCCGTCCGATACTGGCGCGGCTGGTCAGCACGGTAAAGGGCACGGACAGCAGCATGCCGGCGAGCACCGGCAGCATCCACCAGATGAAGGGTGGTGCGATCAAAACGATCACGATCGTCCAGGCAGCGCCAAGGGCAAGATGCCAGATATGGCGGCGCAGTGCTTCTGCCCAGCTCACGCCTCGATCGCCACGGGGCTGGGCATCCCAGCCCACCTTGCGACCCAGGAGGGTATTCAGGACGATGCTGGTGTGGAAGAGCATCATCGTGGGCGCGAGCAGCATGCTCATCAGCTGCTCGAAAAGCACGCTCACCGATAATCGGAAGCCCCCGCCGAAGCAAACGCGCTGCGCGCGGTCTCTCAGCGCCAACCAGGCCCCAAGCAGCTTCGGCAGTACCAGCAGCGTGGCAGTCATGGCGACCAGCGCAGCGACGTCGCCATGGCGGTCCTTCGGCCACATGGGGAATAGCGAGTACGAGCCCGGCTGGAAGTAAACGTGCGAGTGCAGCGCCGTGGAGCAGATGAGGATCGAGCTGAGCACCAGCGCCAGCAGCCAGATCGGTGCGGTCGCATAGGAGAGGATGCCGGTGAGCATGTGCAGGCGGCTGAGCCAGTGCAGCCCGCGCATGGGAATCACGCGAAAATGCTGCAGATTGCCCTGCGCCCAGCGCCGGTCACGGGCCACGAAGTCGATCATATTGGAAGGGACTTCCTCCCAGCTGCCGGGGATGTCCGGTACGAGCCAGATCCTGTAGCCCGCGCGGCGCATGAAGGCGGACTCGACGATGTCGTGGCTGAGGATTTCTCCGCCGAAGGGCGGCGATCCGGATAGACGCGGAAGCGAGCAATGCGTGGCGAATGCCCGCAGTCTCAGGATTGCGTTGTGCCCCCAGTAGTTGCTCTCTCCGAGCTGCCAGTATGCCAGACCGCTGGAATACATTGGCCCGTTCAATCGCACCACAAACTGCAGCAGGCGGGCGAAGAGAGTCTCGCGGCCCGCCAGCAGGGTGACCGTCTGGATGATCCCCACATCCGGATTTGCTTCCATGACCTGCGCCAGGGACACCAGGGCGGTGCCGGACATGATGCTGTCTGCGTCCAGCACGATCATGTACTCATAGGCACCGCCCCAATTGCGCACGAACTCGCCAATGTTGCCGGACTTGCGTCCGATGTTGTCCGCACGTCGTCGATAGAACAGGCGCCCGCGGGCGTTGAGCTGCTCTACCTGAGCGCGCCACGTCTTCTCCTCCGCCTCGGCGACGGCCGCCTGCCGCGTGTCGGACAGCACGAAGAAGTCGAACAGCCTCTGCTGACGCTGGCGCATCAGCGAGTTCCAGATGGATGCGATGCCTGCAAAGACGCGCGCCGTCTCCTCGTTGTAGACAGGGATCACGATCGCCGTGCGACCACTGAGAGTCTGTCCGGTGCTGGCTGCGGCAGTGAGAATCGCAGGATCGCGCCCGACCAGGCGCGTGATAAAGCCGGCTACCACGGTCCAGAAGGACATTGCGATCCACGCAAACAACACGGTGGATAAGACCAGCACCGCAATGCCCAGGGCCGACAGACCGACGGTCGTGAGCAGATTGAGCATGAAAAAATCGGCACCCAAAGCGGTGGCGATGGTGAGGCCGAAGAACAGGCACCGTCGCCACAGCGCCTGGCGTCCCAGGGGACGCTGAACTGCAGGTAACTGCGGATGCTCGGTGGCTCGCCCCCCGACGAGCGGATTCTTGGGGGGCATCTGGGTAAAGCTGTCCATTCGCGTCTTCTCCGTCCTCACTGTACGCAACCGATCCGGGCGCACCGACTGGCGCTGCCAAAACGATCGCTCCCCGCTGGCTGCATTGCCATAGGACTTTGGACAACAAGTCAGGTCAAAACGCTTCGGACGATGCGAAAGCGCGCAGAAGATGCCGGCTGCCTTTCAGGCTCGAGACCTGGACGGTGTCTGACAGACGGCCAGCGATAAGGCGGTTCCGAGGCTCGAGGCGTGCCAGGGGTCAGCCGACCCACGGCAGCGCTACGCCTCGATCCCCTGCGATCGCAGGTACTCATCGTAGGAGCCGGTGAAATCGCTGACGCTGCCGTCGCCTCTCAACTCCAGAATGCGGGTGGCCAGGCTGCCGACGAATTCCCGATCGTGCGAGACGAAGATCAGCGATCCGGGATACTTTTCCAGACCGATCTGCAGTGACTCGATGGTCTCCATATCCATGTGATTGGTGGGCTCATCCATCAGCAGGACGTTCGGCTTGGTGAGCATCAGTTTGCCGTAGATCATGCGCCCCTTCTCCCCGCCCGACAGCACCTTGACGGACTTGCTGGTCTCATCGCCCGAGAACAGCAGACGGCCGAGGGTTGCGCGGATGAGCTGCGCATCGCCGGCGCGATTGCTCCATTCGGACATCCAGTTGAACAGGTCGATATCGCGTGCGAACTCGGCCTGCGGGTCCTGCGGCATGTACCCGGGCTGTGCATTCTCGACCCATTGGATCTGTCCGCCGGTGGGCGTGAGCTCCCCAGCCAGGCAGCGCATCAGCGTGGTCTTGCCGACGCCATTGGGGCCAATGACGGCGATACGCTCGCCGGCCTCGACGTTGAAGCTGACGTTACGCAGCACCCAACGCTCAGTGTCGGCATAGCGAAAGCTCAATTTGTCGACCGAGACGACCGAGCGGTACAGCTTCTTGGCCTGTTCGAAGCGGATAAAGGGATTCTGTCGCGATGAGGGGCGGATCTCCTCGAGCTTGATCTTTTCAAGCTGACGCCGACGCGAGGTGGCCTGCCGCGCCTTGGAGGCATTGGCCGAGAAGCGGCGCACGAACTCCTGCAGATCGGCGATCCGATCCTGCGCCTTGGCGTTGGCTGCTTCGACGCGCTGGCGTGCCTGCAACGAGGCCAGCATGAACTCATCGTAGTTGCCCGGATAGATCTTGAGCTGCTGGAAGTCCAGATCCGCAATGTGCGTGCAGACCTGATTGAGAAAGTGCCGATCGTGGCTGACGATGATCATGGTAGCGTTGTAGGTGTTGAGAATGCCCTCCAGCCAGCGGATCGAATGGATATCCAGGTTGTTGGTGGGCTCATCCAGCAGCAGCACGTCGGGCTGTGAGAATAATGCCTGCACCAGCAGCACACGCAGCTTCAGACCCGGGGGGATCTCGCGCATGGGCAGCTCGTGCAGTGACTCATTCAGGCCCGCATCCGCCAGCAGCGCCGCCGCGCGCGCCTCGGCCGTGTAGCCCCCGTAGCCGGCGAATCTGGCCTCGAGGTCCGCCGCGCGCAGAAAATCCTCGTCCGTGGCGCTCTCATCGGCATAGATGCGATCGCGCTCGCGCATGGCGTGCCACATCTCGGCATGCCCCTGCAGCACCACATCGAGCACGCGCTGCTCCTCGTAAGCGAACTGATTCTGACTGAGCTTGCCGAGGCGCAGGCCCGCCTGCAGCATGACGTCACCGGCGCTCTGCTCCAGCTCTCCGCCCAGGATCGCCATGAGGGTCGATTTGCCGCTGCCATTGGCTCCGATCAGCCCGTAGCGGTTGCCGTCGGAGAACTTGACTGTGACGCGCTCGAACAGCGGTTTGGCGCCAAATTGAATCGCAAGGTTGGAGGTGGTCAGCATCTGTCTTCCAGAACACAAGAATGCACGGCCGACCGCCTCGTGGGGCACGAAGCAGGCGATCTGCCATGGGTGAGGCGCGCCGCACGGCTGCGGCGAGCATGACGGAGGGCACGAGGTCCCGGGGCGACCTCGCGCGGGGCGGGCCCAGCCCGCAAAACGCATTTTATCCGACTGGACGGCTTCTGGCACGGCAGGCCGCGCCGAGCTCTCCGGGGGCGAGGGGGAGGTCCCCGGGGCACCCCAGGCGGATCCTGTCGATCAGTCCATCACACTGCCGCAGCGGGCCAGCACCCCGCGCAGATCACGCAGCGCCGGGAATACCTCGTTGTTCCAGTCCGCGCCCTGCGCATCGTGCGCGCGCTGCTCGAATTCCACGATCTGTTTGTCTTCGCGGAAGATGTTCTCGGTAAACCACGTGAGAAACGGCCATGCCAGGTGGATCAGCCCCGGTATCGGCGGCTTCTTGACGGACAGATAACCGAAGGTGCGATTGGTGCGCTGCTCGGCATCGACCGGCGTGTAGCACAGCCACACGTCGAGCACCGGATCCTGGGTGAGCTGGATGTCGCGGCCGAGCCAGACCCTCAGGCTCTGCGACGGATAATCGGTGCGGATGCGCATGTGATCGCCAAAGTCCTTCTGGTTCTTGCTGTTGCCTCGTACCAGATCCACGATCACATACTCGCCGACCGAGGAGCGCCCTTCGGTGCGACTGAAGCTGTATTCGACCTGTGCCCAGCGCTCTCCGTGTTGCCGTCCGAGACATTGTGCCCGGATCGATCCCATCTGCCTGCGATGCATGAACTGATGGTTCATGTCGAACAGGTTCTCGTGCATGAAAGTGTAGTGACAGGCCACTTCGCGGTTCAGTCGGCGCGTCTTGTAGTCGCGCCGCTGCGAGGAGCCAAGCGTCGCAGGCAGGCGCTCCTCGGCGAGCGCAGCATCCCCGGGGAATACGAAGATCAGCCCATCGATCTCGCGCAGCGGGTAGCTCCTGACGCCGTTGGGCAGACGCTCCTTGCCAAGGTAGGGCACATCGACGCAATTGCCGCTGCAGTCGTAGGCCCAGCCATGATAATGGCACTTGAGCTCATCGCCCTTGACGACGCCCAGGTGCAGCGGCACCTGACGATGCGCGCAGCGATCCTCCAGCGCGAACGCCCGCCCGCTCTTGCCGCGCCAGAGGACGATCGGCAGGTGCGCGAAGCGGCGGCCGAGCGTTTTACCGACCTTCAGCTCATCGGACCAGGCGAGCGGATACCAGTTATCGGGGTTGGCGCCCACACGACGCAGGTCAAACGCATTGGCGGAATTGGCCACGCGTCTGGCCAGTGCGCCGGCAGCTTCATCCGACACTTCCGGGCTCCCTCCCCTCTTATTGGAACCGGCAGAGTAACGCCTTTCGGCTGCTGTCAGGGGAAAATTATCGTTGCTCCCCCTCGGGCGACTGCGGTGTTGGCAGCTGTGCGACGCGAAACGGCCGCACCTCGATCCGCTGCCACACCTTCCCGACGACATAAGGATCGGTAGCCAGATAGCGATCCAGCGCATCACGGGCGGGAAATTCAAAGATGACCGCCGAGCCAATCATTGCCCCACTCTCATCGAGAATGGCACCGCCGATCAGGAACTGACCGCGCGCCTCGAGTTGCGCCACGGCGGCCAGGTGCGGGCCACGCGCCCGCTCGCGGCGTTGCGCGTGGTCGGGATCGGTTCCATCGTAGGCGAGAACCAGAAACTGCATGGCAGGCTCCTTCAGGATCCGGCAGCGACCGGGCTCGTGAGCGACTGCTCGATGCCACGGGCACGCGCGACATCGGCCGCGCTGCCGGCCCGAACCAGATGCAGGCAGGTAATCTCGGAGGGCACACCGAGGCGCTGCGGGGGCCCCCAGAAACCCGTGCCGCGGCTGGTGTAGACCCACAGATCGTTCAGCCGGTCCAGGCCGATCGAAAGCGGTTCCTGGAAGCGGACGACGAGATTCCAGGGCCAGAATTGCCCGCCGTGGGTGTGGCCGCAAAGCTGCAGATCAAACCCGGCACTGGCGGCGGCGGGGGCGCAGCGCGGGCGGTGCGCGAGCAGGATGCGGGGCCGGACGTGCGCGGGCGCGCCCTGCAATGCCGCGCGCGGATCACTGCGCTGGGCGGGGTCGAAGGCGCGCGCGGTCGGGTCGGGCACGCCAGCGAGCAGCAGGGCCGCACTGCCGCGCCGCAGGATGACGTGCTCGTTCATCAGCACTTGCATCCCCATCTGCCGCAGGTGGGCGATCCAGGCCGCTGCGCCGGAGTAATACTCGTGATTGCCGGTGACGAAGAAGGTCCCGAAGCGCGATCGCAGCTGCGCGAGCGGAGCCACCTGCTCAGCCAGCTGCACGACGGTGCCGTCCACCAGATCGCCCGTGATCGCCACGAGGTCGGGCCGCAATGCATTGACCCGATCCACCACGCGCTGCACATAGGCGCGCCGAATCGTCGCCCCGACGTGCACGTCGGAGAGTTGCACGATCGTGAGGCCCTGCAAGTCGGGCGCCAGATCGGGCAGCGGGACCCTGACGTGCACTACCCGCGGACGACCCAGTGCACGCAGCAACCCGAACACGGTCGCCACTGCTGCGAGCGCAGGCACGGCGAGCGCCGAGAGCCGATGCAGCGCCGCGGCGTCCGGGCGGGGCATCAAGAGCGCCCCGAGAGCGAGGGCCAGCTCGCGCAGCAGCGTCAGCACGACCAGCGTTGACACCCAGCCGAGCGCCAGGGAGGCGGCCCAGGTCAGTCGCCGGGCCCATGCGGCTCGGGTCAGCAGGCGCCCGAGCATGCCGCCCACGGCCAGCAGCGGCGGCAGCGCCAGCACCACAACGGCCAGGGCGAGGGCGGCGTGACCGAGCGCCAGTGCCGGCAGCAGGCGCAGCCCCACATAGGCGCTGACCAGCGTCAACACTACCGTTGCAACGACAAAGAACATGCAGCCCGGGGCGCCTCCGGCAGTGAACCGAACACGATCATAAGCGATGACCGCCCTGCTCCCGAGCCGCTGATATGGCCCCCGCTTGTCAACTGAGGCAGCGTTAGGCCTTGCGATCTTACGCATATGATTTCCTTGTAAAAGGCCGTTGTGCACACCGGATGGGCAACGCTACGCGCGGCAACTTTCAAGCGACGATGGATCACGCTGAAATCCGCGGGTTGGTTACCGCATTACATCGTTCCGTCGCGGGGCTGCCTCGGTCTAGAATCGGAGATCATCCCCCAAAGGGATGCTCACATAGCGGCTTCGAGGGTTCCCCTCACCGTGCGCCGCGCATCGCGTTGCCGATC
>DATJUN010000040.1:0-15561 GCA_035502275.1 Steroidobacteraceae bacterium
GGCGCTCCAGCGACGGCCGGGAGGATTGCAGGATGGCCAACATCAGCAGGCGAAGAGTGCTTCAGGGAGCCGCAATCGGCAGCGGGTTGACGCTGCTCCCCTGGCTGCCTGCCTGGGCTCAGCCGGTCTCGGTGGGAATCACCACTCCGCTTCCGACCCTCTCCGGCACCCGCATCGCATTGCGCATTGCGCGCCAGACACTGGTCGCCGACGGGCGGCGAACGCATGCGATCGGCATCAATGGCACCGTCCCCGGCCCGCTGCTGCGGCTCAGGGAGGGCACGACGGTACGCTTCGCCGTCACCAACGACCTGGATGAGAGCAGCTCGGTTCACTGGCACGGCGTCCTGGTGCCGGCCGACATGGACGGCGTGCCTGGCGTGAGCTTTCCAGGCATTGCGGCTCACTCGACCTTCCTCTACGAATTCCCACTGAAGCAGGCGGGCACCTACTGGTATCACAGTCACACCGGACTGCAGGAGCAGCTGGGCCACTACGGCCCCATCCTGATCGACCCCGCGGGGGCCGACCCGGTCGCCTATGACCGCGAGCACGTGATCGTGCTCTCCGATCACAGCGCGATGTCACCGCACGAGATCTTCCGCAGGCTGAAGCTCGAGCCGGATTACTTCGATTATCAGAAGCAGACCCTCGTGGGCCTGCTCGAGGGCCGCGATCAGTCGCTGGCCCAGCGGGTACGCTGGGCGGCGATGCGCATGTCGCCGACCGACATCTCCGACGTGACGGGCGCGACCTATAGCTACCTCGTGAACGGACACGGCCCTGCCGACAACTGGACGGCCCTGTTCGCGCCAGGTGAGCGGGTGCGCCTGCGCCTCATCAACACCTCGGCGATGACGACCTTCAACGTGCGCATTCCCGGCCTGCCCATGACGGTCGTGCAGGCCGATGGCCAGGACGTGCGCCCCGTGCACACCGACGAGATCCAGGTCGCCGTGGCCGAGACCTATGACGTGATCATCGTCCCGCCGGCTGGTGCCTACACCTTGGTCGGCGAAGCAATGGATCGCTCGGGCATGGCACGCGCCACGCTGACATCACGGCTTGGCCTGAGCGCCCCGGTACCGCCGCTACGCAAGCGCCCCCTGGCGAGCTTGCAGGACATGGGCATGGCCGGGATGACGATGGCAGGCGGCGGCAAGCAGGGCATGGATCAGGGCGCCATGGCCGACATGCCAGACATGCCGGACATGCCCGATATGGCGGGAATGCCGGGAATGCATGCCAGGTCCGGCGGTGCCATGGACATGAACATGCGCGATGCGTCCAAGGCGCCGCAGGTCCGGATGGGCCCGGGCGTGCAGACCATCGCGCCCATGCCGAGGGACCGCACCGGCGAGCGCGGCCAGGGGCTCGAAGACGTCGGCCATCGCGTGCTGGTCTATCGCGATCTCGTCGCGCTCAACCGCAATCCCGATCTGCGGGCACCCTCCCGCACGCTGGCAGTGCATCTGACAGGAAACATGGAACGTTACATGTGGTCCTTCGATGGCGTGAAGCTGAGCGACGCCAGATCGCCGCTTCCATTCCGGCAGGATGAGCGCGTCCGTGTCACCCTCGTCAACGACACCATGATGGGCCATCCCATCCATCTACACGGCCACTTCTACGAACTGGTCACCGGACACGCCGACCACGCGCCACGCAAACATACGGTCATGGTGCAACCGGGTGGCACCGTCACCTTCGATCTGACCGCCAATGCGCTCGGCGACTGGGCGTTCCATTGCCACCTGCTCTACCACATGCACGCAGGCATGATGCGCATCGTCAGTATCCGGCCCGTGACGGAAACGCCGGCATGATCCGACGGCTTGCGCTCATGGGCGCACTGCTGGCCATTGCCGCGGCCAGTCTCGCGCAGGAGATGGATCCAAACATGCCGGGTATGACGAAGCCGGCTGCCACCGGACCTGCGCAGAAGAGCAGGCCGCCGCCGGCCGCGGGCGCCACGCAGGCCACGCCGCCCAAGTCGAACCCATCGACCCCGGCAACCCCGGCAGCAACCATGCCTGGCATGACGATGCTCAAACAAGCCGATGCCGCGGCGGCCAGCGGCACGGCATCGGCGGCCGGCAACGCACCGGCCCCTCCGCCGCCGACCGACCATTATGCGGAGCGCTCTTTTGGCGCGGCCGCGATGGCCGCCTCCGAAGCAGCTTTTTCTCAGGATAATGGTGGCCAGCACTTCTCCCAGATCATGCTGAACCTCGCCGAGCTTCAGCTCGGCGACAGCCATCCGGGCTATCGCTGGGATGGCGAGGGCTGGTTCGGTGGCGATATCAACCGCCTGGTGGTGAAGTCGGAGGGCGATGGCGCCTCCGGGCAGGGCGTCGGCGACACGGACGTGCAGGCCCTCTATTCGCGTGCCGTCGGTCCGTATTTCAACCTTCAGGCCGGCCTGCGCCAATCTATCGAGCCGACCCCGCAGCGGACCTACGGCGCGCTGGGTTTCGAGGGACTGGCGCCTTACTGGTTCGAAGTGGAGGGCGCGCTTTTTCTGTCAGACAGGGGGGATCTGCTGGCACGTCTGGAGGGCTACTACGATCAGAACCTCACACAGCGCCTGATCCTGCAGCCGCGTGTCGAGCTGAACTTCGCCGCCCAGGACGTGCCGCAGGATCACATCGGATCAGGCCTGTCCGATGCGGAACTCGGTCTGCGTCTGCGCTACGAGATACGCCGCGAGTTCGCGCCCTATATCGGCGTCTCCTGGCAACGCGAAGTCGGCAGGACCGCAGTCTTCACCCGGGCCGAGGCTGACGATGTCTCCTCCCTGAACTTCGTTCTGGGAATCAGAGCGTGGCTTTGACACGCGCACCGATGTGAGAGGCACCGGCTCCGGCTACATGGCCTCCTTCAGCCCGCGACGCAGGAGCCACCAGTTCACCGGATACGCGGTGCCGAATCCGGCAATCATCGCAATCTGCATCATGAACCAGAATTCAACCGTGTCGACCTGCAGCCGATGGCCGAACACTCGCTGGAAAACGAGGAAATTGGCAATGGCCATGAAGCCATACATCCCGATCTGCCATGCGGTCAGGGACAGCGTGTCGGCTTTGATCGCGGCAATCAGGCCTTGGCCGAACGACAGCCCGCGCATGGGCGCGATGGTGAAATACTGGAACACGATGCCGAACGCATAGGCGAGGATGTAATCGACGATCCATGCGGCAAACATCCGCTGCGCAAACAGGTGCCCGAATCCGAACGCGGCGGCGAGAGCTGGCACCGAGAACACCAGCCACTCAGCGCAGATATCCCCGAGCGTGCAGCCGCTGCCGCAATGCAGGGTCCCTGCTGCAACCTTCATCGGAAAAGGCGTCAGACGCTTGCTCGGCGGATCTTCATGCCGCTGCATCGCCGCCCGCACCGCCTCACGTGACGCGAGCCGGCCGTAGACGAAGTACTGGCGAACGACCACCAATGATCCGAACAGCGTGCTGATCGGCCAGACCAGGTTCATGATCCACATGTTCTGCGGATGACGCAGCAGGTCGCGGGCGATCAGCAGCGCGCACAGTCCGCTCAGAGCCAGGTAAGAAACCGACATATCATGCAGCCAGGGAGGAGTCACCGCGCGTCCATTTGCCAGAGGAACGCCTGCAGCGTGCTCCGGCAGTCACATCGTGTCAGTCCGCAGATGACCTGGCCAGGCCTCGGACGAGGCCGTCAAGACGAAGCCGTCAACCAGACAGATCAAGCCCGCAGCGACAACTCGACGTCATCGCCGACCGGCGTGGACAGATAGCCCCCCGCGGGCGCACGGACGTACGCCAGATAATCGGGGCTGTAGTCGGCATTGTCGGCGACGATGAGGGCGCCGGGCCGCAATCGGCTTTCGACCAGGGCGAGGATGTCGGGGTAGAGTGCCTTGGCGCCGTCGAGCAGCAGCAGATCGATCGTCCCGGGAAGATCGACGCTGAGCGTCTCGAGCGCATCGCCTGCCCTGAATTCCACGAGGTCTTCCAATCCGGCCGCGCAGAGGTGCTCACGCGCGCGCACCAGCTTCGATGCTTCGAACTCGCAGGTAATGATGCGCCCGCCGCCGTTGTCGCGCAGCGCCGCGGCCAGGTACAGCGTGGAGATGCCGAACGAGGTGCCGAACTCGATGATCGTCCGAGCTTGCATGCTCCGCGCCAGCATATACAGCAGTACTCCCGTCTCGCGTGAGACCGGAAGCCACAGATCCTTCAGGCGTCCATAGAATTCCCGGTACCCCGTCCTGCTGAGCATCAGGCGTCTGCGTTCATCGTCGGAAAGCTGCGTCAAGGCGGGGCTCGTCACGGCCTGCGCCTCCCGGAAAAGTCGATCCAGCAGCGGCGCGAGCGGTGCATCAGTCAGCGTACTCATGTGGGTCTCCGTCGGCAATTGAGCGCCCTGGGGCGCCGGGCTATGATGCGATGGATTCGTCGCATTGAAGAATACGATGTATCTGTCACATTCGCTATTCGCATCCCTTCCGAACCGGCAGCAGCCCCATGAGTCGTCGCCAAAGTCCGCAGATTTCCCCCAGAAAATTACCGCAGCAGGCCCGCTCAAGCGGGCTGGTGGCCGCGATACTGCAGGCCTCCATTCAGGTTTTGGCCAGGGAAGGCGCGCAGCGCTTCACCGTCGCTCGGGTGGCCGAGAAAGCCGGCGTAAGCGTCGGCTCGGTGTATCAGTACTTCCCCAACAAGGCCGCGATTCTCTTCCGTCTGCAGAGCGATGAGTGGCGGCAGACCGGCGAGCTGCTGCGCGCCATTCTCGAGGACGGCCGCAGGCCGCCCCTGCAACGTCTGCGCACGCTGGTGCACGTCTTCCTGCGCTCGGAATGCGAAGAGGCGCTGGTGCGCGTGGCGCTCGCCGACGCCGCGCCACTCTATCGCCATGCGCCCGAGGCGATCGCATCGAGAGCCGCGGCCGATCGCGCCATCGAGACTTTCATGCGCAAAGCGCTGCCCAGAGCCATCGCGCAGACGCGCGAACTGGCGGGCGAGCTGATCTTCACCACCTTGAGCGCGGTGGGGAAGAGCTTCTCAGAAGCCCCGCGCACGCCCGCGCAGATCAACCGCTACGCCGGCGCCCTGGCCGACATGCTTTGCGCCTACTTCTGCGCCCTCAGACGAGCTGGCGTACCACGGCGACGATGACCCCGGCGATGGCCGCGGGCAGCAGCGCATTCAGCACCACGATGAGGATGGCGAACAGGGGCATCTCGTCCATGAGGTCCAGAAATCCCATCTGCATCAGCGTGAATCCGCATATCAGGATCGCCATCGCCACGACCCACACGGGCTTCCATACCAGGGCGGCAGCCAGCAACGTGATCGCGTACAGCGCAATGAATGGGCTGTCGGATGCGCCCATCGATTGCGTCAGGAGCGTGGCATAGGCGAGCAGAATCAACACCTCGACGGAACAGAGCCAGTGCACGTGCCGCACCCGCCAGGCAACGCCGCGGGCGATGCAGGCAAGCCCCGCCATGAGCAGCAGGGACCAGAACGCGAGCCGTCGATGCACGAAACCAAACGGATCGCCCGCGTAGATCATCACTCCCAACGCGATCGCGATCACTTCCAGCGAGACAAAAAGCGCCCTTGCCCAGGCGTTGAGCCGTCGGCTCACCTGCGCCCACGGCGCCGACGCGCCGAGGGACGGCGCCGCTTCGCCCTCTGGCAGCCCGGCAGGCGCGCGGCCGCGAGCGGGCAGGCTTTCCGGGGTCGGGCGAACGGTGGCCATCGACAATCAGTACGGGGCTGGGCACCGGGTCCCTCGCCCTGATTGCGATGTGCGCCGAGGGGCGGCCCGGGTGAACGCGCCAACGCAATGGCCATAGCCGCCGCGTCTGCGCTGCAATCGACTGAGGGGTCGAAGTCCCTGCCGCGTAGAGACATCCAAGGCGCACTCAGACCCAATCGAAAGCGCCGACGATGAAATCAAGGGAGTTTCCATGGAGCGGATCAGCAATTTGCGCGTGGCTGCACTGTCGGCGCTGGCGTTGGCCACGGCCTGGATCATCAGCGCACCCCGGGCCTGCGCCCAGGATGAAGCGGCGGGTGCGGCATCGCTGGAGGAGGTGAAGGTCACCGCGCAGCGACTCGAACAGGATTTGCCTCAGGACCTGGCCGCCGCGGGCGTCGAGGTCGATACCCTGCAGGGTCAGGCCGTGCACGACGGTGGCTACCAGGACGTCGCCGGCGCACTCGCGGCGCTCGCGCCGGGGCTCTTCATCATCCCAAAGAATGGTCCGTTCGATTACGTGCAAATCTCCATGCTGGGCTCGCGGACCGAAGACGTGCTCTGGCTCGTGGACGGCGTGAGGATCAACAACCGCCTCTACTCCGGCACCACACCGCTTGACACCCTGCCCAGCGGTATCGTCGATCACCTGGAAGTGCTGCAGGGCGGCCAGGCGCTGTTTTATGGCACCCAGGCGGTGGCCGGCGCGGTCAACATCGTCACCAAGCCCTTCTCGAACAGTGCCAACGGCGCGGCCACGCTCTCCGCCGATACCAACAACTCGCGCCACCTCGACTTCAACTTCGCCGACGGCGTGGGCATCGGCCAGCTCGTGCTGTATGGCTCGGCGGACAAATCGAGCGGCTACCAGTCATTCCGCACCCAGGATTATCAACCCAGCTCCACGCAGCGCGATCGCGGCTACGACGTCACGACCCTGGGTGGCAAGTACGGCGTGGACTTCAGCCCGCGCGTGCGCCTGGAAGCCTCCTGGCAGCACACCGACGCAGACCTGGATTACGCCCTGCCGTACCGCGTCGCGCGCGACGTCAATGCTCGCCGGGAGGACCTGGCCTCGCTCAAGCTCGACATCCAGGCGAGCGATCGGCTGGGCCTGTTCATCAAGAGCTACTATCACAACTGGCACACCACCTACGATACCTTCTACAACGATCTGGCGACGCCGGGCATACTCGACGATCTCTACCAGGGCGCTTTCTGGGGCTACAAGGACTACGGCGTGAACGCGCTGGGCAAGTTCGATCTCACCCCCGGTCTGCAGCTCTATTTCGGCTACGACCTGCAGCGCTACGGCGGCCGCGATGAGGTGCTGGTGATCACCCAGCACGATGAGCAGACACAGGCAGGCTTCGCGCAACTGCGCCTGACACCGGCGCTGGTGCCACATCTGACGCTGGCGGGTGGCCTGCGCTACAACAGCCCGAGCGTCGGCGAACAGGCGACCATCTGGAATCTGAGCGGCCTGTACGCGCTGCCTGCCGATCTCTACCTCAAGGGCGAGGCCGGCACCAATTTCCGTCTGCCCGACGCCGAGGAACTCTTCGCCAACGACCCCGAGGATGAGCGCGGCGACCCCAATCTCAAGCCGGAGAAGAGCCGCAGCCTCAACCTCTCGTTCGGCGGACGGTTCGGGCCTGCCGCGGCGATTCACTGGCAGCTCACCGGCTTTGCGCGCGACATCGATGACCTCATCGACTACGCGAGCTACGACGCCACCACCGGGCAGGACGTGTTCGGCAATGTACCGGGCACCGTGCGCGTGCGGGGCGGCGAAGGCCTCATTGAGGCCGCGCTGGGCACGAGCCTCAGCGCCAACGTCAACTACACCTACAGTCACTCGACCGAGGACAGTGCCCAGCAGATCGCCGATGTCCCCAGGGACCTGTTCAAGGCCGGCGTGGACTATCACCCCGCCACCCTGCCCTTCGGCGCCACGGCGACCGTGAATTACGTCGGCGACACGACCACTCCTGTACTTGGCGAGCAGATCCATTACGGCCGCTACGCTCTGGTGGACCTGTCCGCGCGCTACTATGTGGATGCCCAGCGCCACCAGCAGCTCAACTTCAGCATCCGCAACCTGCTCGACCGGCAGTATGGCCGTCCCGGCCACGGCTGTGCCGATGTGCCGACCGACGGACCCTATGACTGCAGCAGTCCCTATATTTACGTCAATCTCGGCCTGCCCAGGACCTTTGCCGCCAGCTACGAATACCGCTTTTTCTAGCCCGCTGCGGCAGCGACGTCGGCCGCCGGTGGGACGGGATTGAATGCGCATTCTGCTGCTCGTGCACCGCTATCTCGGCGTGCTCGTCGGGCTGCTGATGGTACTGTGGTGCCTGTCTGGCTTCGTGATGATGTACCAGGGCTACCCGCGCCTCACGGAGCCGGAGCGGCTGCAGGGACTGCAGCCTCTGCGGTGGCACGCCGCCGCGGGCGCGCGCCCGGCGGCACAGACGCTCGATCGGGCGCTGCCCGACGCGACGACGCTCACCGGCTTTCGGGTGGAAATGCTGGCCGGCCGTCCCGCGCTGCTCACGCTGGAGCGTACCGGGCGCTCCCGCCTGCTCGATCTGCAGACTGGGCAGCGCCTCGACCCGATCGACGCCATCACCGCGCTGAAGGTCGCTGCCGCCTACGGGAGCGGCCACGCACTCGCGGGACGGCCGAGAGATCTCGGGCTGATTGCCGACGATCAATGGACCGTGGAGGGCGCGGCGCGTCGCGGGCCGGTGTACCACATCGGCTTCGACGATCCGGCGCGCACCGAGCTGTACGTGGCAGCTCGCACCGGCGAGGCGGTCCAGGTGACGACGCACCACGCGCGCTTCTGGTCCTGGCTCGGCGCAGTGCCCCACTGGCTCTACCCACTCGCCCTGCGCCGCAACGGAGCGCTGTGGGACCAGATCGTGGTCTGCACCTCCCTGGCCGCGCTTTTCTGACCGCCCTGGGCCTCTACATCGGCATTGCCCGCTGGCGTCGTTACCCCACCGGGCGCTGGTCGCCGTACCGCGGCTGGTTCTACTGGCATCATGTCCTTGGGCTGTGCTTCGGCCTGTTGACACTGACCTGGGTTGCCAGCGGGCTCTTCACGATGAACCCGTGGGGCTTTCTTGACACGCCGGTGGGACTGGCCGAGCGCGCCCGCCTCGCCGGCACGATTCACGGCGCAGACGTCAAGCACTTCCTCTCGGTCCTCCAGGGTTCCGGCGCCACCGATATCGCGCCCGCCCCCTTGCAGCTCGAGGCAGCGCCACTGGACGGTCGGCTCTTCGTGATGGCATTGACCCGCGACGGTACCCGTCGGCGTCTGAATGCCACGGGCAACGCGCAGCCGCTGACACAGTCCGAACTCGAGCGGGCCCTCACGGCGCTGGGCGGCCCGCCGATCGCCCAATTGACACGCCTGAATCGGCCCGACGCCTACTACTACGCGGGTTACCAGCACCCGGTGACGCTGCCGGTCTATCGCGATCAGCTTGCGGGGCCGGGGGCGGTGACGTTTTATGTCGATGCCAGCACCGGTCGCATCGTGGATGCACTGGACGAGACCGCGCGCGAGAACCGCTGGTTGTGTACCGGACTGCACGACATGGACTTCACCGCGCTGCTGCGGCAACGACCGCTGTGGGACATCGTCGTGCTGCTGCTATTGGGCGGTGTCACGGCGGGCTGCGTGACCGGCGTCTGGATCGCACTCCTGCGGGTGATGCGCGATATCCGGCACGTTGCCGCCGCCATGGGCGCGCGCCGGCGCCCGCCGGCGCGCGCCCGTCCATCCTGACTCGCTGCTTCAGTGCGCTGCGCAGCCGCTACGGCCAGTCGCGCGAGAGCAGCAGCTTCAGCGTCATGCGGTCCGAGCCCTGCGTCAGCCCTATGCCAAGCCCCGGCTCGATGGTCCAGTGACCACGGGTGACATCGGCAATCGCAAACAGCCGCTGATTCTGTGCACGCAGGGGACGCGGACGGCGGATCGGACCGGTGTCCTCGGCGTATTCCTCGAGGCCGATCTGCCAGCATTGCGACATGGTGTAATCGAGTCGCTCGGCGGGACTGAATTGCGTCCCCGAGAGCCCATTCAGATCGCTCTCGACGATCGGATTTGCGCTCAGCCGCCAGGGGCCATAGCGCCAGCTCAGCACCGGCCGCAGCTCCAGCGACCGTCGGTGCGGATCCCAGACTGCCGAGTTGAGCTCCAGCGCGACGTTCAGGCCGTACAGGAAACGCCGCCCGCCGGCGGGTGTCACAAGCATCGCTCGGATCTCCGCGCCATCGAAGTACCCCTCCCCCGCGCTCAGGGTATAAATCGGCGCATAGACGCCCAGCTCCAGCCAGGGCGCCGCCCCATACGCCCACTCGGTACCGCCGGTCAGGGAGTGATCGGGCTTCGGGCCGCCGGAAGACTCTGCCGTCCGGCGGCTATCGGCCACGTAGTAGTCATGCAGCGTCACGTTGAAAGCACCTGCCGCGGCGATGCTTCCCGTGAAGACGTCGATCTCATTCGACAGCGCATCAGCACGTCCCAGCGCTGGCAGTGCGAGGAGCAGCAGCGTGCTGAACCGGACTCGTCGTGGCCGGCGTTGCCAGCGACGGCGCACGCGCCGGCCGGCTGCGCGACAGACGTGAACAGACATGGGCTCTCCCGATGCATCGATGCGACGCTTGCGCGCCACGCGCGATGGGCGACGCCGATGGGCGCCACCCATGGGAGATCAGCAGGGAGGTGCGTGTGCCGGTGGCAGAAAACGGTAGATCGGGCACGCGGGTCCCGCGGCAGCCCGCAGCCGCGGCGATCGCATCGCTGACGGGCGCCGCAGCCAGCCGGTCAGCAGCCACAGTACGAGCGTCGGCAGCGCCAACGCATCCACGAGCTGCCGCGTCGCGAAGGGGGAATCTACGCAAACACCGCTATCGTGCCGGGATACCACTTCATGAGGGAGCGCATCGTCGAAATCCGACCCCTCCCAGTGCAGCGACTGATGCGGACCGACGCCATCGACAGACAAATGCAGGTGCAGTCCGACGAGCTGCAGCATGACCACCCAGACACCGAGCGCCAGCCAGAGACGCGAGCCCCTGCGATCTGCAGTGCTGCGGCTCATCGCAGCCGGTGTCGCTCGACCAGGGGCAGGTTCATGTCATGCGCAGTCATGGCCAAAAAAAACAGGGCCCCGGGGATGGGGCCCCCAAACTCGAGCCAGATTCCGGGGGGGGTTGGACCTGCTCGATTGCGACGTAATACGCACGCCTCCTCACAATCCCTTGCAGCACTACCCGACTTTTCGCAGGCGCGTGGGCGCGCCGTTCGGGAGACGCCTGCCGCCGTCCGCGCTGTGCACAAAGTATTGACATCCGACGCACGACTACCATATGTTGTGTTCGCCAGCGGTGCCTCACCCAAGGGGTAGGCTTAATAGGGAATCCGGTGACGCCTCAGGCCATTCCGGAGCTGTCCCGCAGCGGTAACTGGGTACGACCGATGTCCTGGCACTGGGCCTGATGCGGGCCTGGGAAGCGACATCCAGTAGGCGAGGCGCTCCGGCGCTTCACGACCCACGAGCCCGAAGACCTGCCGCGGCCATTGCGCCGGGATCGAGGCGGCAATGAACGGCCAACGGGCTCTCGCGGATGGAGCGGCCGGATCGATGGTGTTGCCGGACAGGCACGTGACGCCATCGTCCGTCTTCCATCCCCGACGGGCTCCCATCGGGGAACGCCAATGACCACTCATGTCGCACCCATCTCGCAGCCGGGCGGCTACGCGTCTGGATCGGATCCGGGCAACGCGCCCCAGCAGGCTGCCTTTCGCCTTACCCCATCGCCCGCGCCGCGCACGCAAATGACGGTTACCAAGCGCAACGGCGAGCGCGAGGCGGTCGACGTCAACAAGATCGTGCGCGCGGTAACCCGCTGCTGCCTGGGACTGGACGACGCCGATCCGATGCGGGTGGCGCTCAAGACCATCGCCGGACTCTATGACGGCACGAGCACCCGCGAGCTGGACGAGCTCTCGATCCGCACGGCCGCGTCCTTCATCGCAGAGGAGCCGCAGTACTCGCAGCTCGCCGCCCGCCTGCTATCGGCGTACATCGACAAGGAGGTACAGGGGCAGGGTGTGCACTCCTTCTCGCAGTCGATCCGCCTGGCGTTCGATGTGGGATTGATCAACGAGCGTGTGCTGGGCGTCACCGAGAGCAACGCCCGCAAGCTCAACGATGCCATCGATGCCACGCGTTCCCTGCAATTCGAATACTTCGGTCTGCGCACGCTCTACGACCGTTACCTCCTCAAGCACCCCACCCGCCGCCACGTACTGGAAACCCCGCAGTATTTCTGGATGCGCACGGCAGTCGCGCTGAGCACGGGCGTGCACGAGGCGATCGAACTCTACGGACTGTTCTCCGCACTCGACTACGTTCCGAGCTCCCCGACCCTGTTCAATGCGGGCACGCGCCACGAACAGCTCTCGAGCTGCTTCCTGCTCGACTCGCCCGCGGACTCGCTCGATTCCATCTATGAGCGCTACCGGGACATCGCCCTGCTGTCGAAATTTTCCGGCGGCATCGGTGTCGCCTGGCATCGGGTGCGCTCCGAGGGGTCACTGATCCGCTCCACCAACGGCCTGTCGAACGGCGTGGTGCCCTGGCTGAAGACGCTGGACTCCTCGGTGGCGGCGGTGAACCAGGGCGGCAAGCGCAAGGGGGCGGCCTGCGTCTACCTGGAACCCTGGCATGCGGACATCGAGGCCTTCCTGGAGCTGCGCGAGAACACCGGTGATGAAGCGCGTCGCACGCACCATCTGAATATCGCCAACTGGATTCCGGATCTGTTCATGCAGCGGGTTGAGCGCGATCAGCAATGGTCCCTGTTCGATCCCAGCGACGTGCCAGAGCTGCCGGACCTGTTCGGCGATGCCTTCGACGACGCCTATGCACAGGCCGAAGCCCAAGGCCTCGCCAGGAAGACCCTCAAGGCGCGTGAGCTCTATGCCCGCATGATGCGCGTGCTGGCCCACACCGGAAATGGCTGGATGACGTTCAAGGACAAGTCCAACCGCGCCTGCAACCAGACCGCCACTCCCGGGCATACCGTGCATCTGTCCAATCTCTGCACGGAAATCCTCGAGGTCACCGGTCCCGGCGAGACCGCCGTCTGCAACCTCGGTTCGATCAATCTCGCGCGCCACGTCGACCCGCGGGGCTTCGACTTCGACAAGCTCGGGTACACGGTTTCGGCAGCAATCCGCCAGCTCGATCGTGTCATTGATCTCAACTTCTATCCGATCGGCAGTGCGCGTGCCTCGAACCTGCGCTGGCGCCCGGTCGGACTCGGCGTCATGGGGCTGCAGGATGTGTTCTTCCGGCTGCGGCTTGCCTTCGACAGTCACGCCGCACAGGAGCTGTCCAACCACATCGCCGAGACGATTTATTTTCATGCGCTGCGCACATCGATGGAGCTCGCACGCGAGCTCGGACCTCACGAGTCCTTTCCCGAGACCCGCGCAGCCCGGGGAGAACTGCAGTTCGATGCCTGGGGCGTGACGCCCTCCCCGGGCCATGCCTGGGAAGAGTTGCGCCAGGACATCAAGGCCCATGGTCTGCGCAACAGCCTGCTGGTTGCCGTTGCGCCCACCGCCACCATCGCCTCGATCGCCGGATGCTATGAATGCATCGAGCCCCAGGTTTCGAACCTGTTCAAGCGCGAAACGCTCTCGGGCGACTTTCTGCAGCTCAACCGCTACCTGGTGGAGGAACTGCGGCAGCTGGGACTCTGGACCGAGCAGATACGCAGCGCGATTCGGCTCGCCGACGGTTCCGTGCAGGCCATCAGCGAGCTGCCGCAGGAGCTGCGTACGCTCTATCGAACGGCCTGGGAACTGCCGATGCGCGCGCTCATCGACATGGCGGCCGGCCGCGGCGCCTTCATCGACCAGAGCCAGTCGCTCAACCTGTTCGCCGCGAGCCCCGATATCGGTGTGCTGTCGAGCATGTACATGTACGCCTGGAAGAAGGGCCTCAAGACCACGTACTACCTGCGATCCAGGCCCGCCACGCAGATCGCCAAGACCACCGTGGCGGCCAGGCCGCCCGACGCCGGCGCCCTCGCCTGTGCGCTCGAGAATCCCGAAACCTGCGAGGCCTGCCAGTGAGCGCCGTCGTCACGGCAGCGCTGCCGCAGCGACCGGACGCCGACGCATCGAACGGCGTGGGCGGCGAGTCGCGGCTGCTCGCTGCTGGCTACGATCTGACGCTGCGGCCGATGCGCTACCCGCAATTCTACGAGATGTATCGCGCGGCCATCCGCAACACCTGGTCGGTGGAGGAGATCGATTTCCAGATCGATCTCGGCCACCTGCGTCAGCGCATGACGGCGGCGGACCGGCACCTGATCCAGCGGCTGGTGGCCTTCTTCGCCACCGGCGACAGCATCGTCTCGAACAACCTCGTCATCAGTCTGTACCGCCACCTCAATGCTCCGGAGGCGCGCATGTATCTGTCGCGGCAACTGTTCGAGGAAGCCCTGCACATTCAATTCTATCTGACGCTGCTCGACAACTATCTGCCCGATCCGGCGGCGCGCGCGCAGGCCTTTGCGGCGATTGCGACGATTCCGTCCATCCGGGCCAAGGCGCAGTTCTGCCAGCGCTGGTCGGACGCGGTGTTTTCCCTGGATCGCATCCGCGACGACGCCGACAAGCGCAGCTTCCTGCTCAATCTGACCTGCTTTGCCAGCTGCATCGAGGGCCTGTTCTTCTTCGGCGCCTTTGCCTATGTCTACTTTCTGCGCTCCCGCGGCCTGCTGCCGGGACTGGCGGCGGGCACCAACTGGGTATTCCGCGATGAGAGCGCACACATGGCCTTTGCCTTCAGCATCATCGATACCGTGCGCCGGGAGGAACCGCATCTGTTCGACAGCGAGTGGGCCCGGCAGGTGACGCAGATGATCGAGGACGCCGTCGAGTGCGAATCGCAGTTCGCCGCGGATGTGCTCTCCGGTGGAGTGGTGGGCCTCACGCGCAGCGGGATGCGGCAGTATCTCGAATACGTGGCCGATCAGCGCCTGGCCATGCTGGGCCTGCCCATGCGTTTCGGCGCCACCAATCCCTTTTCCTTCATGGCGCTGCAGGATGTGCAGGAGCTGACCAATTTCTTCGAGCGGCGTGTGTCGGCCTATCAGGTCGCCGTCCAGGGAGAAATCCGCTTCGACGCGGCGTTCTGAGCATCGCAGCTGCGCCGCGGAGGCAGGCGCAGTCACCCGGCCCCTGGGCTCAGCCCGAGGCGGGCGGCGCGAGCGTGCCCAGTACCGCCACCGCCGCGAGCACCAGCAACCCGAGGCTACTCTCCGCCAGCAGCGCCACGCGCAGCTGTCGCAGCGTGTCCCTGTGGCCAGACGTCGCGCGCGGGCCCGTGGCGCCGAATTGCAGTGCCGGCGTCAGCCGCACCCGGTTGATGGCGGCGAGCGCCAGCATGAGCGCGAACAGCGTGAGCTTCGCGAGCAATACCTTCCCGTAGGGAATGCCCGTCAGCGCATGCCAGGGATCGCGCCCCAGCAGCAGCGCACTGTTGACGACACCTGTGGCTGCCAGCACGCCTACGATTGCCGGACCGAGCCGCGAGAAGCGGGCCAGCTGCCACGCCAGATTGCGTGTGCCCCGCAGGTCGTCGGGCAGGCAGCGCAGCGCCTGCGCGCTCAATGCGACGAGCGCACCGATCCACAGGCCCGCGGCCAGCAGGTGCAGCACGTCGCACCCGGCGTGCAGCCACCGGATCACCCCCTGCCCCATGACCCCGTGTC
>DATJUN010000041.1:0-60678 GCA_035502275.1 Steroidobacteraceae bacterium
CATCAAGTGATCGAGTCGAGCCGCATTGGTATGTAGTGTGCAGCAGGAGCGGGGCAATGAACGACACCAGCACCCGATTTGAAGCGATTGCGGAACCCTCAGCATGCCGGCGGCCGCCGGCATTCTCCTGGATCTGGCTGATCGCCGCGGCGGCACTACTCACGAGCCCACAGGTGATGGCCGCCAATTCAGCAGGGGCAAGCGGCACACTCGGCCTGAAGCCGGGGCTCTGGCAGGTTGAACTGACCTATCAGAGTCTGAACGGTCGGCAGGTCCTGGATGATCAGGACCTGTTTGCGCGGCTGCTCGCCTCGGTGGATCCGGCCACTCTGGCTCTGGATCGCGCGAATACGGCCCTTGCCCAATCCGGATGCGCCAACGGCGGCAACTCTGGAAACGGCTCTTTCGCCTTGCGGATGCAAACTGCGAATAGCCAGAACACCGGCGCGATGCCCAATTGCACGCTGCCCTATGCCATGCGCATGCAATCGGAAGCGGCCATCAACGAATCCGGCGCCAATGAAGGAGCCAGCTCGAGCTACCGCATCTGCCTCACTCCGGCGCTGGTACGGTTGGACGCCCCTGTCCTGGATGCGAAGGCGAGCTGCCGCCCCAAGGACGTCCAGCATGACGGCAAGCGCACGAGTTTTTCCTTCAGCTGCGGCAGCAGCGGCACCAACCTCACCGGCAAGGGCGAGTCGCACCGCACCTTGCTCGGCCACATCCTGACCCTGACCGACTTCACCGCCACGACCAACCGCAATACCCACTACGCGGTACATGACCGCACCGAGATGAAGTACCTTGGCGCCGAGTGCGGCACTGTGAAGCCCCCGGCGCCCTAACCGTGCTGGCCGCGAATCTCAGCGCAGGTGATCCAGGCGTCGCAGCTGGGGGAACAACCCCATCCAGCTGCCAACCACCAGCAGCGTCAGCGCCCCGCCGAGCAGCGTCGCCCGCACGGCACCCATCCAGCGCGCGGTGATTCCGGACTCGAATTCGCCCAGCTCGTTGGAGGCGCCGATGAACATCGAGTTGATGGCGCTGACACGCCCGCGGATTGCATCCGGGGTGTTGAGCTGCACGAGGATTCCTCGCACGTAGACGCTGACCATGTCGCCGCAACCGAGCACGAACAGCGCGCCCAGCGAGAGCGGGAAGCTGCGTGACGCGCCGAATACCAGCGTACAGAGCCCGAAGGCCGCCACGCCGGCAAACATGTAGGGACCGGCCCGTCGATCGATCGGGCGCAGCGTCAGAAGGCCCGCCGTCAGCGCCGCACCCACGCCCGGGGCGCTACGCAGCAGCCCCAACCCGGCAGGGCCGATATGCAGGACATCGCCGGCGAAGATCGGCAGCAGTGCCGTGGCGCCGCCGAACAGGACCGCGAACAGGTCCAGCGAGATGACACCGAGCACGACGCGCTGGCGCATGACGTAGCGCAGACCCTCGAGCAGCACATGACCGCGCGACTCGTAGGCCGCGGCGACCTGTGCAGCGCTGCCGCCCATGGCGTCGCTCGCATTGGCGGCCGCGCCCGCCTCGGGCATCTGCGCTAGGTGCGGTCTCAGCGAGAAAGACAGCGCGACCGTCACCAGGAACAGCGCCAGACAGGCGCCAAACACCACCACGGGGCCGAGCAGATACAGCACGCCCCCCAGTGCAGGTCCCGTGATGACGGCCGCTTGAAACAAGGTCGAGTTCAGTGAGAGCGCGCGCGGGAACTCCTCGCGCGGCACGAGATTGGGGACCATTGCCTGCATGGCCGGCGCCCAGAACGCACGCGTTCCGCCAAAGACGCCGACGGCCAGATAGATGGGCCAGACCGCCGTCAGACCCAGTGCCGACCAGGCCACGAGCGCTCCGATGCAGACGGCCTCGATGCTCCAGGTGACCTGCAGCACGCGCTGGCGCGCGATGCGATCGGCAATGTGGCCACCGACCAGTACCAGACAGGTAAACGGGACGAATTCCGACAGCCCCACCAGACCGAGTGACAGCGCGTCGTGCGTCAGCGCATAGACGCGCCAGCCGACTGCCACACCCAGCATCTGCCAGGACAGCGTCGTGACGAAGCGGCAGAGCGCAAAACGCGCGTAGGCCCCATGCCGCAGGACCGCTAGCGCTGGGAAGCGCTGGCTCATCCGGCCGGCTCAGGCACCTAGGAACAGTCGGTAGGCTGCGTTGCCGCTCTCATCGGTGTACGGGTAGTGCAGCTCCTGCAGATGCCGCAGAAACTCTTCACGCTCGCCCGTGGGCACCTGGATACCGGCCAGAACGCGCCCGTAGTCGGAGCCATGGTTGCGGTAGTGAAACAGGCTGATGTTCCAGGCGCTGCCGATGGCAGTCAGGAAGCGCAGCAGTGCTCCGGGACGCTCGGGAAACTCGAAGCGGTACAACAGCTCGTGGGTCCCCTCGGCGGGGCCGAGGGCGCGGCCGCCGATCATGTAGCGCACGTGCAGCTTGGCCATCTCGTTGCCGCGCATGTCGGCCACGCTGTAGCCAGCCTCACGCAGCTGCGCAATCACGGCATCGGCTTCGCCGTGGCCGTGACCGGTGGCGAACCCGACGAACACACGCGCGCGCTCGCTGCCCTGATAGCGATAATTGAACTCGGTGATACTGCGCTGACCGAGGGCCTCGCAGAACTGCAGAAAGCTGCCCGGGCGTTCGGGAATTTCCACCGCGAGCAGCGCCTCGCGCTCGGCACCGAGGTCGGCGCGCTCGGCCACGTGTCGCAGCCGATCGAAATTGAGGTTGGCACCGCTGTTGACGGCCACCAGATGCTGGCCGGCGGGAGCGCCGCGGGCCACATAGCGCTTGATGCCGGCCACGGCCAGGGCGCCGGCGGGCTCGAGGATCGAGCGGGTATCCTCGAAGACGTCCTGGATCGCCGCGCAGATCTCATCGGTGCTCACCAGCAGTATCTCATCGACGAAGCGCCGCACCAGCTCGAAGGTTTCCTCCCCGACCCGTCGTACCGCCACGCCATCGGCAAACATGCCCACACGCTCGAGCGTCACACGCCTGCCAGCACTGCGCGACTCGTGCATTGCTGCCGCATCCTCGGGTTGCACGCCGATTATCCTGACGCGCGGATACAGCGCCTTGACGTACGCACCGATGCCGCTGATGAGGCCGCCGCCGCCGATGGGAACGAAGATCGCGTCGAGGTCAGCGCGCGCCTGGCGCAGGATCTCCATGCCGACGGTGCCCTGCCCGGCAATGACGTCCGGATCGTCGAAGGGGTGCACGAAGATCAGATGCCGCTCGCGCGCGAGCGTCAGAGCATGTTCGTACGCCGCGTCATAGACGTCTCCGTACAGCACCGCCTCTGCCCCCAGATCCATCACCGCCTGAACCTTGATCGACGGCGTCGTCTGCGGCATGACGATCAGTGCGGGAACACCGCGGCGCTGCGCCGCCAGGGCGACCCCCTGAGCGTGGTTGCCGGCCGAGGCGCACACCACCCCGCGTGCGGCGATGGCGGGCGAGAGATGCGCGATCTTGTTATAGGCCCCGCGCAGCTTGAACGAAAACACCGGTTGCAGATCCTCGCGCTTGAGCAGCACGTTCTGGCCCAGGCGACGTGAGAGGCGCGGTGCCTCCTCGAGCGGCGATTCGATGGCTACGTCGTAGACGCGTGCCTTGAGCACGCGCTGCAGATAATCCTCGTACATCGGCTCCCCGCGCCTCGCTGCGGATGCAGCGGCGGAGAGCTTACGGCATTCTGTGCGCGCCGGTCAGGGCAGTCCGAGGAACTCACGCAACTGGGCCGCCTGCTCCTGCAGTGGCGCACCGCTGCGGGCGCCGTTCTGCCCGGCGGCCAGGTCGATGAGCAGCGTCGCATGGCGCAGGCTCCGAACCTGGGCGTGCAGCGCCTCGCTTGGCGGGGAGAGCACCAGGCGGCCAATGTGCGCGGGGCGCAGCTCGAGCATCGAGAGCGCCACGGCCACACCTTCAGCGTGCGCCAGCAGATCCACCTGTCTCAGATGCATTGAATCCAGAAAGTCGTACAGTGCCTGTGCCGCATCGGCATGCTCGACATGGCCCTCGACCGGGTCGGATTCGCCGCAGGCGGGCAGGTCGGGCGCGTAGGCCGACCGGTCGCGCCCGAGCGACGTCAGCAGCGGCACGAAGAAGCGCCCGGAGCCGGGATGGCCGGGCAGACACAGCAGCGGGGTGGCCTCATCGAAACCGCCGCCGCCGGGAATCGCATAGTGCATATGCAATTGGCCGTAGCGACAGTCGAAGTAGGCGCGGCGCACGCGTGCATCGGTGGGAACGGAACGAAGGGCGCGTCGGGCGGTGACCATGCGATATGTTACCTGGGGTACATGGAAGCGAATGCAACCGAGACGGGATTATTCCTCAAGCGCGCGGCACGCCGTGCGACACAGACCACACCCCGCGCACTGTCCGACTGTCGGGCGCTGGCAACTCCTCCACTCCGACATCCGGCCGCGCTGCGCGCGCGCCTGCCGATACCATAATCGGATGACGCCGGTTGACGCCGCCTCAAGGCCGATGTTCCGATGCCGGCAATGTCCCGCTTACCCCTCCCGTCGCCCATGCGCCTGATCTGCGGCACGCATCGGGCCCTCATCCTCGCGTTTTCGCTGGCGCTCTGGCTTGCCGTACCGGTAACGGCCGTGGTAGCGGCGGCCCCTGCCGGGCGGGTGCCGCAGGGCCCTGAACCCACGCCGTCCCCGCCTGCGACCAACCCACCCCCGGCGCACGCCATTCCGCCGTCCTTGCGCAAGGTTCCTCCGCTGCCGAGCGATGCGCAGCTGGAGAAGATGCATGCGCATATCGGCAAAGTCGAGATCCACATCATCCAGGTTTTCGACCTGAGCAACCCGTCCAACAACAACTGGCTGTTCCGCACCGCCGATATCCTGCACGTACCCACGCGTGCCTCGGCGGTACGCGCGCAGCTGTTGTTCGGGCCGGGCGATCTCTTTTCGCGCCGCCTGCTGGATGAGTCGGCACGCAACATCCGCCTGAACTCGAGTTTCCTGCGCGAACCGGTCATCCGACCCGTCGCCTACCACGATGGTCTGGTCGATATCGAGGTGATCACACACGATGTCTGGACGCTGCAGCCGGGCGTCAACTTCAGTCGCGCCGGCGGCGCGAATTCTTTCGGCTTCCAGGTATCCGACGCCAATTTCCTCGGCACCGGCAAGTACGTGCAGGTCGGTCACTCCGAGAACGTCGATCGCAGCTCCACTTACCTGCAGTGGCAGGATCCGAACATCGGCGGCACCCGCTGGACCGACGCCTTGAACTACGCGAATAATTCCGACGGCACCGTCTGGGGCATGGGAGTTTCCTATCCGTTCTACTCGCTCGAATCCCCACACGACATCGGCATCGATGCAGGCAATGACCACAGCATCGTGCAACGCTACCGGCTCGGTCACCCCTATGATTCCTATGACAATGCCTGGCGCACCGGAGATTTCTACATAGGCGATTCGCTGCTGATCAACAGCAATTGGACTGATCGGCTGCTGGTCGGCTGGCGCGTGGATGAGAGCAGCTTCGGCCAGGCACCACGTCACGAGCTGCTGGCCGCATTGCCACAGGACCGGAATCTGTCCTATCCGTTCGTGCGCATGCAATGGACGCAGAACAACTACGTCACGTTGCGCAACCTCGCGATGATCGCCCGGACCGAGGACGTGCACCTGGGACTGGATGCCAGCGTCGGCGTGGGGTTCGCGTCACCGATCTACGGCTCGGACCGCAGTTCGCTGCTGGTGGATTCGGAACTCGCCGACGCCTGGGAAATCGGCAAAAAACAGGACCTGTTCCTGAACGGCCGGCTCGCCACGCGCTTCGAGGATGGCAGCCTGCACGATGCCATCGTCACCGGCAGCGGCAACTACTACCTGCGCACCAGCGAGTACACGCGCTTTTTCATCAACCTCGCTGCCAACATCGGTCACAACCTCGATGGCGACCATTACTTCGATCTTGGGGGAGATGACGGCCTGCGCGGTTATCCGCTGCGCTTTCAGAACGGCAACCAGTCGGCGTTGCTGTCGGTCGAGGAGCGGCTGTATACCAACTATTTCCTGCTGCAGCTGGTCAACCTCGGGGCCGCCGCTTTCTTCGACATGGGCCGCACCTGGGGCTCACCCCTGGTCAGCACCCCGAACCTCGGATTGCTGAAGGACGCAGGGGTGGGGCTGCGGCTGGGCAACGCGCGCTCCTCCTTCGGCAGCGTCATCCACATCGACGCGGCCGTACCGCTCGACCGCAATGGCTATGACATCAGCCGGGTGCAGTTCCTCGTCTCGACCCAGGAGAGCTACTGAGCCGGCAGCCGCGCCAGAGCGCGGGCGTGCTGTTCAGAACATCGCCGAGGGCTCGATGTCGCCCGGCGTCACGTCGCGCTCGCGCGCGGCGATGAAATCTCCCGTGATCATGGCATCGTAGCCGAGGCCCGGCCCCACCATCGGATACACGCCGGCATCCGGGTCGATGATGACCTCGAGGAAGGCCGGTCCGGGATGGGCCAGGAACTCCTCGATGAGGGCCGGCACATCCTGCTTGCGGGTCAGCCGCTTCGCCCAGGCAAAACCGTCGGCAGCGGCGGCGCGGATGAAGTCCTTCTTGTGCAGCGACTTATCGCTGCCGGACAGGCGTCCCTTGAAGAACAGCTTCTGCCACTGCTTGACCATGCCGTCGCCGAAATTATTCAGCACAATGACCTTGATGGGCAGATCGTAGGTGGTGACGGTCTCCAGCTCCCCGACGTTCATGCGGATGCTGGCATCCCCGTCGAAATCGATCACCAGGCGGCCCGGATTGGCCACCTGGGCGCCGATGGCCGCCGGCAGTCCAAACCCCATGGTGCCCATGCTGCCGGAGGTCAGCCACAGGCGCGGCGCACGGAAGTCGAACATCTGCGCAGCCCACATCTGATGCTGGCCGACGCCGGTGGTGATGATCGCCTCCCCGCGCGTGCGCCGGTTGATCTCCTCGATCACGTAATGCGGCTGCACCAGCTCGCTCGCGCGGTCGTAGTTCATCGCATGGCGGCGCTTGAGCTCGGCGAGCTCGGCGTGCCAGGCGCTGAAGTCGGCGTGAAAGCCGCTGCGTCGCGCGCTCGCGAGCAGCGTGCGCAACGCCTCGGGCAGCAGGCCCACGTGGCTCCACTGAACGGTCTTGACCTTGTTGATCTCCGCCGGATCGACGTCCAGGTGTGCGATACGGCGCGCACGTGCCGCGAATTTGCGCGGATCGCCGGCCACGCGGTCGTCGAAGCGCGCGCCCACAGCGATCAGGAAGTCGCAGTCTTCCACGGCGTAGTTGGCGAACGCGGCGCCATGCATGCCCAGCATGCGCATGCAGAGCGCATCGGACGTGTCGAAAGCGCCGATGCCCATGAGGGTCGTGACGACGGGGATGCCCAGACCGCGCGCCAGTTCGGTAAGCGCCGCGGATGCGGCTCCGTTGATGACGCCGCCGCCGGCATAGATCAGCGGGCGGCGCGACTCGGAGAGCAGATGCAGGAATTGCGCAGCGCTCGGCTCATCGACGCGACTGGCGGTCAGCTCGGCGAGCCGGGCGCGATAGCCGCTCACCGGCAGCTGGCCCTCGCCCTGAAAGATCACGTTGGCGTTCTGCACGTCCTTGGGCAGGTCGATAACCACCGGTCCGGGGCGGCCGGTGCGCGCCACCTCGAATGCCGTGCGCACCGTCGCCTCCAGGCGCGCCGGGTCGGTGATGAGGAAGACGTGCTTGGCGACCGCGCTCATCAGCGCAGCGACAGGCGCCTCCTGGAAGGCGTCGGTGCCGATGGCTGCGCGGCCGACCTGACCGCAGATCACGATGATCGGCACCGAGTCGGCCATGCAATCGCGCACCGGCGTGACGGTATTGGTGGCGCCGGGCCCAGAGGTCACCAGGCATACTCCCACCCGGCCGCTCGAGCGCGCGTAGCCGGCTGCCATGAAGCCCGCGCCCTGCTCGTTGGCGGGGACGATCAGCGGAACCTGCGGACCGCCAATCTCCCTCTGTCGCTCGTTGAAGGTGAAGATGGCATCGTAGGTGGGCAGGATTGCCCCGCCGCTGTAACCGAAGATGGCACCGACGCCCTCATCGGCGAGGACCTGGACCACCGCGTCAGCGCCGGTCATGGGCTGGCCTGCCAGGGGGTGGGCAGCGAGGGGCTTGCGGGCGGTTTCCGTCATGGGCCGTGGGGCCGGTACGTGCCGGCAGGAGCGCTCTGGGCCAGTCAGAATAGCCGAGGCCGCCCCCGATTGGCTATGCTGGACGGTCCTGCCATGCGACACATCATCGGGATCCTGTTGCAGAACGAAGCCGGCGCCCTGACACGGGTCGCCGGGCTATTCTCCAGCCGTGGCTACAACATCGAGTCGCTGTCGGTGGCGCCGACCGACGATCCGGCCCTGTCACGACTGACCCTGGTAACCAGCGGCTCGGACGCCGTGATTCATCAGATTGCCAACCAGCTCAAGAAGTTGATCGACGTCGTCAGTGTCGAGGACATGACCGGCGGCGAGCACATCGAGCGCGAGCTGGTGTTGCTCAAGCTCCGTGTGGATCCGGAGCGGCGCGACCGTGTCCGCGGCTACATTGCGCGCAGCGGCGGTCGCGTGCTGCAGCCAGCCAGCGGTGCCTTCATCGTCGAGCTGCTCGGCAGCGAGGCGGAGATCACAGCGCTCATGGCCGAGCTCGCCAGACACGCCGAGCTCATCGAGGTCGTGCGCAGCGGCGCGCTCGGCATCAGCCGTACACCGCTCAACGCGCCCGTCGACGGCTGAGCCGCCGCGCGCCCCAGCACCGCGCTCTCAAAGCGCGGCTGCTCTGCGCACGCTGTGCTCAGAGAGCTGCGTCGTCCGTTTCCCCGGTGCGGATGCGGATTGCGCGCCCGATGTCAGTGATGAATATCTTGCCGTCGCCGACCTTGCCCGTCTTGGCCGCCTTGACGATAGCCTCGATGACTTGGTCAACCAGATCGGCCCTCACCGCCACCTCCACGCGAGTCTTGGGGACGAAGTCCACCACGTATTCAGCGCCGCGGTAGAGTTCGGTATGGCCGCGTTGCCGGCCGAATCCCTTGACCTCCGTGACGGTCATGCCCGAAACGCCGATCTCCGAGAGAGCCGCGCGAACGTCATCGAGCTTGAAAGGTTTGATGATGGCAGTAACCAATTTCATGCAATAACTCCCGTCTGCGTTCTTCTGATCGAGCGGCCTGTGCGAGGGCGCGTGGGACAGGTGCACCTTTCATGCCACAGCGCAAACGCGGCAATCGCCGCAAAACTCCCGATCGCCGCCCCGAGCTGGCACCAATCCGGCGCGCCGGCTGTCAGCTCGCCCGCTATTGGTGCAGTCCGGGGGCGCGCGGAAAGCCAGCAGCCTTGCATACCCTCGGTCCGGCCGAGGACATCTTTTGTCTTTCTGTTGAAAAATGTCATCAGTTTTCTTTCTGAGGAAAGGCTTTGGAGCTCCTCGGCGGACAGACTGCCCGGAGCGCCCGCCGCCGCGGCCCCCCCGACCCGGTTCTCAGTCCGACAGGTATTGCGCCAGGTAGGCATCGAAACCGCTGCGCTGGCGTGCCTCAAGCTGCGCGAGCGCCCGCAGCGACTCCTCAGCCTCCACGCTCAGCTCACTGAGGCGTTCGGGCTGCTCCGGACCCGAGGCAATGAGCTGCTCGCGATGCTCGCGCGAGAAGCGCAGCGCCAGGGCCGCGAAGCTTTCCCCGCGCTGCTCGAGCTCGGCCAGCAGGCGCGCCGAGGGGGTGCGCTCCGGCTCCTGCAGCTTGGCGAACTGATCGCGCAGCGAGTGCATATAGGCCCCCGCCCCCGCCCCCGCGCCCGGCGTCGCCGCTGCATCCAGCCACTCACACACGGGCAACATGCCGTCGAGCAGCTCCGCTGCCCAGTCGGTCAGGGCGACGGCTCTTCCGTTACGCTCGAGCGTCAGGCCTGCGTAGCGGCCTTCACGCGCCACACGCAGGTGATTGCGATCGATGCCCTCCTCCTCGCTCGCATCGATCGGCGGGCTGTCCTTCAGCAGCAGCATCTGCAGGAACGCCTCGAGGAAATGCAGCTTGCGCGGATTGACTCCCACCGGATCGAAGGCGCTGTTGTCCAATGCCCGCACCTCCACATACTCCACGCCTCCCCGTACCAGGGCATGAACGGTGCGCTCGCCGGCCTGAATGGTGCGTTTGGGACGGATATAGCTGTAGTACTCGTTTTCGATCTGCAACAGGTTGCCCGAGAGCTGGCGATAGTCATCGCCGACCTTCACGCCGAGCGCCACGTAGGGCGCATGCGGCTGATGCACCGCGTGGCGCAGATCGCGCACGTACTCCTCCAGGCTGTTGACCGAAGCCGAGACGGCCGATTGGCTGCGATTGCGGTAACCCAGGTCGCTCATGCGCAGCGACGTCGCCGAGGGTCCCACCAGCGTCTCGGGATCGAGTGCACGCAGCTGAGCATCGGCCTCGCCCTGCAGGAAGGAGCGACACAGGGCGGGCGAGGCGCCGAACAGGTAGGACACCAGCCAGCCATGGCGGCGGTAGTTGCGCAGCAGATCGAAGTAGCGCTCGGAGATGAACGGCTGTCCGGTCTGCTTCGACTGGCACAGCTCCGCGTATAGCGGCCAGAACGCGCGCGGCAGCGAATAGTTGAAGTGCACGCCCGAGATCGCCTGCATCATGCCGCCATAGCGGATCAGCAGACCATGGCGATAGATTGACTTGATGCGGCCGGCGTGCGAGCTGCCATAGCGTGCGATCGGAATCTCGGCATCGCTCGAGAGCTCGCAGGGCATGGAAGGTGCCCAGAGCAGCTCCTCCCCGAGGTGGGCATAGACGAAGCGATGCAGGTCATTGAGATAGCTCATGAGCGTGCCGTTGTCGGCAAAGGCCGGGGTGACCAGCTCGATGAGTGATTCGGAATAGTCGGTGGTGATGTTCGGGTGTGTCAGCGCCGAGCCGAGCGAGCGCGGGTGAGCGCTCTGGGCCAGCCTGCCCTCAGGGGTGACACGCAGGGACTCGCGCTCGATGCCGCGCAGGCCGCCGGCGAGCAGCCGCTGCTCGCGGCTGTTGATCACCGCCGCGACACGGCGCTCGTAGACACGATCGACACTGGCGCGTGCCATCAAGTGCAAACTCCCTGTTACTGGCTCTGATGGGGGCGGTCCCGACTGGATGCGGTCCCGCCACCCCCCCGCGGCGTGCGCCGGCCCGGCATCTTGCCTGTTGCTCGCCCAGACCCGCAACGCATGGCATCCTAGTGCGACGTGACCTGGCGGTTGCCCCGCGGGAGGCCTCATGCTGGTAGGCAATGCGACGCGGCGCGTCGCGATCGTGGGCGGCGTGCGCACCCCGTTTGCGCGCGCAGGGACCGCCTATGCGGCGGCCAACAACCAGGAGCTGCTGACAGCGGCTCTGCGTGCGCTTGTGGAGCGCTTCGGACTGACCGGCGAGCGGCTCGGGGACGTCGTGGCCGGTGCGGTCATCAAGTACCCGAAGGACTACAACCTCACACGCGAGAGCCTGCTCTCCACCGGACTGGATCCGCACACGCCGGGACTCGACGTGCAGCGTGCCTGCGGCACGAGCCTGGAGGCAGCCGTGCTGGTCGCCAACAAGATCGCCCTCGGGCAGATCGAGGCCGGCATCGCCGGCGGCGTGGATATAGCGAGCGATCCGCCCATCCTGTATCCCAAGTCCTTTCAGCGCCTGCTGCTCAGGAGCGCCCGCGGGCGCTCAGCCTCGCAGCGCCTGGCGCCCTGGCTGTCGCTGCGACCGCGGGATCTGAAGCCGCAATTTCCCGACGTGGTCGAGCCGCGCACCGGTCTGTCGATGGGCGAGAGCTGCGAGCTGATGGTCAAGCGCTGGCAGATCGGGCGCGAGGCACAGGATCGGCTAGCCTACGACAGTCACATCAAGGCCGCGGCCGCCTGGCGCGAGGGCTTCTTCGCGGACCTCGTGACGCCTTACCGCGATCTGAAAACCGACAACAACGTGCGCGCCGACAGCTCGCTCGAGAAGCTCGCGACACTCAAGCCGGTGTTCGATCGCAGCGGCACCGGTACACTGACCGCCGGCAACAGCACCCCCCTGACGGATGGGGCCTCGGCGCTGCTGCTGGCTTCAGAGCAATGGGCCACGGCCCGCAAGCTGCCAATACTTGCCTGGCTGGTGGCGGGGAAAAGCTGGGCGGTGGATTTTGCGACCGGCCGGGAAGGGCTGCTGATGGCCCCGGCGTACGCGGTCTCGGCGATACTTCAGGATACGGGGCTCACCTTGCAGGACTTCGACTATTACGAGATTCATGAGGCCTTCGCGGCCGTGCCACTGTGCCTGTTCAAGGCCTGGGAATCGGCGGATTACTGCCGCGAGCGGCTCGGCCGCAGTGCGCCGCTGGGAGCCATCGATCAGACGCGTCTCAACGTGAAGGGCGGGAGCGTGGCGATCGGCCACCCCTTCGCAGCCACCGGCGCGCGCATCCTGGGTGTGCTCGCAAAGCTGCTCGCCGAGGATCCCCGGGCACGCCGCGGGCTGGCCTCAGCCTGCACGGCAGGCGGCATGGCCGTCACGGCCATCCTGGAGCGCGCATGAGTCACTTCGAGACCTTCATGGCCCGCGATGGCCACGCGTTCCAGGCCTATCTGGCGCGCCCGCCCGCGAGCGTGCGCGGCGCGGTGGTGGTGCTGCAGGAGATCTTCGGCCTGACGCCGCACATCCTCGCGATGGCCGACGGATTCGCGGCCGCCGGTTACCTGGCCATCGCCCCCGCATTATTCGATCGCGTGCGCCGCGGCCTGGTGCTTGGCGACTCGCCAGAGGACGTCGAATGCGGCCTGGGCTACCGTCAGCAGATCCAGACCCCCAAGGCGATGCTCGACATCGCCGCCTCCGTGGCGGTGGCGCGCCACTCGGGCAAGGTGGCGGTGCTCGGCTATTGCTGGGGCGGCACACTCGCCTGGCTCGCCGCGGCGGAGCTCTCCCTCGGCGCGGCGGTGTGCTACTACGGCAGTGGCATCGCCAGCCATCTGGACAAGGTGCCGGCCTGCCCCACGCAGCTGCACTTCGGCGAGCGCGACGGCTCGATTCCGCCTTCGGCCATCGAGCACATCCGCAGCGCCTACCCGCAGGGTGAGTACTACATCTACGCTGCCGGCCACGGCTTCAACAACAACGACCGTCCGGGTCACTACGATGCCGCCGCGGCGACGCTGGCGCGCGAGCGCACGCAGGAGTTCCTTGCGCAGCATATCGGCTAGCAGCGCAGGCGACGCAGACATTGCGTCGGGCCGTCTGCCGGGCGCCCTGGTGCTGGTGAACACCGGCACGCCGGCGGCACCGCGGCGCGCGGCCGTACGTCGCTTCCTGGCGCGCTTCCTCGCCGACCCGCGCGTCGTTGAGCTGCCGCCCCCGCTATGGCTGCCATTGCTGCATGGGCTGGTGCTGCCGTTGCGCTCGGGGGCCAGCGCGCATCGCTACCGTCTCATCTGGCAGCCCGAGGGCTCGCCGCTGGCGGTGAACACCGCGCGCATTCGTGCCGCGCTGGAACACGAGCTACCTGGCGCGCTGGATCTGAGCGTGCTGCAGGCCTTCCTATATTCCGAGCCCCAGCTGTCACAGGTGCTCGAGCAACTGCGCGAGCGGGGCGTGCACCGCCTGCTGGTGCTGCCGCTGTTTCCGCAGAGCAGTGGCACGACCACCGGGGCGGTCTACGATCAGCTCGGCGCAGCCCTGGCCCACTGGCGCACGCTGCCCCAGCTGCGTGTCATTGCCGACTACGCCAGCGACGCGGCCTATATCGAGGCGTTGGCCGGGAGCGTGCGCGAGCGACGGCGACAGCGCGGCGGCATTGCAACCGACCATCTGTTGATCTCCTTTCATGGCATCCCGCAGCGCTGCGAGCAGCGCGGGGATCGCTACGGTGAGCAGTGCCGGCAGACCGCGCAGCGTCTGGCCGCCGCGCTGGGCATTCCCGCCGGTGACTGGACGCTCGCGTTTCAGTCCCGTTTCGGCAAGGCGCGCTGGCTGCAGCCGGCCACCGACACGACGCTGCGTGAGCTGCCCCACCGCGGCGTGCGCGCCGTGAGCGTCATCTGTCCGGGCTTTCCAGCCGACTGCCTCGAGACGCTCGAGGAGATCGCTCTGCTCGGGCGCGACATCTTTCTCAAAGCCGGTGGCGAGCGCTTCGACTACATCCCCGCTCTCAACGCCGACGAGGCCCACGTCCGCGCGCTCGCCGGCCTGGTGACGCGCGCAGGCGCCGACTGGCACTGACGTGGCGGCTCCCCCCGCGCCGCTCGGCCAGTTTCTCGAGCTGGCTCTGCCTACGCACGACATCGCCGCCTCCGTGCAGTTCTACGAGCGCCTCGGCTTCACGCAGCGGCTCACCGGTGATGCGTGGCCTCACCCCTATGGCGTGCTCGGCGACGGACGCTTACACCTCGGCCTGCATCAGCGGCCATCGGCGGGCGGCACCGGGAGGGGCAGTTACGAGGCGACGGCACTGCTGGAGGCCCCCACCCCCTGCTTCGTGCATGCCGGTCTTGCGCGCCAGGCCGAACGGCTGCGGCAATACGGACTCGACCCGCAGGTGCTGCAACTCGGAGAGGAGTCGCTGCATCATCTCTGGCTGCGCGATCCGGGCGGACATGCGCTGCTGCTGCAGGAGGCACGCACCTTTTCGCCCGTCCAGCTCGACGCAGACACCGATGACGAGCTCGACGTGCGCGAACGTGGCCGTGCCGGCGCGCGCAGTCTATGCGGTGAGTTTTTGCAGCTGAGCCTGCCGGAGTCGGACTTCGAGGCCGCGCTGGCCTTCTGGGAGCGCGCGGGCTTCGTCGGCGTGCCCGCGGAGGAGCTTCCCTATGCGCACCAGCCGCTTACCAGTGACCAGCTCAATCTCGCTTTCCATGCTCCGCGCAGCTGCGATGCGGCGCTGCTGGTGTTCGAGATGGTCGATCCGGCCGAGACGCTCGCACGATTGGGAAGGCAGGACATCCTGCCGCTGTCGCGGCCGCCGCGCGCTCTGCAGCACCCCGGCAATGTGGTACTCGAGGCCCCCGAGGGTACGTTGCTGCTGCTGGCGCCGCCGCGTTCAACCGGATGACTCACCGCGCAGCTGCGCGACGATGCCGGGGTTCTCGAGCGTCGAGACGTCCTCGGTGATCGGCTGCCCGCGCCCCACCGCACGCAGCAGACGCCGCATGATCTTGCCCGAGCGTGTCTTGGGCAGCGCCTCGGTGAAGCGGATCTCCTCGGGCCGGGCGATGGGACTGAGCTGCTCGGCCACCCAGCGGCGCAGCTCCTCGGCGAGCGCTGCGGCCTCATCGCCCGGCGGCCCGCCGCGGCAGACCACAAAGGCCAGCACGGCCTCGCCCTTGATGTCGTGCGGGCGGCCGACGACGGCCGCTTCCGCTACGCGCGCATGCGCTGCGAGCGCCGACTCGATCTCCATCGTGCCCAGTCGATGTCCGGCCACGTTGAGCACGTCATCGATGCGGCCCACGATCCAGATGTCACCATCGGCGTCGCGGTGCGCGCCGTCACCCGACACATAGCAGCTCTGCCCAAAGCGTCGCCAGTAGGTATCGAGGTAGCGCTGGTTATCGCCCCAGATCGTGCGCGCCAGCGAAGGCCAGGGCTTTCGGATGACCAGGTAGCCGCCGGTGTCGGCACGGCTCACGGGCAAGCCCTCTTCATCGACGATGTCGACGAACACTCCGGGCAGCGGCCGCGTGCACGAGCCCGGCTTGGTCACCGTGACACCCGGCACCGGGGCGATCATGATCGCGCCCGTCTCGGTCTGCCACCAGGTATCGACGATGGGACAGCGCCCCCCGCCGATCACGCGGTGGTACCACATCCACGCTTCGGGATTGATGGGTTCGCCCACGCTGCCCAGCAACCGCAGACGTGACAGGTCGTAGCGCGCCGGAATCTCATCTCCCAGGCGCATCAACGCGCGTATCGCAGTCGGTGCGGTATAGAGGATCGTGACGCCGTGACGCTGACAGATCTGCCAGAAGCGCCCGCCGTCAGGGAAGGTCGGAGCGCCTTCGTACATCATCACGGTGGCGCCATTGGCCAGAGGACCATAGGCGACGTACGTGTGTCCCGTCACCCAGCCGACGTCGGCCGTGCACCAGTAGACGTCGTCCTCGCGCAGATCGAATACCCACTGACAGGTGAGCTTGGCATTGAGCAGGTACCCGGCCGAGGCGTGCTGTATGCCCTTGGGCCGGCCCGTGGAGCCGGAGGTATAAAGCAGAAACAGCGGATGCTCGGCCGGCAGCCACTCGGGGGCACACTGCGCCGACTGTGCGTCACAGACCTCGTGCCACCAGTGATCGCGCGGCGCGCGCATCGGCACCGCCACGCCCGCATGACGCAGCACCAGCACGGCACGCACGCTCTGGCACCCCTCGGCCAGTGCCGTGTCGAGTGCCTGCTTGAGTGGAATGAGCTGGCCCCCGCGCTGCCCGCCATCGGCGGTGATGACCAGCGTTGCCCCCGCATCCGCGATGCGCTCGCGCAGCGACAACGCCGAGAAACCGCCGAAAACCACCGAGTGAATCGCGCCAATGCGCGCACAGGCCTGCATCGCGATCACGGCCTCGGGCACCAGCGGCAGGTAGATGACCACGCGGTCACCACGCTGCACGCCCAGGGAGCGCAGCGCATTGGCGAGCCGGCAGACCGCCGCGTGCAGCTCGCGGTAGCTCAGACGGCGCACCGCGCCGGCCTCGCTTTCGAACAGGATCGCGCATTTATCGGCACGGCTCGCCAGATGCACGTCGAGGCATTCGTGCGAGACGTTCAGCTCGCCCTCGCAGAACCAGCGGAAATTGGGCGCGCCACTCTCATCGAGGGTGGTGGAAAAGGGCCGGTGCCAGTGCAGCTGCTCGCGGGCCAGATCCCCCCAGAAGCCGACGTAGTCGCGTTCGGCGCGCCGGTGCAGGGCTTTCAGGCCGGCGCTGTCGGGAAGGGCGCGCGCGGCAAAGGACGGCGGCGGCGGAAAGCTCCGCTGCTCCTGCAGGACCGACTCGATGTCCGTGCCTCCCATGGCCGTCGCAGCATAGCGCATCGCGCGCCGGCAGTGAGCGGATGGTACCGGCGCTGGCTCCAGCGCTTAGAATGTAGGCAGCGTGCAGCTACCACAGGACTACGTCGATGAACGATCCACTCTCACGCCGTGACGCCTTGAAGAAGCTTGCCGTGCTGATCGGAGCGGCCGGCGTGGGGGCAGGCGCGCGGCCTGCGGCGGCCGCAGAGCTGCCGCATTTGAGCGAGAAGGATCCCAACGCCGTGGCGCTCGGCTATCACGAGAACGCCTCGCAGGTGGATCCCAAGCAGTTCCCGACCTATAAGCCCGGGCAGCGCTGTGACAGCTGCCTGCAGCTGCAGGGTCAGCAGGGCCAGCCCTGGCGACCGTGCAATCTGTTTCCCGGCGAGTTGGTGAATGCCGGCGGCTGGTGCCGCGTCTGGGTCCCCAAGGCCTGAAACGCCCCTCAGGCGGCGGCGGCCGCGGCCGCGGCCGCCTCCACCGCGACGCTATCGGACGCCACGGTGTCGGATGCCATGGCAGCGAATGCCAAGGCGGCGCCAGGTCGCGCCAGTCGCTCGGCCTGTCGCAGCAGCATGGGACCGAAGCCCTGGTTCGCACAGAACGCTCCGAGCAGACTGAGATCCGGGGCACGCCGCAGCAGGGCAGCGCTATCGGCGCCGAGGGGCACGTCGCAGCAGATGCGGGTCAGCGTGCGCGCCAGAAACAGCATGTCCCGATGCTGCTGCAGGCGCTCGGGCAGCCGCGCGGCACCGCGCAGTGGCAGCCGGGCGACATCGGCGGGGGCTGCGAACAGCTCCTCGAGCGAGGCGAATGTCTGCATCAATGCCGCGGCGGTCTTCGGGCCGATGCCTGGCACGCCCGGCACGTTGTCAACGCTGTCGCCGCGCAGCGCGAGGTAGTCGGCCATGCGCTCGGGGATGACACCGAAGCGCGTGGCAATCTCAGGGTAGTGATACTGCCGGCCCTCGGCATAGTCCCAGAAGATGTCGGCCGGGCCGATGAGCTGCGCGAGATCCTTGTCGCAGGAGAGAATCGTGACGGCGAGCCCCTCGGCGCGGCAGGCGCTCGCGAGCGTACCGATCAGGTCGTCCGCCTCGAATTCCGGGCTGGCGAACTCCGCCACTCCCAGGGCGCGGCAGAAATCGCGGCACAGTGCGAACTGCCGTTGCAGCGCCAATGGCGCGGCTTCGCGGTTGCCCTTATAGGGCGGGTAGAGCCGGTGACGATGGCCGCGGCCGTGGCACTCGTCGAAGGCCACCGCGATGCGCCCGGGATTGACGCGCTCGAGCAGCTCCGTGAGCAGCCGCGCGAATCCATACAGCGCGTGAGTCGGATTACCCTCGCCATCGACCAGCGCGACGCGCCAGGCATGCCAGGCGCGAAACACGTACACCGAGGCGTCGACGAGGTAGACGCGGTCGCCTGGCACGCGCTCAGCTCAGCCAGCGTGCGATGCGATCATGCAGCGGACTGCTGCGGGGAAAATGCGCCTGCAGGTACTCCATCTGATCGGCGAGCACACGCCGACCCTTGAGGAAGATGTATTCGGCATACGTCGGGGTGAAAGGCACCGCGATCAGCTGCATCTTCGCCTGCTCGGGCGTGCGCCAGGCCTTGGCATTGTTGCAGCGTCGGCAGGCAGTGACGACGTTGGTCCACACGTCCTCGCCGCCCTGGCTGAAGGGGCGAACGTGATCGCGCGAGAGCTCACGGCCCGCGAAACGCTCGGCGCAGTACATGCACAGATAGGCGTCACGGCGAAACAGCGTCTCGTTGTTGAGCGGCGGCACGTAATCGCGGCGTGTGTTGCCGGGATTGCCGGTGTGACCGATCGTCGCAACGATGGAATTGACCTCGAGCACCGTGCGCCGGCCGCTCACCGCGCTCGTGCCCCCGTAGAGCCGGTAGACCAGCGAGCCGCAGGTGTAGGCGATCTGCTCCTGATGGTAGAGCCGCGCAGCCTCGCGGTAATCGATCCACTCCAGCGGCATGCCGGCGATGTCGGTGCGCAGAACCATCTGCGCCAGGCCGTTGCCACAGCTGGTGCGCGCCGAGGCGGCCGTCGCCGTGGCGGCTGTCAGATCGAAGTCGAATACCAGAGCCGGGGCGCTCATGGGATGTAAGATACGGCAACTTTATGTGATACTTCAATCAACGAGAAGCGATGGCGATGGCCGCCTGCCACCTTTTCAGGCTTCGCAGCGCGCAGCATTGCTCGTCATCGACAGGGCGGATCGGCCACCCCCGTGAGGTAACAATATGTCCGTCACCATTGGCGCGCTCGTTGAGCGGGCCCCGGGGGAGGCTCGTGTCAGCCTCGTGCCCGAGATCGCCGAGAAGCTGGCGAGCGCAGGGGCTCGTGTGCTGCTCGAGCGCGGCGCTGGCGTCACGGCGCAGTTTCCCGACCGTCTGTACCGTCAGGTCGAATGGGCCGACAGCTCCGCGAGCGTACTGGCCGCCAGCGATGTGCTGCTGACCGTGCAACCGCCCTCACTGGAGCAGATCGCAGCGTTGCGCGCCGGCACGGTCGTCATCGGCTTCATGCAGGCGCATGCGCGCGCCGCCGAAGTGCTGGCGCTGCGCGATCGGCAGATCACCGCCTTCGCGATGGAATTCGTGCCGCGCATCTCGCGTGCTCAATCGATGGATGCGCTCTCCTCGCAGGCCGCCATTGCCGGTTACAAGGCGGTGCTGATCGCCGCCGACACGCTCGATCGTTTCATGCCGATGCTCACGACGGCAGCTGGCACCATCCGCCCGGCCCAGGTGCTCATCGTGGGGGTAGGTGTGGCGGGGCTGCAGGCCATCGCCACCGCCAGGCGCCTCGGCGCGGTGGTGGAGGCCTATGACGTGCGCAGCGCCACGCGTGAGCAGGTGCGCTCGCTGGGCGCCAAATTCATCGACACCGGCGTCTCGGCCGAGGGCAGCGGCGGCTATGCGCGCGAGCTCACCGCCGAGGAGCGTGCCCGTCAGCAGGAAGTGCTCGATGCCCGCATCGCGGTGGCCGATGCGCTCATCACGACTGCCGCGGTACCCGGACGCACGGCGCCGCGCATCGTGTCGGCCGCCGCCGTGGAGCGCATGAAGGCCGGCGCGGTCATCGTCGATATCGCTGCGGAGTCCGGTGGCAACTGCGAGCTCACGCAGGCCGGCCGCATCGTCCAGCACGGTGGGGTGAAGATCGTCGGCCCGGTGAATCTGGCCGCGCAGCTCGCCTTTCATGCCAGCGAAATGTACTCGCGCAATCTCTACAATTTTCTGAAGCCGGCGCTCTCGCGCGCGGCCGGAGCGGAAGCGGCGTCTCTCGCCATCGACTGGCAGGACGAAGTTTTTGCGCAGTCCTGCCTCACGCATGCCGGGGCGATCCGGCACGAGGCGACACGCACGCGGGTGGAGGCCAAGTCATCATGACCGGAATCGTCGCAATCTACATCTTCATGCTCGCCGCCTTCACCGGCTACGAGGTCATCTCGCGCGTGCCGGTGATCCTGCACACACCGCTCATGTCGGGCTCGAATTTCGTGCACGGCATCGTGCTGGTGGGCGCCATGGCAGCGCTCGGGGCTGCCACCTCCCCGCTGGAGAAGACCATCGGCTTCATTGGTGTGCTGCTGGCGGCCGGCAATGCGGTCGGCGGCTATGCCGTGACCGAGCGCATGCTGGAGATGTTCAAGGCCAGCGGCGCGCGCCGGCCCGGTGCCGGTGCTGCCGCCGGCAAGCATTAGGCGCAGCCAGATGAGCACCTTCAACGCCGCGCTGGGGATCCAGGCGAGCTATCTGGTCACCGCGTTCCTCTTCATCATGGGGCTCAAGCGCATGAGCTCGCCGGTGACCGCGCGCAGCGGCATCCTCTGGGCCGGCGCCGGCATGGTGATCGCGACGCTGGCGAGCTTCTTCTTTCCAGGCATGAGCAATCTGCCGCTGATCGTGATCGCCATCGTGATCGGCGGGGCGATCGCCTGGATCAGCGGACGGCGCGTGGCGATGACCGCCATGCCGCAGATGATTGCGCTGTACAACGGCATGGGGGGCGGCGCGGCCGCCGCCATCGCCGCGGTGGAGCTCTACCGCGGCGGCACCGCGCAGAGCGCCGCGGGGGCGCTCGCCGTGCTCGGCGGCATCATCGGCGCGGTGTCCTTCAGCGGCAGCCTGATCGCCTTTGGCAAGCTGCAGGGCCTGATCCGGCGCTCGCTGCGCTTCCCTGGCCAGAACTTCCTCAATCTGCTGATCCTGCTGGCGGTGCTGGTGCTCGGGGCGATGCTGATCGCCGGGCTCAACGCCGGCGCAGCGCTCGTGACCGCCTTCTTCGTGGTGGCTCTGCTGCTCGGGATCACCATGACCCTGCCGATCGGCGGCGCGGACATGCCGGTGGTGATCTCGCTGTACAACGCCTTTACGGGGCTGGCGGTGGCCTTCGAAGGTTTCGCCATCGGCAATGCCGTGATGATCGTCGCCGGCATGATCGTCGGCTCGGCCGGCACCCTGCTCACGCAGCTCATGGCCAGGGCGATGAACCGTTCGCTCGGCAACGTGCTGTTCTCTGGCTTCGGCGATACCGGCAAGGCAGCGGTCGCCGGGGACGTCAAGGGCAGCCTCAAGCCGATCGAGGCCGCCGACGTTGCAGTCATGATGGCCTATGCGCAGTCGGTCATCGTCGTGCCGGGCTATGGCATGGCCGTGGCCCAGGCTCAGCACAAGGTTTGGGAGCTCTGCCAGCTGCTGATCGATCGCGGCGTACGCGTGCGCTTTGCGATTCACCCGGTGGCCGGCCGCATGCCGGGCCATATGAATGTGCTGCTCGCCGAAGCCGGCGTCCCCTACGACCTGATCGCCGATCTGGATGAGATCAACGGTGAATTCGAAAACGCCGACGTTGCGTTGATCATCGGCGCCAATGATGTGGTCAATCCGGTGGCGCGCAATGATCGCGCAAGCCCCATCTACGGCATGCCGATCCTCAACGCCGACAAGGCCAAGAACGTCATCGTCATCAAGCGCGGCCAGGGCGCCGGCTTCTCGGGTATCGAGAATGCGCTCTTCTATCTGGATAACACCCGCATGCTGTACGGGGACGGACAGGCCGCAGCCTCGGCGCTGATCAGCGCCATCAAGGCCGTCTGATCACCGAGGCTGTCTGAGAGTCAACGTCGCCCGCGCGGACCGCCGCGTCCCGCGCCGCGATCCCCGCCGCGGCCGAACCCCGGCACGCGCGTGCGCCGCTCCTGCTGCAGCATCTGCTGGCGCTGCTCGGGACTCGCACGCTGCCACTGCTGCCGCAGCTGCTGCCGCTCCTGGGGCGGCAGACGCGAGAACTGCCGGTAGTTCTGCAGCAGCGAGCGCTGCTGCTCGGGGCTGAGGCGCTGAAACTGCCGGAAGCGCTGTTGCACCAGCGCGCGCTCGGCAGGCGGCATTGACTGAAAGGTCTGGAAGCGCGCGCGCGCATCCGCGCGCTGCGCGGGCGTCATCGCCAGCCAGCGATTGGCCCCGAAAGCCAGTGTGCGCTGTCGTGCCGGCGGCAGGTTCTCCCAGCGATCCTGGAAGCGGCCGAGCAGGCGCTGCTGCTGGGGCGAGAGCGAGCCCCATGAGATGCCTTCAGCGCCATTGCTATTGTTCCGATCGAAGCTACCTGCCGCAGCGAACGGCGACGGCTGCCCCGGCGGCTGCGGTCCGGGGGACGTCTGCGCCCAGGCCGGAGCGCTCAGCGCGCCCAGTATCGCGGCCAGGCTGATGAGCAGCGCCGCCCAGGAGCGCCGCGGCTTCATGTCAGGTCCCCGAGGCGTTCGTCGCCGTCGTGTGGACCGCACCGGCACCATTGGCCGCCGCGACCGCCCACTCATAGAAATCGTCGTCGACATCCTGGTCGGCGTTCAGAGGCATGCCGCTGCTGAGCAGCTCGATCTCGTCGACCCCGGCAACGTTGCTGATCAGCGGATTCACGACACTGGCCGGCGCATGCCGCCCGTGCGGCACGAACACCACCACCAGCGCCAGCGCTGCCGCGGCGACCGCACCGGCCGGCAACCAGCGCTGCAGCCGATAGCGCACGCGCGCGTGACGCGCCGCGAGCGCGGCATGCCGCGCCTGCGTCAACCGCGAGCGTACCGCTCCGGGCAGATTCTCGGCGCTGCCGAGCAGCAGTGCCCGCGCCCGCTGCTCAAGATCGCCGTCCATTGCGTGTTCGCCCGTCATTGCCTGCTCTTCCATGCCCGCACTCATGCCCGCAGATCCCCAAGTTTGATGCGCAGTGCCTGCACCGCGCGAAAATAATGCGTTTTGACGCTGCCTTCAGAACATTTCATGGCCTGCGCAGTCTGCGCGACGTCCAGCCCCTCAAAATTGCGCAGCAGAAATGCCTGTCGCTGCCGGTTGGGCAGCGCGGCGAGGGCCTGTTCCAGTGCCCGCAGAATCTCGTCGGATTCAAGCTGCCTGCCCGGCGAGGGACCGCTGTCGGCCGCCTCCGCGATCGGGTCAGCCGGCGTATCGTCATCCTCGCCCGAGCGCCACGGCACCATTGCCATGACACGATTGCGCACGCTGCGACGGCGCTGAACGTCGCGGATGCGATTCTCGAGGATGCGATAGAACAGCGGCTTCCACTCTGGCGCCGGGCGCGAGCTGTAGCGTGCACTCAGCTGCAGCATGGCGTCCTGCACCACATCGAGCGCGTCGGCTTCATGTCGGAGCGCGATCTGTGCGATTCTGAACGCCTTGCGCTCCACACTGGCCAGGAAAACTTCCAGCGCATGGGCGCCGTCCTCGGTGTCACGCAAATGGACTTTCCGGACCGCAGCTGGATCAGCTGGTTGTGTGGCAAGCGTAGCAAAGCCAGTCATACGCAGCACCCAGGCGCAACATCAGGGCCTGGCAATACAACGGTGTGCGCCACCCGTCGGTTGACGGCGCAACGCACTGAAGGCAGAACCCCGTGAAATCATCCACTTAATGGAGGGAACCGCCAACCCTCCGCGAAGCAAACGGAGCTCTCGCAACAGAGTGCGGCTGTTTCCAAATAAGCATCTGATTTTTAAAGAGAATGTCTGTTAACAAGGGTTCATACGACGACCCTGGGTCCTGCGCCGGGTCCGCATGGGCGTCCGGAGCCAACCTTTTGTCCACAGAGTTATCCACAGAAACGCCCCCCCCAGAGCAGGCGCGCGAGGCGCTGCAGGTGGCAGTCAATGCACCGCTGCGCAAGCTGTTCGATTACCTGCCGCCCGCACAGCGGCAGGCGGGTCAGATTCACCCCGGATCGCGAGTATGGGTGCCGCTGGGCGCCCGCCAGGTCGTCGGCGTCGTCGTCTCGCGGTCGCTGACCCCCTCGCCGGAGCCGCCCGCCGCCGCGACACCGCCGCGGCTGAAGGCGATCCACGAAGTCATCGACGCGCAGCCGCTGCTGAGCGTTGCCCTGATGCAGCTGCTGCAGTGGACGGCGAACTATTACCACCATCCGCTCGGAGAAGTCATCGCAGCCGCACTGCCGCGCGGACTGCGAGAGGGGGCGCCCGCGGCAGCGCCTGAGCGCATGCTGCAGCGATGGCGCTTGACCGCCGCGGGTGCGGCCGCGGCGCTCGAGGACGGCGTCGGCCGCGCTCCCGCGCAGCGCGCCCTGCTGGGCTGGCTGGCCGAGCAGCCGCAGGGGCTGACGGCCGCCGAATTGGCGCAGCGCCATCCGGGCTGGCAGCGCAGCGCGCGGTTGCTTGAACGCCGCGGCTACGTTGCGATCCACCAGGAGTGCCTCCAGAGCGCAGCCTCCAGCGACCCCGGCGGCGGCATCCCGGACGCGGCGGCGGTGGCGGCCCCCACGCTCTCCAGCGCACAGGCTGGGGCCGTCGAGGCCATCGACGCGGCCGCCGGGTCTTTCGGCGCCTTCGTGCTGCAGGGGGCGACGGGCAGCGGCAAGACCGAGGTCTATCTGCAATGCGCCGCACGTGTGCTGGCACGCGGAGCGGGCGTGCTGCTGCTGGTGCCCGAGATCGCTCTGACCCCTCAGCTCATCGAGCGCTTTCGCGCGCGGCTGCCCGGCGCGCTGGCGGTGCTGCACTCCGGCCTCTCCGATGCGGAGCGACTGGCCGCCTGGCGCGCCGTGCGCGCGGGCAGCGCCCGCATCGTGCTCGGCACGCGCTCGGCGGTGTTCGCGCCGCTGCCCGCGCTCGGCCTCATCATCGTCGATGAGGAACACGACAGCTCCTACAAACAGCAGGAAAGCGGCTGTCGCTACTCCGCGCGCGACGTCGCCGTGGTGCGTGCCCAGCAGAGCCAGCTGCCCATCGTGCTTGGCTCGGCGACCCCGGCGCTCGAGACGTTGCAGAACATCGCCTCGGGCCGCTATCGGGTCCTGCACCTGCCGCGGCGCGCAGATCAGGCCGCGGCCCCGCTGCTGCGACTGGTCGATCTGCGCGCCCATGCGGTTCATCAGGGCCTCGCAACGCCCACCCTGACAGCGATGCGACGGCATCTGCAGGCCGGCGCCCAGGTGCTGGTGTTCATCAACCGCCGCGGCTACGCGCCAACGCTGCTGTGCACGAGCTGCGGATGGATTGCCCCCTGCGGGCACTGTGATGCGCGTCTGACCGTGCATCGGGCGCAGGGGCAACTGCGCTGCCATCACTGCGGGGCCGTCGAGGCACTGCCGAGCCGCTGTGCACGCTGCGGCCACACGGTCAAGGCCGTGGGGCAGGGCACCGAGCGCATCGAGCAGACACTGCAGGAGCTCTTTCCGGAGCATCCGCTGCTGCGTCTGGATCGCGACACCGCCGCTCGACCTGCACAGCTCGATCAGATCGTCGCGCAGCTCAGGCGCGGTCAGGCACGCATCCTCGTGGGAACGCAGATGGTCACCAAGGGCCATCACTTCCCCGGCATGATGCTCGCGGTGGTGCTCAACGCCGACCAGGGGCTCTTCAGCAGCGATTTCCGCGCCGCCGAGCGGCTCGCCCAGACCATCGTGCAGGTGGCCGGTCGTGCCGGTCGCGAGAGCGAGCAGGGCGAGGTGCTGATCCAGACCGAATATCCCGACCATCCGCTACTGCTGAGCTTGCTGTCGGGCGGCTACGAGGCCTTTGCCGAGGAGGCGCTGGCCGAGCGGCGCGCGGCGCGCTGGCCACCCTTCGCTCGCCTGGCACTGCTGCGCGCCTCCTCCACCGACGCGCAGGCTGCGCTCGAGTTCCTGTCCGCAGCGCGTGCCGCGGCGCCCGCCGATGCCCTCGTGCGCCTGCTCGGTCCGGTGAGTGCGCCGATGGCGCGCCGCGCGGACCGCTACTACGCGCAGCTGCTGGCCGAAAGCGCCGATCGCAGCGCCCTGCACCGCTTTCTGCAAGCGTGGCTTGCGCCGGTCGAGTCGCTGGCGCGCAGCGCACGCGTGCGCTTCGCGCTGGACGTGGACCCGTTGGAGATCGGGTAGACTCGCGCCGCCGCGCCACCGGCGGCATCTGCACCGAGGATCGCGCATTGAAGGAGGAATTGTCCCGGCTGCTCGCTCAGGCCCTGCAGTCGCTGCCGCCCGGGACGCTGCCGGATCCGGTGGACGGCACCTCGATCAGCATCGAGCGCACGCGCGACAGCACGCACGGCGATTACACCAGCAACATCGCGCTGCGCCTGGCCAGGGCCGCGCGCAGCGCGCCGCGCGCGCTGGCCGAGGCGATCGCAGCGGCCATGCCGCCCAGCGCGCTCGTGGCCGGTGTCGAGGTCGCAGGCCCCGGGTTTCTGAACTTTCGCATCAGCCCCGCGGCGCAGCAGACCGTGGTGCTGCGTGTGTTGCAGGCGGCCGATCGGTACGGTGAGAGCCAGCTCGGCCAGGGCCGCCGCGTACTGCTCGAGTATGTGTCGGCCAATCCAACCGGCCCGCTGCACGTCGGTCACGGCCGGCAGGCCGCGTATGGTGCGACGCTCGCGAACCTGCTCGCGGCCACCGGGCATCACGTGCAGCGCGAGTATTACATCAACGACGCCGGCCGGCAGATGGACATCCTCACCGTCAGCACGTGGGTGCGCTACCTGCAACGCTGCGGCGAGTCGATCGCGTTTCCGGCCAACGGTTATCGCGGCGACTATGTGCACCAGATCGCCGCGCAGCTGTATGCGCGCCGCGGCACGGCGCTGCAACGCGCCGCCCACTCGGTCATGAACGGCCTGCCGCCTGATGCGCCGGAGGGTGACAAGGAGCAGCACATCGATGCGCTCATCGAGCGCATGCGCAGCCTCCTGGGCGCCGAGGCCACGCGCGAAGTGCACGAGCTCTCCCTCGGACAGATGCTCGCGGACATCCGCAGCGATCTGACGGAATTCGGCGTGCAATTCGACCGCTGGTATTCCGAGCGCGAGCTGACCGACAGCGGTGCGGTGGAGCGCGCCATTGCGACGCTCAGGGCCGCGGGACATCTCTACGAGAAGGACGGGGCGCTGTGGTTTCGCGCCAGCCGCTTCGGTGACGACGAGGACCGGGTGCTGGTACGGGCCAATGGCCAGCATACCTACTTTGCGCCCGACATCGCCTATCACCTGCAGAAGTGCGAGCGTGGCTTCGAGCGGCTCATCGATGTGCTCGGCGCCGATCACCACGGCTACGTCGCACGGGTGCGCGGCGCCCTCATGGCAATGGGACAGCCGGCCGAGCGGCTGGAAGCGTGCCTCATCCAGTTCGTCAGCCTGTTTCGCGACGGACAGAAGATCCCGATGGGCAAGCGCGAGGCGCAGTTCGTCACGCTGCGCCAGCTGCGCGAGGAAGTCGGCAACGATGCCTGCCGGCTGTTCTACCTGATGCGCAGCCACGATCAGCATCTGGACTTCGATCTGACGCTGGCGCGCTCGCGCAGCAACGAAAATCCCGTCTACTACATACAGTATGCGCACGCGCGCGTGGCGAGCGTGATGAAGCAGCTCGCCGCACGCTCACTCGCGTACGACGGCGCGCTGGCAGCCGAGCACCTCGCGCTGCTCGACAGTGCGCACGAACAGGCAGTCACGCGTGAGCTGGCACGCTTTCCCGAGATCCTCGAGCAGGCCGCCAGCGCGCGTGCCCCGCATGCGCTCGTGCATTACCTGCGCGAGCTCGCCAATACGTTTCACACCTGGTACAACGCGGCTACTATCCTCAGCGAGGACGTAGCACTGCGCCAGGCGCGCCTGGCGCTCGCGCTCGCGCTTCAGCAGGTGGTACGCAACGGTCTCACCCTGCTCGGCGTGTCCGCGCCGGAGAGTATGTGACGGGACGGCGGCTCAGCGTTCGCGACTACAAGGGACCGCGCCGCGACGGTCTGTCCTTTGCGTGGCTGCGGCCCTTCGCGCTCGGGCTGGTGCTCGGGCTGGCGATTGCAGCCGCGGTCTTCATCGAGTCGCGCCACCACCTCGGCGCGAGCCATGGCGCGAGTGCCTTCGTGGCACAGGCATCAGGCACCGAGGCGCACGCTGCAGGCAGCACCAGCGCCGGCGACACCGATTCGCACGCTGCCGCTTCTGCGCACCCGGCGGGCAGCGCGAACGGCAGCGCGAACAGCGGCGCGGGCCGCGCCGCCGCCGGCAGCGCCACGGGCATGCCAGCGGGCGCGGCGCTTCCCAAGTACGACTTCTACCAGATGCTGCCGCGCTCGCAGGTGTTGATCCCCGCGCGCGAGAGCGAGGCGCACCTGCCCGCGGGCGCGCCGGTGGATCGACCCGGGACCTACTTTCTGCAGATCGGCTCCTATCGGGATGCCGCCGTCGCCGATCGCGTGCGCGCACAGGCGCAGAAGCTCGGCGTGACCGCCAGCGTGCAGCGTATCGTCATCGACGCGGCGACCTGGCACCGCGTGCGGGTCGGTCCCATCCGCGATCTGGCCGTGCTCAACCGCGTGCGCCACCAGCTGCAGGCCGGCAACCTCGAAGCAATGATCGTTCGCGTCAATCCCTAGCGGGCGGCGGGCCTGGGGGCCGGGGGCTGCGGGTCCGAAGGCGTGGCCCCGGGCCGGCTGAATGGCACGTAAGTGCTGAGAAACTCGGGCCTCGCCTCGCAGCGGTTCACCACCGCCGACAGCGCCGGAAAGCGCAGCGGCGCCGCCGTCTCGATCTGCAGCGCCTGAATCACGAAGGTATAAGCGCAGCTCACCGTGACATCGGCCTGCGAGAGCCCGCCGCCGACGAGCCAGCGTCCGCCGCGACGCTCGCAATGTGCGGCGAGCTCGCTCAGCGCGCCGTCCACCTGCATGCGGCAGCGGGCCATCCACGCCTCCGAGCGCTGTTCCGGCGGCCGGAAGCGCTGCTCGTAGACCACATCGCGCGCCTTTTCGGCCGCACCGAGCGCCAATGCCATCAGTCGCAGCGCCTCGCGTCGCTCGCGCCCGGAAGTGGGCAGCAGCGCGCGCCGCGGCCCGACGACCTCGTCGAGGTGATCGAGGATGGCGGAGGAGTCCATCAGTACCTCGCCCTCATCGAGCACCAGCGTGGGCACGCGGCCGAGCGGGTTGTACTGGCGGATGCGCTCGAGATCCGGGCCGATGGACCAGGAGGCGTGCTCATAGCCGAGCCCGAGCAGTTTCAGACTCACGGCGACGCGCCGCACGAACGGGGAGTCGAGCTTGCCGATGAGCAGCATGGCGTTGCCGCGGCGCTGCGCTCAGCGCCGTTAGTCCTCCGCGCCGTGGCCGATGTCGATGCCGAGCGAGCGCAGCTTCCTGTACAGATGCGTGCGCTCCATGTCCACGCGCTTGGCGAGCAGCCCCACCTTGCCGTTGCACAGCTGCAGCTGCTGCTGCAGATAGGCGCGCTCGAACTGCTCGCGCGCCTCGCGCAGCGGCAGGGCGAGCAGGTCGTGCTTGACCAGCGGCTCACCTACCGGCGTCTGGCTGGACAGCTCGCGCTCGACCTCCTCCAGACCAATCTCCTCGGTGCCCTCGTTGAGCAGGAAGCGGCGCGTGAGGTTGCGCAGCTCGCGTATGTTGTCGGGCCACGGGTAGTGCCGCAGGCGGTTCTGCGCCGCCACGCTGAAGCGGCGGAAGCGCAGCCCCGCATGCTCGGTGAGCTGGTCGACGTGATAGCGCAGCAGCTCGGGCACGTCCTCGGCATATTCACGCAGCGCCGGCACACGCACCAGCAGCACCGAGAGCTGCGCATACAGATCGCGCCGGAAGTCCTCGGAGAGCACGCGATTGGTGATCCCGGGGCGGGCCGAGGCGATGATGCGCGCGCGCAGCGGCACCACCTCGCTGTCGCCGGTGCGCACGAAGCTGCCGTTCTCGAGCACGCCGCTGAGCAGCCGCTGCGCGGCGGGGGACAGATCCTCGATATCGCCGAGAAACAGCGTGCCGCCGTGGGCCTGCTCGAGCAGTCCGGGATTGCTGCGATCCACGCCCAGCAGCGTGACCGCCGTGGTTTCCTCGCGCAGCGTACGCGCATCGAGCATGATGAATGGACCGCCCGCCAGGGGGCTGGACTGATGCACGAAGCGCGCGAGCTGCTCGCGATCGGTGCCCGATTCACCGAGCAGCAGCAGCGGTGCGCTCGAGACCGCCAGACGCGTCAGCTCTGCGCGCAGCTGCGCGATGGCGCGGCTGCGACCCACTGGCGCGGCACTGCTCGGCGGCGCAACCCCCACGAACTTGCCGGGCTGTGAGCGCGTACGCGCCTCGAGGGCGCGCTGCACGACCCGCAGCAGCTTCGCGAGCGACACCGGCTTCTCGATATAGTCGACGGCGCCGAGCCGCGTGGCCTCCACGGCGGTCTCGACGGTGCCGTGGCCGGACATCATGACCACCGGGCAGCCATCGAGGGAGTCCGCGGACCACTCGCGCAGCAGCGAGATGCCGTCGATGTCGGGCATCCAGATATCCAGCAGCACCAGATCCGGCTGTACGCGCGCGCGCGCGCTGCGCGCCTGCCCGCCATCGGCGGCGACCTCCACCTCGTAACCCTCTTCCGTGAGAATTTCCTGCAGCAGACGACGAATGTCCGCCTCGTCGTCAACCACCAGGATCTTGCCGGAATTCATGCACGTTCCCTCCGCAATTCCATGCGTCGTTCTGCTGCCATGAGCAGCGCCCTGTCCTGGGCGCCCACAGGTAGGTAGACCTGCACTCTTGCTCCCCCAGCGGGCAGATTCTCCGCCTCTATACGCCCGCCATGCTCCTCAACTATACGCTTGACGATGGCCAAACCGAGCCCGGTACCGCGCGGCTTTCCCGTTACATAAGGGTCGAACAGACGCCCGAGGATCTCCTTGCGAAATCCCGGGCCGTTGTCCCGCACGCTGATCAGGACGGTGCCCACCTCTCCCAGGGACTGCAGGGCGGTGTCGATCTGCACGCAGCCGCCGGGCTGCCCGGCCAGCGCTTCGATGCCGTTGGTGATGAGGTTGGCGAGGATCTGGCGCACGCGGCCGCGATCGGCCTCGATCTCCGGCAGGCGGGCATCCAGGTGCAGGCGGATCTCGGCGCTCGGATCCTGCAGGCGATAGAGCTCGGCGACCTCGCTGACCAGCTGGTTCAGATTGAAATGCGCCAGCTTCATGTCCGGGGCACGTGCGTACTCGGAGAAGGCGTTGACCATCTGCTTCATGGCATCGACCTGCTGCACGATGGTATGCGTGGCGCGCTCGAGCACCACGGTATCCTCGGCATTCATGGCCGGCAAAAGCTTGCGTCGCAGCCGCTCGGCCGAGAGCTGGATGGGGGTGAGTGGATTCTTGATCTCGTGCGCCAGGCGCCGTGCGACCTCGCCCCAGGCGGCCTCGCGCTGCGCCGCCAGCAGCGCCGTGATGTCGTCGAACACGATGACGATCATGGCGCGCTCGCGCTCGTCGGGCAGACGTGTGCCCGCCCACAGCAGCACGCGCTCGCCACTGTCACTGGGCAATATCAGCTGCTCGCGCCACTCGAGCTGCGCCCCGGTGAGCCGCTCACGCAGAGCGCCGACGAAGGCGGTCAGGCGGGCATCCGCGCCGCTCGCGGGCTCGGGTTTGCCGGATCCGAGATGGCTGCCGACCGCCTCGACCAGGGAGGCACCCAAAATCGTGCCGGCCGAGGCATTGGCGGCGTGCAGCGTCAGCTCGCTGTCGGTCACGATGACGCCGGTCGACAGGCGCGAGAGGATGATCGACAGCCGCTCGCGCTCGCGCTCCACCGCCGCGCGGCTGCGCGCTGCCTCCTCGCTCGCGCGGCGCAGCCGCTTGGTCATATCGTTGAATGAGTGCACCAGAAAGCCCATCTCATCGCGCGAGGGCAGCGGCAGGCGCGTGCCGAAATCGCCCTTGCCCACCGCGCGCGTGCCGGCGATCAGATCCTGCACCGGGCGCGTCAGGCGCTGCGCCGAGAAAATCGCGCCGTAGACCGCACCGAGCAGCGTCAGCAGCACCACCAGGGTCAATGTCAGCCGAAAGCTCACCTTCAGCGGCTCACGCAACGCGGACAGATCCCCGTACTGCGAAGCGGTGCGCTGCACGCCTTCGGCCAGCGCCGAGAGCTCGGTGGGCACCTCGTAGTTGATCAGCACGTAGCTGGTGGGCGGTCGATTGGGACGCACGCCGATGGGAGCGGCCGTGGTGATGGCGTAGCGGCCATCAGCGAGCGGATCGAGGCTCACGTAGCTGCGCCCGCCGAATACCTGCAGCGTTACCTCGGGCGCCGGCGGCGCCGGTGGCTGCAGTCCCGGCGTCGGACTGCTGATGGCCACGGCGCGATTGTCGGCGTCGTAAACGATGATCTCCTGCGCCTCCGCGGCACGCCGCTCCTCGTCCAGGCGCGTCAGCAGCGCCGGTCCCGACAGCGTGCGCAGCGCGCGCGCCAGGCTCTCGGTACGTCGCGCCTGCTCGCGCAGGCGCAGGTCAAGCGCCGCACGCGACAGCCCGACCGCATCATTCAGTCCCTGCTTGATCTCGACGCGAAACCAGCTGTCGATGCCGCGATTGATGAAATCCAGCGAGAACAGGTACACGATCACCAGCGGCGCGATGACCAGCGAGCCGAAGATCCACACGGTGCGCATCGCCAGGCGCGAGCCCGGCACGTGATTGCGAAAGTCGCGGTACAGCTGCCAGAGCTTGCGCGTCAGCAGCACCCCCAGCGCGAGCACCCCGCAGACGCTGAACAGCAGGATCCAGGGCTGCCAGCGGGTAAAGGTCGCCGAGTTCTCCACGCTCAGGGCCAGCAGCGCGAGCGCGGCGAGGCCGGCGCACAGCGCCACCGCGGCCAGAAACCGCAGCGCGGCGCGCTTCAGAGCGTGAGCATCCATGTGTACCAACCGGTCAGGCGATGCCAGTCATCACTCCAGAACATCAGTGCGCGCAGCGCCGCGGGCATGCGGCCACGGCGTACCCCGGCGCGAACGCCGACCTGCCAGGGACCCGGACCGAGCTGTGATTGCACCAGGATCGGCAGATCGTCGATGTGTCCGAGCTGATCGAGCGCCTCATCGAGGGTCGCATAGCTCTGCTGCTCCACCCTCGCCTCATTGCGCACCACGTAGCGCCCCGTCACCGCATGATAAGTGAGCTCCCGGCGCAGGGTGGTATCCAGGAGTGTGGCGTTGAACCAGAAGCGCCGCGGACGCGCGATGGCCACCTCGACATCGAAGGCCAGGGTGATCCCGTCCTGCAGGGCATTGCGGATGCGCTCGTTGTCGGGATAGCGCACGCGGGCATTGAGCTCGAGCACATCGTGGTCGAGCACGATGTAGGCCGCATCGATCTGGAAGTTGCCGTCGAGCGGTCCCTGCGCATGCGCCGCGCCCGGGGGCAGCAGGGACGGCAGCAGCAGAGCTCCCAGCAGGCACAGCAGCAACGCGAGCGGCCGGCCGGCGCGGAGTCGACCGGTCCGCACGCGTCTCATGTTGAGCGATGCAGCCATGTTGGTTTAAGGCACGGGAGCCGGACACGCCAGCCTACTCTGCAACCCAAAGCTCCCGTCAAGTCCCTGTCAGGCAAGCATAATAGAAGCCATCCGTCGCCGCCGCACCACCGGGAAGAAGCTGTATGCCGTGCACACACGGCATTGCGTTCGCCGGCAGCGCCAGCTCCCGGCACAGCGCCGCGGGCGAATGAGCCGCGAGGCGCGGGTGTGCGGCCAGCGCCGCGCCGATCACCGCATCATTCTCCGCGCGCAGCACCGAGCAGGTCGAATACACCAGGCGCCCGCCGGGCGCGAGCATCGCGAGGCAGCGCTCGAGCAGCCGGCCCTGCAGCTGCGCCAGGGAGGCGATGTCCTCGGGGCGACGCAGCAGCTTGATGTCCGGATGACGGCGGATGACCCCGACGGCCGAGCAGGGCGCATCGAGCAGGATGCGGTCGAACGGCCTGCCATCCCACCAGTCCCCCGGTTGCGCCAGATCGGCGCAGACCAGCTGCGCCTGGCGCCGCAGACGCTGTAGATTCTCCTGTACCCGCGCCAGGCGCCCTGCATCCGCATCGACGGCCGTCAGCGACAGCGGCCCGTCCGCCGCCTCGAGCAGCGCGCCGGTCTTGCCGCCGGGGGCGGCGCAGGCATCCAGCACCCGCTCCCCGGCGCGCGGCTGCAGCAGCCGGGTGGCCAGCTGCGCCCCCGGGTCCTGCACCGACACCAGCCCCTCGGCGAAACCAGGTAGGTCGCTCACCGCCAGCGCTCGCTCGAGCAGCAGCGCCGCGGGTACGCCCTCGACGGGCCGGGCGCTCACCCCGTGCTCGGCGAGCCGCGCGGCCAGCGCATCGCGCGTAATGCGCGACAGAGCCACCCGCAGTCCCATCGGCGCCTGAGCGTTGTTCGCCGCGACGATCGTACGCCAGTGTTCGGGCCAGTCGGCCTGCAGCGCGGCCAGCAGCCAGGCCGGATGCGCCAGGGCCGTGACCGGGTCGGCCTCCAGCCGCGCCTGCCACTGGGCGCGCTCGCGCAGGAAGCGGCGCAGCAGCGCATTGACGAGCCCCGCGGCACGCGGCTGCCCCAGCAGGCGCACGGCATCCACCGCCGAGGAGACGGTCGCTTCGAGGGGGTTGCGCGAGTACTCGAGCTGAAACAGCGCCGCGGCCAGCAGCCCGTGCAGCGGTGGCGACACCGCTCGCCCCTCCAGCAGCCAACCGGCCAGGGGCGCAAGCCGTGCATACCAGCGCAGCGTGCCGAGTACTACCGCGCGGACCGAGCCAGCGCGGACCTCTGTGCTGGCCGGCCGCCGTGCCGGGGCCGCATCGGCCGATTGGCCGGCTGCCACGGCCGCGACGACCCGCGCCGCCTCAGCCAGCACGCGGGCTGCCGGTCCCGCCGCCGCTGACATGGCCATCAGCTCCCCAGTCGCGCGCCGACTGGGTCGCTGGCCGCGGCAAATTCGCGCGCGCTGACGACGCGCCGTCCGGGTAGCTGCACCTGCTCGAGAGCCAGTGCGCCTTCGCCGCACTGCACCAGCAGCTGCGAGCCCTGCAGCGCCAGCACCGTGCCCGGCACGGCCGTGGCGATGGCCGGCAGGTGCTCGAGCGCCGCCTGCAGCCGCGCGGCGTCGGCGACTTCGGCGCGCCAGATGCGCAGCGTCTGCCCCTCCCACTGCGTCTGCGCCACCGGCCAGGGGTTGAAGGCACGCACCTGCCGTTCGATCTGCGCGGCGGCAGCGCCCCAGTCGACGATGGAGTGCTGCTTGTCGAGCTTGGGGGCGTAGGTGGCGCCCTGCGAGGGCTGGGGCTGTGCCACCAGACGGCCTTCCTCGAGTGCGGCCAGATTGTCGAGCAGCACACGCGCGGCCGCCCCGGCCAGACTCTCGGAGAGCTCGGCGGCCGTGACGCGCCGGCCGATGGGTACCCGCATGCAGGCCAGTATCGGCCCGGTGTCCAGCCCGGCGTCCATCTGCATCAGCGTCACGCCGGTCTCAGGATCGCCGGCCAGGATCGCGCGCTGGATCGGGGCTGCCCCGCGCCAGCGCGGCAGGAGCGAGGCGTGCAGGTTCACACAGCCCAGGCGTGGCAGCGCCAGCGCCTCGGGCGGCAGCAGCATCCCGTAGGCAATGACCACCAGCAGATCCGCGCGCCAGCGGGTCAGCGCCTCGCGCTGCGCAGGGGTGTCCAGACGCTCGGGCTGATCGAGCGGCACACCGAGCTCGAGTGCGAGTTGTTTGACGGGGCTGGGCGCGGGCCGGCGGCCGCGGCCAGACGGACGATCAGGCTGGGTGAGAACGCCGACCAGCGGGTGCGCCGAAGCGGCCAGTGCGCGCAGCGTCGGCAGCGCGAACTGCGGCGTGCCGGCAAAAGCGACGCGCAGCATGCGTCATATCGCGCGCGCCGCGGCGCGGGGCGCGGCGGGCTTGGCGCGACCGGCGGCGCGGTCACGCCGCTCCTTCTCGAGCTTGCGGCGGATGCGATCACGCTTGAGCGCGGAGAGATAGTCGACGAACAGCTTGCCCGCCAGATGATCCAGCTCGTGCTGCAGACACACCGCTGACAGCCCCGTCAGCTCGCGCTCGAAGCTCTCGCCATGCACGTCCTGGGCACGCGCGCGCACGCGGGGGGCGCGCTTGACCTGCTCGAATGTGTCGGGGACCGACAGGCAGCCCTCCTCGCCGAGCTCCTCGCCCTCGCGCTCGAGGATCTGCGCGTTGATGTAGACCTGCGGCTCGTTCTTCTCGGCACTGACATCCATGACGATGACCTGGCGATGCACATTGACCTGGGTCGCCGCCAGGCCCACGCCCGGCGCGGCGTACATGGTCTCGAGCATGTCGGCCACGAGCTTCTGCAGCTCGGCGTCGAATGACTGCACGGCCGCGGCCCGCGTACGCAGGCGCGGATCGGGAAACTCGAGGATCGGCAGCCGGGCCATCGATGCATCTCCATGGGGGAAAAGGCGCTGACTTTCAAGCGCCGCCCTGTCGGTGCAGGGCGGCCGCCGCGCCGCTCGCCCAGCGGGGCGGTGGCGCGTGACCCAGTGCACAAACTGCACACGCCACGGTGGGTGTTCGCCGGCCTTAAGTTTATAACAGACGCGGCCCCAAAGCCCCCGATCCCCTAGAGGTAGCTGGGATGTTGTCGATCGAATTGTTCAGCATCCGCAAGGCCCCGCTGGCCTGCGCGGGATTGACCGGATTGCTGGCCGTGAGCGGCTGCGCAATGCTGCATCCGCACCACAGCGTGCAGGCAGCCGTCGCAGCGCCGGCGGTCGTTCAGAGCGCTCCGGAGGTCGTAGCGCCCCAGCCGCAGACCGTGACCGATGCTCTGCCCGACAGCAGCGCGAGCAGTGCTGCGGCGACCAGCGCCGAGGCCCCCGGCCCCGCGGAGGGTGCAAGCCTGGCACAGGCGCCTGGCGCCCCGGTTGCAGCGCCTGTGGCCGATACGCTGGGCACCGATGCCACCACCGTGATCGCCGATGCGGGCAGCTCGCTGAAGCCCACGGCACCGAAGAATTATGTCGTGAAGCGCGGCGATACGCTCTGGGGTATCGCCAACATGTTCCTGAAGAGCCCGTGGGTCTGGCCGGAGATCTGGTACGTCAATCCCGAGATCCACAATCCGCACCGCATCTATCCGGGTGACACCGTTCGCCTGGCGCTGGCCGGTGATGGCCGCACCGAGCTGCAGCTGGTGCGCGGCCCTGCGGGGCAGGCCGCCGCCGCGCGCGCCGTGAGCGCCACCGGGGCGCCGCTCGCTTCGGCGCGCCTGGAGCCGCTGCTGCGCAGCTCACCGCTCGATGCGCCCATCGACACCATCCCCTATTCCGTCATCTCGGTATTCATCTCGCACCCGAGCGTGCTGACACGCGAGCAGATCCAGGCTTCCGCCTATATCGTGGCGCTGGCCCAGAGCCACGACGTGGCCGGCACCGGACACGAGCTGTTCGTGCGCAAGAGCGACGCGCCGGCAGGCTCGCGCTTCAGCGTCATGCACATCGATGAGCCGCTGCGCGATCCGGACAACGGCCACGAGCTGGGCTATGTCGCGATCTATACCGGCTCGGCGCAGATCACCCGCCCCGGCAAGGTTGCCGAGGCGGTGCTGACCAGTTCGGCGCGCGAGACTCTGCAGGGCGATGTGCTCATTCCCGAGGAGCACGAGCCGACCACCGACTTCGTGCCGCACTCCCCGCAGCGGCCGCTCGATGGCCGCGTCATCGATGTCATCGACAACGTGCTGCTGGCCGGCCAGTACCAGGTCGTCGCGCTCAACCGCGGCAGTGACGATGGCCTCGACCGCGGCAGCGTGCTCGCGGTGGATCAGGAGGCTGAGGTCGTGACTGATACCTGCGCAAGCATCGACGGCAACAGCGCCTGCCCGCATCGTCATGCGCAGGTCACGATGCCGACCGATCCGGCGGGCACACTGCTGGTCTTTCGTACCTTCCCGCACATGAGCTATGCGCTGATCCTCGCGGACGTCGTGCCCGTCGAAGTCGGCGACCGCGTGCGCGCTCCCTGATCGCCTGATCGTCTGATGGCGCGCATCGCGCGCCGATCACGCCGATCACGCCAATTACGCGGCGCGACGGCAGCGTAGCCTCTGGCTCATGCTGAGCGCATGGATGAGCTCGACTGCGCGCTCGCCGTGGGCCGCGCCCCGGGCCTGACGGCGGCACGGCTCAGGAGCGCGCTGCAGCGGCTGCCCCCGAGCGCGGGGCTCAGCGCATTGATAGGTTTGCCACCGCGCCGCCTGCGCTCGCTGCAGCTGCCGCAAGGCGCCGTGGCCGCGCTGGCGCTGCCCGACGCGGCCCTGCTGGCCGCGGATCGCAGCCGGGTGGCTGCCTGCGGCATCACGCTGCTGCACGCGCTCGATGCGCGCTACCCGCCGCAGCTCGCCGAGATCCCCGATGCGCCCGCGCTGCTATACCTGCGCGGGGATTCGCACTGTCTGGGAGCCGCGCAGCTCGCCATCGTGGGTACACGCCGCCCGACCAGCAGCGGGGAGCGCACCGCCCGCTCTTTTGCCGCCCAGCTGGCGCAGGCGGGTCTCATCATCACCAGTGGCCTGGCGCTGGGCATCGATGCGGCCAGTCATGAAGGAGCGCTCGGCGCCGGCGGCCGCAGCATCGCGGTGCTCGGTGCCGGACTGGATGCGATCTATCCGCCCGAGCACGCGCAGCTCGCAGCACGCATCGCCGCCCAGGGCGCGCTGATCAGCGAATTTCCGCCCGGCACGCCGCCGCGCCGGGGCAACTTCCCGCGACGTAACCGGCTCATCAGCGCGCTCTCGCGCGGGGTGCTGGTCGTGGAAGCGGCGCGGCAGAGCGGCTCTCTGATCACCGCGCGAGTGGCCGCCGAGCAGGGTCGCGCGGTATTTGCAGTGCCGGGCTCGATCGCCAATCCGATGGCCCGCGGCTGTCACGCCCTGATCAGAGGCGGTGCCAGGCTCGTCGAGAGCGCCACCCAGATCCTCCAGGAGCTGCGCCTTCCGGTGGAAATTCCATTGTCGGAACAGCATGTTACCGACACGGACGTGGACGTTGCGCGCACTGCGGTCAGCGCTTCGCCGTTGGACAATGATTACAAAATCCTGTTAGATGCCCTCGGCCATGAGCCGGCCGGCGTCGATTTGCTGGTCGAGCGCAGCGGTCTACCGAGCCCCTCCGTCGCCTCGATGCTGCTCTTTCTGGAGCTCGAGGGTCATGTGGAGCTGCAGTCCGATGGCCGCTACATGCGCCTTTAGCGAACCACGCGGTGTGTAAGGCACCACCCGCCCACGCGCCGCGAGTGCGAGCGACTGGATGATGAACAGCAGCGTTTTCGACATTCTGATCTACGTCTTCGACCGCTACATCCTCGATGAGCTGCCCCCGTCGGAGCGCTCCACGCTCGCTTCAGACCTCACCAGCGCCGGTTTCGGCCAGGCCAATGTCGAGCGTGCGCTCGACTGGCTCGTGGACCTGACCGAGCTGCGCGTGCACGCGACGCCCTCCTCTGCGGACTGCTTCCGGATCTATTCTCCCGAGGAGCGGCTGCGGCTGGATGCCGAGTGCTGTGGACTGCTCGCCTCGCTCGAACAGCGCGGCATTCTCAGCGCAGCGCAGCGTGAGCTGGTCATCGACCGCCTCATGGCGCTGGAAAGTGACGATCTGGACCTGGATCACGTCAGATGGGTCGTGCTGATGGTCTTATCTAGCCAACCGGGCCAGGAAGTCGCCTATGAATGGATGGAAGATCTGGTATTCGATGCCAGCGCGCACGAGCCGCATTGAGCGGGTGCCTGCCGGGCCCGGTTCTCTCATCCGCGGCTAGTCCGCGGTTTTTCGTCTCTGGCACAGGGCACCAAGAGCCTCATGGCTGACAATCTGGTCATCGTCGAGTCGCCGGCCAAGGCGCGCACCATCAAGAAGTATCTCGGCAAGGACTTCGAGGTGCTGGCCTCCTATGGCCACGTGCGCGACCTCATTCCCAAAGAAGGCGCGGTCGATCCGGACCACGGCTTCGCGATGCGCTATCAGCTCATCGAACGCAACGAGCGGCACGTGGAGGTCATCTCGCGCGCGCTGCGCCGGGCGAAAGCGCTGTACCTCGCCACCGACCCGGATCGCGAGGGCGAGGCCATCGCCTGGCATCTGCACGAGATCCTGCGCGAGCGTGGCGAGCTCTCGGACAAGGACGTGCACCGCGTGGTGTTTCATGAGATCACGCGCAACGCCATCCGTCAGGCCGTCGCCTCGCCGCGCGATCTGTCGATCGATCTGGTCAACGCGCAGCAGGCGCGCCGCGCGCTCGATTACCTCGTGGGCTTCAACCTCTCACCGCTGCTGTGGAAGAAGGTGCGCCGCGGCCTCTCGGCCGGACGCGTGCAGAGTCCGGCGCTGCGCCTGATCTGCGAGCGCGAGGCGCAGATCGCCGCCTTCGTGCCGCAGGAATACTGGACCATCGATGCCGAGGGCGGCCACTCCGGCAAGAGCTTTCCGCTCAAGCTCACCGAATATCGCGGCCGCAAGGTCGAGCAGTTCAGCTTCACCAATGAGGCGCTGGCGCGCGAGGCCGAGGGCACGCTCACCGGCGCCGCGCGCGGCGAGCTCGCCGTGCTGCAGGTGGATCGCAAGGAACGGCGGCGCAATCCCGCCCCGCCCTTCACCACCTCGACGCTGCAGCAGGAAGCCTCGCGCAAGCTCGGCTTCTCGGCCCAACGCACCATGCGGCTCGCGCAGCAGCTCTATGAGGGCGTGGACATCGGCGAGGGCAGCGTCGGCCTGATCACCTACATGCGCACCGATTCGGTGTCGCTGGCCGCCGAGGCCGTGCAGGAGATCCGCGAGGTCATTGCGCGACTCTATGGCGCCGAGGCGGTGGCCGAGGAGGTGCGTGTCTATCGCACCAAGTCGAAGAATGCCCAGGAAGCGCACGAGGCGGTGCGCCCGACCTCGGCGGGCATCGTGCCGGCGGACATCGAGGGCAAGCTCGAGCCGGATCTGTTCAAACTCTATGCACTCATCTGGAAGCGCGCGGTCGCCTGCCAGATGGCGCACGCGCTGTTCGACACGGTCGCGGTCGACATGCTCGCCGGCCCCGACGGTCCCGAGCGCCACGTGCTGCGCGCCACCGGCTCGACGCTCATCAAACCCGGCTACATCGCCGTCTACCAGGAAGGGCGCGACGATGCCAAGCTCGATGAGGACGGCGATCAGGTGTTGCCGGCGATGCAGGCGGGCGATCGGGTGAAGCTGCTGGCGGTACAGCCGCAGCAGCACTTCACCGAGCCGCCGCCGCGCTACACCGAGGCCTCGCTGGTCAAGACGCTCGAGGAGTACGGCATCGGCCGCCCTTCGACCTACGCCAGCATCATCTCCACGCTGCGCGACCGTGAGTACGTGGAGATCGATAACCGCCGCTTCACGGCCACGGACATCGGCAAGATCGTCAATGGCTTTCTCACCGAGCACTTCCATCAGTACGTGGAGTACAACTTCACGGCCGAGATGGAGGACGAGCTCGATGCGGTGTCGCGCGGTGAGGAAGAGTGGACGCGGCCGCTGACACGCTTCTGGAAGCCCTTCATCCGCCAGGTCGACTACACCGAAAAGCACGTTACGCGCGAGCAGGTTGCACAGGCGCGCGAGCTTGGGCGCGATCCGGTGAGCGGCAAGCCGATCACCGTGCGCATGGGCCGCTTCGGTCCGTTCGTGCAGATCGGCACCAAGGACGATGAGGATAAGCCGCGCTTCGCGGGCCTGCGGCCCGGACAGAAGATGGACAAGATCGAGCTCGCCGAGGCACTCGAGCTCTTCAAGCTACCGCGCACGCTCGGCGCTACGTCCGCGGGCGAACCGATCATCACCAATGTCGGCCGCTTCGGTCCCTATATCAAATACGGCGACAAGTACGTCTCGCTGAAGGATGACGATCCCTACACCGTCAGCCTCGAACGCGCGCTCGAATGCATCCGCGCGAAACAGGAAGCCGACGCCAACCGGCTCATCCAGCAGTTCGACGGCGTGCAGGTGCTCAATGGCCGCTACGGCCCGTACATCAGCGATGGCGAGAAGAACGCGCGCGTTCCCAAGGACCGCGATCCACGCTCCCTGACGCTCGAGGAGTGCCGCTCCCTGCTCGCCGCCGCCGCGGCGCGTCCCATGCGCGGCCGCTTCGGCCGGCGCGCAGGCGGCAAGAGCGCGGCCGCCTTCCCCGCCGCGCCGACACCGCCGGCTGCGGCCGCCGCAGGCGCCAGACGCGCCGGCGCAAGCTCCACGGTCAAGGGCCGCAAGGGCAAGGCTGCCGTGCCGTCCACGCGTGGCAACGGCAGCGGCAATGGCCGCGTGCCGGCCGGCAGCAATGGTCATGGCCTCGTCGCAGCCGACAGCAGCATGCGCAAGCCCCGCAGCGCCAAGGCCGGCACAGCCGGCCGCGGCACACGAGCACCCGCAGACAAGAACCTGGTTGCCCATGCGCCGGCCCGCAAGGCAGCGACGCATGCGCATGCCCGCGGCACGGCAGCGGCCGGCGCTGCCGCCAAGCGCTCCGCGGCGGCCAAGACCAAGGCCGCCACACGCGGCCGCGGCAGAGCGGCGGCGGGCAAGAAGACCGCCGGGGCTTGAAGTACCGCCACCGCTACCACGCCGGAAATTTCGCCGACGTGCACAAGCACGTCGCCGTGCTCGCGCTGCTGCACTGCCTGCAGCACAAGGAGCGCGGCCTGCTGTACCTGGAGACGCACGCGGGCGCCGGGGCCTACGAGCTTTCCGATGAGGCGCGCCAGGGCGTGCTGGCGGTGCTGGCGGCGCAGACACTGCCGGCGCCTGAACTGACGGCTTATCGCGCGGCGGTCCTCGACTGGCGCCGCCAGAGCGGACAGCCGCAGGCCTACCCGGGCTCCCCGCTGCTGGCCGCGCGAGCGCTGCGCACGCAGGATCGCGCGCTCGTCTGCGAGCTGCTGCCGGCCGAATGCCGCGCGCTTGAACGTGCCGCGGGCGGCGCGCCGCGGCTGCGCATCCAGTGCACCGATGGGTATCGCGCGCTGAGCGCGAACCTGCCACCGCCCGAGCGCCGCGCGCTGATCCTCATCGATCCACCCTACGAGCAGCCGGCCCTCGAGATCGATCAGGCGCTCGAGGCCGTCGAGGCGATTCTGGCGCGACTGGCCAATGCGGTCGTGGCGCTCTGGTATCCGCTCAAGGACGAGCACTGGCTCGCCGCCTGGCAGTCGCGCGTGCAAGCGCGCCTCGCGGCACCGGTCACGGCGCTGGAGCTCTGGCTCTACCCGCGTGATACGCGCGTGGCATTGAACGGCTCGGGTCTGCTGCTGATCAATCCGCCCTACCGGTTCGATGCGGCCGCGCGTATCTGGCAGGGGCAGCTGCGCACGCTGCTCGAGAACGCGCGACCCGCGCCTGCGCCGCCCGGCGGCGAGGCGGTGCGGGTACTGGTCAGCGAGCGCGAGGCCGGCCATGCCGGCGCCTGAGCGCTACGCGGTGATCGGGCACCCGATCTCGCACAGTCTCTCGCCGCGCATCCACACGCTGTTTGCAGCCCAGACAGGCCGGTCACTGCGCTACGAGGCGATCGACGTATCGCCGCGCGAACTGGCGCGGATGGTGCGCGGCTTCTTTGCGGGCGGAGGCCGCGGCCTGAATGTCACGCTGCCGCACAAGCAGGCCGTCATGGACCTGCTGCAGCGCTGCAGCGACGCTGCCCGCGAGGCGGGTGCGGCCAATACGCTCTGGAGCGATCGCGATGGCGGCCTGGTCGGTGACAACACCGATGGCCTCGGGCTGGTGCGCGACCTGCAGCACAATCTCGGCGTGCCGGTGACTGCGCGGCGCGTGCTGCTGCTGGGCGCGGGCGGTGCCGCGCGCGGCGTGCTGGGTCCGCTGCTGGCGCTCGCACCGCGCGAGCTCGTGATCGCCAATCGCGATGCGGCGCGTGCCGCGGCGTTGGCGGAGCAGTTTGGGCCGCAGGTGCGCTCGTGCGCGCTGTCGACCCTCGCTGCTCCCGGCGCGCTCGGCGCGGACGCCTTCGATCTGATCCTAAATGCCACCGCGGCGAGTCTGTCCGATGAGCTGCCCACGCTCTCAGCCGCGCTGCTGCATGCAGGCACGGTGTGCTACGACCTTGCCTATGCGCTGCGCGAGACGGCCTTTGTCGCCTGGGCGCGCCGCGCGGGCGCCGCGGCGGCCTACGATGGGCTCGGCATGCTGGTCGAGCAGGCCGCGGAGGCCTTCCAGCGCTGGCACGGCGTGCGGCCCGACACCGCCGCGGTGCTCGCGTCACTGCGCGCGCAGGGCGCGGCCGGCGAACCGGCTCAGTAGCGCTCCATCGTATTGGCGACCGGGCAGCCCGGCAGCGAAAAGCCTGCGCCCTGGGCGCGCGCGCACAGCGCCTCGGAGCCCGCGGTCTGCTTCTTCGCCAGCTGCATCATCTCGTCATAGGTGTGCCTGTGGCCGTGCACCGGCAGATCCTGCTGTACCTGCAGGTGCCAGTAGCGCACGGTGTCCGGATAGCTGTTGGCCCACCACGAAGCATCCCAGCCGGTGTCGTCCATCAGATCGCCCTCGGACACCGAGTGTGCCGCGGGCACGTAGGCGACCAGCGCGTCGGCCATATGGTTGTTGTTGATCACCCGCAGCACATCGACCTCGAGATTGGCATCCTTCAGCACCAGCCGATCATCCACCGGAATGATCTGCACCTTGCCGACGCGCCCACTGCGCTGGAGCACGTCCGGAGCCAGATGCGCCGCTCGTGAGGTGACCTCGCGCACGAAGGCCACGTTGGCACCGCGGTTGGTGATGACGGTCAGTCCCTCGCCGACCGCCGCGCGCAGCCCGCCGGTGTGGTCCAGGTGATGGTGCGACATGATCAGCTGCGTCACCGGCTTGCCGGGCAGCACCTGGTGGATCCTGGCGAGAATCGCCTCGAAATTCTGCTCACTGCCATAGGCCTCGAACACCGTCAGGTGGTCGGTGAAATCAAACACCGTCGAGCTGCCGTTGGCGCTGGAGTGCAGGTACCAGACGTGCGGGGCAACCTGCGTCGCATCGATCGAGATGGCGCGCGCTGCCGGTGCCTGCGCACGCACCTCGGAAGGCGCCGCCAGCGCCGCGCGCTGCGCATCCGAGAGGCCGTCGACGACGTACTTGTCGACGTACACCTCGCTCTCGACGACGTCGTGATAGTCATAGACCGTCTGATAGCCGAACGGCAGCACCAGCCCGTTGCCGATCGGCTCGTAGCCGGTGAACCAGGTGGTGCTGGTCAGATCCCCGTACACCGGATGCGGCTCGATCCAGCGCAGGAAGCGCGGCAGATGCGTGTCGGCGGCAAAGGCCACCGTGACCTGATCGCCGTGCGCGGTGCGCATGTCCACCAGCCAGTCACGGCCGCTGCGGCGAACGTTGCCGAGTTGTGCGCCCTCGAGGCCCGCGCGCACGATCGACAGCGGATTGTCGAGCATCTCGATGCGGCGTGCGCGCACCACCGGCTCGCCAGCGCGCAGCGTGCGCGGCGGTCCCGCCGCCGCCTCGAAGCCGCCGCCGACGTTGAAGGCCACGTCGCCGTCGAGCCCCTGGTCCACCGCGTTGCCCGCGGCCATGAGATTGGCGAGCGCAAACTCGAACAGCTGCACCTGGTGCTGCTGCAGATGCATGCGCTCGTGCGTGTAATCGATGCTGCGCACGATGCCATCGAGCGCGGTGCGCTTCTGCGGCGCATGCAGCTCGGCCGTGATGTTGCCGCCTCCATCCTGCGCATTGTTCTCGCCGAACCCATAGAGCTGCAGCGTCTGCACCTGTCGCACGGCGCGCTCCCCGCCCAGGGCGCGCGCCGCCTGCGCCACGACAGTCCGAGCGTCCGGTGCCGTCTGCGCCTGCGCGGTGCCGGTGCCGGTGCCGGTGCCGAGCGTCAGCACCAGCGCGGCCGTCAGACCCCTGACGAGTGCGCCGCCCGGCATGGCGCGGCCAGAACACGTGCGCGGCGCGCACAGGGTGTGCTTCTGCATGACGATCCCCCTCGTGGGCTGCTCGAACGGGGAACTGCACCCGCGCGGCAGCGCTCTTTGCCTGTGCCGATCATACACCGCTGCGCGCGCGCTCCAGCGCGGCGCCGAGCCCCTCACCAGTTCAAGGTGCCCATCATGGCCGCATAGGTTTGAATGCCGTCCCAGAGGTTCTGCAACCTCAGGTTCTCATCGGGTGCGTGCTGACTGTCGTCGTGATTGACGATCGGCAGGCCCACGACCGGCACCTGCAGTGTCTGCGCAAACAGAAACATCGGCACGCTCGCGCCCATCATGGGCATGAGCACCAGGGGACCTGCGCCCGAGCGGCGCGCAGCTGCCTGCACCGCGCGCATGCCCGGGCTGCCAATGTCCACACGGTAGGCCGGATAGCCGGGCTCCCATTGCACACGCACCACACGCGCATGGGCCAATCGCGTGGCGGCATCCGGCTCCTGCGTCACGATCGTCCAGCCGCGCTCGATAAGAAAGCGCTCCACGCGGGCTCGTATCTGCGCAGGGGTCTGATCAGGCACGAGGCGGAAATCCAGCGAGATCATCGCCGTGGCGGGAATGGCATTGGCGGCCGTGCCGCCGACGCCACCGGCCGTCAGACCGCGCACGTTCAGCGCCGGCCGCATGAGGCTCGCCGCCAACCCGTCCTGCGCCTCGGTGCGGCCTAACGCAAACTGCCGCCGCAACATGGGGTCGACCACCGGCAGCGCCGTGAGCGCCTGACGCTCGGCCGGCGTCAGCGCCCGGACGTGATCGGAAAACCCCGGGATCAGAATATGGCCCTGCTCATCGCGCATGCGGGCGAGCAGAACGGCCGCCATGACGGCGGGATTGGGCGCCCAATTGCCGTAATGCCCATCGTGCAGCGGCGTCACGGGACCATAAATCGTGAGCGTCACGCCAAGCGTACCGCGCGCACCGAAGTACAGCATGGGCCGGCGCGACTGATGCACCGGCCCATCGCCAATGAGCAGCAGATCGGCAGCGAGCAGCCGGCGATTAGCCTGCAGCGCCGGCTGCAGATGCGCCGAGCCCGCCTCTTCCTCACCTTCCCAGAGCACCTTCAGATTCACTGCCGGCGCGCGTCCCAGATTGCGCAGCGCATCGAATGCCGTCAGAAACGCAATGATCGATGCCTTGTCGTCCGCCACTGCGCGGCCGAACATCCGCCATTCGGCATCGAAGGGAGGAGTGGCCGCGTGCCAGTCGATCTGGCGCCCGCCAGCGCTCAGTGCAGCGGTGCGCATCTGCGGCACGAACGGATCCGAATGCCATTGGGACGGCACCACGGGCTGGCCATCGTAGTGCGCGTAGAAGATGACGGTCCTGCGCGCACCCGGCTGCGACCACTGGCCATACACCAGAGGCGGCGCCTGCGCGCCGGTCTGGATCAGACGCGCCTGAAAGCCGCGCTGCGTGAGCCAGCCAAGCAGCGTGCGCGCCGTGGCAGCCAGACCCGCCGGGTCCGCCGCGACGCTGCGCAGCCGGCCGAGCGTTTCGAGCTGCTGCAGGATCGAGCGCTCGTGAGACAGCCGATAGGCCTGGACGCCATCGGATAGATCACGAGCCGGTGGGCCATCGGCCGCTAAGGCCGCCAGAGCCGGCAGCAGAACGAGCACGGCAGCACGCGCAAGGGTTTGCAACATTGCAGCGAACTCGGTTCAGGCCTCGGCGGGCAGGTGGAGGCGGCCGTGAATCATACTTCGCGTTGCGCTCGCGCGCGCGCGCGAGCGCCTAAAGGCTACTCCTGCGCAGAAGCAGTACGCCAACGATCAAAGCAGGGGCTCAGCGCGGACGGTAAATCAGCACGAAATGCCGCGTCGAGACCGTAGTGTGGCATCCGTTGTGCAATGGCCGAGAGCAGCAGCGCGCCCTGCCTCTCGTCCTTGGGCCTCTTGAGTCTAGCCGCTCGGATTGAGCCAGCCATCGTCGGTTTCGATCAGACGCACGGCCTCGTGCGGGCCCCAGGAGCCGCAGGCATATTCGTGCACGGGCGTTGCGTCCCCGAGCACCGGATCGACCACGGACCACTGCGCCTCGATGGCATCCTGGCGCGCGAACAGTGACAGATCCCCGCGCATGGCATCACCGAGCAGCCGCTCATAGGGCGTCATCTCCTCGGCCGGTGAGCGCGTGACGATCAGCTCCACGTCCTCGCCGGCCATGCGCTCGCCCGGCACCTTCACGCGCATGCCCAGGGCAATCACCACCTCGCCGGAGAGGCGCAGCCGCAGATGGCTCGAGAGCGAGGGCACGAGCTCGCCGAATGCCTCCCGTGGCGGGCGGCGGAACTCCACGACCACCTCCGTCGCCGTCACCGGCAGGCACTTGCCGGCCCGGATGTAGAACGGCACGTCGGCCCAGCGCCAGCTGTCCACGTACAGGCGCACGGCAGCGTAAGTCTCCACCTGCGAGTCCTCGGCGACGCCGTCGGTCTGCCGGTACCCGCGATATTGACCGCGCACCACACTCTGGGCATCGAGCGGGCGGATGGCGCGCAGCACACGCGACTTCTCGTCGCGCAGCGCGCTGGCCGAGCCATGCAGCGGCGGGTCCATGATGAGGTTGCTCATGACCTGCAGCAGATGGTTCTGGATGACGTCGCGGATCGCGCCGGCTTCCTCGTAGAAGCGGCCGCGGCCACGCACATCGAATGACTCGGCCATGGTGATCTGCACGCTGCGCACGTAGCTGCGATTCCAGATGGGCTCGAGAAACGCATTGGTAAAACGCGTGTAGAGGATGTTCTGTACCGGCTCCTTGCCGAGGTAGTGATCGATGCGAAAGATCGACTCCTCGGGAAAGTGCTGCCGCAGGATGCCGTTGAGCTCGCGCGCCGAGGCGAGGTCGCGCCCGAAGGGTTTTTCCAGCACCACGCGCGCGTGCTCCACCAGCCCCACCGCTGCCAGCCCACCCACGACCGTCGCAAACATGCTCGGCGGAATCGCCAGGTAGTGCAGCGGCGCCTGCGCCGAGCCGAGCGCCTCGCGCAGCTTGCTGAAGGTGGATGCATCCCGGTAGTCGCCGTCGACATAGCGCAGCAGCGAGCAGAGCTTGCGGAACTCAGCCGCATCGAGCGTGGAATGCTCGCTGATGGAGGCGCGCGCGCGCTCCACCAGCTGATCGGTGTTCCAGCCGGAGCGGCCCACCCCCACGATGGGCACCTCCAGCACGCCGCGGCGTACCAGTGCCTGCAGGGCGGGAAAGATCTGCTTGTACGCCAGATCGCCAGTCGCGCCGAAGAACACGAAGGCGTCGGAGAGCTGTGGCTCCATGCGCCTCAGCCTGCGGCTTTACCGGGGCCGGGCTTGGCCGATGCGCCCGCCCGCCCGCCTGGCGTCGCAGTCGGCTTTCCCGGCTGCTCCAGGTGCCCGCCGAAGCCGTAGCGCATGGCCGACAGCATGCGATCGGCAAAATCGGCCTGTCCACGGGAGCTGAAGCGCGCGAACAGCGCGGTGGCCAGCACCGGCACGGGCACGCCCGAATCGATCGCCGCCTGCACGGTCCAGCGCCCCTCGCCCGAATCGGAGACATTGCCCGCGTAATGCTCCAGTCCCGGCGCCTGACCGAGCGCGCTGGCCACGAGATCCAGCAGCCAGGAGGCCACCACGCTGCCGTGGCGCCAGAGCTCTGCGATCTCATCGAGCTTGAAGTGGTATTCGCGCGGCACCAGCTCGTGCGAGGGCGCGGTCTCGGCCGAAATCACGCCGTCGGCGGGACCCGCGCCGGCCTGATGCAGCAGGTTGAACCCCTCCGCATAGGCCGCCATGAGGCCGTATTCCACGCCGTTGTGGACCATCTTCACGAAATGCCCGGCGCCGCTCGGGCCCACATGCAGATAGCCGCGCGTGGCGGTGCTGGCGCTGCCCGCTGCCGCAGGGGCGTCCGCGCCCGCAGCGCCCGCAGCCTTCGCAGTGCCAGGGGCACGCTCAGTGCCCGCGGCACTCGCTGCGCCGGGTGCCAGCGCAGAGAGAATCGGCTCGATGTGGTGCACCGCCTCCGTATCGCCGCCGATCATGAGGCAGTAACCGCGCTCCAGGCCCCAGACGCCGCCGCTGGTGCCCACGTCCAGGTAGCGCACACCGCGCGATGCCAGGGCCTGCTGGCGCCGCCGGTCGTCGCCGTAGTAGGAGTTGCCCCCGTCGATCAGGATGTCGCCGGGCTGCAGCGCCGGGGTCAGCGATTGCAGCAGCGCGTCCACCGCCGCCGCAGGGATCATGAGCCACAGCACGCGCGGCGCTGGTAAGCGCGACAGCAGGTCCGTCGCCGAGCTTGCACCGGTGGCGCCTTCCGCGGCCAGGCGCCGCACGGCTTCCTGGTCGTGATCGAACACTGTGCAGTGATGACCGGCTCGTGTGAGCCGGCGGACCATGTTGGAGCCCATGCGCCCCAGGCCAATCATTCCCAGTTGCACGCTGCCTCCACGCTCACCGGATCGCACGGCATCAAAGCACAATTCATCCGCAGAGGAAATGCTCTTCGTCCGACAGGGATGGCCGCTCCCGCGCGCGTCAAGCGCGCTCAGCCGCGCCGAGGGCTCCCCGGATGCGCTCAGGCGTGCTGCGGTGAGGGGTGCGCGGCGGCCGGCAACAGATGTGCGAAGGCCGGGCGGCCCGACTGCTGCGCCTGCAGCAGCTGCAGCAGCTCCTCGGCGCTGCGGGTCTCGCCGAACAGGCGTCCCTGCGCGAGGTTGCAGTGGCATTCGCGCAGGAACTTCAGCTGGCTCGGCAGCTCGACGCCCTCTGCGACCACGTCCATGCCGAGGCTATGGCCCATGTGGATGATGGTGCGCACCAGGACGGCATCGGCCGGATCATCGGCCGCGTCACGCACGAAGGATTGATCGATCTTCAGTGTGCCGATGGGGAACTGTTGCAGCGCGGAGAGCGATGAGTAGCCGGTGCCGAAGTCATCGATCGACAGGTGCAGACCCATCTCGTGCAGTTGCTGCAGCATCTGCACCGTACGGCGCGGGTCGGCCATCAGCGTCGTCTCGGTGATCTCCAGCTCGAAGTTGTTGGGTGCAACCGCATGGCGCTCGAAAACCGAGCGGCATTTCAGGATGAAGCTCGCCTGCTTGAGCTGCTTGAGCGAGAGGTTGAGCGAGATGCGGCCCGGCTCGCGCACGCGGCGGTGCAGGTTGCAGAAGTCGGCGCATACGCGCTCGAGCACCCACTGGCCGATGGCATTGATGAGATTGCTCTCCTCGGCAAGCGGAATGAACTGCGCGGGGGGGATATCCCCATGCCCGGGCAGGCGCCAGCGCAGCAGCGCCTCGGCGCCGACGACGCGCCCATCGGCGAGGTCGACCTTGGGTTGATAGCGCACCACGAACTCATCGCGTTCCACCGCGCGACGCAGCTTGCTCTTGAGCATCAGGCGCTCGACCGAGGCGGCGTTCATCTCCGGGGAGTAGAAGGCGTAGCTGTTGCCGCCATTCTGTTTGGCGTAGTACATCGCGGCGTCGGCATTGCGGATCAGGTCGATGACGCTGTCGGCATCGCGCGGACAGAGCGCAATGCCGATGCTCACCGTGAGGAACACCTCCTGCTGGCTGATATGCAGCGCCTCGCCGGCCGCGTGCAGCACCGTGCGCGCCAGCTGCGCGATGGGACCCGCCGCCTCATCGGGATCGGGGCTCACGCCATCCACGAACAGGGCGAATTCGTCCCCGGCGAGGCGCCCGAGTACCGCCTCGCTGTTGAGCACGCGATTCAACCGCTCCGTGAGCGCCTCGAGCGCGCGGTCACCGGAGGAGTGGCCAAAGGTGTCGTTGACCTCCTTGAAGCGGTCCATGTCGATATACAGCAGCGCCAGCCCGCGGCCCTGCCGGCGCGCGCGCGCGATGCCCTGCTGCAGCAGATGCTGAAACAGCATGCGATTGGGGATCTTCGTCAGCGCGTCGTAGCGCGCCAGGTAGCGGATACGCCGCTCGGCGCGCTTGCGCTCGGTGATGTCGCGTGCGACGTAGATCTCGCCCTGGAACTGCGGATCATCGCTCTCGATGGTCGAGCCCACGAAGGACACCGGAATGGTCTGCCCCGCTCGTGTGCGCAGCAGCGCCTCGCCGGCCTCGCGCGCCGCCTGCAGCGTCTCGCCGCCGGTGCGCTCGGCCTCGGCCAGCAGCTTCACCAGTTCCATGCCCACGAGCTCTCCAGGCCCATAGCCGGTCAGGCGGCCGGCCGCGTCGTTGGCCACCCGCACCACGCCCCCGGGGGCGGTGACGAACACCGCGTCGGTCATGCTGTTGAGCACGCTGAGCAGGTAGTCACGCGTGTAGGTGGTGTTGCGCAGGGCGACGCGCATGTTTTCGAAGGCCGCCTCGAGCTCTCCGAGCCGGTCGCGACGCGTGCTCACCAGCGCACGGCGAAACTCCCCGCGCGCGATCTCACCGGTGGCGCCGATGAGCGAATGCACGACGCTGTCCAGCCCGATGCGCTGGCGCCAGGACCACACACCCGGCAGCAGCAGCGCGATCATGCCGAACGCGCCTCCCAGGGCGAGCAGCCACAGTGGCAGGTGGTGCCCGCGGTCCGCGGCCCACAGGAGCGAGGCGATCGCGGCGATGATGGCGCAGGCGACCAGGGTCACGTATTTGAATTGCGCCGGGCGCATGCAGCCTCCATGCTGATGGGGCCGTAAAATGATGCCGTATGTGGGACCCGGCCACCAGCCTCGGATGACGATTCTGACGCCCGAACAACTGACGGGTCGTGCCAGCAGCCATGTGCGCGAAGTGTCCGCACTGTCCTGCCGGCTGCATCCTGCAGCGGCCGATGCGCTGCTGCGCCTCGCGCGCGAGGCGGCCTCATATGACATAGACCTGGTGGTAGCCTCGGGGTTCCGCGACTTCCAGCGCCAGCTTGCCATCTGGAACGGGAAATTCCGCGGTGAGCGTCCGCTGCTGGATCGTGACAGTCTGCCGATGGATGTGCGCACGATGGACGAGGAAGCCATCGTGCGTGCCATCCTCGAGTGGTCTGCACTGCCAGGCGCCAGCCGTCACCACTGGGGCAGCGAGGTCGATGTCTACGATCGCGCCGCGCTCGCGGCCGATCAACGCCCGCAACTGGTGGTGGCTGAATATGTCCGTGACGGGGTGTTCGCACGCCTGGTGGCGTTCCTCGCCGACAAGGCGCCGCAGTATGGATTCTTCGTGCCTTATGACAGCGAGCGCGGCGGAGTAAAGCCCGAGCCCTGGCACCTGAGCTATGCGCCCGTGGCGGGCGCGGCGCTGCCGGCGCTCACACTGAGTGTGCTGGAGCAGGCATTGATTGATGCGCCGCTGTGCGGGGCGCCGATCGTGCAGCGGCTGCTGCCCGAGATCCATGAGCGCTACGTCTGCCGGGTCGCCCCGGCGCCGCCTACTCCTGCAGCCAGGCCTTTTTGAAGTAGCCGACCATCAGTCCCCGCACCCGATTGAGCGTGTCGGGGTCGGCGGCGTGCAACGGCGGCTGACGTCGCAGCAGCCGCCAGCTCTCGCTGCGCAGCACCTGCTCGAGATAATGCATGTTGCGGTCGATGGCCTCGATGTAGGGATTCTGGCCGTCGAACAGCAATTCGAGGCAGTGATAGGCCGCATGAAATTCGCCATCGAGCCGCGTGCGCCGTGTGTGCTCGACGAAACCGGGCGTCTGGCGCAGCAGATCCAGGCCCGAGGCATATTTGACCTGCGGTGCGCCGCCCGCCTTCGACAGCGCCACCCCGCCCAGTACGAACTCCGGATAGAGCCGGTCGCGGCACTTCTCGAGATAACACCGATCGGCCAGCTGCGCGATCATGTCGGCCGTGCCAAGCAGGTGTCCGAGCCGCACATCGCGCGCATCGTGCGTCACGATCTTGTCGAAGGGCCGCTCGTAGCCGGTGAAATGAATGATCTCGCTTGCCACGTCCACCCACTCGGGCAGGCCGATGCGGGGCAGATACTCCTGCAGGAAGCGGGCCCCGCGGCTCACGTGGTTGCGCGTGAATTCTGCGCCATTGAGCTGCGCATCGTCGCTGGGCCGGCGCAGGTACCCCACATCGTGGAACAGCGCCAGCACCACCCCGAGCGTGGCACGGCTGGCTGTCAGCTTCTCGGCAGTCGTGGCCTGACGCTCATTCGCGATGAGCAGGCGCGCCATGGCGAGCGTCACGTCCAGTGTGTGCTGTCGATCGTGATACACCGTATCGACGCCGGCGTAGCCGGGCATGCGTCCCGAGGACAGCAGGTCGAAATCGCCGAACGCACGCTCGATCGGCTCGAGCGGCAACTGCGGCCATTCACTGACGAGCAGCTGCTCGACCGCACGCAGCACCTCGCCGGGAGAGCTCACGCGCACGGTGTTGGTGATGTCGTAATCGCTGCGGCGGGGGCTGGGCATAAGCTGTTTCAAGATCAGCCGGTGCCTCTGAGTTCGTTGCTGCACGGGGCGGCCACGAGCAAAAGTCTAGGCCAGTGGCGTAATCGACGCCAGCGACGCGCAGCACAGATTGCGGGTCGATGAGGCACGCCGCGCAGCGCCCACCTGCCGGCAGATGCGCCCTGCAATCGGCACGCATGACTATATCAATCCGTGCTGTCGCCGATCCGCGACTTGGGCGATCTCAGGCTCTGCATGCGTAAAACGCGCCCATTATGCTCAAGTGCGCGCCGGAATCGCCGCGGCTTTCAGAAGCCGAAGCGAAAATGCAACGCGCCCACAACCGCCGCGGCGAGCAGACAGTAGAGTCCGAACAGGTACCACTGGCCGCGCTCGAGCCAGCGGCTCAGCCAGCGCAGCGCCGCCAGTCCCGCCACGAACGCCACCAGCGCGCCAAACAACGTGCGTAGCGCGATGCCCGCGAGAGCCTGATGATCCGCCGGGGCGGTGTTGTGCCAGAGGCGCAGCGCCTCGCGCGCCACGACCGGAGGCGTGAGTACCACGGCGAGCGCGAAGCTGAAGATCTCCGCGCGGACCTTGGTGACCCCGAGCAGCATGCCGGTGGAGATCGTCGCGCCCGAGCGCGAGAAACCGCGAAACGGCAGCGACAATCCCTGCACGGCACCGATGATGCCGGCCTGTCCGGCGCTCAGTCCCGTAGCCTGGTTCGTCTCGTGCGCCAGCCTGGAGCCAGCGACCTCGCCTGCCGTTGCAGCCGTTCGGCCGCGTCGCTCCGCGAAACCGGCCAGCAGAATCAGCACGCCCACCGCGGCCAGCGCCGGAGCGATGAACTCCAGATGTCCGAACAGATCTTCGATCTGCCCGTGCGGCACCCCGGCCAGCAGCGTGTGCTCGACGGCGAGGTACACGATCCCGCCGATCAGGCCGGTCAGCACCGTGGCGAGCACGACCGCCGCGAAAAAGCTGCGGAAGGCGGCGGCGCTGCGGAAGTAACTGTCGCGCCAGGAGCGCCAGAAATAGACGATGACGGCGAACATCGTGCCGGTGTGGAGCATCACCAGCAGCAGCGTCAGCGGCGGAGAGGCCGGGTCGAGACCAAGCAGCTTCTCGACCACGACCACGTGGGCGGAACTCGAGACCGGCAACAGCTCCGCCAGTCCCTGGACGACGCCCAGGATGAGAATCTGGATCAGTGACATCGGGCGATTCTAAGGAGGATGCGCGGCGGCGCAAGCCGTCAGGTCACATGCACGCGCTTGACAGCCCGCGGACCTTCGGCGAACGTGTTGCCATAACAATTTCCTGTCCCGGGAATCCCGCATGAGTGCTTTGAGGGTCGCCATGGCCAGGCGCCGCGTGAGCGCCGCGCTCGGTGCGCTGTCCTGTCTGTCTGCATGCCTGCCGGCGCTCGCCGCGCCCGCCGATGTCACGGTGAACGACAAGCGGGTCTTTCCGGAGAGCATCACCTCGACCGCGGCCGGAGAGGTCATCCTCGGCAGCATGGGCCAGCCGGTCATCTTCCGTGCCGCGGCCGGCAGCAGCACGGCCGAGCCCTGGATCCATCTGAAGGATGACGGCCACGACACCACGCTCGGGGTCCTGGCGGACGCCGCCTCCAACACGCTGTGGGCGTGCGTGCGCATGCCCAATCCACCCCCGGGGGCACAGGCCGCGGCGCCGGCGCGCGGGGGCCTCGCGCCCTCACACAGCGTGCTGCGCGCCTTCAACCTGAAGAGTGGACAGGTACGTGCCAGCTATCGGCTGCCTGGTGCGATCAGCCTCTGCAATGACATCGCCATCGCCCCGGATCGCAGCGTGTTCATCAGTGACACGACCAATGCCCGGGTGCTGCGCCTGGATCGGCGGGCCGGCAAGCTCACCGTCTGGCTCGAGGATCGGGCACACCTGGCGGGCATCGATGGCCTGACGTTCCTCGGGCCAACGCTGTACGTGAACAATGTGCAGACCGGCCATCTCTATCGCATACCGATGGACACAGCGGGCACTGCCGGTGCGCCGGTGGACATCGCCCTGTCGCAGCCGCTGCAGGGACCGGACGGCATGCGTGCCGCGAATGGCAAAATCTATGTCGCGGAAAATCGTGCCGGCCGCATCTCCGAGCTCACGATTACCGGCGATCAGGCCAGCACGCGCGTGATCAAGGACGGCTATCAGATGCCCACGGCCGTCTCACCGACCGGCGGGGTGCTGTGGGTCGGGGAGTCCAAGCTCAACTACCTGTTCGATGCCAAGCTGCACGGACAGGACCCGGGGCCCTTCCGGGCCTACGCGCTGGCTCTGCCCTGAGCCCGGTTAGGCGGCGATGCCGTACTGGCGCAGCAGCGCCTCGACCTCGGGCTTGCGGCCACGGAACTCGATGAATGCATCGATCGGCTCGCGCGTGCCGCCGGTGGACAGGATGCTGTCGAGAAAGCGTCGTGCGGTCGGTCGATCGAAGGCGCCATGCTCGATGAAGGCGCCGAAGGCATCGGCGGCCAGCACTTCGGCCCACTTGTAGCTGTAATAGCCGGCGGCGTATCCACCGGCAAAGATGTGCGAGAAGCTGTGCGGATAGCGGTTCCATTCCGGAATGGACACCACCGCGACCTCCTCGCGCACCTCGCGTAGCGTCTCATAGACACGCGCGCCGCGCGCCGCATCGAACTCCGAATGCAGGCGCATATCCAGCAGTGCGAACTCGAGCTGCCGCAGCGTGCGCAGCCCGGGCTGAAAGCTGCGCGTGGCGATGAGCTGCGACTGAGTGTCCGCGGGAATCGGCGCACCGGTGCGGATATGCGCGGCGACGCGCCGGATGACGTCGGGCTGCCAGGCGTAGTTCTCCATGAACTGGCTCGGCAGCTCCACCGCGTCCCAGGCGACGCCATTGATACCGGCCAGACTCGGGTAACCCACCCGCGTGAGCATGTGGTGCAGGCCGTGTCCGAACTCGTGGAACAGCGTCACCATGTCATCGTGCGTGAGCAGCGCCGGACTCTCGGCGCTCGGTGGCAGGAAGTTGCAGACCAGATAGGCCACCGGCAGCACCGTGCGGCCGCCGAGGGCCTTGCGCCCGATGCAATCATCCATCCAGGCGCCGCTGCGTTTGTGCGGCCGCGCGTAGGCATCGAGGTAGAATCCGGCGAGTGCGGCGCCCTCGGCGCTCTGCACCTCGAAGTAGCGCGCGCTCGGGTCCCATAAGGCGACGTCATTGCGCTCCCGGATGCGCACCCCGAAGAGCCGCTCGGCGACTTCAAACAGTCCGGCCAGCACGCGCGGCAACGGCAGATAGGCGCGCAGCTCCTCCTGCGAGATGCGAAAGCGATTCTGCTGCAGCCGCTCGGAGAAATAACCGATATCCCAGGGCTCGAGCCGGCGGCCGGCAAAACGCTCGAGCTCGACGAGTTCGGCCGCGCCGGCCGGGCGGGCCGCGCGCACCAGCTGGCGCAGGAAATCCATGACCTCGGGCACCGTGTGCGCCATGCGGTTGGCCAGCGCGTACTCGGCGTAATTTGCGAAATCCAGCAGCTGCGCGGCCTCGTGTCGCAGCTTCAGGATCTGCTGCATGGTCTCGCCGTTGTCGAAACGTCCCGCGCTCGGGCCGCGGTCGGAGGCCCGCGTCGCCCAGGCTTCGTAGAACACGCGGCGCAGGGTCTCGGACTCCCCATCGGTGACCACCGCGACGTAGGTGGGTTGATCCAGACCGAACAGCCAGCCGGAGAGCTTCGCTTCACGCGCGCGCCGCTCGGCCTGCTCGAGAATGCCGGCATTGATGCCGGCGAGCTGCCCGGCGTCGCTGACGTGGTGACGCCAGACGCCGATGGCATCGAGCACGTTCTCCTCGAATTTCGCCGACAGGCGCGACAGCTCCATCATGATCGCCTTGAAGCGCGCCTTGCGCGCCGGGTCGAGTGCGACACCGGCGAGACGAAAGTCCTTCAGCGCGTGCTCCACGACCTGGCGCTGCACCGGATCGAGCGCCCCGCCCTGCTGCTGGGCGATGCGAAAGTAGGCGCGGTACAGCGGCTCGCTCTGCGCCAGGTCGGTCTGGAACTCCGACAGCAGCGGCAGACACTCGTTGTAGGCGCCGCGCAGCGTCTCGCTGTTCATGACCGCATTGAGATGCCCGACGGGCGACCAGACCTTGCCGAGCCGGTGGCGCAGCTCCTCGAGCGGCTCCACCAGGGTGGCGAACGTCGGCTCGGTCTGCGCCTCGAGCTGCGCCACGCGCACGCGCTGTTCGGCGAGCAGGCGCGAGACCGCCGGCACCACGTGTTCGGAGCGGATGGCATCGAAGGGGGGCAGCGGCGCATCGGCCAGCAGCGGATTGGGGCCTGGGGGGGTGTCTGTCATGGTAGGCGAGCGGTGTACCATGAAAGCCCGCGGCAGTGAAGCTTCAGGATTTCCCGGAAAATGGCGCACGATTTCGACCTGATCGTCATCGGTGGTGGCAGCGGCGGTCTTGCCTGCGCGCAGCGCGCAGCCAGCTACGGCGCGCGCACCGCCCTCATCGAGATGCACCGGCTCGGCGGCACCTGCGTGAACCTCGGCTGCGTGCCCAAGAAAGTGATGTGGAACGCCGCGCAGATCGCCGAGACGCTGCACGATGCGGCCGGCTATGGATTTGACGTCAGCATCGGCCGGCACGACTGGTCGGCGCTCAAGCAGCGACGTGATGCCTACGTCGCACGCCTCAATGACATCTACGAGCGCAATCTCGCAGTGCGCGAGGTGCAGCTGCTGCGCGGTCACGCGCGCCTGCTCGACGCGCACTCACTGCAGGTGGCAGAGCGACGGCTCAGCGCCGCTGCCATCGTGCTCGCCACCGGCGGGCGCCCGCTCATCCCGCAGGTCCCGGGCGCGACGCTCGGTGTGAGCTCCGACGGCTTCTTCGAGATGCACGAGCGGCCCGCCAGCGTGGCGGTCGTGGGTGCCGGCTACATCGCGGCCGAGCTCTCGGGCATCTTTCATGCTCTGGGCTGCGCAACGACCCTCGTCATGCGGCACGAGCGCATCCTGCGCCACTTCGATGTCATGCTCGGAGAGGGCCTGATGCAGATCATGCGCGAGGAAGGCATCACCCTGGTCACTGCCGCCGTCCCCGCCGCCCTCACGCGCCAGTCCAATGGCCAGTTGCAGCTCTCAAGCGAAGATGGACGGCAGCTCGGGCCCTTCGATGCGCTCATCTGGGCCGTGGGCCGCGCGCCGTCGACCCTCGGCATGGGTTTGGACAGCGCCGGGGTGGCGCTGGACGCCTTCGGCCATGTGCAGGTGGATGCCTATCAATGCACCAACGTGCCACATGTCTATGCCATCGGCGATGTCACGCAGCATGCCGGCCTCACGCCGGTGGCGATCGCGGCCGGACGGCGCCTCGCGGACCGGCTCTTCGGCGGGCAGAGTGAGCGGCGGCTGGACTACGACAACATTGCCTCGGTGGTGTTCAGTCATCCGCCCGTGGGCACCGTGGGCCTGTCCGAAGCCGCCGCGCGCGCGCAGCATGGCAATGCAGTGCAGGTGTTCACCACCGGCTTCGTGCCGATGTATCACGCGCTCACCGAACGCAAGCCGCGGGCGCAGATGAAGCTCGTGACGGTCGGTCCCGAGCAGCGCATCGTCGGCATCCACGTGCTCGGTGCGGGCGCCGACGAGATGCTGCAGGGCTTCGCGGTGGCGCTGCGCATGGGGGCGACCAAGCGCGACTTCGACGACACCGTCGCGATTCATCCGACCAGCGCGGAAGAGCTGGTCACGATGCGGTAGTGGCTCAGCGGCTCAGTGGCGGGCGGGACGACGGCTCCTGCCGCGCCGGCGCGCCGACGGCTGCTGTGGCGCGTCCCGATGGAATAGCGCACGCAGTTCACTCTTCGCCGCCTGTAGACGCTGGCGCTGACCGGCATCCAGTCCCTTGCCC
>DATJUN010000042.1:0-41141 GCA_035502275.1 Steroidobacteraceae bacterium
AAGGTCGTCGCCGCGCCCATCCATGTCGCGCCGGTGCCGAAGGTTCAACCTCGGCCCACTTTCATACCGGACGTCAATGACTATTACCCCGACTCGTCCCGCCGTAACAACGAAGAGGGCCGCGCTCTGGTGAACGTTTGCGTGGACACGCGGGGCCGTGTGGCTACCGTCAAGGTGTCTTCCAGCACCGGTCATCCCATGCTCGACGAGGCCGCGCTCAAGGTGGCGAAGGCATTCCGCTTCAAGCCAGCGACGCAGGGTGGCAAGCCGGTAGATGACTGCGTGAGTCTGCCGGTCAAGTTCGTGCTCACCGGCGGCTGAACGCGTAGCCGGAGCGCTGATCGCAGCATCAATCCACAGTCAACCACGGGTCATTTAACCTACCGAGTCTGATCCGCCGCGCTGGCGCGCGACGGAATTGCTACAAACGAGGAACTTCAATGGATACCGCAACCGCCGCAGCCGCCGCCACCGCCGCCGTTCCCCAGTATGGTTTGCAGAACCTCTGGATTACCGGAGGCGCGCTCACCCGAGGGATTCTGATCATCCTGGCGATCATGTCGCTGGGTTCCTGGTTCATCATCCTCACCAAGCTGTGGGATCAGCGCACGCTGAAGAAGTCGGCGCGCCTGGTCGAGAAGCAGTTCTGGTCTGCACCCTCACTCAAGGACGGCGTCGCCAAGCTCAAGAAGAGCGATGACTTTCGCTTCATCGCCGAGACGGGTATGCGCGCGGCGTCGCACCATGAGGGCCGTCTGACCGACCGTGTCGATCTGCACGAGTGGATCACCATGGCCCTGCAGCGCGCCGTCGATGCGGTCAATGCGCGCAGCTCCAGCGGTCTGTCCTTCCTGGCCACCGTGGGCTCGAGCGCGCCGTTCGTCGGCCTGTTCGGCACCGTCATCGGCATTCTGAACGCGCTGATCGCGATCGGTGTGGCCGGTCAGGCCAGCATCGACAAGGTGGCCGGCCCGGTGGGCGAGGCGCTGATCATGACGGCGCTCGGGCTGTTCGCGGCGGTGCCTGCGGTGTGGGGCTACAACTGGCTGCTGCGCCGTAATCGCAACATTCAGGAAGAGGTGCGCAATTTCGCCAGCGATCTGCACGCGTACCTGGTCAGCGGCTCGCGCGTCGGAAACTGATTCCGGCGCTGCGGGTCCAAATTCTGACGCTGGTCTGAGAGATTCGCTGGAGCTGCCATCATGTCAATGAGTATCGGGTCGGGTGAAGGCGACGACATGGGCGTGATGTCGGAGATCAACACCACGCCGTTGGTCGACATCATGCTCGTGCTGCTGATCATCTTCCTGATCACCATCCCGGTGATCCTGAAGGTGCCGGTCAAGATCACCGTGCCGACCGCGAGCAATATCCCGACCCAGACCAAGCCCGAGGACGTCACTGTCTGGGTCGATAAGGCCGGCGATGTGTTCTGGAATCAGCTGAAGGTGCCGAATATGACGGCCCTGGTGCTGCAGGTCGAGAAGGAGGCGGTCAAAGTTCCGCAGCCGGAAATCCACATCCGTGCGGATGAGGACACCGACTACCAGAACGTCGGCAAGGTGATTGCGGCGATCAACCGTGGCGGCCTCGTGAAGGTGGGCTTCATCACCTACCCGCAGCTGCCGAGCGCGGCGAGTCTGAGTCTGAGCAGTGGCCTGTTCTGAGCCGGGACCCGTCACGGCTTTCTCTAGGAGTTTGTACCCATGTCAATGAGTGTGGGATCGGGCGGTGAAGGCAGTGCGATGTGCGACATCAACACGACGCCGCTCATCGACATCATGCTGGTGTTGCTGGTGACGCTGATCGTGACACTGCCGCGCATGACGCATGCCGTGAAGCTCGACATGCCGCCGCCGAATCCGAACCAGCCGCCACCGCCGACGCAGCCCGAGGTCATCAACCTCGACATCTATATCGACGGGGCCATCGCCTGGAATGGTCAACCGGTCAAGAGCTATGCGGATCTGGATGCCCAGTTCAAGCAGGCGGCGGCGGAGAATCCGCAACCCGAGCTGCACCTGAACCCCGACGGTCATGCCAAGTACGACGTCGTTGCCCAGGTGCTGGCCGCGGCGCAGCGTAATCACCTGGAAAAAATCGGCTTCGTCAATACGGCGCAATTCGTACAGTTCTGAGCGTGCATTGCCGCAGGCCATGGCGCTGCGGCTTCCAATCACAGCGGGCCTGCTCCCACCGGGGGCGGGCCCGTCGTGACGATGGAGGGGCCAGAATCGGCCCACAAGGATTCGAGGGCAGTCGGTGCTGACGTGTCCGCGGCAGCATCGGCGATGGTAGGGACCGGACAGCTAAGGGGCGCCCGCGCAGTCGGCGCTTTTGGGGTATGACATGAATCGTCGGAACTATGTCGCAGTGATCGGATTGGCGAGCGCCGCCGTGGCGCTGTCCCTGGGCCCCGTCGCGCATGCGGCGGAAAAGGAGAAGGGCCCGACCATCAGCAATTGCCTGCTGAAGCCTCTGAAGGCGGCTCAGGACGCCCAGAAGGCCCAGAACTGGACGCTCGACATCCAGAAGGTCCAGGAGGCGGAAGCGCAGAAGTGCACCAAGACGCCTTATGACGAGTTCCTGATGAATTCCTGGCTGGCGGTGGGTTACGTTCAGACCAAGGATTTTGCCCAGGCGGCCCCGGCGCTGCAGGCGGCGGCGGAGTCGCAGTACTCGAGCGCGGCGCAGCGCAAGCAGTTCATGACGGCGGTCGTGGGCATCTATGCGCAGACGCATCAGACCCAGAAGGCAATCGATGCCGCCGAGAGTGCCATCAAGATGGGGGTTGCGGACAGCAGCGTTTACGTGACCCTGGCCGTGTCCCAGGACAATCTGGGACAGCATAAGCAGGCGGCCGACACGATTCAGCGCCTGATCGACAAGGAGGGCACCAAACCGCAGGAGAAGTACCTGCAGTTCCAGTGGGATGCCTACAGCAAGGCCAATGACCAGGCCGATGCCGCCAAGGTCATCGACAAGCTCGTCACGCTCTACCCCAAGCCCGACTACTGGCTGAACGCGCTGCAGCCGCTGCTGAAGCTGAACGTCAATGATCCGAAGCTGCAGCTGGATATCTACCGTCTCATGTTCGATGTCGGGGTGCTCAAGCAGCCGCGCGATTACGGCGAGATGGCTGAGCTGGCCTACGATGCCGGCTATCCGGGCGAGACGGTCACGGTGCTGCAGAAGGGCTTTGCGCAGAATGTGTTCACCGACCAGCGAGATGTGGGCCGCTACCAGCACCTGCTCATGACGGCCATGACCAAGGCGCAGACCGATCAGAGCACGCTGGCCAGTCAGGAGAGCAAGGCGCAGAGCGCCGCCACGGGTGATCAGCTGGTGGGCGTCGGAGCTGCCTACCTGAGCTACGGCCAGGCGGACAAGGCCGTGGCCGCCATCCAGGCCGGTATCGCCAAGGGGGGGCTCAAGAGCCCCGAGCAGGCGAATCTGCTGCTCGGGATTGCGCAGCTGCGGGCTCACAACGCGGCCGCGGCGCATCGCAGCTTCGATAAGGTCGCCAGCTCGAGCAACGAGGGCTATGCGCAGCTCGGCCGGCTCTGGGTGCTGCATTCCGAGAACCACAGCGCTGCCTGAGCCGCCGCGTACGCGCTGGCTTCGAAGGGCCGGTCAATCCGGCCCTTTTTGTTGGTAACCTCTGCCCATGAGTCAACCCCCACCGGGCGCGATCGCCGTCATCCGCGCCAAGCTGCACGACATCCGCGTCACGGACGCAGATGTGGATTATCAGGGCTCCGTGACGCTGGACCCCGAGCACTGCGAGGCCGTGGGTATTCTGCCCCTGGAGTTCGTCGAGATCTGGAACAAGCACTCGGGCGCGCGCATCAGCACCTACGTCATCTGGGGCGAGCGCGGCTCGCGCTGCTGCGTGCTCAACGGCGCGGCGGCCCGCACCTGTCAGCGCGGTGATCCGGTCATCATCGTGGCGCGCACCAGCGTGATGCCTGCCGATATCGAATCGATGCGTGCCAGGGTCGCGCTGCTGGATGCCGGCAACGAGGTGCGGGAGCTGATCGAGTACCAGGTGGGACGCGACACCGAGGGACGCATGCAGTTTCGCGCCGTGCCGCTGCGCGGGCCGAAGGTCCCGGCGGGCCGTTTCGCATCAGTTGCCATCACATCCGAGGAGATCGAGCCATGAGCATCAAGGTCGGCGATCGCATGCCGCAGGGCAAGTTCAAGGTCATGGGCGAGGGTGGACCAAAGGACCTCAGCAGCGATGAGCTGTTCGGGGGAAAGCGCGTGGTGCTGTTCTCGGTGCCGGGCGCCTTCACGCCCACCTGTGATGCCAAGCACCTGCCGGGCTATGTCGGCATGGCCGATCAACTGCGCGGCAAGGGCGTGGACACTATTGCCTGCATGGCGGTCAACGATGTGTTCGTCATGAATGCCTGGGGCAAGGCTTCCAACTGCGCCGGCAAGGTGCTCATGCTGGCCGATGGCAACGGTGACTACGCCCGCGCGCTCGGCCTTACGCTGGATGCAAGCGGATTCGGCATGGGCTCGCGCAGCCAGCGCTTCTCGCTGCTGGTGAACGACGGGGTCGTCGAACAGGCCAACATCGAGGCGCCGGGAAAGTTCGAGGTGTCCTCGGCCGAGCACGTCCTGAAGCAGCTGTAGGTGAAGTGGACCACTCGCTGCTGATCGTCGCCGAGAGGTGTGCATGAGCCTCACGGAAAATCACCTCAGAGGTAATTTTTTGTGAGATTCATGCACGCCAGACGGGGGCTGTCGATAACGCGTGGCCTGTTTCCCCGGCTGGTTACGGGATGTGACGTGGGGAGGGTGCACGCGGAACTGCCTCGGAGTACGCTTTGATCTATGAGCCTTGACAGCACGGGTTTTCGCCCCAGCGATTCGCTGAAGAATGTGCGCTATGAGATCCGCGGGCGGCTGGCGCGCCGCGCGCACGAGCTCGAGCGGTTGGGCTACGAGATCCTCTCGCTGAACATCGGCAATCCCAGGCTGTTCGGGTTTCGCACGCCCGAGACGATGCGCCTGGCGATGATCGAGAACATGTCCGAGAGCGAGGGCTACTGCCACCAGAAGGGCATCTTCCCGGCGCGCGAAGCGGTCGTCATGCAGCAGCAGGCCCGTGGCGTCACGGGCATGAGCGCCGAAGAGGTGTTCATCGGCAATGGTGTCAGTGAGCTGATCGACCTGGTGCTGCGGGCGCTGCTGAATCAGGGCGATGAGGTGCTGGTACCGAGCCCGGACTATCCGCTGTGGAGCGCCGCGGTGAATCTCAACGGCGGGCGGGCCGTGCACTATCCCTGTCGCCCGGAGAACGGCTTCGTTCCCGATCCGGAGGAAGTCGAGCGGCTCATCACGCGCCGCACGCGCGCCATCGTCATCATCAATCCAAACAACCCGACCGGCGCGAGCTATCCGCGCGCGGTGCTCGAGCAGCTGGCGGTGCTGGCCGAGCGGCGCAGGCTCGTGGTCTTCAGCGACGAGATCTATGACCAGATGGTCTATGACGATGCGCAGTCGGTGCCGATGGCGCCGCTGGTGCGCGATACGCTCTGCTGCACGCTGTCGGGCCTGTCGAAGATCTATCGCGCCTGCGGCTATCGGGTCGGCTGGGCGGCCTTCTCGGGACGCGTACGGGATGCCGGTGATTACCTCTCGGCCCTGGAGCTGCTGAGCTCGCTGCGTCTGTGCAGCAACGTGCCGGCCCAGTGGGCCGTGCAGACGGCGCTGGGGGGCTATCAGAGCGTGCGCGATCTGGTGAGCCCGGGTGGCCGGCTGTATGAGTCGCGGCGCACCGTCATCGAGGCCGTGGCGGCCAGCCAGTTCATGCAGCTGCAGGCGCCCACCGGTGCCATGTATGCCTTCATCGGCGTCGACACGCAGCGCCTGCCGCAGTTCGACGACCAGCAGTTCGCGCTCGACCTGCTCGAGCAAAAGCACGTGCTGGTCGCCCCGGGCGTCAGTTTCAATGTCCCCTATCGCACGCATTTTCGGGTCACGACGCTGCCGGATGCCACGACGTTGCGGACGGTCTTCGCGCGCATTGAGGACCTGCTTGGAGCGTATGCGTCCGGTGCGGGATCCACGGACGCGGCAGGGCGCCCGGCGGCGGCCGCCGGCGGCAACGGCGGGCGCGTCGTGGATGCGCAGACCCGCTTCAAGTAATACCTTCACTCTCTTTGTTAATGCAAAGAATTGCTTGAACTTCCGGCAGCGCTTCTTGCGCACCTGACGGCTGCCGGCAGCCTCGTCACCCCCAGCCGGCAGCGCGCCGCCGCGCTGCGCCTGGCGCACAGTGCGCTGATGCTGGCGCGGGGGCTGACGCTCTGGCCAAGCCCCGACATCCTGCCCTGGGGCGCCTGGGTCGAGCGCGAACTCGATCAGGCACGCCTGCGCGGGCAGTCGCTGCCCCGTCGCCTCAGCGGTGTGGAGCAATGGCAGCTGTGGCGCGAGGTGGTGTTGCAGTGCTGTGCCCCGCTGCAGGTGCTCGCTCCCGAAGGGCTCATCGATCCGGTACGCCGAGGGCTCGCCGTGCTGGAGGATGAGGGACTGGCATTGGACTCGACCGCTTCGCCCGAAGCGGCCCTGCTGCTGGAGGCGCAGGCGGCCTATCGAAGCCGTTGCCGCGAGCTCGGCGTGCTCGGCAGCGATTCGTGGGTTGACTGTCGTGAGTATCTGCGACCCTCGGCGCAGTTGATGCTGGCGGGATTTACCCACCTCGGCGCCGCGCGACGTCGCTGGCTCGAGCAGCACGGGGCCCTGGTGCTGGAGGAGCAGGCCGCCGGCTGGCCCCCCTGTGAGCTGCAGGTGAGCGCGCACGCCGGCCCGGCAGAGCAGGCGCAGGCGGCCGCCGATTGGTGCGCGGCCCATCTGGGCGTCGATCCCGGCGCGCGCCTGCTGCTCGTCGTGCCGCGCCTGGGGCAGCAGCGGCATCACTGGCTGCGCGCGCTCTCTCAGAGGCTCGATCCCCAGCGCGTGCTCGGCGGCGGCAATGATGAGCGTGCGCCCTATGTTATCGAGGGCGGCCGGGCGCTGGCCGAGCACCCGCTGGTGAGCACGGCCCTGGATCTGATCGCGCTTGGCGCCGGTCGCGCCGAGCTCGAGCGGCTGACTGCCCTGTTGCGCTCCCCTTACCTCACTGCCTGGGATCTGCCTGCGCGGCTGCGGCTGGAGTTGTGGCTGCGCGAGCACGGGCTCGATCCGCCCACGCTCGAGGGGCTGACGCTCCAGAGCTCGCTGATCGGCGCGCAGGCCGGGATCGAGAGTGCACTGCTGGTCGGGGCGCTGCAGGAGGCGCTGCGCGCGCCGGCGCCCCCGACGGGCGGCAGCTGGGCCGAGTGCTTTGCCCAGTGGCTGCAGCTGTGCGGTTGGCCGGGCGAGGCGCTGGGCAGCGAAGAGCAGCAGGTGCGCCAGCGCTTCGATGTTCTGCTCGGGGAGCTGGCCGCACTGGATCGGCCGGGTCAGCGCCTGTCGCTCGAGCAGGCCGTGCAGCTGCTGCAGGAGCGTGCGCAACGCGAGCATTTCGAGCCCGCCAGTGACGACGTGGCGGTCACCGTCACTGCCAGCCTCGACGATCCGATCGTGCGCTACGACGGCATCTGGGTTGCGGGGCTGTCTGCCGATGCGTGGCCTGGGCCACCGCAGACCGATGCGCTCATTCCCGCGGGCCTGCAGCGCCACGCGGCGCTGCCGGGCAGCACCCCGGCCCTGCAGCTGGCGCAGGCGCAGCGCCTGCAGGGACTCTGGAGCCGGCACGCCCGCAGCTGCGTACTCAGCTGGGACGCCGGCGAGGAGGATGTGCCCGCCGAGCCCAGTGCGCTGCTGCAGGGACTGGCGCCGGTCACGCCGGCGGCGCGCTTCGAGCTGACGGATTGGCTCGCCGCGCTGCACGTGCCCCTGCAGGCCTGGCAGGAGCCGCGAGGCATCGCCTGGCCCCCCGGACGCGCACTTCGGGGCGGCTCGCGGCTGCTGGAGCTGCAATCGCTGTGTCCGTTCCGCGGCTATGCGGAGCTGCACCTGGGGGCACGCGAGCTGGCTGCCGCCGAGCGCGGCGTGGCAGCCCGCGAGCGCGGCCGCATCCTGCACCGGGCGCTGCAGTTGTTCTGGGAGGCGCTGCGCACGTCGCAGGCCCTGCTGGAGGGGACGGCCGCCCTGCAGGAGCAGGCAGGGCGCTGCGCAGCGCAGGCGGTGCAGGAGATCGCCCCACGCGAGGCCGGTCGTCTGACCTCGCTGCTGCTCGAGCGCGAGCGCGAGCGCACCGGCGCGTTGCTGCTCAGATTGATCGAGTGGGAGCGCTCCCGCGAGCCATTTTCGGCCACCGCGCTCGAGGCGCCCGCACATCTGGTGCTGGCGGGTCACGGGCTGCCGCTGCGCCTGGACCGTGTCGACCGGCTGCAGGACGGGCGGCTACTGGTCATCGATTACAAAAGCGGCAAGCCGCAGACGTTCGACGCACACGGGGAGCGACCCACGCAGCCCCAGCTGGCGGCCTACGCCCTGGCAGTCGGTCACGAGGTGGCTGCCGTGGCGATGGTGTATTTCGGCGGTCCGAAGATCACCGTGCGCGGGGTGGCGGATCGCGAGGCACGCCTGCCGCGGCTGGCCGGGCTGCCTGCCGGTCTTGACTGGCCGACGCTGCAGGCACAGTGGCGCGAACGCCTCGGTACCCTGGTGCAGGAAATCATCGACGGCCATGCCGCCGTGGCTCCGCAGCCGCGCGCCTGCGAGCACTGTCATCTGCACATGCTTTGCCGGATCGATCCCCTGCAGCTGGAAGCCGCCGGCGCACAGGATGAAACGCAGGGCGAGGACGCGCCGGAAGCGCCTGATCCCGCCAACGAGGACTTCGCCGATGAGTGACAGCCAGGCCGTCACACTCGGCCAGAACGCCGCGGCGGCGCTGGGTGCCGAGGATGAGGCCGCCCGCGGCGCCGCGCTCAGCCCACAGCGCTCGCTGCTGCTCCAGGCGCCGGCAGGCTCGGGCAAGACGACCGTGCTGACCGCGCGCTTCCTGACGCTGCTGACCGAGGTCGAAGCTCCCGAGGAGATCCTTGCCATCACCTTCACGCGCAAGGCGGCAGCCGAGATGCGGCAACGGATCCTGGCGGCGCTGCAGGCCGCCGAAGGCGCCCGGGTGCCCTCGGGCCTCAGTGCCGAGCTGCTGCAGCGTGCCCGGCAACGCGACCAGCAGTGCGGCTGGCAGCTGCTGCGTAACCCCGCGCGGCTGCGTGTCGAGACGATCGATGCGCTGAATAATCGCCTCGCGCGCCTGCTGCCGGTTTCGGCACGCGCCGCGCCCGGACTCGCTCTGGCGCGCCATGCCACCACGCTGTACCGGCGCGCGGCAGCGCGCACGCTCGAGGCGGCCTGGCTCGAGCAGACGAGTCGTCCGGCGGCACAGCTGCTGTTCGAACGGCTGGATAACAACTGGAGGCGGCTGCAGGGACTGCTGAGCGACATGCTGCGGCATCGCTCGCATTGGCTGCCGCGCATGCTGGAGGCGAGCGGCACGGGACTGCTCGCGCGGGTGCACGAGAGCCTGCACTCGCTGCTGGCCGATGAGCTCGCAAGCGCCTTTCAGGCCGTGCCCGAGCCGCTGCGCCGGGAGGGCGAGGCGCTGCTGACCCATGTGCAGCGTGCCTCGCGGCAGCACTTGCCCCGCCTCACGGCGGGCAGCGAGAGCCTGGCGAGCTGGCGCGCACTCTGCGCCCTGGCGCTCACAAACGAGGGTTGGAGGCGGCGGCTGACCTCGGCGGAAGGCTTCGAGCGCACCGATCAGCCGGGCAAGGAGCGGGCGAGGGCGTGGATCGAGGCGATGGCCGAGGCCGGACTGGAATCGACGCTGCGCACGCTCGCTGCGTTGCCTGACGAGCGGCTCACGGCCGACGAGGAAGCGGCGCTGACGGCGTTGGCACAGCTGCTGATGCGCGCCGCCGCGGAGCTGCAGCTGGTCTTCGCCGAGAGCGGGCGCGTCGATTACGCCTACATTGCCGGGGCTGCGCGCCAGAGCCTGAGCGAGCGGGGCGCGCCCACGGATCTGGCGCTGCAGCTTGGAACGCGTCTGCGCCACATCCTGGTGGATGAATTCCAGGACACCTCGTACGAGCAGTTCGGGCTGTTGCAGGCGCTCACGGTCGGATGGGAGCCGCAGGATGGCCGCACGCTCTTTCTCGTGGGCGATCCGATGCAATCGATCTACCAGTTTCGCGAGGCGGAGGTCGGGTTGTTTCTGCGCGCGCGCGCCCACGGTGTCGGGCCGCTGTCGCTGCAGCCGCTGGCCCTGCGGCGTAATTTCCGCACCGAGCGGGCACTGCTCGACTGGATCAACACGCGCTTCGCGCAGCTGTTCCCACGCCGCGATGATCCACGGACCGCCGCGATCGCCTATCTTGCCTCGGCGGCCGCTCGCGCGGACAGCCTCGGCGCCGAGGAGCAGCCGGTAACGCTGCATCGTTTCCAGGTCGGTGACCGCCAGGCCGAGGCGCTGCGCGTGCTGCAGATCGTGCGCAGCGCGCGCGAGCGCAATCCGCATGCGTCGATCGCGCTGCTGGTCGCGAATCGCGACCATGCCACGCGTATCGCGGCCGTGCTGCGCGAGGCACAGCTGCCGCTGCGCGGCGTGGATCTCGAGCCGCTGCGCGAGCGTGCCGTCATCCGTGACCTGACGGCGCTGACCCGCGCGCTGCAGCACCGCGCCGATCGCAGCGCCTGGCTTGCGCTGCTGCGAGCGCCCTGGTGCGGGCTGACCCTGGCGCAGCTCGAGGGTTACTGCGAGGCGGTGCAGGCTGATCACTTCGAAGCGCTGCAGGCGTGCAGCATCGATAACGCGGCGCTGGCCAGGGTGCAGGCGGCACTGCGGCCCGCGCTGCTCGGAGCCGAGCGTGCACTGCCGCTCTGGCAACGCGTCGAGCACTGCTGGCTGCGCCTGGGCGGTCCGGCCGTCCATCACAGCGAGAGCCAGCGGCTGGATGCGCGCCGCTTCCTCGACGCGCTGGCGCTGCACGAGGATCCCGATGCGCTCGTGGGCGAGGCGCTGGAGCCCGAGTTGCTCGATGCGCTGTATTCGGCCGCGCCGCCGCAGCCCGATGCCATCGACATCATGACCATGCATGCCGCGAAGGGCCTGGAGTGGGATGTCGTCATCCTTCCCGGCCTGGGACGCTGCTCGGCGCGCGACACCGACCCGCTGCTGCATTGGCTGGAGCTGCCGCGCCCCGCGGGTGGCACGGAGCTGCTGCTCTCGCCGATCCGCGCCAGCGCCGACGAGGCGGCGGCTTCGCTCGCGACCTATATCAAACGCCTGCGTCGCGAGCGCCGCCGGCTCGAGCGCGTACGGCTGCTGTATGTGGCCGCCACGCGGGCCCGACGTCAGCTGCACCTGCTCGGTGCGGTACCCACCCGCGCCGATGGCAGCGTGCGTCCGCTCGCGGGCTCGGCCCTGCATGACCTGTGGCCAGCGCTGGGCGCGCAGTTCGCAGCATTGCAGCCCGCGCCGCTGGCATCCATGCAGTCGCCGCCAGCCGCAGCGCCGCTGCGGCGGCTCCCCGCCACCTGGCAGCTGCCGGCACCGCCACCGCCGCCCGAGCCCCAGCGCCTGTCGCTGCCGGCGGGCCTTGCGGGGCTGACACCCGAGTACCGCTGGGTCGGATTGACCGCGCGCGCCGTGGGAACCATCGTGCACGCGGAGCTGCACCGACTGGCACTTGCCGCCGGGGCGGTCGCAGCACCCCGGCCCCCGGCGCACTACGCGCGCTGGCTCGCCGAGCTCGGTGTGCCCGACAGCGCGCAGCGTGCCGCCCTCGCTCGCATCGAGCAGGCGCTTTCCCGCACGCTCGCCGATCCACGCGGTCGCTGGTTGCTGTCCGATACCCATCCTGAAGCGCGCAGCGAGTGGCGGCTGACGGGGCTGCACGAGGGTCGGGTGGTGAATGTGGTGTTCGATCGCATGCTGCTTGATGCGCAGGGCCGGCGCTGGATCGTGGATTTCAAGACCAGCAGTCACGAGGGCGGCTCGGTGGAGCAGTTTCTGCAGGCTGAAGTGGAGCGCCACGGTCCGCAGCTGCAGCGCTACGCCGCGCTGGCGCGTGCGCTCGGGCCCGAGCCGCTGCGCCTGGCGCTGTACTTTCCGCTGCTCGGGGAGTTCCGGGAGCTCGAGCCGCTCAGCCCTGGCGCGGCAGCAGCACGCTGAACTGCGTGCACTGGTCCTCTGACGAGCGCACGCTCACCGTGCCCTCATGGGCGCGCACGATCTCCTGCACGATGAACAGCCCGAGCCCAAGGCGCTCGCTGGCACCCCCCGCACGCTGCGCCCCGCCACGAAACGGCTCGAAGATGTGCGGCAGCAGCTCCGGGGGAATACGGCCGCGGTTGGCGACGACGACGCAGACAGTCTCTGCGCGCGTGCCGTCCAGGCTCACCTGTACCGCAGCGGTACGGTCACCGTGCTGCAGGGCATTGCCAATGAGATTGGAGACGACCTGGGCCAGCCGGCCCGCATCCCAGTGGCCTTGCAGAGCGCCATCGTGGGAGAGCTCGATGGACCGATCGGAGTAGGCCGTCTGGTGCTCGTGAACCACACGCTGCACCAGGCCGAGCAGCTCGGTGGGCTCGCGCCGCAGGGGAATGCCGCCGCCGAGGCGCGCGCGAGAGACGTCCAGCACATCCTCGATCATGCGGCTCATGCGCTGGCCGCTCGAGAGGATGCGGCGTGCCGTATCCTGCGCGATATCGTCGGCGACGCGCCGCTGCAGCACGTAGGCCGAGGTCAGGATGGCGTTCAGGGGATTGCGCAGATCGTGTCCGAGCACGGCATTGAACATCTCGATCATCTGCAGCGTCTGGGTGCGTTGCTGCAGCTCCTGGGCGATCTGCTGCTTCTGGCGGTGCAACTGGAAGAATGTCTCCGCCTTCGACAGCAGCATGCGCGGCTCGATGGGCTTGTAGAGAAAATCAACCGCGCCGGCCTCGTACCCTTTGAAGATGCGATGCTCATCGCGGTTGCCTGCGGTGACGAACATCAGCGGCACATGGCGCGTGCGCTCGCTGCCGCGGATCAGCTCGGCGAGCTCGAAGCCGTCCATCTCGGGCATCTGCACGTCCAGGATGATCAGCGCGACCTCATGCATGAGCAGCAGATCGAGTGCCTCCACGCCCGAACGGGCGGTGAGGATCTCGAGCTCGTCCCGCCGCAGCAGCGCGGCCAGCGCCAGCAGGTTTTCCTCCAGATCATCGACGAGCAGGCATTTGACGGACGGCTGCATGGCAGCGATCACCTCTTCAGCGGGGGGACGGCACACGATGTCATGACCGGGACTGGCCTGATGGGGAATTTTGCAGCGTTCCGAGCAGAGCTGCGATCTGCGGCAGCGTCAGCACCAGCTCGGCTGCGCCGCTCTGCAGCGCCGAGCGCACCATGTAGGGCACGGCTGCGCTGTCGGGCTGCTGCACGACGGTCATGCCACCGGCGCGGCGCACCGCGGTCAGCCCCGCCGTGCCGTCCTCGTTGGCGCCCGACAAAATGATACCGAGGAGCGTCTCACCATAGATTTCCGCCGCCGATTCGAACAGCACGTCGATGGAGGGACGCGAGAAGTGCACCGGGTCATCGACCGACAGCGCCAGGCGCGCACCACGGTCCACCAGCAGGTGGTAATCCGGGGGCGCGCAGTAGACGCGGCCGGCGCGCACCGGCTCCTTGTCCTGTGCTTCTGCAACCGGCAGGGCGCACATCGGCGAGAATATCTCCGCCAGCATGCTCGGGCGCCCGCGCAGCAGGTGCACCACGATGAGCACGGCCGCGCAGCTGTCCGGCGGCAGCGCCGGCAGCAACACCCCGAGCGCCTCGATGCCGCCCGCCGAGGCACCCACCACCACGGCCCGAATGCGTGCGCCGAGGTTCGGCAGACCCGCGAGCTGGGGTGATGCGCTCATGCGCTGTGCCGCTTCTGGAACACACGCTCGTGCGGCACGATCTCTTCAAACGCCTCTGCGTGGGCCGAGAAACGCAGCGACTCCTTGCTGCCCAGTCCGAGAAAGCCGCGCAGCGACAGCGCCTCGCGAAACAGGCCCAGGGCACGATCCTGCAGCTCACGGTTGAAGTAGATCAGAACGTTGCGGCAGGAAATCAGCTGCACTTCTGCGAACACGCTGTCGGTGGCGAGGCTGTGATCGGCGAAAACCACCTGGCGGCGCAGTGCCTTGTCGAACACCGCGCCGTCGTAGGCGGCCACATAGTAGTCCGACAGCGAGCCGGTGCCGCCGGCGCGGCGGTAGTTGTCGCTGAAACCGGCGATGCGTGTGATGTCGTAGACACCAGCCTCGGCGCGTTGCAGTGCCTGCGCATTGATATCGGTGGCATAGATCAGCGTTCGATCGAGCAGCCCCTGCTCATGCAGCAGGATGGCGAGTGAGTAGACCTCCTCTCCGGTGCTGCAGCCGGCCACCCAGACCCGCAGGGAGGGGTAGGTGCGCAGCAGCGGCATGACGCACTCGCGCAGCCCGCGGTAGTAGCCCGGATCGCGAAACATCTCGCTGACCTGAACCGTCAGATAGTCGAGCAGCGTGCTGAACACTTCGGGCTCGCGCAGCACCAGGTCCTGGACCTGGGAGAGGGATTGGCAGCCCAGACGCGTCATCGCAATGCTCAGCCTGCGCTTCAGCGAGGCGAATGCGTAAGCGCGAAAGTCGAAGCGGTACTTGTAGAAGATCGCATCGATGAGCAGCTGCAACTCGATGTCGAACGTCTCAGGCACGAGCGTTGGCACGCTCTTTCGGCATCCAGACACGGATGAGCGAGAGCAGCTTGTCGGCGTCGAGCGGCTTGGCGATGTAGTCATTCGCGCCGGCCGACAGGCACCTCTCCTGATCATCACGCATGGCCTTGGCCGTCAGCGCGATGATCGGCAGGCGCGCCAGGTTCGTCCGCCTGCGGATCTCGCGCATCGCCGTGAGGCCATCCATTTCCGGCATCATGATGTCCATCAGCACCAGGTCGATGGGCGGTCCCTGCGCCTGGGCGCGTTCGAGCACATCGAGGGCCTCGCGCCCATTGCGGGCGATCTCGACCTTCATGCCCTTGGGCTCGAGCAGGCTCGAGAGCGCGAATATGTTGCGCGCGTCGTCCTCCACTACCAGGATGCGCCGCTCCTCGAACACGGCCTCCCGATCGCGCGCCGCGCGCAGCATGCGCTGGTGCTCGGGGGGCAGGCTGGATTCGACCTGGTGCAGGAACAGCGTCACCTCATCCAGCAGCCGCTCCGGGGAGCGTGCGTCCTTGATGATGATCGAGCGCGAGAAGCGCCGCAGCCGCTCCTCGGCGTCGCGGTCGAGGCTGCGTCCGGTGTAGACGATGATGGGTGGAAAGGAAACCCCGTCCTGATCGGCCATGTTCTCCAGCAGCTCAAAGCCGCTGAGATCGGGCAGGTTCAGGTCCATGACCATGCAATCGAAGGTCGTGGTGCGCAGCTGCTCGAGCGCTTCGCTGCCGTTCTTCACCGCCACGATCTGCACCCCCGGATTGGCCAGCAGATCGCGGATGCTCTCGCGCTGGCGTTCATCGTCCTCCACCACCAGCACGCGTCGCAGGCGCTGGGAGGACTTTGCTTCCAGCTGCTGGAACGCTTCGATCAGCTGCTCGCGCTTGACCGGCTTCATCGCGTAGCCGATGGCGCCAAGCTCGAGCGCCTCGTGCGAGAAGTCGGCCACCGAGGCCACGTACACCGGCACATGGCGCGTACGTGCATCGTGCTTGAGCCGGTCGAGCACGCCCAGGCCCGAGTGATCGGGCAGGTTCACGTCCAGCAGCACGGCGCTGGGCCGGTAGTGCAGGGCAGCCGTCAGCGCATCATTGGCGGAGTGCGTCACGACGCACTGAAAGCCCATCTCGCGGGCCAGATCGCGCAGAATGCCCGCAAAGCGCACGTCATCTTCAACGATGAGCACGACTCGGCCAGTGCGCCCGAGCGTGTCGCGGTCGTCCTCCACCAGCGGTGCGCTGAGCGTCGGGGCGCTGATCGCCGCGGATGCGCTGCGCTCGAGGTTGCCGGCGGTAGCGGGGGCGCCCACGACGCTCTCGCCCGAACGGCCGGCGCGGCGCCGGCTGCGGCCCGCGGCCGGCAGCGCTGCCCCGCTGTCCGGGCGCGGCTGCGGTGTGCTGTCAGTGCGGGTGCGCTCGCGCGGCAGTGTCAGGGTGAAGGTACTGCCCTCACCGGGAGTGCTCTGCACGCTGATGTCCCCACCGAGCAGCCGCGCCAGATCGCGCGAGATCGACAGCCCGAGGCCGGTGCCGCCATAGCGGCGGTGCGTGCTGCCGTCGGCCTGGCGGAACGCCTCGAAGATGATCTGCTGCTGGTGTGCGGGGATACCGATGCCGCTGTCGCGCACCGCGAACGCAACCGTATCGTCCGGTGCGGCGTACACGCGCAGCGATACCGCGCCGCTGGCTGTGAATTTCAGCGCATTGGCGAGCAGATTACGCAGGATCTGCGTCAGGCGCTGCGCATCGGTATACAGCCGCGCCGGCGCCGATTGCTCCACGCTTGCGCTCAGTGCCAGGCTCTTCTGCTGTGCAACCGGCTGCAGCGAGCCGATGAGGTTCTCGACCAGCCGTCCCGTCGCCACCGGCGCATAGGTGAGCTCGATGCGACCGGCCTCGATCGTGGAGAGATCCAGGATGTCGCTGATGAGTGCGAGCAGATCATTGCCCGCCGAGGCGATGGTCTGGGCGTATTTGATCTGCTCGGCCGTGAGATTGCCTTGCTTGTTGGCCGCCAGGAGGTTGGCGAGGATCAGCGCCGAGTTGAGCGGCGTGCGCAGCTCATGGCTCATGTTGGCGAGGAACTCGCTCTTGTACTGGTTGGTGCGCTCGAGCTCGAGTGCTTTCTCGGTCAGCGAGGACTTGGCACTGGCCAGCTGCTGGTTCTGTTCCTCCAGCATGCGCGACTGCTGCTCGAGCTGCGAGTTGGTCTCTTCCAGTTCCGACTGCTGCAGCTCGAGCTGCGCCTGCGACTGGCCGAGGGCACGGGTCTGCAGCTCGAGCTGCTCATTGTTGAGACGCAGCTCCTCCTGCTGATTGTGCAGCTCCTCGGCCTGGCGCTGAGTCTGCTGCAGCAGCTGTTCCAGACGCGCGCGGTCCTTGGCTGCGCGCACGGCGATCGCCAGCGGCTGGGCGATGCTCTCGAGCAGTCTCAGGTCCTCGGGACGGGCGTGGCGCAGCAGGCCGAGCTCGATGACGGCCTGCACCTCGCCATCGACGCTCGCGGGGCCCAGCAGCAGCTCTTGCGGCCCGGCACGACCGAGCGCCGAGCTGATCGGCAGGTATCGCTCCGGCAGCTCTCGGATGTGAAGCACCCGTCCCTCGCGCGCAGCTTCACCAAGCAACCCTTCGCCCGGCCGCACCACCTCCGCCGCGGCGCTGAGGTCCGCCGCATAGCCGGCCTGTCGATGCAGTGAGCCGTCGGCGGCGGACACGTACACCGCGCCCACCGGCGCCTGCAGGTACTGCGCCAGGACCTGCAGGGCCTGCGTGCAAAGGGTTGCGGGTCGCTGATCGCCCTGCAGACGCAGCGCGAGCTGCATCTCGCCGGTAGCGAGCCACTGGCGCACCTCGCTCGCGCGATAGTCGCGCGAGGTCATGTAGGCGGCGGCGAGGATCAGCAGCAGCAGCAGCGTGCTGCCGCCGATGGCGATCCAGCGCGAGTCGCTTTCGGAGCGGTCCCACTGCTGTTCGCGGCTGGCGAGCGCTGCGGCCTCGCTCTGCTGCATCGTGCCGACCAGGTCGCGGATCTGCTGCATCGCTTCGGCGCCGCGATTGCTGCGTACCACCCGCAGCGCGCCTGTAAGGTCCCCCGTGCGTCGCAGCGCGGTGGTCTGCGCGAGCTCCTGCATCTTCTGGGCGGCAAACTGCTGCAGCGTCGATACGCGCTGCAGTTCCGCTGGGTCGTTGGCAATGAGACTGCGCAGCTGATCAAACTGTGCGCCCAGGCGCATGCGCGCATCGTCGTAGGGCTGAAGGTAGGTTTCCTCGCCGGTCAGCAGATAGCCGCGTTGACCGGTCTCGGCATCGAGCAGCGTGCTCAGCAGGCTCTGCAGTGACTGCGTCACACGCAACGTGTGCGTGACGGCGTCGGCAGTCTGCCGGCGATTGGCCAGTGACTGCGAGTACAGCCAGGCAATGAGCCCCACCACCAGCACGGCGACGACGAACCCCGTCAGCACGTTGCGCGGCAGCGGCAGCATTGAATGGGCTCCGCGCGGGCTCACGGAGGCATCGGAGGCAGAATTCATGACCGGCTTGCCGAGGATGTTGCGGACGGAAGGCTCGGGCGCCGCGGCGCCGCCCATACAATATCGTAATGACGCTTCATCATCTTTGCGGCAGCTGGCTGGGCCGGGGGGGCCGCGGCGGTCGGGCTGCCTGCGGCGCACTGGCGGCGCTGCTGTTGTGCGCATCCGGGTGCGCCAGCTCCCCGGTGCTGCATACGCCGGCGCCGCAGGCCGCAGGCCAAACGCTGTTCGTCGTGAAGCGCGGCTGGCACATCGACATCGGCGTTGCCGTGCAGGAGCTCACGCCGCCGTTGCGTACCGTGCGGGCGCAGCTGCCCGAGGCCCGATATCTGCTGTTTGGGTTCGGCGATCGACGCTACCTCACGGCTCGCAGCAAGCGCCTGGATGCGCTGCTGGCGGCGCTTCGGCCAGGGGCGGCGCTGGTACTGCTGACCGCTCTGCCCGATACGCCTGAGGATGCCTTCGGGGCCGGGGCGGTGCGGGTGCTGCGGCTGGACGTGCCGCAGATGCAGGCGCTGCAGGCATTCGTCTGGCAGACGCTCGCCCATGCGCAGGGTCTGCCGGTGCGCGTGCAGTCCGGACCCTACAGCGGCAGCGTGTATCTGGCCGCGCAGCCGCGCTACTCGGGTCTGCATACCTGCAACAGCTGGGTCGCCGAGGCACTGCACGCGGCCGCTCTGCCGGTGCGCGTCCGCGGCGTCATCTTTGCCAGGCAGTTGTGGCGGCAACTGCCACGGCTGCAGCGCGCGCAGCGCCAGCCGCGCGCCACCCCGGGAGGCGCGCACGCTGCGGACAGCGCCCGCGCAGCCGCCGTGCGCGCCCCGTCGGATCAATTGCAGGGTGGCGCCGAGCCGTCCTGGCAGACAACGGTGGTGTGAGAGCTGGGCGGCACCACGACTGTGGTGTGCGCAGGGGGCGGCGGACTGCTACTGCTGATGCAGCCGGCCAGCAGCAGCGTGCTCAGCACGATCAGCGATGCGAGTGTCTTCATGACGGCTCCGTTTGCTTGGTACCGCTACAGACTAACGCGGCGCCTGCGCCGCTTGAGCAGCCACTCACCAGTGCCGCTGTAGGACGAGCGCACTGCCGCACCCGGAACTCAGGCGCGCGGTCGTGCCAACGCACTGACCGGCTTACGCAGAAACGCTAGAGAGAGCCCGCCAGGGAGAACATGCGCCGGCCCTGCGCATCGGGGGGGCCGAGTAACTGCAGCGCCTGCACCACGTCGGCGCTCGCCTGCGGTCGGGCCGCCACGTAGCCCGACAGATCGTAGCCACCCGCGCGCATCAGTCGCAACTCTCCGTTGACCGAGAGCGGACCGCCCAGGTCGCGCAGCTGCCCGTCGATCGGTGTGCCCTCCGGTGCGGCGGGAAAGAGCAGCTCGAAGCTGCCCAGGTCCGCCGCCTGGCTCTCGCTGCGCAGCTGCAGGACACGCACGGAGCCCTGCAGGGCCAGCAGCTGCCCGCGCTCGAACGTGGCTGCGTCGATGGCCACCTGCAGCTGGCCTGACAAACCACTCGGAAACACCCCGGGCAGCCCGTTTTGCAGCGGCAATTGCGCATTCACATCGTGCAGCTGCATGCGCTCACCGCGCGAGAGCACCACGGCAGCTCGTGCGACGGCACGAGGGTCGTCGCTGGCGACATTGGCCGAGAGCTGCAGCCGCAGCAGCGCGGCCGGATGAACCGCCCAGCTGACCGCCATCAATGAGAGCCTCGGCGCGCGCAGCTGCCCACAGGCGCCGCGCCAGACGGTTCCGGTCGGAGCCTCGCAGCTGATACCGGCCGGCAGCAGTGGCAGCAGCACGCGTGCCGGCAGCCGCGCTAGCAGCGTGGCGAGAAAGACCAGGACGGCGAGCAGCAGCGCGCGCGGGGTGGACATCAGGGCGCGCGCAGCACCAGGGTCGCGTTGACCACCCCCGGCATGGCGGCCGCCTCGAGGGTGGCCGATTCGGCATGTATACCGTAGCGATCGCCGAGCTGTGAGAGCCAGCTCACGAGCGCATCGAAGGGAACCTGATCGAAATGTACGTTCAGCCCGCCATCGCCGCCGGGTTGGCTGCCCACCAGTGACTTGCCGATACCGCCATCACGCGCCGTGCGGTCGACGAGTGCGACCAGCGATTCGTGCAGGGGCGCGGGGGCACTGACGGCGAGGCTGCCGAGCTGCGGAGCCACCGATTGCAGCCAGCTCAGGTCATCACGCTCATGGTCGATGCGCCGGGCGCCCACGCTGACGCTCTGCTGCAGTGGCAGCAGCACGGCGAGAATCAGCAGCACCAGGGCGATGGCGGCGCCGATGAAGACGATGCGCCGCTCGCGCTCACCCAGACGCTGGAGCGAGGCCAGGCTGATCATGGCGCGCCTCGAGCACCGGCCCCGGGCGCGCTGGCGTGGATGTGACCCTCATAGGCGCTGCCTGCGGTGCTGCCCGAGATCAACTCCGCCTTCCACCCGCTACTGCGCAGCGATCGATCCACCTGTTCTAGCTTCTCGGCATTGGGTGCACGCAGCTTCATATCGAGCGCATCATTCTGGAAGCTGAGCGCTTCGACCGAGGTGCCATCGGCGCTCTGCACCGCTCCGGCGAGCGTCGCCAGCGCCGGCATCAGTCCGCCCGCGGTGCCCGAGCGTACCAGCAGCGCGCGCTCGATGCGCGGCCGCACCTCGCTGATGTCCGCGCCGGGGGGCAGCGCACGGCCTGCAATCTGGCCGATGGCGGCGTCCAGGGCCTGCTCGGTGCGATGCTGCTGGTGTAACTGCAGGGCCAGACCAGTCAGATGCACGGCCAGCAGCGCGGCGGCGAGCGAGGCGGCCAGCCGCCAGCGCCGCAGGCCCGCCCCGAGCGTGCGCTTGGGCGCATAGTCGCCGGTGAGCAGGTTCAGATAGGGACCCTCGGCCGCCAGGTGAGGACTCAGCAGGGGCAGGGGTCCAAAGTTCAGCAGCTGCACCTTCAGGCTTGCACACTGCATGCGCAGCCCCTCGACCTCGGCAGAGCGGCGCTGCCAGTCGGCGGGCGAGACATAGAAGATCAGATCGTCTTGGGCGAGGCTTTCGCCCAGCAGCGCCTGCAGGGCGGCGCCGATATCGAGCGCCGGCAGTGCCTGCGTGCTCTGGCCGGCGCGCCGCACGCACAGCGTATCGCCTTCGAGCATGACCACGACATGGCCCGGATTCTCGGGCAGCAGCGTCGCCTCGGTACACAGCACCTCGGGCGTGATACCGACGCCGGAGAGCTCGCCGAGCCACTGATCCATGAGCGCGCGCGTGACGACGGCAACGGAGGTGCGTCCGGTGCTCTCATCGCGCGCACCGGCGGCAAAGTGCAGCGTCTCGATGTCCGCGGCGAGCTGCTCCTCGAGCGCGAACGGCACGACCTGCTGCACGCGCACGCCACTCTTGACCGGCAGCTCCACCTCGGTGATGAGGACATCGCTGCTGGGCACGATCGCCGCCACGCGCCGGCCACCGGCCGCGCCGGCCGCCTGCGTGAGGCTGCCCATCTGTGGGGCGCCGAGCGGTTGACCGCGCGCATCCGCGGGCATCCAGCTCACACGCTCCGTCTGGCCGTGCGGCAGACGCAGAACGAACCAATCTGCCATGGCTTATTCGGTACCGAAGGTTCTGATGATGGGGCGGATCTTTCCGCCCTCGACATACAGCAGACTGTACAAGCTGAACCGGGCACTGCCAATAGTGATGAAGGTGCGCAGCCGGAAGTAATTGGAGCCCGTCCCGATGCGCGGTTGCAGGGTCGTCATCTGCTTCTGGTTGGTAATGCTGGTGCTGAATTCAGCGAGGCTCGGGTGACAACCACCCTGCATGCGCAGCTCCGGCAGCGTGCTGCTCGACGTGCTGTATTCGTCCTTGCCACTGAGCGCATCGAGTACCACACCTGGCGCCGTGCAAAGATTGATCGTCGTGGGCGGTGGCAGGGCGCTGATGTAGGGGGCGAGTCGGTTGAAGCGATCGCGCCCGAAGCCGGGCAACGCCATGATCTCCGAGATGCTGGTGACCGGCATGTTGGGCGGTCGGTAGGGCGGAGTCTGTCCGAGATAGACGCTGTCCTCGGCGCCATCGGGATCATTGGGCATGGTGTCGCTGTCGATCCAGTCGGCCAGCAGGGAGGCCCACTTGGGCTCCAGGCCGATGAGCTGCAGCAGCCGCTGAAACTCGGCGACCGACTCCGGATCAGTCTGGCCGCCGGCGGCGAGATTGTTGATGTTGAACTTGCCCTGCTGATCCTCGATCTGCGCGAACTGCAGCGTCACATCCGGCGCGAGCGGGTAGGGTCCGTACGGCTGCGCCCAGACCTGATCGGGTGAGTCGCCGCTGCCGCTCAGGGCGCCGGATTGCATGAGCACGTAGCCGGCCATGTCCTCGGCGCCCTCGGCGGCAAGCAGCGCCTGGTCGGCGCCGAAGGTCGCGCTGGCGCGGCGCGCGACCATGACGGCGGCGAAGCCGATGCTCGTGGCGAGCACGGTGGCGATCGCCACCAGGACGACCGCGGTGATGAGCGCGATGCCGCGCTGTGCGCGGCGCGCGTGGCGCGCGCGTATCGCCCCTGAGGAACGCGCGAACATCAGCCGGCCACCTCGATATCGCGCACGATGAGTCCCCAGTCCTGCAGCTGCAGCGTGATCTCCACGGCAATCGGACGGTAGCGCAGCTGCGGGTCCTGCGCCGTGCCCGCGACGTTTGCGGCGCCAGCTCCGCCGGCTACGGTCGTGGCCGGCCACTGCGTCTGCCAGTTGTGGCCCGCATCCATGAAGCGCAGGCTGAAACCCTGCACGTGGTCGAGCAGCGTGCGCGAGATCGTCGGGTCATCCAGCGTGGCATCGAGCACCGGGGTGTACTGACGGATCAGCGCCCCATTGCTCAGCACGTAACTGACACGCTGCAATTCACTGCGCTGCAGACCCACCGGATTGGTCCAGCCGCCGCGTGTGAAGCTCACCAGCGGCACGGTGGAACCCAGCGCCGGATTGCTGCTCGCACTGAGCAGCGTCGTGCCGTTGGCGCTGGTGGGGCTCGTGGTCAGCGCGGGCAGCCAGCCGTCGCCGAGTTGATTGCGTACCGGGCGTGGCTGCAGCAGCTCGAAATCCTGCTCCATGATGCGCACCGCCTGCTGGATCGCCAGCATGCGGGCGGCCTGCTGATCGAGCTCGCGGCGGCTCTTGAGCGACTGGCTCAACTCACCGTAGCCGATGGCGAACATGATGGCGGTGATCAGCAATGCCACCAGCAGCTCCACGAGCGTGAAGCCGCGCGACGCGCTGGCGTTCAGCACCTTCATGGGTTGTTCCCTGTCAGCCCGGGTAGTGTTGGCACCGACGTGACGCCGTTGGCGTTGGCGGCAAAGCCGATCTGGTTGCTCCAGGTCGGGCTCTCGCCCACGGGCACGCCGAGCGAGTTACCACGAAAGCCGGTGACCGTGACGAGCCAGCCGGCCGTGCTGCTGCCGCTGCCACTACCGCTGCCGTTGGCCTGGGCGCCGCCGCTCGTGCCGGCGACTGCGCCGGCGATACTCGCGCTGACGCTGGCGCCGACATCCGCCGCGCTGGTGCTGCCGAGGGAAGAAACCCCCAGGGAGGGCATGCTGCCGAGCCCAGGTCCGCTGCCATCGCCGAGCGAGCTGCCGGGCGCCTCGACGCTGGCACAGCCGGCAGTACTCAGCGAGCTCACCGAGCCGAGCGCGGCGGTGGGGCCGAGGGTCACATTGGCACCCAGCGAGCCGGTGGCGCCGGGCGTTGCACCCGGTGGCTGCAGCGGATGGTTCTGGCTGGCACTGGGCGTCGCTGTCCCGGTGCGCCGCACACTCACGGTGACGGTGAGCAGGCCGGGAATGGCATCGATCGCGCTGACCTGCTGCTGCCAGTGCCAGTTGCCGTTGCCGCAGTTCTGTACATCTCCCTGGGTCGTGCCGGCGGCCGGCGCAGTCGGGCTCAACCGCGCCAGCGCGATCTGGTTCATCGCGATCCACTCGGCGACCGTTTTGTCACGCAGTGCCATGACATTGCGCGCCGACTGATCGAGTGTCTCGAGCAGCGCGCTCATGCCCAGCGCTACGATGACCAGCGCGACGAGCACCTCCAGCAGCGTAAAGCCACGTATCGATGCGCCGCGTGTCGTTTTGGCCTCGATCACTGCCGGGCCTCGACGATGTCGCCGGCGCTGATGCTGCCATCATCGGCGCTCTTGAACGTCACGCTGCGCCGGGAGGATGGCCGCTCGATCGTCAGCTGAAATGAATTGGTGTCGCCGTTGGAGAGCAGAAGGATCTGCGGCGTATTGGGCTGCACCGCGGGCGCATCGGCGGGCGTGTCAGAATCGCTGCCGGCGGGGTTGCCGGAGGCGGAGCCGCCGCCAAGACCTGTGGCGGATCCTGTGGCGGATCCCGTTGCGGATCCTGTCGCGGCGCCCGCCGATCCGAGTGTGGTGAGTGCGCCGGGCGTCTGCGTGACCTGCAGGGTGGCATCATCGAGCACGATGGGCCGCCCCTCGATGATGAGCTGCAGATCGAGCCCCTTGGGCAGACGCCGCTCGCGCAGGGTATCGTCGAGGGTTTCGGGCAGCCACTGCATGGTGCGATTGTCGTAGTAGACGAAGCGGTAACCATGCTCACCGCAGAGCAGGCCATACTCGGTGGTCATCATCGCGCCGCGGTCGCGCACATAGTCGATCAACGCGCTCAGGCGGTCGCGCTCCTGCTCGAGCCCGCGATCACGGCCGGTGGATCCAAGGCTCAGAATGGCGCCGGTGATGACGATGCCGATGATCACCAGCACCACCAGCAACTCGAGCAGCGTGAAGCCGGGCGCCCTGTGCAAAGCCAGGCGCGCGCAGGCGCGTGCGCCCGGCCGGCCCAGCGTCGGCCGGCTCATGCCGGTAACCGGTCAGTTTTCCAGATTCCAGTTGCCGATGTCGGCGTTGTCACCGTCGCCACCTGGCTGCCCGTCGGCACCGAGCGAGAAGAGATCGTAGTCACCGCCATGGGATGACGGCACCTGGTACTGGTAGGGATGGTTCCACGGATCATTGGGCAGGTGCTCCAGGTAGCCGCCCTGGCGCCAGTTCTGCACATTCGGGTCATCGGGCTTCTGCACCAGCGCCTTCAGCCCCTCTTCAGCGGTCGGGTAGGTGAAGTTGTCCAGTTTGTACATCGTCAGCGCGGTCTCGAGGGACTGGATATCCTGCTTGGCCTTGGCGACGCGCGCCTTGTCCACGTTGTTGACCACGCGCGGTACGATCACCGCGGCCAGCAGCCCGATGATCACCACCACGACCATGATCTCGATGAGCGTGAAACCGCTGCTGCGCGGCCCCCGGCGCAGCGCTGCCCGCGGGTAAGCTGTGCCGAAGGGGCGCGGAGTGACTGGCGGTAGGGTGGAGCTGCTCATAGGGTGAACCGGTTGACAGAATGTTGTAATCGCGCCGGGTGAACGATCCGACCTGTCGAGCATCGGATGATAACAAATGAAAGTGCCAGGATCTGACACCAAGTCCACAGCTTGGTTCCGGTCGGCGAATTGCGACGCCGGCTACGGCATTGCGCTGCTCGGCGCCGTGGCAATGATCCTGGCGCTGACGGCCACGGGACAGGGCGGACAGCAGGCGCTGCGCTACGAGCGCACGGGTCTCGCTGCGCATCAATGGTGGCGTCTGCTCAGTGCTCACCTGGTGCACCTGGGCTGGTACCACGCGCTGCTGAATGTGATGGCGCTGGTGCTGCTGTGGCTGCTGTTCGCACGCTCCTTCTCTCCGCGGCGCTGGCTGTGGATCGTGCTGCTCAGCGTGGCCATGATCGATGCCGGTCTGTGGTTTCTGCGCCCCGCGGTGCAGTGGTATCTGGGGGCTTCCGGCGTGCTGCACGGCGTGCTCGCCGCCGGCGCGTGTGCGATGTACCGACGCGGCGAGGAGATGGGCGCGCTGCTGTTGCTGGCGTTGGTCGTGAAGCTTCTGTATGAGCAGCAGGGGGGCGGCAGTCTGTTTCTGCATGGTCTGCCAGTCGTGCCCGATGCGCATCTGTTCGGCGCGCTCGGTGGTCTGATCGGCGCCTTCTTCCCGCGCGCTGCCGCCCGGCCCGCGCAGATGCCGTTATAATCGCGCGCCGCCGCGCCGGCGGCACATCGCGGAACACGCCGGTCTCATGTCCTTTGCGCTGGTATTTCCCGGTCAGGGCTCGCAGTCGCTCGGAATGATGGCTGCGCTCGCGTCCCGCCATGCATCAGTCGGGCAGTGTTTTGCGGAGGCCTCGGCCGTCATCGGTCAGGACCTGTGGCAGCTGGTGACGCAGGGACCCGAGGAGCGCCTGAATGCCACCGAGATGACGCAGCCGGTGATGCTGGCGGCAGGGGTTGCGACCTGGCGTGTCTGGCGCGAACAGGGCGGGGCGATGCCCACGGCCGTCGGCGGCCATAGCCTCGGAGAATTCACGGCGCTGGTGTGCGCCGAGGCGCTGGAGTTTGCCGCCGCGGTCGCCCTGGTGCATCAGCGCGGCCAGCTCATGCAGCAGGCCAGCCCGGAAGGCAGCGGTGCGATGGCGGCCATCCTCGGGCTGGATGACGCCGCGGTCGAGGAGGTCTGCCAGAAGGCCGCCGGGGGCGAGGTGGTCGAGGCGGTCAATTTCAATTCCCCCGGACAGGTGGTCATCGCCGGCCACGCGGCCGCCGTGCAGCGTGCCATCGAGCACGCCAGCGCCCGCGGGGCACGCCGTGCACTGCTCCTGCCGGTGAGTGTTCCGGCGCACTCGAGCCTGCTCGCCGGCGCCGCCGAGCAGCTCGGCGAGCGGCTGCAATCGGTCAGCGTGCGTTCTCCGGTCTGTGCGTACATCAGTGCCGTGGATGCCAGGGCGCACGCCGAACCGGCCGATATCCGCGCCACACTGGTGCGTCAGCTGGCCTCCCCGGTGCGCTGGACGCAAACGGTGCAGGCGTTGCTCGCGCGCACGCACACGCTGATCGAATGCGGTCCGGGACGCGTGCTCACGGCGCTGAACCGGCGCATCGCACGCGATGCGCGCTGCCTGGCGCTCGAGGATCCCGCCTCGCTCGAGGCGGCTCTGCAGGCAGTGGGCGCATCGCCGATGGCCACGGGAGGCGTGCATGCTTGAAGGACGCAGCGCGCTGGTGACGGGTGCCTCGCGCGGCATCGGCCGCGCCATTGCCCTGGCGCTCGCTGCGGCGGGCGCCACCGTCATCGGCACCGCGACCTCGGCCGAGGGCGCCGCGCGCATCGGCGAGCAGCTCTCGGCCGCCTGCGTGCGTGGCCGCGGCGCGGTCTGGAATGCGACCGAGCCGGCAAGCACCGAGGCGCTGCTGAAGGAGCTGGAAGCGGTCGGAGCGCTGCCCACGATCCTGGTCAATAACGCCGGCATCGCGCGCGATGGGTTGATTCTGCGCATGAAGAACGAGGAATGGGACGAGACGCTGGCCGTCAATCTCTCTTCGGTGTTTCGGCTGACCAAGGGCTGCCTGCGCCATATGCTGCGCGAACGTCAGGGGCGCATCGTCAGCATCGGCTCGGTGGTCGGTGCAATGGGCAATGCCGGTCAGGTACATTATTCGGCCGCCAAGGCCGGACTGGTGGGCTTCACCAAAGCACTGGCGCGCGAGGTGGCGACCCGCCAGATCACCGTCAATACCGTCGCGCCGGGCTTCATCGAGACGGACATGACAGCGGCTCTGAACGAGGCGCAGCGTGCGGCGTACCTGGCGCAGATCCCGATGGGGCGCTTCGGTACCGTGGAGGAGGTCGCCCAGGCAGTGGTGTTCCTGGCCTCCCCGAGCGCCGCGTACATCACGGGCCAGACCCTGCACGTGAATGGTGGCATGTACATGGGCTGAGGCTCGGCAGGGGCGGGATCGGGGGGTGTCGGCAGTGGATTGGACCGGCGCAAGTCTCTGAATAATCAAATACTCGCCGCGGATGCGAGGTGGCGGGCCGAAAGGGGTTCCCCTACAATACGCGCCCCGAGCAAACCGCCCCTGGACGGGGCGAGTCGTCGGGATTGGGACAGTCATCACGCTAGAGGACAAATCACAGATGAGCACCGTTGAACAACAGGTGAAGGCGATCGTGGCTGAGCAGCTGGGAGTCAAGGCTGAGCAGGTCACTAACACCGCCTCGTTCGTCGACGACCTGGGGGCCGACTCTCTGGATACGGTCGAGCTGGTGATGGCACTCGAGGAGGAGTTCGAGATCGAAATTCCTGACGAGGATGCCGAGAAGATCACCACGGTGCAGCAGGCGATCGATTACATCAGTGAGCGACGTAACAAGTCCTGATCGCCCCATGCGCGGCGCACACGCCGCGCTTTCGCCTTTCGTCGCAGCTTCAGGACCATGAGCAGACGCCGAGTTGTCATTACCGGTCTCGGCCTGGTGTGCCCGCTGGGCAGCACCGTGGTCGACGCCTGGGCGGCCATCCTGCGCGGGGAGAGTGGAATCGGGCCCATTACCCGATTCGATGTGTCGGCCTATCCGACCCGCTTCGGCGGCGCCGTGCGCGGTTTCAGCGTCGAGCAGTACATGTCTGCCAAGGAGGCACGGCGCGTCGATGAGTTCATGCACTACGGCATCGCCGCCGGCGTGCAGGCTGTGGCTGACTCGGGGCTGGATTTCGAGCGCGTGAACCGCGATCGCTGCGGTGTGGTGACCGGGGCCGGCATCGGCGGGCTCTGGACGATCGAGCAGACGCACGCGGCCTACGAGGAATCGGGGCGCAATCCGCGCAAGATCTCACCGTTTTTCGTGCCATCGACCATCATCAATATGATCTCGGGGCACCTGTCGATCCGTTTTGGGCTGCGCGGACCGAATCTTGGCGTCGTCACGGCCTGTACCACCTCCACGCATGCGCTCGGGCTGGGTGCGCGCTGCATCCAGTACGGCGATGCCGATGTGATCCTGGCCGGCGGCTCGGAGATGGCCACCACGCCCACGGGCGTGGGCGGCTTTGCGCAAGCCAAGGCACTCTCGACGCGTAACGAGGATCCGCAGGGCGCGAGCCGCCCCTGGGATCGCGACCGCGATGGCTTCGTGCTCGGCGATGGTGGCGGAGCCATGGTGCTGGAGGAATACGAGCATGCGCGCGCGCGCGGCGCACGCATCTATGCGGAACTGATCGGCTTCGGCATGAGCGGCGATGCCTACCACATCACCGCGCCCCCCGAGGATGGCGACGGTGCACGGCTTGCCATGACCAATGCGCTCGCCGACGCGCGCCTGAATCCGGATGAGGTGCAGTATCTGAACGCGCATGCGACCTCCACGCCGCTGGGCGATCGCGCCGAGACACGGGCCATCAAGCGGGCCTTCGGCGACAGCGCCAGGAGCCTCGCGATCAGTTCGACCAAATCCATGACCGGACATCTGCTGGGTGCCGCGGGCGTGGTGGAGGCGCTATTCTGCGTGCTGGCGATCCGCGACCAGGTGGCGCCTCCGACCATCAACTACACCACGCCCGATCCCGACTGTGATCTGGACTATGTGCCGAACAGCGCTCGCTCGCTGCCCATCGAGGTTGCCGTTTCGAACTCCTTCGGCTTTGGCGGCACCAACGGCACCCTGGTGTTCCGCCGCCTGCGCTAGCGCACGGCGGGGAGGCTCGTGAGCGCCTCGGCGGCGCTGTATCGCCGCGTCGACCTGCCGCCCGAGGCGTTGCGACTGCTTGCCTATCGCGATCCGGCGCGCTTTCCGATCCTGCTGGACAGCAGCGCCACCGGGTCGCTCGGGCGTCACTCCATTCTGGCGGCCTGTCCGCAGGGCAGTCTGTGGCTGGCCTGGGACGGGCAGCTGCACGGCGAGGGACTGCACGCCGGGGGGCTCGGGCCCGTATCGCCGGGGCAGCGTTTCATCGCGGCACTGGAAGTGCTCCACCAGCGCGAGGGCGCCGCCGTGCGCGCCGCGGGTGCCGGCGAGACGCCGGCCTCGGCCGGCCCGTTCCACGGTGGCTGGATGCTGTTTCTGTCTTACGAGATGGCGGCCGGATTCGAGCCGCAACTGCAGCTGCCCCAACCCCTGGGCGCAGCGCCCGGGCGGCCCGCGGCGCCGATGGCACTGGCGCTGCGGATCCCGGCGGCCGTGATCTTCGACCACCAGAGCGGCCAGGCCTGGCTCATGGCCGAGGCCGGCCGTCCCGAGCTGCTCGAGGAGCTTGCAGCGCAGCTGGCGCGACTGCCGGGTGCGGGCGAGGCGCTGGCACGACTGCAGCGTCTGCCATTGCCGGCGCTGACGCTCACAGAGGAGCCTTCCGGGCGCTATCGGCACGCGGTCGAGCAGGCGCTCGAGCATATCCGCGCCGGTGATATCTATCAGGCCAATCTCGCACGCGGCTGGCGCGGTGTGTTCGCCGAAGGGGACGCAGCGACCGACGCGGGCGATACCGGCGCCGGGGAGCTGCTGACCCCTGTGCTCTATGAGCGCCTGCGGCGCGCGAATCCGGCGCCGTTCGCAGCGCTTGCGCAGCATCGCGGCTGGCGACTGCTGAGCTCCTCGCCCGAGCGGCTGGTGCGCACACAGGAGCGGCTGGTCGAGACGCGGCCCATCGCCGGTACGCGCGCGCGAAGCCGTCGGCCCGGCGAGGACGAGCACGAGCTCGCCGCGCTCATTGCCAATCCCAAGGAGCGCGCCGAGCACGTCATGCTGGTGGATCTGGAGCGCAATGACCTCGGGCGCATCTGTGAGGCCGGCAGCGTGCGCGCCGATGAGATCCTGTTCACCGAGAGCTACGCACACGTACACCACATCGTCTCGAGCGTCACCGGACGGCTGCGCGAGGATGTCACGCCGCTGCAGGTGCTGCGGGCCGTGTTCCCCGGCGGCACCATCACCGGCTGTCCGAAGTTTCGCTGCATGCAGATCATCGCGCAGCTCGAGGGACAGGCGCGTGGCGCCTATACCGGCGGCATCGGCTATCTGAACCACGACGGGTCGATGGATTTCAACATTCTCATCCGCAGCTTGACGCTCGCGGGCCGGCAGCTCGAGCTGCGCGCCGGCGCGGGCATCGTGGCTGATTCGGAATGGGAGCGCGAGCTGGCCGAGACGCGCGCCAAGGCGCGCGGACTGCTGGCGGCCCTGGAAGCGCCAGCCATGGCGGCCACCGCGGGTTTGCGATGACGCTCGCGCCCTCCCTGACGCTGATCAACGGGCAGCCCGGCGAGCTGGTCGGCGCAGGCGAGCGCGCGTTGCAGTACGGCGACGGACTGTTCGAAACCATCAGCTGCTGTGAGGGCCGTCCGCGCTGGCTCGAACGCCATCTGCAGCGACTGCGCGAGGGCTGCCGCCGCCTGCAGCTGCGCTTCGAGCACGAGCCGGCGCTGGCCATGGAGGTGGTGCGTCTGGCACAGGGGCAGGAGCGCTGCATCGTCAAAGTCATCATCAGCCGTGGCGTGGCGATGCGCCGCGGTTACCGCCCCTCGGGCGAGGAGTGCGCGACGCGCATCGTCAGCCGTCACGAGTGGCCGCGCGAGGGCGCCGAGCACGAGCCGGCGCGCGTGGGGCTCTCGGCGGTGGTGCTCGGCATGAATCCGCGCCTGGCGGGACTGAAGCATCTGAACCGCCTCGAGCAGGTGCTCGCGCAGCTCGACAAGCCTGCCACGCTCGATGAGGTGCTGATGGCCGCCAGCAGCGGGGAGCTGGTCGGCGGCAGCATGTCCAACCTCTTTCTGGTCGACGAGCGCGGATTGTTCACCCCCTCGCTCGATCAGTGCGGGGTTGCCGGGGTGATGCGCGCACGCGTGCTGGCGGCGCTGGCCGCATCGCCGCACAGCGGGCTGGCGGCCGAGATCCGCACGCTAAGGGCACCCGAGCTGGCAGGGGTGCGCGAGGCGTTTGTCACAAATGTGCGCTGGGGCATACGTTCGATCAGTCTGCTCGACGGCCGTCGCCTGGCCAGTGATGATTACGCGCAGCGTCTACGGAGACTGATCGATGCAGCCAACGTCTAGGTCGCTCGCGCGCGGAGCCGCAGCAGCCGGAGTGCTTGCGACGCTGCTGGGCGTGGCGCTCGTGGCGATCGCGCTGGCGTGGGCCGGCTGGCGCTGGCTGGCCGTGCAGGTGGATCGGCCAGGGCCGACGCTCACGGCCCTGCGCGTGCAGGTCGCTGCCGGCAGTGGCCTGCGCGCCGTGCTCGCACATCTGCAGCGCCAGGGGGCGCTGCGTCACGCGCTGGCCGTCGAGCTGTTCCTGCGCCTGCATGGACATCTGCCGCGCATCCAGGCTGGCCTGTACGAGATCAGCCCGCACGAGAGTGCACGGCAGATCGTCACGCAGCTGGCCGAGGGGCGCGTTCTGCTCAGTTCGATTACGATCGTGGAGGGCTGGCGCTTCGCCGACATGCGAGCGGCGCTGGATGCCGACCCGGACGTGCAGCATGAAACGCACGGGCTCTCGGATGCAGCGCTGATGCAGCGCCTGGGCCATGCGGGCCAGCCGCCCGAGGGGCGCTTTTTCCCCGACACCTATCGGTTCGCGGCCGGCAGCAGTGATTGGCGCATCCTGCGGATGGCCTATGAGCGCATGCAGGCGACACTGCAGGCCGACTGGGCGCAGCGCGCCGCGGACCTGCCGCTGACCAGTCCCGCGCAGGCGCTGACGCTTGCCTCGATCATCGAGAAGGAGACCGCCCGGGTCGATGAGCGTCCGAAGATCGCCGCGGTGTTCGTCAACCGGCTGCGCATGGGCATGCGACTGCAATCCGATCCGACCGTGATCTACGGTCTGGGCGAGCACTATGACGGCAGCATTCATACGCGCGATCTGACCGGTGACACGCCTTACAACACCTATACCCGCGCGGGCCTGCCACCCACGCCGATCGCGTTGCCGGGTGCCGCCGCGCTGCTGGCCGCTCTGCATCCGGCGCCGATCGATGCGCTGTACTTCGTGGCAAGCGGTCTGCCGGACGGTTCGCACCGCTTTTCGGCGACCCTCGAAGAGCATGACATCGCCGTGCGTGACTACCTGCGCCGCCTCGGCGTTGCCGCGCAGAGGCCCTGAGGGAGGTGTTGTCGGTGTTGAGCGGGTGTTTCATCAGTCTCGAGGGCATCGAAGGTGCCGGCAAAACGACCCTGGCCGCGGCGCTCGAAGAGACGCTGCGGGCGCGCGGACTGAGCGTGCGGCGCACACGCGAGCCCGGTGGCACGCCGCTGGCCGAGCGGCTGCGCGCCGTGCTGCTCGAGCCTGGCGACGAGCCGGTCGGGGTGCATGCCGAGACGCTGCTGATGTTCGCAGCGCGCGCCATCCACCTGCAGAATCTCATTCGTCCGGCCTTGCGGCGCGGCGAGTGGGTGATCTGCGATCGCTTCACCGATGCGACGCGCGCCTACCAGGGCGGCGGGCGCGGCGTGTCGGCTGAACTGATCGAGCAGCTCGCCCAGGCGGTGCATGCGGATCTGTGGCCGCATCGCACGCTGCTGCTGGACGTGCCCGTCGCGCTGGGCGCCGAGCGGGCGCGCTCGCGCCGCGGCCAGCCCGATCGCATCGAGCAGGAGGCTGCCGCCTTCTTCGAGCGCGTGCGGCAGACCTACCGACAGATCGCCGAGCGCGAGCCGCAGCGTGTACGCCTGCTGGATGCCACGGCCGAACCGGCACCGTTGCTCGCGCAGGCACTCGCAGCGCTGTCCGATCTGTTGCCGCGCGGGCAGCCCGCGGCCGCGCCGGGCGTGCATGGCGCGCGCTGAGCCACCCGCGCCGGGCGTCTCCCCGGCAAGCGCCGGTCCGACCGTCGCGGCCGGTTCTGCCGGCGCAATGTCCTGGGAGGCGCTCGACGAGGCGCCCTGGCTCACGGGGCCGCTCGCGCAGCTGCGGCGCGCACGCGCTGCCGGGCGCTTTCCGGCGGCGCTGCTGATCCAGGAGCAGCGCGGTGCCGGCGGTGCGGCACTGGCGGACTTCGCCGTGCGCCTGGCGCTGTGTCGCTCGGGCGAGCCGCCCTGCGGCCAGTGCCGTGACTGCCGCCTGCTCGCCGCGTCCCAGCATCCTGACTACCTGGCCGTCGGCCCGCTGGAGGACTCACGGCAGATACGGGTCGAGCAGATCCGCGAGCTCGCAGAGCAGCTGGCCCTGAGCGCGCACGGCGGCGGGGCGACCGTGGCGCTGATCGCGCCGGCCGATGCCATGAATGCCAACGCCGCCAATGCGCTGCTGAAGACGCTCGAGGAGCCGCGCGCCGGGGTGTCGCTGCTGCTGCTGACGGCGCTGCCCTCGCGTCTGGCGCCGACGATCCTCAGCCGCTGTCAGCGCCTGGTGGTGCCGCGTCCGTCGCGCGAGCAGAGCCTGGCCTGGCTGGCGCGACGCGCCGGGTCAGGACCCTGGGAGGCGGTGCTGGATGTCATCGGCAATGCGCCCTTCGACGCCCTGGCGCTCGAGGCGCGCCAGGTGGCAAGTCTGGGTGCCGAGACGCATGCGGCGCTGGCCGATCTGCTCGCCGGGCGGCTGGATGTGGCGCGCACCGCCGAGGCATGGGGCCGTGCCGAATCGCTGGAGCTGCGTCTGATCTGCCTTGAGAACTGGCTCACATCGCGCATCGATAGCGCCGCACGGCGCGGCGGCCACGCACGCGAACTGCGCAGTGGCGCGCACTTGTCAGAAGCCGCTTCGGACTTGAATATGGCAAGGTTGCTGCGGGTGCTGGATGCGCTGCATGAGCTGCGCCGCCTGCGGCTGACTGCCATCAATCGCCCCCTGGCGCTCGAGCTGCTGCTGCGTCAGCTCGCCGCGGGCGCACCTGATGGCATCGATGGTTCGATAGAGGGTTTGTCCGGGGAACATGATCAAGGACCCGAATTCCAGATCCGGCATCAATAAGCCCGGGCTGCTCACGCTCACCATCAAGGACAAGAGTGCCTTGTATCTGGCGTACATGCCCTTCGTGCAGAACGGTGGCCTGTTCATTCCGACCAACAGCAACTACCGCCTCGGTGACGAGGTGTTCATGCTGCTCAACCTCATGGGCGAGGACGAGAAGCTGCCGGTGGCGGGACGCGTGATCTGGGTCACGCCCAAGGGCGCGCAGGGCAAGCGCACTGCGGGCATCGGTGTGCAGTTCTCCGATCAGGATCGCGGGCAGACGCGCGCGAAGATCGAAAATTACCTCGCCGGCGCGCTCTCAGGGGACAAGAGCACGCACACGATGTGAGCTGGGATTGACCCGCCTGGACGCCAGGACCTGCCGCTATCTGCGCCGACCTCGCACTGGGCATCGACCGTGCAGCACGGCGGCCAGGCACAGCAGCGGGGTGACTGCGGCAGGGCGCCTTGCGGGTCGATTACATTCCAGGCTGACCGACTGATCGGTCAGTGGATCGCAGGCACACGATGCAGGCGAGGACGAACGGGATTGAGGTGGTGCACGAGCGCGATGGCGCCGGCAGCCAACAGCAGCAACAGCAGTCCCAGCAGCAGGGGCCAGGTAAGCACGCGCGAATGCGGGCGCGTCCAGAAGCTCATACGCGCATTCGAGTAGACCGTGCTGCCTACCGGTTGCATGCGCCGTTGACTCTAGCTCCGCGCGCGAGCCCGAAATGGGCGGCAGTAACCAGTTTCGCTTGAAATCGCCGCTGCCAGGGCCGTCGGACTCGATTATGTCGGCGGTAACGCGGCGATGAAGTGACGTGCGGCACGCGCGCGCGGCGCACCGCTGACTAGCGAGCGCTGCTGGCGATCTCCGCGCTGTCGAGGCCGCCCTGCAGCACCAGCGCATCGTAGCCGCGCTCCACGAGAATAAAGGCGGCCGCGGAGCTGCGCCGGCCCGTATCGCAGTAAACGATGTAGCGCGTGGCGCGATCGAGCGTCGAGAGCTTCAGACGGATGAAGTAGAGCGGGATGTTGGTCGAGCCCTCGATGGCCAGATTCTGGTGCTCGGAGGGCAGGCGCACGTCGAGCCAGCGTGCGCCCTTGCTGACCATGGCGCAGGCGTCGCGGTACGAGATCCACTGCACCAGCGGCTCGTTGAGCAGCTCGCGGAAACTCTCCTTGTTCAGCCGCATGAGCACCCCATCGGTGACCATGGTCACCGTGGCGTTGCGCTTGGCCTCCGAGATCAGCGCCTCCTCCCCGAAGGTATCGCCGACACCAAGCTCTGCGAGCTTCAGGCCGCTGCGATTCAGCGGTGTCTCGCGCGTGACCAGGCAGCGACCGCTGACGATCGCGTAGAAAAAGTCGCCCTCATCGCCCTGCTGGATGACGGTCTCCCCGGCGCGGCAGCTGACGCGCTGCATGCGCGTGAAGATCGCCTGGATGTTTGCAGGTGGAATGCGATGGAAGGCCTGGGTCTGCAGCAGGATGGTCATCCAGTCCCCGCCCGTGCCACTGCCGCTGATCTGTGCCTGCAGCTCGGCGACCTCATAGGTGCCGGTCTGATCCCAGGTGATCATCATGTCCAGCAGCTCGCTATCGATCGCGAGGTACTCGAGCGGATCGACCGCGCGCGCGCTGAAGCGGCGCGGCAATGGGACACAGAGCGGGTGGCGCGCCTCGGGGCTGCCGGCACGGATCATGGCGACCGTACGCTCGCCCTCGAGCATCTCGATGAGACCCGACAGCAGCCAGTAGGTGCGTTTGTCGCGATCGCCTTCCTTGAACAGAAAGCGGTTGGCCGCGAGCTGGTGACGGGAGACCTTGCGCGAGAGCGCGACCAGGTTGTCCTTCTTCATGCCGTCCAGCGGCGAAAATCTTCGCAGCACGCTCAGGTCGGCCGCGGTTTCGTCGCTCATGGCACCAATCAACCTTGTGATGGACTACTGCAGCATCGGCTCACCGGATACTAGCACAGCGATGTGCGCACACCCGGTGCGGCAGTTCACGGGAATACCGTTCACAGCCGGACCCGAAGCGGGGCGCACGCGCCCCTCTCAACCGGCCAGCAGTGCCCAGCCTGCGTCAGGACGAAAACGTGCGCCGTGTCGCTGCGCGAGCTCCTCGAGACGCTGTACGCAGGGCGCAATGCCGCGCGTGCGCGCGTAGTGCAGCGGGCCGCCGCGAAAGGGCGCGAAACCGGTGCCGAAGATGACGCCGGCGTCGATGAGATCGGCGTCCTCGACGATGCGCTCGCGCAGACACGCCACGCACTCGTTGACCAGCGCGAGGATCAGCCGGTCCGCAAGCTCCGCGGATGCTGCGCTCTCGTCCGCGTCGCGCACCACCTTGCCCTCATGCCAGGTGTAGAAGCCCGCACCGCTCTTGCGGCCGAGGTGGCCCTGTTGCACGAGTTCGCGCACCCGCGACAGAAACGGCGGCGCCTGCCGTCCCAGCTCGCCCGTGACGATCTCGCCCACGTGCAGCAGCACATCCAGGCCGACGACGTCCGAGAGCTCGATCGGCCCCATGGGCATGCCAAAGTCCACGGCGGCGCGATCGATGGCGGCGAACGGCACTGCCTCGCCCGCGGCGTACATGGCCTCATGCAGATAGGGAAACAGCACGCGGTTCACCAGAAAGCCCGGACTGCTGCGGCAGGGCAGGGGCAGCTTGTCGATGCGGCGCGTGAAGGCCATCGCGGCCGCAAGCGTTGCCGCATCGGTGCCGGCCGCGTGCACGACCTCCACCAGGGGCATCTGTGCCACCGGATTGAAGAAGTGCAGACCGACCAGGCGCGCGGGGCTGCGCAGCGCGGTCTCGATAGATTCAAGTGTGAGGCTCGAAGTGTTGGTCGCCAGCAGCGCGTCGGGCCGCAGGCGCTGCTCGGCGGCGCTGAACAGCGCCCGCTTCGCCTCCAGATCCTCAAAGATCGCCTCGATGAGCAGATCCGCATCGGAGAGGCCCGCCCCCTCGGTATCCGGTTGCAGTCGTTGCAGCGCCGCGCCGCGCTCGGCCGGCGTTGCCAGACGCTTCTCGAACAGAGCGCGCGCGCGTGTGAGCGCCGGCTCGATGAACTTCATCTCGCGGTCCTGCAGTGTCACGGCCAGGCCGCGCAGCGCACACCAGGCGGCGATGTCTCCGCCCATGACGCCAGCGCCCACGACGTGCACATGTTCCAGACGCCGCTCGCTGCGCGGTGCCAGACCCTTGAGCCGGTCCTGCAGCAGAAACACGCGAATGAGGCTGCGCGTAGTGTCGTGCGTGAACAGCTCGGCGATGGAGCGTGCCTCGGCGCTGTAGGCCTCCTGTCCGTGCGCCCCATAGCGATACCAGAGCTCGACGATCGCATAGGGGGCGGGGTAGTGCTCGCGCCGGGCCTGTGATGCCACTTTTTTCAGCAGCGCCGGATGGATCAGCCGGCGCACGCCCGGCCAGGAAAGCATGCGCTCGAGCAGTGCCGGACGGTGCGGCGCCGGCGCTGCGCGGATCAGCTGTCGCGCGGCCTCATCGAGCTCGCTTCGGTCGCTGACCAGCCGATCCACGAGCCCGCTCTGCAGCGCACGGTCGGTGCGGATGGGTCGCCCCGTGAGCATGAGGTTCATCGCCGGTCTCACACCCATCAGGCGCACGCTGCGCACCGTCCCACCAAATCCCGGATGGATGCCCAGCTGCACCTCGGGCAGCCCCAGCGCGAGCTTTGAGTCCCCGACGGCAAGCCGATAGCGGCACGCCAGGGCAAGCTCCAGACCGCCTCCGAGCGCAAAGCCATGGATGGCCGCCACCGTGGGCACGGGCAGCGCCTCGAGCTGCGCGCAGACCTGCTGCCCCAGCTCGATGTGTGCGAGCGCATCGGCGGCCGAGCTGAAGCCGGTGAATTCGCGGATATCCGCACCCGCGATGAATCCCGAAGACTTGGCCGATCGGATCACCAGTCCGCGCAGCGCCGGCCCGTTGCCGGGGGGCGCAGGGCTCGCAAGCGTGCGCAGCAGCGCCATCAGCTCGCGCAGCACGGCGCCTGAGAGCGTGTTGGCGGAGCTGCCGGGCTTATCCAGCGTCAGCCAGGCAATGCCCTGCTCGTCGATTCGCAGCTGGCACGCGCTGGCTGGATCGTTCATGCGGCCGCCTCGGCGAGTTTGCTCTTGAGATGAAAGTCCACCACCAGCGGTCGGTGATCCGAGAAGGTGATCTCGGGAATGCGAAAGGCGGTCACCTCGATGCCGGCGCTGACCAGCACGAAGTCCAGCTCCACGCGCGGGTGGCGTGCCGGGAAGGAGGGCAGCCCTTCGGTGTTGGCGCTGCGCAGGCCCGCGGCGCGCATGAAGAGGTAGATCTCGTGCGTTCCCCAGAAAGTATTGAAATCGCCGGCCACGATCACCGGCTTGGGGGACTGCACGACCAGGTCGTGCAGCGCACGCAGCTGATACTGCCGGTGGCGGAACTTCAGGGACAGATGCACCAGGAAGATGCAGACATCATCGAGCTCCAGCTCGATGATGAGCCGCTTGATGCCGGTGTCGAAGTAGTGAAAGCGCTCGCCGGTCACGCGCGGGGCCGCGAGCAGCGCATTGGCCTGCTTGCGCACGATCGGCACCATCTGATTGATCGAGCCGGTGCCGTACTTGCACTGATGCGCGGTGTAGTGGCCGACCGCGTTGGCGATATAGGTGGCCTGGTTGAGCATGCCGGTGCGCACCGAGCCGGTGTCCACCTCGATCAGGCCGACCACATCCGGGTCCTCGTTGCGGATGAACGCCGTGATCTGCTCGAGCACGCGGCGGCTGCTGCGCAGGTACCCGGCGCCGGGCATGGGCAGGTGAAACGCCGGGCCGGTACCGGTCGCATAGCGGATGTTGTAGAGCAGTAGTCGCACGCACGCAGCCTTCGCCTGGCCCGTTCTGGCACGGGTCCGGCCCCCACAGTACACTGACCCCATGTCTCAGCGCGATCCCATCCGGGTATTCGTCACGCACTGCTTCGAAGAGAGTGATGACTACACCCGTGCCTTCGAGTATCTCGAGAGCGCCCGCAATTTCTATTATCGCAATTGCAGCGTCCCGGATGTGCAATTGGCCTCCAGCGATCCGGAGGCGCAGCGCGAGGAGCTGCGCCGACAGATCGCGCTGGCCGAGGTGGTGATCGCGCTCAGCAGCCTGTACGAGCAGCGGCAGGACCTGCTGGTGTTCGAGCTCAACTACGCCAAGGCCAGCGACAAGCCGGTCGTCCTGCTGCCGAATTTCGGGCGCGAAACGCCCAAGACCCGGGCACTCGAGGGGCTGGTGGACGAGAGTGTGACCTGGGATGAGCGCGCGCTCATCGATGCCGTGCGTCGCCAGGCGCGCCACGAGGACACCACGCGCTGGGACACGATCGAATTCAAGCTCGACTAGCCTCTGTGCTGTTGGCTCAGGTGCCCGTGGCGGCCAAGGCGCGAGGTCCACGAGCGAACTGGTGCTTCAGGCCGGCGAGCGTGCCGTACAGACGCACGAGGAGCTCGGCATAATTGCAGGCCTCTTTGTTCGACAGCTTGCGCACCGAGGCGCGCACCACGTCATCGCCGGGCAGCGCCTCGGCACGATGCAGTGCCTGGATCATCTGACTGAATTCGGCGCCCAGGGCGGGCAGATCGGCTTCCGGAATGTCCTGCAGGTAGGTGCAGTAGGCCGCTGAGAGACGGTCCTTGATTGGTCCCTGTCCCGTCAGGGACAGCACGGCGGCTTCGAGCCGACCGTTCAAATCTGTCATCATGCTTCGCTCCACCGTGGGCAGCATATGTAATAGCGCAGAATTGGCCTGCGAACTTAAAGTAAAATCTTGGAACCAGGGGCGTGCCGGAATTGCGCGCCGTCAAGGTTCTATGGCTCGAATATAGCGCCATGCCGATGCGCCAAAACGGGCGGATGTCACAGCTTTTGGGGCGCAGAACGCGCAGTGCGCGAGCGCGTGGGCTGCGAACGCTGCAGCACCAGGCGCTCTCGCGCTCGACGCTGGCGGCCATCGAGGCGGAGATCTGGCTGCGGACCCTCATCGTGGAGCGCGCGCGCACCGACGCCGCCGAGGACGCGT
>DATJUN010000043.1:0-30966 GCA_035502275.1 Steroidobacteraceae bacterium
CGGCTTGAAATCGCCGAGGCGCACGTGCATGCCGATGAGGATCTTTTCCGGATCGATGCGGGCACGCAGCTGCAGAAGGTTGCGGGCCGCGAAGCGGCTCTGATAGAGCGTCGCGCGCATGAACTCGCGCGCCGCCTGCACGTGATAGAAACCGCCCCAGAGGCCCTCGGTCACGAAGACGTAGGCGCTGCGACGCTGCAGGTCGTGGGCGCGCGCGAAGCTGCGCAGCGCCGTGACGACATCATCGCCGCCGTGCTCGAGGTAGTCAGCCTCGGTGAATTGCACCCTGGGCAGCAGGCGCTCGATGGCGCGGTTATACAGCCAGTCGTCGGGGGGCGTATGGAAGTGGCGCCAGTATTCACGACGGTTCAGACCGAACGCCGGGGTCAGCAGGCGCGCATCGAGCACCTGCGAGGCGAGAAAGGCGCGTGCCCAGGGCACGAGCTCATTGCCAAGCCCATAGCCGCGATTGCGCACGCGCGCCAGACAGTAGCGCAGCACTCAGGACCCGCGCGAGATCGGCAGGTGGGCCGCCGCGGGAGCCGGCCAGCGCGGGCGCGGATGGCGCAGACGTGCGAGCCACATCGTGATGAGACCCGGCAGCACGAGCACGAGCCGCGGCGCAGCCGCCAGCACAGCCGCCCACACGGGCCAGTGCGCGAGGCGCCAGAGCCCAAACGCTGCCAGAATGCGCAGCACCCACTGCAGCTCGAGGACGGCGCAGAGAAGCACCAGCATGGCCGCCAGCGGCGGCGCGATGAGCGCAGCCAGCGCAAAGCCGGCGATCACACAGCGCGCCAGGCGGTACAGCCACAGCAGCAGCACGACGATGAGCCCGCGTAGCTGCGCCATGGCCTCTAGCTGCCCAGGGCGGCACGCGCCGCGTGAAACGTGGCCCGCAGCGCCTCGGTCATCTCCTGCTGCAGAGCCTCCAGGCGCGCCGCATCGAGCACCCGCGGCACGGTGCGGGGTGCGCCGATCGCGATGACGATGCGCGCGAAGGGCCAGGGCAGCACGAAGCGATCCCAATGGATGAATGATGCGCGCGAGGCGGCGTATGCCATGGGGACGATCGGGCGGCCGGACATCTGCGCCAGCAGTACCGCGCCGGGCTTGAATTGCCAGCGCGGGCCGCGCGGGCCGTCGGGGCTCACGACCGGGGACACCGCATCACGCGTGAGCGCGTGGTAATACTCCTTGAGCGCGAGGGCACCGGTGCGCGAGGAGGAGCCGCGGATCACATGCGCCTGCGCTCGGCGCAGGATCATGGCTCCAAGCTCCCCGTCAACCGACGGGGAGATCAGAAAACCCACCTTCAGTGCGGGCAGGCGGCGCTGCTGGCGCAGCAGATATTGCGCGCAGAACAGCGTGTGCTGATGCCAGTAGCAGGGCAGAAACGACGGCCAGCGCGCCAGGGTCTGCGCGAGGTTGTCTTCGCCGACCACCGCGACGACGCGGCAGCTGCGCCACCAGAGGCGCGCGACGCCCAGAATCAGGGGCGCCGCGAATCGATACAGCAGCCGGCGCGCCGGACCCATGCGTCGACCGGTGTAGCGCTTGTAGATGCTGTTGCGCAGGGCATCCCCGGCGGAGCGCGTGTCGCTCATGAGCGGTGGGCTTTCGGCATAGAGCGGCGCAACACTAGTGGCCGGCGACGCATCAGTCAAACGCGGCCGCGGCCCCAGTATTCATGGAGTTACCGTCGCTCGCGGGTCCCGGAAGTCGCCACGTCGACAGGTTACACTGGCGGCGTGGACGGTCAGGATGACACATGGCGCTCGCTGATGCGCGCCGCGCAGTCGGGCGAGCGCTCCTCCTATGAACGACTGCTGCACGAGATCACCCCCTTCGTGCGCAATCTCGCCCGCCGGCATTGCCGCCACCCTCACGACCTGGAGGAGATGGTCCAGGAGACGCTGCTGACCGTGCACCGCGTGCGCCATACCTACGACCCGGGGCGCCCCTTCAGCCCCTGGCTGGCCGCCATCACGCAGCGGCGCGCCATCGACATTCTGCGACGCCGCAGACGCGTTTCCCGCCATGAATCGGCCGACGCGGCGACGGTTGAAACCTTTGCGGCCCCCGGTGCGAATCAGGAACTGGAGGCCGTGCGTTCGAGTGAGGAGGTTCAGTCACTGCTGCAGCAGCTGCCACCCCGCCAGCGCGAGGCGCTCGAGGCGCTGAAGCTGCGCGAGCTGACTCTTGCCGAAGCCTCCGAGGCATCCGGCCAGAGCGTGGGTGCACTGAAGGTCAATACGCACCGGGCGCTGAAGGCGCTGCGCGCGCTGATGCAGGGGCGCGAAAAGAAGGCATGAGGACCCAGACCGAGGAGCAATGGACACCGAGCAGCTGATCGAGTCCCTGAGTGAGGAGCTGACGCCCGTGCGGCCTCTGCTGCCACCGTCGCTGCGCGCGGCGGCCTGGCTGGGGGCGACTGCGCTGCTGGTCGCGCTGGGGGTGGGCTTCACGGTGGGCCTGCACATATTCTCCGAGCGCATCGCGTTGCCACGCGTGGCCTGCCAATGCGTCGGGGAAGCCCTGACGGCGGTGAGCGCGGTGCTGGCGGCATTCATGCGCTCGGTGCCGGGTCGCTCGCCGCGCTGGGCGCTGCTGCCATTACCCGGCTGTGTGCTCTGGCTGGCGGCGAGTGGCCTCGGCTGCCTCGCCAATGGCTGGAGCCTTCATGGCGCAGGCGGCTTCGTCGGTGAGAGCGCGCACTGCTTCGCCTTCATCCTCGGGGCGAGCGTGCCGCTGGCCGCGGCCCTATTCCTGGTCCTGCGACGCGCGCGACCCATCGATCCGCTGCCGGTGGCGAGCCTCGGCATGCTCGGGGTCGCAGCCACGGCTGCCTTCGTGCTGGAGTTCTTCCACCCCTTCGACGTCACCGTCATCGACCTGACGCTGCATCTGGCTGCCGTTGGCATCGTCATCGCGCTGGGCATCGGCCTGCGACGCCGAGCGCTCGCGGCCGCCTGAGGACAGCTCGCGCCGCAGGATGAACTCCCGGTCGAGCGTTCTGCCCACCGCAAATCCGTACTCTGCGACTTTGACGAACCCAAAGCGGCGATAGAACCGCTGTGCACCGAGGTTCTCGGACCACACGCCAACGTAGAGAGGCGCATGGCCCCGTGCCTGCAGCCAGTCGATGCCAAGCTGCATCAGGCGGGCGCCGATGCTGCGGTTGTGATATCGCGCGAGCAGGTAGAGCTGCTGGATCTCGCCTGCCTCTGCCTCACGATTCTCGAGCGGCAGTTTGCAGGCGCCCACGGCGAGAAAGCCGATCGGCGTGGCATCGGCCAGGCTGGCCAGCCAGACCGCGCGCCTGCAATCCGCGAGCGTGCGGCCCCAGGCATCGAGCGAGTGCGCCGTGCGCAGGAAAGTCTGCAGATCCTCCGGCGCATACAAATGCCCGAAGGCTTCGGTAAAGGTCGCAGCGCCGAGCAGCGCGAGGCCCGCGGCATCGGTGGCCCTCGCCGTGCGAATGATGATCCGTGCGCCGTCGCTGCCCACGGCCGTATTTTAGCGGACAGCGCAGACGTGCCGCCCTGTGTCCAGGGCGGCCTGGCAATCAGTCATCGAGCCGCACGTCGGCGGCTCGTCGGCGGCTCGACGGACGGCTCGAGGAGGCGCGTCGAATCAGCGTGGCGGGATGTCGTGACTGACCGCGTTCTCCTGCCCGTTCAGCACGCGCTGCTCGGGCTTGCTGATATGGCTGCCGTTCTGATGCGCCATGTCGCGCTCTTCCTGGCGGATGGCGTGATCATCCCGGTGCAGCGCGTGCGCCTGACTGTGCGTCAGCGTGCCATGGCGCACATCGGCGTGAATGCGGCGATTCTGGTTCGCCAGGCGCGCGTTGACTTCGGCACGGCGCGGATGACTCGCCTGCCAATTGCCCGCCTGGGCCGAGATCCAGGGCGTACTCAGCAGCAGCGCAGTGGCCGTCAGTGATACCAGCTTTCCGAAGCTCATGTGAACTCCTCCCTGATCGTGGGGTTGCGCAAGCACACCCAATGATGTGCCGCCTGCTGGGAAAAGCGTGCGAGCAGTCCGCTGGTTGACCGTTTGACTTCGCATCGCCCATGAGGGAGCGTGACGAGCCTCACATGCAGACTGCATTATGAAAGTATTGATCAGCGGGGCCGGGATCGCCGGCACGTGTCTGGCCTTCTGGCTCGAGCGATACGGATTCGAGCCCACGCTCGTGGAGAGGGCGCCGGGCTTGCGAAGCGGCGGCTACATCATCGACTTCTGGGGCGCAGGATTCGACGTTGCCGAGCGCATGGGGCTCGGCGCGCAAATCCAGGAGCGCGGCTACAAGGTCCAGGAAATGCGGCAGGTGGATCGAACGGGCAAACGCATCGTCGGAGTGAAAGTCGGCGCCCTCGATCGCATGCTGCAGGGCCGTTATAGCAGCCTGCCGCGCAGTGAACTGGCGGCCTGTCTTCAGGGAGCGCTCTCGCCCCACATCGTCACGCTCTTCGATGACGGCATCGAGCGGATGCAGGGGAGCGGGCGTGTGATCCAGGTCGATTTTCAGCGTGCCCCCAGCCGCGCCTTCGACCTCGTGATCGGCGCGGATGGCCTGCATTCAACGGTGCGCGGCCTGGTGTTCGGCGCGCACCAGCCCTTCGAGCGCTACCTCAAGATGAAAGTAGCCGCCTTCACGGTCGCGGGCTACCGGCCGAGGGATGAGCTGGTGTACCTGATGCACCGCGAAGTCGGCCGACAGGTCGCGCGTTTTTCGATGCGGGATGACCGCACGATGTTCCTGTTCGTGTTCGCCGATGAGGATCCGTCGATTCCGGATGCTCTGAAGGATCAGAAGGCGCTGCTGCAGCGACATTTCAGCGGCTGTGGCTGGGAATGTCCACACATCCTCGAGCGGCTGGCCGACCAGCGCGAGTTGTACCTGGACCGCGTGAGCCAGGTGCACATGAATCACTGGCACGCCGGCCGCACGGCACTGCTCGGCGATGCGGCTTTCTGCGTGTCGCTGCTCGGCGGACAGGGCTGCGCGCTGGCCATGGTGGCAGCCTACGTTCTCGCCGGCGAGCTCAAACGCGCCGGCGGCGATCACGAGGTCGCGTTCGTTCGCTATGAGCAGCGGTTGCGCCGTTTCATGGCGGCGAAGCAGCGGGCGGCGCTTCGGTTTGCGTCCTTCTTCGCGCCAGCGTCGCGCTGGTCGCTGTCTTTGGGGAATCTTGCCCTGAGGCTGGCAAACATGCCGCTCGTGAGCGCGCTTGCGCTCGGCCGTGAGTTCCGGGACCGCCTCGAGCTGCCCGAATACTAAACGGGCGGGCGTAGCAATCAATTCGGGCGGTAATACTTCAGGTTCAGATAGGCGGCTTCGATGTCATCTGGCAGCAGCCGGTCGTAGTACTTCCAGTCCCTGTACTTGTCCAGCTTGATGGTGCGCTTGAGCTCATCGAGCGACCTGCCCTGCTCCATGCCCCGCTGCACGGCATCGCGCAGATCCTCGAAGTACTCCCGTACATCGGTGACATCCTGCTTGGTGAAATTATGCAGGCCATGGCCCTGGGCGAGAATATCGAAATCCAGCTCTTCGATCGTGTGGAACGAGCGGATCCACTCGGAGAGGGGGTGCTGATCGAACATCCCACAGGCGCTCGGCAGCGAGTGCATCGTCGTGGTAACCAGCGCATCGGCGGGAAAGTCGGTGGAGAACACCACCTTTTCGGCCGGAAAGTAGACCACCGTGCCGTCATCGGCGTGGTTCAAACCAGGGAAAATCAGGTCGATGCGCCGGCCACCGAGCAGGATGGCCATGTGATCGGTGTAGTAGAGATCGGGCTTGGGAACGTCCTTGAACCACTCCGCGGGTGTGAGCGTCGTCCTGTGATCCGGCGTCAGCGTCTGCAGGTAGCCCGGGAACATGCCGCAGATGCCCGGGTGCTCGCGCGAGGGGATATCGATCTCCTCGGCCTCGAACTTGCCGTCGTTGTTGCGATCCATCATGTCCCCGGGCATGTGCGGGAACTCACCGCTCAGATTGTGGATCATGCGCGCCTGGCCCACGATGTGCGGATGGCTGTCCGCGAACACGCGCGCGCCGGCGATGTGATCGACGTGGCTGTGGCTGTAGATGATGTAGCGCACCTGCTTGCCGGGGAAGCGCAGCGCGAACTGGCCCTTCATCCAGGCAGCAAAGTCGGGCGTGATCGGGTCGACCAGCAGCAGGCCATCGGGCGTGTCGTAGACCAGCGACCACCAGTTGCCATTGCCGACACGCCAGATATCGCCGCGCACCTGCTGGAAGGTGCGCACGGGAATGCGCGCTCGCCCATGGGGCAGCGGCGCCTGGCCGGTGGTGTCGACGGGGGCAGCCTTGCCCGTCGCGGGCTGCGCCTGCAGCGCAGTGGCCGGCAGGCCGGCCACGGTCAATCCCAGCACCAGCACGGCCGCGCGGCGCAGGATCCCTGCCACTGGCTTACTCATATTTGATGGCCCCCCATCGGCCGGCGCCGCGGCGCCGTGAAGGCAGCGATTGTAAAGAAAACCCCCGATCATTGAGGGCCGATCATTGAGTGCCGGTCACTTCACGCCTGCACGGGGGCATGCGCCTGCAGCGCAAGGGTGCCGCTGCGGCCCGGCACGCTGCCGGCTTCGATGCGCGCCGCCGGCAGGCGCTCGACGTCCAGCGCCGCAAGCGCCTGTGCCAGGCTCACGAGTGCATAGCCCTGGGCGCGCCAGCCCTCGAGCAGCCGCTCGAAGCTGCCCAGCAGCTTCATGCCTTCGAGCTCGGCGTGCAGCGTGAAGACCTGCAGGCCCCGCGCCGGCGCCGTCTGCTGCAGCAGCCGCTCATGCACGTTGGCGGGGGTCACCCCATCGAGACCGATCAGCTCATCGAGCGTCGGCAGCGTCGTGGGCAACTGCGGGCAGCGACCGCGTCGGCCTTCGATCCAGGGCACGAAGGGCGCCGTGCCGCGCGTGTCGGAGGCGTAGCGAAAGCCGAGCGCCTCCTCGGCGAGCAGGGCCGCCTCGCTCATCTGCCAACCGGCGGCACCGTGCACGGCGGGAGCGACGCCGAAAACCTCGGTGAAACGCTGCACGGCCAGTTGCATCTGCCGCCGCGCCCAGGGGCCCTCCCGGTGTGCCAGCAGATCCTGCCAGCCGGTGTGGTCGAAACAGTGCACCCCCACCTCGTGACCGGCATCCCGCGCGGCACGCATGTGCGAGCCGGCACGGCGCGCAATGTCCGGGGCTGGCAGCAGCGTGCCGTACAGCAGGGTCTTCAGGCCGTAGTGCTCGAGCACCGAAGTGCGCGCGACCTTGCCGAAAAAGCCGGGCCGAAAGACGCGACGAATGGCGCGGCCGGTGCGATCGGGCCCGAGGCTGAAGAGAAAAGTCGCGCGGGCTCCGACGCGCGCGAGCGCTTGGATCAGAGGCGGGATACCCTCGCGCGTACCACGCAGCGTATCGACGTCGATCTTCAGGGCAAGCTGCACGTGGGGCCTGCCGGTGCGCTCAGGCTCGCGGCTCCTGCTCGATGAGCGCGCTCGCGGCGCGCGTCTCGCCACGATAGGCCTCGAAGATCTCGGTGAGTGCCTGCTGCATGGTAACGCGCGGGCGCCAGTCCAGCTCCGCACAGGTGTCATCGATCTTCGGCACGCGGTTCTCCACATCCTGGTAGCCCGCGCCGTAGTACTCCGATGCCGAGGTCTGTACCAGCTGTACGCGCGCGGCGTTGTCGCGATATTCCGGGTAGTCCGCGGCGATGCGCAGCATCTGCTCGGCGAGCTCGCGCACCGAGAGGCTGTTGGCCGGATTACCGATGTTGTAGATGCGGCGCGTCGCGCGCCCGCCGCGGTTGTCGATGATCTTCATCAGCGCATCGATGCCGTCGGAGATGCCCGTGAAGCAGCGCCGCTGGTGCCCGCCATCCACCAGCCGCACCTGCTCGCCGCGCACGATGTGTCCGAGGAACTGGGTGATGACGCGCGAGCTGCCCTCCTTGGCCGCGTGCAGGTTATCCAGCCCCGATCCGATCCAGTTGAAGGGGCGGAACAGCGTGTAATCGAGCTCCCCACGCATGCCGTAGGCATGGATGACGCGATCGAGCAGCTGCTTGGAGCAGGCGTAGATCCAGCGCGGCTTCTCGATCGGGCCGTAGACGAGCTCGGAGCCATAGGGATCGAACTGTGTATCACGACACATGCCATAGACCTCGGAGGTCGAGGGGAACAGCACGCGCTTGTGGTGCTTGACGCACAGGCGCACGATCGCGAGATTCGCCTCGAAGTCCAGCTCGAATACGCGCAGCGGCTCGCGCACGTAGGTCGCCGGCGTTGCAATCGCCACCAGCGGTAGTACCACGTCGCATTTCTTGACGTGGTACTCGATCCACTCACGGTTGATGGTGATGTCACCTTCAAAAAACTGGAAACGCGCATCGTCCTGCAGCGTCCGGATGCGATCGTCGTACATGTCCATGCCGTAGACGCGCCAGTCGGTGCTCGCCAGGATGCGTGCCGACAGATGATGGCCGATGAAGCCATTGACCCCGAGTATCAGAACCTTCACGTTGCCTCCATGGCCGGCTCGAGCGGCACGGCACGCTCCCCGAAGCGGCGCCGGAATGCGGCGGCATCGCGCACATGCGACCCGAGCTCGAAGTCCAGCAGTTTCACCGCGCCGTCGGGGCACAGCGCATACACATCTCCTGCACGCTGGCACAGCGACGGCTGCGCCGCGGTCAGACCCGCCGGCCCGAGCAGCGAGCGACGGATCCGCAGCGGCTCACCACCGGCACGACTGAATGCGCCCGGATAGGGCGGTGCCACCGCGCGAATCAGGTTGTGCGCCGCGAGCGCCCCAAGCTGCCAGTCGATGCTCCCATCACGCGCCGTACGACGACCGAAGTAGCTGGCCGCGGCGGGATCCTGCGGCACGTGCGCGGCGCTGCCGGCCAGGAGCGAGGGCAGGCAGTCATGCAGCGCGCATTCGGCCGCGACCGTGACCTTGCGAAACACCTCGATGGCGGTATCGTCGGGCAGGATCGGCACCGCCCGCTGAGCGACGATGGGTCCGGCATCAGGCTCGCCGATCATGGCGTGCAGCGTCGCGCCGGTCTCGCGCTCCCCATGCAGCACGGCCCAGTTCACCGGGGCGCGGCCACGATAGCGTGGCAGCAGCGAGCCGTGCATATTGTAGGCGCCGCGCGCCGCGCTCGCGAGCAGCTGCCCGGGCAGCATCGCGCGGAAATAGAACGAGAACAGGAAGTCCGGCTGCGCCGTGCGCACCGCCTCGAGCAGCTGCGCGCCCCGGGCATCCTGCACCTGTCGCACCGGCAGGCCATGCCAGGCGGCGTGGCGCGCGACGCTCTCGAACCAGATCGTCTCGCCCGGATCATCCGCGTGCGTGACCACCAGCGGCACCTGCACACCGTGCGCGAGCAGCGTGCGCAGGCAGCGCACACCAACGTCGTGGTAGGCAAATACCACGGCGCGCGGCGCGGGCGCACTCATGGCTCTTCGCCGTCGCGACGCTCGAGCAGCGTACCGACGATGTAGCGCGGACGGCGACGCACCTCGTCGTAGATGCGTCCGACGTATTCGCCGACCAGCCCGATGCCGAACAGCGCGGTGCCAATGAACATGAAGGCGAGCGCAAACAGGGTGAAGACACCCTCGGCCTCCGAGCCGAAGAACAGCCGGCGCACCATCAGGACGACGAACAGCAGCCCCGAGAGCAGCGACACGCAGATGCCGAATACGGAGAACAGCTGCACCGGCACCGTGGAGAAGCCGGTCATCAGATCGAAGTTCAGTCGCATCAGCCGCAGCACCGAGTACTTGGAGCGCCCGGCCCCACGATCCTCGTGCCTGACGAGGATCTCGGTGGGACTGACGGCGAAGGTATAGGCCAGCGCCGGCACGAAGGTGTTGTACTCGGAGCACTGGTTGACCGCATCGACGACCCCGCGCGCATAGCCGCGGAACATCGAGCCCTGGTCGGTGATGTGCACGCGCGTGGTGCGCTCGCGCACGTAGTTCATGAGGCGCGAGGCGTAGCGGCGCCACGCGGCGTCCTGGCGCTGGCGGCGCACGGTACCGACGTAGTCATGACCGGCCTCCATCTGCTCGAGCAGCCGAATGATCTCCTCGGGAGGATTCTGCAGGTCCGCATCGAGCGTCACGACGTAGCGCCCGCGGCTGTGCGCAAAGCCGGCGAGGATGGCGCGGTGCTGGCCGAAATTGCCGGCGAAAAAGACGACGCGGGTGACGTCGGGACGCTGCTCGAACTGCGCGCGCAGCAGTCCCGCGGAGCGATCACGGCTGCCGTCGTTGACGAACAGCACCTCGTAGGGGCGCCCGAGCGCATCGAGCGCCGGATAGAGTCGCTCGAAGAGCTTCGGCAGTACCTCTTCCTCGTTGTATACGGGAATGATGACCGAGAGCACCGGCGCGGCGAGCACCGGGACGGCAGTGGAGAGGCCGGCATCCATGCGCATGACGCCCACTTCAGTGTCGCCCGGCGGCGAGCGATCGGATCACGGTGCCGACGCTGGCGCAGACGCGCTCCACATCGCTCTCGTGCATGGCGGGGAACATCGGCAGCGTGACGATGCCGGCGCCGATGCGCTCGGCGACGGGAAACTCGCCGGGACGATGGCCCATGTCCCGATACAGTGAGAGCAGGTGCACCGCCGGGTAGTGCACACCCACGCCGATGCCGGCCGCGTGCATGGCGGCGATGAACGCAGCGCGCTCGACCCTGGCCGGCAGCACCACCTGGAACATGTGCCAGTTGCTCTGCTCGAAGTCCGCCGGCGGCAGCTCGCAGCCGAGCGCGGTATCGAAGCAGGCAAAGTAGTGACGCGCGAGTGCGCGGCGGCGTGCCGTGAACTCCGCGAGGCGCGCGAGCTGACCAAGGCCAAGTCGTGCAGCCACATCGGTCATATTGAACTTGCCTCCGGGCAGCGTCGCATCAAGAGTGCCATCGGCAAAGCGCTCCACGCCCTGCAGGCGCCAGAGCTCGCAGCGCCGCGCCTCCTCGGCGTCGTTGAGCACCAGGCAGCCGCCCTCGGCGGTGGTGATGTTCTTTGCGGCGTGGAAGCTGAAGGACACCAGATCCCCGCTCGAGCCGATGCGCACGCCGCCGCTGCTGGCGCCGATCGACTGCGCCGCATCCTCCAGCACCCGCAGGCGGTGGCGGCGCGCAATCGCATACAGCGCGGCGCGCTCGACGGGCAGGCCGGCCAGATCCACCGGCAGCAGCAGCCGTGTGGAGGGCCCGATGGCCGCTTCGAGCTGCGACAGATCGATGTTGCGCGTGCGCGCATCCACATCGACGAACACCGGGCGCGCCCCGGCGCGCACGATGACATTGGCGGTGCCGACCCAGGTCAGCGCCGTGGTGATGACCTCATCGCCGGGGGCAATGCCCGCGAGCGCCAGCCCGATCTCCAGCCCGGCGGTGGCCGAATTGAGCACGCGCACGGGACGGCCGGCGCAGTGCGCAGAGAGCTGCGCTTCCAATGCGCGCACCTGCGGGCCGCTGGTGATCCAGCCGGATCTGAGCACCTCGGCGACCCCGGCAATGGTCTCCTCATCGATCGAGGGACGCGCGAAGGGCAGATAGCTCCCGGCGTTCATCGTGGCGCTCAACTGCGCGCCACCAGCCAGCAGCCCAGCACGATGACGCCGATGCCGGCCAGGCGCTGAGCCGAGAGCGCCTCGGCGAACAGCGCCCAGGCGGCCACGGCATTGACCACGTAGCCTACCGACAGCATCGGATAGGCCACGCTGACCGGCACGCGCGAGAGTGCGAGGATCCACACGGCCACGCTCACCACATAGCAGGCGAGCCCGGCGAGAATCGGCCCGCTCTGGATCACCCGACTGGCGAGCACCCCCGCCTCCGCGAAGCTCACCGGCAGCCCCGCGAGCGTGCGCGCGCCCGCCTTCAGCAACAGCTGCGCAACCGCATTGAGCATGACGCCCGTGAGTATCAGCGCCAAGTCCGCGCTTCTCATTGCCTGACCACCGCCATGAACGAGGGCGAAGTGTATATCACGTGCATTGGCGCCCCCAACGCGACGAGTCGCGGGTAATCCGCCGGACGCAGCAGCGCGAGCGCCGAGCTGTCGCGGCGCCAGGCCGTCACGAACGAGCCGAGGTCCGGGATGCCGAGCGCGGGCTGCAGCGAGAGGCCGAAATCGAGCTCGCCGCGGTAGGCGACCAGCGTGCAGGTGCGGCGCAGGTAGAACGGCACGGTCTGCACGTACACGCCCACGCAGTAGAAGTGCTGGTAGGCGCCGATCCTCGGTGCCAGCTGCTCGATCAGCTGGTTCTTCGCCTGCATGGCCGGCAGCTCTGCGGTGGCAAGTGAGGCGAGCGGCGCGAACAGCAGGCAGCCAAACCCGGCACTCGCGGCGGCGGCCAGCGCATGGCCGCGACGGCCGCACAGCACCCCGAGCAGCGCGCCGAGCCCCAGCGCGAGCAGCGCCGCCACGAAAAGTGCCAGACTCGCCGCCGAGGCCGCGTGCAGCCACAGTGCCGCAGGCCTCACTCCGCGGGTCCCGAGCCACACGAGCACCCCCAGTGCCGCGACGAGCACCGCAGCGAGCATGGCGACACCGGCCAGATGCGCGGCGAGGCGACGCGCAGGCAGCTGCGCCAGAGTGCGGCCGATCAGCAGCGACAGAGCGGGCATCAGCGGCAACACGTAGGGCACGAGCTTGGAGTGAGAGGCGCTGAAGAAAACGAAGATGAACAAGCTCCAGATCAGCAGCAGTCCGGTGGCCGGCTCCACGCGCGCCGCGCGCACGGCCTGCCACAGCGCGCGGGGCAGCAACGAGAGCCACGGCAATACCCCGGCGAGGATGACCGGCAGGAAGAACCACGCCGGTTGATAACGATCGAAGCCGCGCGTGCTCAGATAGCGCTGGAAATGCTCGAAGATGAAAAAGAACTGCGCGAAGCCGGGATTACGCAGCGACACCAGCACGAACCAGGGCGCAGCCATCAGCACCAGCGCCGCAAGCGACCACTGCAGCCGCGCCCGGCGCAGCAGCGCGCCATCCCGATACAGCAACATGAACAGCAGGCCGACCGTGCCGGGGATGAGGATGCCGACGAGCCCCTTGGTCAGCAGGGCGAGGGAAACCCCCACGGCGAGCCACAGCGCCAGAGCGCGCGGCCCGGGGATGGGCACGGGCGGCCCGGTCGGCGCTGCCTGCGCAGCGGTGCTCGCCGCCGGACGATGCACGAGCAGCACCAGGGCGCTCAGGGCGATTTGCAGCGTAAAGCTCAGACCCATGTCGAGCGTCGCCACGCGCGCAAGGCCGACGTAATACAGCGCGCTGCCCTGCACGATCAGGCTGGCCCACCCGGCACGCTCCCCGTAGAGCCGCCGACCCACAGCACGCGCAAGCAGCAGACCCGCGAAGCCGCACAACGCCGGCCACAGCCGCACCGCCCAGGCGTTGGGGCCGACGAGCTCCTCGGCCACGGCGGTGGCCCAGTACTGCAGCGGCGGCTTCTCGAAGTACTTCACGCCGTCGAGCCGCGGCGTCACCCAGTCGCCGCTGACCAGCATCTCGCGCGGGATCTCGCCGTAGCGGCCTTCGTCCGGATCGAACAGCGCGGGCACACCGAGCGGCGCAAACCACAGCAGCACCAGCAGCACCCAGGCGCACACACGGAGCGGCGGAGCAAAACGGCGCATCGGACGGATCGGTGCTCGAGGATCAGCGCAGGGACGGGCCAGCAAGGTGCCGGAGCGCGAGACTTCGGCCGCAACCGAAGGATTGCCGCAGGACCTGTTGGTAGTTGTGTGGCAAGGGCGCATCCTGCCCGTTGCCCCTGCTCTGGATCAAGATCCAGGGCGGCAGCGCACGCGGACGGATGTGTACATTGACACTCATGCGAAGCGAGGCAATGCTCGCGCCGTGGCCACTCTGACGCTATGGATCGGCACCCGCAAAGGGGCGTTCACGCTGCGCGCTGACCCGCAGCGACGCCGATGGCGGCTGTCGAGCCCGCAATTGCTCGGCCATACCATCCAGCACATCGTGCAGGACCCGCGCGCGCCGCGGCAATTGCTGCTGGCCGCCAAGACCGGACACCTCGGACCGACCGTTTATCGCTCCGAGGACCGTGGCCGCCACTGGCAGGAAGTGCGCAGCCCGCCGGCCTTTGCCAAGGCCGGCGAGGGACAGCCTGCGCGCGCCGTGGAGCGCGTCTTCTGGCTCACCCCCGGGCACCAGAGTGAATCGGGCAGCTGGTACGCGGGGACCTCTCCGGCGGGGCTGTTCCGCTCCGAGGATGGCGGCGACAGCTGGGCGCCCGTGAGGGGCCTGCACGAGCACCCGAGCTTTCCGCTGTGGGCGCCGGGGCTGAAGACGCCCGATGGGGAGCTGCTGCACTCGATCCTGGTGAACCCGCGCGACCCGCGGCATCTGTACGTCGGCATCTCGATCGGCGGCGTATTCGAATCGACCGATGGCGGGGCGAGCTGGGCGCCCTTGAACGAGGGTGTCGCCGCGGACTTTCTGCCCGATCCGAACGTGCCGTTCGGCCACGATCCGCACTGCGTCGCCCTGCACCCGCTGGCACCCGATCGGCTCTATCAGCAGAACCACTGCGGGATCTATCGGCTGGATCGACCGGAGCGGCGCTGGCAGCGCATCGGGCGCGCCATGCCGGCGCGCATCGGGGACATCGGCTTTCCGATCGTGGTGCATCCGCGCGATCCGGACACTGCCTGGGTGCTGCCGATGGATGGCACGCGCGTGTGGCCGCGCACCTCGGTTGGCGGCCGGCCGGCGGTTTATCAGACGCGCAATGCCGGGCGCTCCTGGCAACGACGCGACCGCGGCCTGCCGCGCCGCAACGCCTGGTTGACCGTGCTGCGACAGGCCATGTGCACGGACGCTGCGGCAACGCCGGGGGTCTATTTCGGCACCACCGGCGGAGAAGTCTGGGCCAGCACCAACGCCGGGGAAAGCTGGCGCTGCATTGCCCAGCGGCTCCCGGAGATCTATTCGGTTACCCCGGCGCTGAGCTAGGCCCGCCCGGAGCCTGCCCGGGCCCTAAACCCCCACCCCGAAGTCACCCGGCCCGCAGTCACGCGGCCCGAAGCGGGCGGGCTCGGGTAAACTGGCCGTGTTGAGGATGGGAGCCCTATGACCGAGGTCCACATCGCCAGCCCGCTGCGCGACTACACGCAGGGCGCCTCCACGGTGCGCGCCGATGGCGCCACCCTCGCGCAGCTGCTGGCCGACCTCGACCGACGCTATCCCGGCATCCGCTTTCGCATGATCGATGAACAGCAGCGCATACGCCCCCACATTCGCATCTTCGTCGCCGCCCGCGAGGCGCGCGACCTGGCGCAGCCGGTCGCCGCACGCGAGCCGGTGCACCTGCTGTGTGCGCTGTCCGGCGGCTGAGCGCGAAGCCTGCGTGCCGTCATGGTAGCCCGTCCCGCCAGTGTCGACTCCCCCGCCGCGCTCTCGGCCGATGAGCGCCAGCGCTATGCGCGCCATCTGTCGCTGGCGGAGATCGGTGAGAGCGGCCAGGCGCGCCTGCGCGCGGCGCGGGTGCTGGTGGTCGGTGCCGGCGGTCTGGGCTGTCCGGCAGCCCTGTATCTGGCGGCGGCCGGGGTGGGCACGATCGGGTTGGTCGATTTCGATCGCGTCGAGGAGTCGAACCTGCAGCGGCAGGTGCTGTTCACGAGCGAGGACATCGGCGAGCTCAAGGCCGAGCGCGCCTGCGCGCGGCTGGCGGCGCTGAATCCGCAGGTCAGGGCGATTGCCCATCCGATCGAGCTCTGTGCCGCGAATGTGCGCGAGATCTTCGCGCCCTACGATCTCATCGTCGACGGCAGTGATCGCATCGGCACACGCTACCTCGTCAACGACGCCTGCGTACTGTTCGGCAAGCCGCTGGTCAGTGCGGCGATCCATCGCTTCGAAGGCCAGGCGATGAGCTATGTGCCAGGTCGCGGCCCCTGCTATCGCTGTCTGTTCCCGCAGATCGCCGAGGGCACGCTGCCGAGCTGCGCACAGGCGGGCGTGCTCGGCGTGTTGCCGGGTGTGCTCGGCTCGCTGCAGGCCACCGAGGCCATCAAGCTGCTGCTGGACATCGGCACACCGCTGCTTGGGCGCGTCCTGGTCTACGACGGCTTGTCGATGCGCTTCGATGAGTTTCGCATCGCGCGACGCCCCGAGTGCGCGGTCTGCGGCGATCAGCCGAGCATTCATGCGCCGCAGGATCCGCCCGGTTTCTGCACCATCGAAGAACAGCGGCGCGTGCCGCGCATCCTGCCCGCAGAGCTCGCGGCCGCGCTGGCGCGCGCACCGACGGGCCTGCGCCTGATCGACGTGCGCGAGCCGGATGAGTTTGCGCGCGCTCATCTGCCCGGCGCGATCAACGTGCCGCTGCCAGGCATCGAGCAGCAGGGGTTCTCGCTGTCCGACGAGGGCCTGGCATCCGGCGAGGACGCGCCGCGCGGCGAGCGCGCGGCGCATCGCCTGGTCTTTATCTGCCGCAGCGGGGCACGCAGCCTGCGGGCCTGCGCGCTGGTACGGCGAACGGCGGGCCGTGAGGTACTGCAGCTCGAAGGGGGGTTGCTCGCGTGGCGCGAGGCCGTTGACCCCACGCTGGCACTCTGAGCCCGCGGCCAGCGCTTGCGATCAGGACGGCGGCGGACCGCGCACGACACGCACCATCGCGTCGGGACGCATCCACTTGCGGAAGGCAGCCTGCACCTGCTCGCCGGTCAGCTGGATGTAGCGCTGCGCGGCACGCGTGGGCTCATCGAGCGGTAGATCCAGCTCGCGGCGGTTGAGGAAGCCCTCGGCGATCAGATCCGTGCTCGCCTCGGCGAGCGGGATCTGCCGCAGCAGCAGCGCCTTGACGCGCGTGAGCTCGTCCATCGTCGGCGGCGCCTTCTGCATGTCCGCGACCTCCTGGGTCGCGATCGTGGCGGCCTGCCCGACGTTCTTCGGATCGCAGGCGTAACTGATGATGTAGACGCTGCGTGTGCGGCCAGCCTGCAGCTGCGAGCCGACGCCGTAGACCAGACCGCGGTTCTTGCGCATCTGCACCGACAGGCGCGTGGAATAGAAGCCGCCGCCGAGCACCGCGTTGCCGAGCTCGAGCGCGTAGTAGTCGGGGTTGGCGCGCGTGAGCCCGAGCGTCTGCGCCAGGCTCACCTCATCCTGCACGCGACTGGCATCCGGTACCGTCACGACCGCGGCCTTGTTCGGCGGCGCGGGCGGCAGATCGGTATCAGGCCGCGGGCCGCTGGTGCGCCAGGCGCCGAAATACTTCTCGATCGTGGTGCGCGCCTGCGCCGGAGTGACGTGGCCGATGACCACGATGGTCGTCAGGTCCGGACGGAACACGCGATGGTAGTAGTCGTGGACGTCATCGAGCGTGAGCGCCTGGACGCTCGCAGGCGTGGCCTGACGCAGCGTCGGGTCGCCCGGTGGAAACAGCGCGCTGACCATCGAGCGCTGATACAGATAGCCCGGGCTCGCATTGCGCGCGCCGATCGCGGCCGTTAGCTGTGGCCGCAGCAGCGTCATGATCTGTTGTGGCAGAGCCGGATGCAGCTCGTTGTCGGCCAGCAGCTGCACGGCGCGATCGAAATACGGGGCCAGTGCCTGTACCTCGAAGTCCTCTCCGGCCTGTTCCTGCGCGCCGATGGCATCGAGCGCGCGCGCGTAGCCGAGGCGGTCCAGTCGCTCGGTGCCAAAGGGCATCAGCGCATCGAGCAGCTCGGCCACGCCCTCCTTGCCCGGCGGCGTCTCGGTGTCCGGACGGTTACGGATGTGGCCGACGACGCTGACGGTATCGGCGACGTCCTCGGGCTGCACGATGAGCGTCAGGCCGTTGGGCAGATGGGTCACGACCGGGTCGGTCGTGAGCTGCGGCACCGTAAGGCGGCTCACGGCGCGTGCGGCCCAGTCCGGCAGCGCCACCGGCTTGCCCTCACCCAGCGCGATGGACTCCTGGCCGCCGAAGCCGCCGCTGGCGGCCACGGGACGCCCCGAGCCCTGCGGCAGCATGACCGCCGAGACGGCCTCATCGAGCTTGAGGTACTGGCGCGCCACGCGATTGACATCCGCGACGCTGACACGCTGGATGCGCGCCAGGTCCTCTTCGGGGGAGGAGAGCCCGTAGAGCGCCACCGCATCCGACCAGATCGAGGCCAGCCCTTCGATGGAGTTGCGCTCGAAGCCGGTGGCGCGCTCCTCCTGCAGCTTCGCGGCGGCCACCAGATCGGCAGGCACCCCATTCTTGACCACGTCGGTCAGGATCCCGCGCACGTCGCGCATGAGCGCATCGCGATCGGCATTGGCGGTAAAGCCCAGCTGTGCGTACGCGAGGCCCGCGCGCGGCAGCGGATCGAGCCCAAAGCCTGCATCCAGCGCGCGGCCCTGTGCCACGAGGTCATAGAGGGCGAAGCGGTGGCTGCTGAGCACATCCGAGAGCACCTCGAGCGCAGGGAAGTCGGCGCTGCGGGCGCCGGGCGTGCGCATCGCAATCATCAGCGCGCCGTTGGGCTGGTCGGTGTTGACCGTGAAGCTCGTGGCGTGGATCGGCTCCAGTTTCACGACCGGCCGCGGCGGCAGTGTCTTCTCCGGTATGTCGCCGAAGAGGCTGCGCACCTCCGAGAGCGTGGCGCGCGGATCGACATTGCCGACAATGACCAGGATCGCATTGTTAGGCGCGTACCAGGCGTCATGAAACGCCTTGAGCATCTGTGCGCTGGTCTGGTCGAACGAGGGGCGCGTGCCGAGCGCATCGTGTGCGTAAGGCGTACCGGCAAATGCGTAAGCACGCAGCTTGGTGTAGAGCAGGTAGTCCGGATCGGAGTAGTCGCGCGCCACTTCCTGCTCGATGGCGCCGCGCTCCTGATCCCACTGCGCCTGCGTGTCGTCGACGCCGCGCATGCGCAGCGCCTCAATGTGCAGCGCCACGTCCAGATCATCGGAGGGCACGGTGAACAAATATTGTGTGATGCTCTCGCGCGTATCGGCGTTGAAGTCTCCGCCCATCACCGCGCCGATATCGGCGAGCTGGTCGGCCGAGAGGCCCGGGCTGCCGCGGAACATCATGTGCTCCTGCGCATGCGCCATGCCGGGAAAGTCCGCCGGCGCTTCGTCCGAGCCGACCAGGTAATTCACCGAGGTTGAGACCACTGGCGCGAGCGTATTGCGCACGATGATGACGCGCAGGCCATTGTCGAGCGTGGCACGCGTGGTGTTCGCGTCGGCGGCAGCCTCGACACGCGCCGCGTCCGGCACACGCGCTCGCGCGCTGCCGGGCGGCTGCGAGGCTGCGACCGCTGCGAGCGAATTCACACAGAGCAGAAGGGGGGCGAGGCAGCAGATGAGGCGCTTCACGGGAGTCTCGCTGTGCTGGCGGGCGTAAGGGACGTCACTATGCCATATCCGCCGCCTGCCGCACGTCGTAGGCTTGCCGCATGTATGCCCTCGCCATTCATGGCGGCGCCGGTTCGTTGGGTGCCGCAGCGCGTGATCGGACGCATGAGGCGGCGCTGTGCGCGGCGCTCACGGCGGCGCTGCAGGCCGGCGAACGCATCCTGCAGGCGGATCGCACAGCGCTGGACGCGGTCGAAGCCGCCGTGGTCGCGCTCGAGGACGATCCGCTGTTCAATGCCGGCCGCGGCGCGGTGCTGGCAGCAGACGGCAGCGTGGAGCTCGATGCAGCCATCATGGAAGGCACGTCGCTGCGCGCTGGTGCGGTCGCGCTCGTGCGCCACACGCGCAATCCCGTGCGCCTGGCCCGCTGTGTGCTCGAGAGGCTGCCACACGTGATGCTCGCCGGTGAGGCCGCCGACCGCTTCGCCAGTGAGTGCGCGCTGCCGCAGGTGGCAAATGACTATTTCGTCACGGATGAGCGGCGCTCGCAGCTGCAGGGGTGCGCTGTCAGCGTCGCGGGCGCGACCGGCACCGTCGGGGCCGTCGCGCGCGATCGATATGGGCGGCTCGCGGCGGCGACCTCCACCGGCGGCACCCTCGGCAAGCGACCGGGGCGCATCGGGGACTCTCCGATCATCGGTGCCGGGACATATGCGGATGATGCAGTCTGCGCTGTCTCGGCCACCGGCCAGGGAGAGTGGTTCCTGCGCACCGTGCAGGCCTACGACCTGGTGGCACGGCTGCGCTATGCGCGACAGCCCCTGGCGATCGCGATGCAGGAGGCGCTCGCGCGTCTGTCGTCGCTGAACGCGCGCGGCGGGCTGGTGGCGGTGGCGGCGGACGGACAGATCTGCATGCGCCATAACACCGAGATCCTGCTGCGCGCCGCGGTGTGCGAAGGAATGACGGCAAGCGTCGGCATCGTCTAGCGACCCGACCTCTGACCTGGGGGGGCGCCACCTGTTATGAGGACCTTCCTGGGGTGAATCACCAAAATCTGTTTCTGCAGAAAAATTTGCGGCCAAAACTTTCTTCAGCAACGGATTCGGCTCGTTTGCCGGGGGGGCCTGTCGTAAAGGCTGCCAGGGGGGGCGGCGGCGACTAGGCGGGCGGCGCGAACCAGGGCAGCCGGTCCAGGTCGACGTTGCCGCCTGTGAGCACGATCGCCACGCGCTGACCGGCGACGTTCAGCCCCCCTTCGAGCAGCGCTGCGTAGGGCACCGCGCTCGAGGCCTCGACGATGACATGCAGCTCGCTCCAGAGTGTGCGCATGGCGCGCACGATGCCTGCCTCGCTGACGGTCACGACATCATCGACGTGCTCACGCAGCACGCCGAGCGTGCGGGCGCTGACCATGCCGCGCAGTCCGTCGGCGAGCGTGGCCGGCATGCTGCTCGGGGCCGGGGGCAGCGTCGGGGCGCTGGCCGCATGGAAAGCGCGCCAGGCATCATCCGCGGCCGCCGGTTCCACGGCGATGACCCGTACTGCGGGCGCGAGCGCCTTCATGGCCAGCGCGATGCCGCTGGCCAGCCCCCCGCCGCCGACCGGACAGAGCACACAGTCGAGCTGTGGCAGATCCTCGAGCAGCTCGAGCGCGACCGTGCCCTGCCCGGCAATGACGCGCACGTCATCGTACGGATGCACGAAAGCTGCGCCGCTGCGCGCGACGATGTCGGCCACGGCGGCCTCGCGTGCCGCGAGCGAAGGCTCGCACAGCTGCAGCCTCGCGCCGTAGCGGCGCACCAGCGCAAGCTTGGCCGCCGGGGAATTGTCCGGCATGACGACGACCGCCGGCACACCGCGCAGCTGCGCCGCGCGCGCCACGGCTGCGCCATGATTTCCGGACGAATGCGTCACGACGCCCGCTGCCAGCGCCTCGGCAGGCAGCGAAAACACGGCGTTGGTGGCGCCGCGGACCTTGAAGGCACCCGCCTCCTGCAGGTTCTCGCACTTGAAGTACAGGCGCGCGCCGAGCTCGCTGCCCAGCGTCTGGCTCTCGAGCAGCGGGGTGTGGCGCACATGCCCCGCGATGCGCTCGCGCGCCGCGCGGATGTCCTCGAGCGTCGGCACGCCCTGCCGCGGGTCCGGGATCACGCGGGGCATCGCCCCAGGCTGGCTGCGGGGGGCGGCGTGCTCCTACAGCCGCCCGCGCAACGGCCCCGCTTCGCATCTCCCGCGGCGCGCCCACAATGCCTGCATGCCAGGCCCGCTGCCGACCTCGCCCATGGACCCGCCCCTGCCCGGACCACCGCCGGCGCCCGGCACCGAGCCGCCGCACCCGATACCTCCGCTGCCCGACCCGCAGCCCACACCGGTTCCCGGGCCGGTGCCCGGGCCGCGATCGCCGCCGCCACCCACCCCCGCACCACCGGTGCCCGAACCCGCGCCACCGGGCGACCCAACCCCAAGGCCCGCCCCGCCGCACGATCCGACACCACCACCCGAACCGCCTGCACCGGACCCTCCCTGGCCGCAACCGGTTGCACCGCCCGACGTGCCGGGCCTGCCACCCGCGCCAATGCCACCGCCGCTGGTCGCCTGATCAGCTCAGGCGCTCTGCAGTTTCTGCGCGGCGTCCTCGTAGTTGGCGACCTTTGCCAGGAAGTTGTCGACGAAGTCGGGGCGCCGATTACGATAATCGACGTAATAGGCGTGCTCCCAGACATCCAGCACGAGCAGCACCTTGCCCTCCCCGCTCGCCAGCGGTGAGTCGGCGTTGCCGGTCTTGGTGATCTTGAGCTTGCCGTCCTTGGCAAGGATCAGCCAGGCCCAGCCCGAGCCGAACTGCGTCGTCGCGGCGGTCTTGAAATCGGCCTTGAACTTATCGACGCTGCCGAATTCGGCGACCAGGCGCTTCTCGAGCGAGCCGGGAATGCCCCCACCCTGTGGCGAGAGCGACTGCCAGAACACACTGTGATTCCAGTGCTGGCCGGCATTGTTGAACACCGGGGTGAGCTCGGGATTGTTGCGCGCGAGCTTGATCAGCTCCTCGAGTGACTTGCCCTGCAGCGATGGGTTCTTTTCCACCAGGCCGTTGAGGGCGGTGACATACGCCTGGTGATGCTTGCCATGATGCAGCTCCAGTGTCTCCTGACACATGCCACGCCCGGCCAGGGCGTTGGTGGAATACGGAAGCGGGGGCAGAGTGAAGCTCATGTCGACCTCCATCAGATGGACGGGCTTGTTGTTGCAGCGGGTCGTGATAGCGGGGCCCGGCGCAGCCGCGCCCCGCAGCGCGCAGTTTATCGCAACGGCCCCGACGCAACCGACGCGCCGGCGTGTACCGTGGTGACAGCGCTGCGCACCGGTGGTGGCGCGCGGCCCCGCCGCGCCATATCCTCGCATACATATCGTGTCCTCCATGACCGGCATGAACGCCAAAAAGGGCCCTGTCTCGCGCAAACCAGACATCCTGGAGCTGGACGGCAGCCTCACGCTCTCGCGCCGGGGCCAGAAGTATCTGGGCGGCAACCGCATCCGCCTGCTGGAAGCCATCGAGCGCCTCGGCTCCATCACGCAGGCCGCCAAGGACGTCAACCTCAGCTACAAGGCCGCATGGGATGCGGTGGATGCCATGAACAACCTTGCCGAGCAGCCGCTGCTGATCCGCTCACCGGGCGGTCAGCACGGTGGCGGCAGCCATCTGACCGAACACGGGCGGCAGATCGTGCGGCTGTATCGGATGCTCGAGTCCGGCTACCAGCGCCTGCTCGCGCAGATGCAGACGCAGATGCACGACATCGACGGCCTCGACCAGCTTCTCAGGAGTATCACCGTGAAAACCAGCGCCCGAAACCAATACCGCGGTGTCGTGCAGTCGGTCCACAAGGGCGCGGTCAACGCCGACGTGCAGCTGGAGATCGGCGATGGGCTGACGATCTTTGCCAACATCACCAACGATGCGGTGGAGGATCTGCGGCTCAAGCGCGGGCGCGAAGCCACGGCGCTCATCAAATCCAGCCTGGTGCTGCTGAGCCCCGACCCCTCCATCCGCATCAGCGCACGTAACCGTCTGTGTGGGCCGATTGCCGAGATCTTCCCCGGCGCGGTCAACAGCGAGGTCATCCTGGAGCTGCCCGGCAGCCGCAGGCTCACCGCCATCATCACCAATGAAGCACTGCGGGAGCTGCAGCTATCGGTGGGAACCACCTGCTGCGCGCTGATCAAGGCTTCGCATGTCATTCTGGCGGTCAATGACTGATGAGTGGCTCATGATCGAGAGCGCACAGTGGTTGTGGTGCACGCGGCGGACCGCGCTGGCGCGACGCGCCCGGACGACCGCGACACTGGGCGCAACGCTGCTGGCGACGTTGACGGCAACGCTGCTGTCCGGCACGCCGGCCGCACGCGCCGCGGAGCTGCATGTGGCGGTGGCGGCCAATTTTCTCGGCACGTTACAGAAGCTTGCCGGGCCCTACCAGGCGGCCTCGGGCAACACGCTGTCGATCAGCGCAGGCTCCAGCGGGCAGCTGCTCGCGCAGATTCGTCAGGGTGCGCCCTTCGACCTGTTTTTCTCCGCGGATGCCGAGCGGCCGAGGCAGCTGGAATCGCAGGGGCTGGGGCTGCCCGGGAGCGAGTTCACCTACGCGCTCGGTTCGCTGGTGCTCTGGAGCCCCCGTCCCGGCGTCATCGACCGCCGCGCCGGCGTGCTGCGGGCGGGGCGATTTCAACGACTCGCGCTGGCCGCGCCCGGCAGCGCACCGTATGGAGCCGCTGCGCAGCAGGTGCTCAGGGCGCTCGGTCTGTGGGATCGCTTCAACCAGGAACACAAGATCGTCATCGGCGAGAGCATCACGCAGGCGTGGCAGTTCGCGGCCTCGGGCAACGCCACCCTGGCGTTCGTGGCCCTCTCGCAGGTCATCGATGCACAGGGACACATCAGCGGCTCGTCCTGGTTGCCACCCCAGAGCCTCTACGCCCCTCTCACGCAGGATGCGCTGATCCTCAAGCGCACGCGCGAGACTGCCGCCGCCGAGAACTTCGAGCAGTGGCTGAAACGCGCTCCGCAGGCAACCCGGATACTGCTGGCGGCTGGCTACCGTACCGCCCCGTGAGTGCATGAGCTCGGCCGACCTGCTGGCCCTGGCGATCTCACTGCGACTGGCCGCGCTGACCACGGTGCTGCTGATCCTGTTGTGCACGCCACTGGCATGGTGGCTCGCCACGGCGCGCTCGCGCTGGCGCGTGCCGGTCAATGCGCTGGTGTCGCTGCCGCTGGTGCTGCCACCGACCGTGCTGGGCTTCTACCTGCTGGTGTTCATGGGTCCGCAAGGCCCGCTGGGCCGCGCACTGGCTGCGGTGAGCCTGCCCTCCCCGGCCTTCAGCTTTTCGGGCCTGGTGATCGGGTCGATGCTCTACTCGCTGCCCTTCGTGGTGCAGCCGCTGCGCGATGCCTTCGCGGGCGTGGGCAGCCGCGTGCTGGAGGTCGCCGCGACGCTGCGCGCCTCGCCGTTCGATCGTTTCGTCTCGGTGGCACTGCCGCTGGCCTCGCGGGGTTTTCTGACCGCCGCCGTGCTGGCCTTCGCGCACACGCTCGGAGAGTTCGGCGTGGTGCTCATGATTGGCGGCAATATTCCGGGGCGCACGCAAACAGCCTCGATCGCGATCTTCAACCATACCGAGTCGCTCGACTATTCCAGCGCGAACCACCTGTCTGCAACGCTCGTGATCATCGCTTTGGTGCTGCTGCTGGCGGTGCATGCGGGACGGCGCGATCGTGAGGTCCAGCCATGGCGCTGGAACTGAGCGTCTCGCTGGCCCGCGGGCCGTTGTCGCTGCAGGTCACGTGCACACTGCCCACGCGCGGTGTCACCGCGCTGTTTGGCCGATCGGGCAGCGGCAAGACCACGCTGCTGCGCTGTATCGCTGGACTCGAGCGCCTGCCCGCGCGTGTCTGCTTCGACGGGGTGCTGTGGCAGGACGCGCGCCACTTCGTGCCCACGCACGCACGCGGCGTGGGCTATGTATTTCAGGAAGCGAGCCTGTTTCCGCACCGCGACGTGCGCGGCAATCTCGCCTACGCCCTGCAGCGCCAGCCCGCGGGAGCGGGAGGCATGCAGCTCGAGGAGGTCGTGGGCCTGCTGGGCCTGACGGCGCTGATGTCACAGCGGGTGCAGGAGCTGTCAGGGGGAGAACGTCAGCGCGTGGCCATTGCGCGCGCACTGCTTGCCAGCCCGCGGCTGCTGCTGATGGATGAGCCGCTCTCCAGCCTCGACGAGCAGAGCAAGGCCGAGATCCTGCCGCACCTGACGCGTCTGCATGAGACGCTGGCCATTCCGGTCATCTACGTGAGCCATTCCATCGGCGAGGTCATGCGCCTGGCCGATCACCTGGCGTTGCTGCAGGAAGGGCGCGTGCGCGAAGTCGGAGCGATGGCGGAGCTGCTGACGCGCGCCGACCTGCCGCTCGGGATCGGCGAACATCGCGGCGCGGTGCTCAGCGGCGTCATCGACAGCCACGAGCCGCGCTACCACCTCAGCTACGTGCACGTGAGCGGGGGTCTGCTGGCGGTCTCGCTGCTCGAATCGGCGCCGGGCAAAGCCGTGCGAGTGCGCATCGATGCACGCGACGTGAGCCTGACGCTGCGACAGCCCGAGCAAACCAGTATCACGAACGTGCTGCCCGCGATGCTGGTCGATCTGACCCCCGAGGCCGATCCGGCGCAGACGCTGGTGCGCCTTCGCATCGGCGAGCAGCTGCTGCTCGCACGCATCACTCGCCGCTCGGCCGAGCAGCTGGCACTTGCCCCCGGCATGGCGCTGTACGCTCAGATCAAGAGCGTCGCGCTGATGGATCCTTGAGCGTGCCGGGAGCGCCCGAGCCCTGGCGAGCTAATGGTGCGGCCCCACACCCCGACCGTGAAAGCCGCCGCCGGCGCGCGGCACCCCGCCGCCATGGGGAAAGCCATGCGGCAGCGAGGGCGGCGGACGTCCACTGGGCGCGGGACGGTAGGGATGAAAATGGGGATGGTCATGGTCATGGTCATGGTCATGACCGCGCTCACCGTAGGGGCCGGGGAAATAGCCCGGGCCAATGTAGTAGTCCGGCCCCCAGAAACCGCTGTCGAAGCCCACGTCGGGCCCAACGTACTCGGGTCCGACGTAGTCGTAATCGTAGCCATACCCATAGCCGCCATCGGTCGCGCAGCCGGTCAGGCCGAGCAGCGCGGCCATCGCGGCGCCCGCAAGCAGCAGCGAGCACAGCCGCAGGGGAGCGCGCGCTGTCATGGCGGCCCACCGTGCGGCCCGACGCTCGGCGGGGCGGGGCCGGCAGCGCTGCCCTCGTCGCTATCGGGCCAGTCCATGACGCCGAACAGCGCGCCACTGGGATCGGCCAGCAAGGCGATGTGGCCACCCTGCCGGTCCACGCGCGGGGCGAGCACCACACGCGCACCGAGCGCCTGAGCCTTGGCAGCCGCGCTCCAGGCGCTCTCGACGCGTACGAACTGCACCCAGCGCGAGCGGCGCGCCTGGGCGTCGGGCAGGCTGTTGATGCTGGCACGCGCATAGTCGTGGCTGGCGAGCTCCAGGTGCACCACCGCGCCGCTGCCGGTCGTGGCGTCATCGGAAGAATCGTCCAGATCGTAAACGTCGTAACCGAAGACGTCCTGATAGAAGGCCGCCTCATTCTCTGCATCGTGCGTGAACAGCGCGCTCCAGATCCACTGGCCCGGCTCGGCGAGCCAATCGGGCGGATCGCCCGTCGTGGAGGAGATCATTCCGAAGGCCACGCCCTGCGGGTCCTGCAATACGGCCTGGCGGCCGCGCTGCGGATAATCGTGCGGTTTCGACACATCGCGTGCGCCATGCTCGAGCGCCGCATGCATCGCGGCATCCACATCGTCGGTTGAAATGAAGCCGAGCCACTGCGGTCGGCGACCACCGTCACGCGGCAGCGGCCGCTCGAGCAGGCCGGCCACGGGAACGCCATCGGCGAAGGCGACAACATAGGTGTGCCGACCCGAATGCATATCGCGATACGTCCAACCGAACAACGCGCCGTAGAAACGCTCATCGACGGCCAGATCGGGGGTGAGCAGGTCGTGCCACACCACGCGTCCCGCCTGGCGCACGTTTGTGGCCGGGGAGGTCAGGGGCGGCAGGACCGGCGCGCCGCGTTTGGCGGCCAGCAGCGGCTCTGAGGCGAGCAACGCCGCAGCGGCCACGAGCGCTGCGGTCAACAGCACCTTTGCTTTGCGTCCCATGACCGTCAGACCCCGGTTCGGGACCGCCGTTCGGCGCGGAACGCGCCAGCGCGCGTCAGTGCCCACCGTACCGGGGTAGGAAGGCGCCGACCGGATCGGCCCGCCGGCCGCGCGCACGGCTATGATGGTGCCGGTGACCTGGGAGTGCGCATGAACGCGGCAGTGACGTTCCTGATCGATGTCGACAACACGCTGCTCGACAACGATGCGGTACAGGCGGACCTGCGCGAGCAGCTGCAGGCCGACTTCGGCACACAGAGCCGTGATCGCTACTGGGGCATCTTCGAGCAGTTGCGCGAGGAGCTCGGCTATGCGGACTATCTCGGTGCGCTGCAACGCTTTCGTGTCTCGGCGGAACGCGATCCAACGATGAACGATCCGCGCTTTCTGGGCATGTCCTCCTTTCTGGTGGACTATCCGTTCAGCGCGCGGCTCTATCAGGGGGCACTGCAGGTCCTGGGACATTTGCGCCGGTGGGGACCCACGGTGATCCTCTCGGATGGCGACGTCGTCTTCCAGCCCCGCAAGGTGCAACGTTCGGGATTGTGGAACGCGGTTGACGGGCACGTGCTCATCTATATTCACAAGGAGCGCATGCTGGCCGACGTGCAGCGTCGCTACCCCGCCGAACGCTACGTGCTGATCGACGACAAGGTGCGCATTCTCGCCGCCGTAAAGTCGGTGCTGGGGCCGCAGCTCACGACGGTATTTCCGCGGCAGGGACATTACGCGCTCGATCCAGAGCAGCTCGCGCGCTACGGCGCGGCCGCTGATCTGACGGTCGAGCATATCGGAGAGCTCCTGCAGTACGATTTTTCGACCTCGCCGCCACGGCGTCTGCCGTCTGCGCGGCCTCATACAGGTGATGCATGAACCAGAACCCAGACACCTCGCGCGTGAACGCACTGGCCGGCAAGAGCCCGCCCGAGTCGATGCTCGTGGATATCCCAGGACTCGTCACGGCGTATTACACCATCGTGCCGGACGCAGCGGTGAGCGCGCAGCGCGTGGCCTTCGGCACCTCGGGTCATCGCGGCTCATCATTCAAGGGCAGCTTCAACGAGTCGCACGTGCTCGCGATCACGCAGGCAATCTGCGACTACCGCGCGCGCCAGGGCGTTCGCGGCCCGTTGTTCCTCGGTGCCGATACGCATGCCCTGTCGGTGCCGGCCTGCGCCAGTGCGCTGGAGGTGCTCGCGGCCAACGAGGTGCAGGTGATGCTCTCCGAGGGCGACGAGTACACACCCACGCCGGTGATCTCGCACGCCATTCTGACCTACAACCGGCGGCGCGAGAGCGGCTTTGCCGACGGAATCGTAGTGACGCCCTCGCACAATCCACCCGATAACGGCGGCTTCAAGTACAACCCGACCAATGGAGGACCTGCCGACACGCAGGTCACGAAGTGGATCGAGGATCGTGCCAACGGCTATATCCAGGCCTCTCTCGCCGATGTGCATCGCATGCCCTATACACGCGCGCTGCACGCCGCGAGCACACATCGGCATGACTATGTATCCACCTACGTGGATGACCTCGCAGCGGTGATCGATTTCGAGCCCATTCGCGCCGCCGGCGTGCGCATGGGCGTCGATCCGCTCGGCGGCGCCGGCACGCATTACTGGGGACGTATCGCCGAGCGCTACGGCATCAACCTGACCGTCGTCAACGAGACCATCGATCCAACCTTCCGCTTCATGACGCTCGACTGGGACGGCCAGATCCGCATGGACCCGTCCTCGGCCTATGCGATGCAGCGTCTGCTCGGCCTTGCGGGGCGCTTCGACATCGCCTTTGGCTGTGATACCGATCACGATCGCCATGGCATCGTCACGCGCCAAGGCGGGCTGCTCGCGCCGAATCACTATCTGGCCGTGTGCATCGATTATCTGTTCCCGCACCGGCCGGAGTGGGGCAAGAACATGGCCGTGGGCAAAACGCTGGTCAGCAGCCGCATGATCGACCGGGTAACCGCGCGGCTCGCACGCAGGCTCTACGAGGTACCCGTCGGCTTCAAGTGGTTCGTCGCCGGACTGCTGGATGGCTCACTCGGCTTCGTCGGCGAGGAAAGCGCCGGCGCCGCCTTCCTGCGCCGCGATGGCAGCGTCTGGGTGACCGACAAAGACGGCTTCATCCCCTCGCTCCTGGCCGGGGAGATGACGGCACGGCTTGGTCACGACCCGCAGGCCCACTACGAGTCGCTGACCGCCTCTCTCGGCAATCCCCTCTCCGATCGCGTGGACGCGCCGGCCAGCCCCGAGCAGAAGCGCGTGCTCGCACGCCTGTCACCGCAGCAGGTCCAGTCGAGCGAGCTTGCCGGGGAGAAGATCGAACGGGTGCTCACGCGCGCGCCGGGCAACGATGCGCCGATCGGCGGCCTGAAGGTCGAGACGGCAAGCGGCTGGTTTGCCGCGCGCCCCTCGGGCACCGAGGACATCTACAAGATCTACGCCGAGAGCTTTCGGGACGAGGCGCACCTGAAGCGCATCCTCCAGGAGGCCGAGCAGATCGTCAGCGCCGCGCTGCAGGCCGCGGGCTGACAACACCCGGCATCAGTCGCGCTTGCCCTCGCGCTTGCTCTCGCGTTTGCCCTCGCGCGGGGCGTCTCGCTTGCCCTCACCCCAGGCCTGGTCGGCACGTTCCTGCGTCTGCTGCTCATCGAAGTCGACGATCTTGGTCGCGATCCACCACACATTGCCGGTTCTGTCGACCACGGCGGCGACGCGATCGCCATAGAAGCGATTGGAGGGCAGCTGGTAGGAGCTCGCGCCGTGCGTCATCGCTCGACGGTACGTCGCATCCACATCGGGGACGTAGACGTAGAACGTTCCGGGACGAGTCTCGGCATGCATGGGCATGGGTGCGTCCACCTGGGGGGCGCCGACCATGAGTACCGAGTCGCCGATGCGCACCTCGGTGTGTGCCAGCTGCCCGTCGGACTGATGAATCTGCTCGGTCAGCACACCATCGAAGGTCGCGGTGAGAAACTCCAGCAGCGCCGGCACATCGTTCACCACGATGTAGGGATTCACGGTGTTGTGGCGACGCGCGGAGGTGGAGAGGGAAGTGATGGTCACCGACACGGCGCCGACCATGGCGGTTTCGGGATTGCCGGGCTGTCTGTTCATGGAGGATGACCTCGGCGGTGATTGAGCGCCAATGAGCCGTTAGTAGCCGACATCGCGGGCGGGGGAGGCTGTAGGACAAGCGCTCATTGACCGGTCAGCGGATCTCAGGCGACGAGAATCACGGCAGCACGCGTCGCAGAAAGGCAGCGATCGTGGCGACCTCTTCGGCACACACGGCATGGGCCATGGGATAGCGATGCCATTCGACCCGGTAGCCC
>DATJUN010000044.1:0-31722 GCA_035502275.1 Steroidobacteraceae bacterium
GAGCTGGATGTAGCGGCGCTGGGATTTGAAGGGGCTGAGCCAGCGGATACGGGGCGCCCGGCCTACCACCCAGGCACACTGCTGAAGATCTATATCTACGGGTACCTCAATCGCGTGCAGTCGAGCCGGCGGCTGGAGCGCGAGGCCCAGCGTAACCTTGAGCTGATGTGGCTGACGGGGCGTCTAGCTCCGGACTTTAAGACGATTGCCGACTTCCGACGCGACAATGGGCTGGCGATTCGCAAGGTCTGCGCTCAGTTCGTGGAGCTGTGCCGACACATAGGCCTGTTTGAGCGAGCGCTGGTGGTGATTGATGGCAGCAAGTTCAAGGCTGTCAATAACCGCGATAAGAACTTCACACCGCACAAGCTGAAGGCTCGGCAGCAGCAATTGGATCAGAGCATCGCGCGGTATCTGGCCGAGCTGGATCGCGCCGATCGTGATCCCTCGCTCGTGCCCGAGCAGCGAGTCGAACGCCTCAAGGAGAAGATCGCCACCGTTCGCATGCAGATGAAGAAGCTCAAGGGGATCGCTCGGCAGCTGCAGAAGGCCCCGGATCAGCAAGTGTCCCTTACAGACCCCGATGCTCGTTCGATGGCCACGAGCGGCCGCGGCACCGGTATCGTCGGCTACAACGTGCAGACGGCGATCGATACCGACAATCACCTGATCGTCGCACACGACGTCGTGAACGAAGGGCACGATCGCGCCCAACTGGCGTCCGTGGCAGATAAAGCCAAGGAAGCTACCGGTAAGCAACAGCTGCAGGTGCTCGCCGATCGCGGCTACTTCGATGGCGAAGAGATCCTCAAGTGCGAGCAGGCGAGTATCACGCCGCTGGTACCGAAGCCCCTAACTTCAAATGCCAAAGCCGAAGGCCGCTTCGACAAACGCGACTTTGTCTACAACAAGAAGCGTGATGAGTACCGCTGCCCGGCTGGACAGCGAGCGATCTATCGCTTCACCGGGGTCGAGCGAGGGATGACTTTGCACCGGTACTGGTCATCGGCTTGTCCACGCTGCCCGATCCGCAGCGCCTGCACACCGAGTGATTACCGCAGGATCACCCGCTGGGAGCACGAGGAGGTCCTGGAGCGGATGCAGAGACGGCTTGACCGGATGCCACAGGCGGGGATCTTACGACGGCGAACGGTCGAGCATGCCTTCGGGACACTCAAAGCCTGGATGGGCGCGACGCACTTCCTGACGAAAACGCTACCGAAGGTGCGAACGGAGATAAGCCTTCACGTGCTGGCGTACAACCTGAAGAGAATGATCCAGATGTTCGGAGTACCGTTGTTGATCGCTGCGATCCAGGGGTGAGCTGGGTAGCCTATATTTCCTGATTATTATCAGCCGCCTTGCCGTGCGTTTCCACACAGCCTCGGTCGATAGTGCCGCCGCCATCACGCCGCGATTCGGCGTGATTTCTGAGGCGAGATCAGCAGGTCCGCCCAAATGTGAAAGCGATCGCGCAGCTTGCGCACCATGGCCATGCTCAGCCCGCCGTGCTTGCGCTGTGAGGCGCGACTCATCCGCCGGATCGTCGGACCCCATTAGCCTCTCGACCAGCGCCTTGGCCTCGGCGTGATCCGCCTCAGTTTGGATGATGATCAGCGTCGTCTTCATCACACCGTCTCCGCATCGGAACTTAACCCATCTCGCGCCTGCGGGACTTTTGCGGGACCCAGTGCTGCTCAGTTGTGCTCGGTGGTGCCAAATGCAACGGACGCCACGCGGCAAGTGATTGAATTTACTCACTCCAAAATCCGACGAGCGCTCTCATAATGCCGAGGTCGAGAGCTCGAGTCCCCGCCTAGCCACCAATAAATCAGCCACTTGCGGCCCCCTGTTGAACCCGGACCACGGATAATGCGGGCCTTTTGCGGGACTGCAGTGCACACGCTTTTTCGGAGGCCGCGATCAGGAGCCCGATCTCGCGCCGAGTAGTTCATGCCGGGCCAACGTCGCGAGCGCATTCCTCTAAAGAGAGAGCCGACCACCCCTCCGACGACCGCTCCCGTACCCCCCGGCAGATGAATACAAAAGCATCGCCGCGTTCATCAGGATGCACACCCAGAACAGCTGGCACGTTGCCAGCACCGATCTTCAAGGGGAGCTCATGCGATCCATCACTGCATTTCTCACTCTGGGTGTCGCCGCGGGGCTGATCTCCGGCTGCGGTCGTCAGGCGGCGGCACAGAGCGGGCCGGCGCCCGCGCCGCTGGTGACTGTGGCGAAGGTTATCTCGCGTCCGATCACGGAGTTCGATGAGTTCACGGCCCGCTTTGAGGCCGTGCAGCGCGTCGAGCTGCGGCCACGTGTTTCAGGCTACATCACGTCGATCAATTTCACCCAGGGCCGCGAGGTGAAGAAGGGAGAGGTGCTGGCGGTGATCGACCCACGCCCCTACGAGGCAGAGCTCATGAGGGCCCAGGCCGAGCTCGCGCAGGCCCGCTCCCAACTGGAGCTTGCCCAATCGCAGCGCGCCCGGGCGATCAAGCTGCTCGCCGCGCGCGCCATATCGCGCGAGGAATACGACACCGACATGGCGAACACGCAGGAGGCCGGTGCCAATGTCGCGGCCGCCGCCGCGGCGCTCGATACGGCGCAGCTGAACGTCGAGTTTACCCGTATCACCGCGCCGATCTCCGGCATCGTCGGCCGTGCGGAAGTCACCGCCGGCAACCTGGTCACCAGCGGGCAGACGCTGCTGACGACGCTGGTGTCGGTCGATCCGATCTATATCGCATTCGATGGCGATGAGCAGGCCTACCTGAAGTACCTGCGGTTCAGCCGCAACCCGCACGCCACTGAGCATCAGCCGGTGCTCGTCGGGCTTGCCGATGAGAGCGGCTACCCGCACCAGGGGGCGATGGTGTTCGTCAGCAACGAGATCGACCCCGCCACGGGGACCGTCAGAGCGCGTGGTCTGCTCTCGAATCCGGATCGCGAGTTCATGCCGGGGATGTTTGCGCGCGTGAAGTTGCCGGGTGGCTCGCCGCATGAAGCGGTGCTGGTCAACGACAGCGCGATCGGCACCGATCAGAGCACGAGGTACGTGCTGGTGGTGGGTGCCGATTACAAAGCCCAGTATCGACGCGTGACGCTGGGGCCACTGATCGATGGACTGCGCGTCGTACGCGAAGGGCTTGCGCCCGGCGATACGATCGTGGTGGACGGTCTGCAGCGCGTTCAGCCCGGATCGCCGGTCTCCGTCGAGCGCGTGGCGATGGGCGAGCACGCCCCGCCCGGCGCCGGTGAGCCGGGTGCCGGCACGCAGCCGGGACTGCTCGCCCAGAGCAGTGGTACGCACTGACTGTACGCATCGACCGTGAACTTCCGGGAACGCCCCCAGCGACGCCCTGCACCGAGGTCTTGCCCATGAAGCTGTCCAATTTCTTCATCGAGCGGCCGATTTTTGCCGGAGTCATCTCGGCATTCATCATCATCGCGGGCCTGATCGCGCTGTTCAAGTTGCCGATCAGCGAGTACCCGGAAGTCGTGCCCCCGTCGGTGGTCGTGCATGCCTCCTACCCCGGTGCCAACCCCAAGGTCATCGCGGACACCGTCGCTGCGCCCCTCGAGCAGGCGATCGTCGGCGTCGAGGACATGCTCTACATGTCCTCCACCTCGACCATGGACGGCGCGCTCACCATCACGGTGACCTTCCGCAACGGCGCGGACATCGACCGTGCCCAGGTCCAGGTGCAGAACCGGGTCTCGCAGGCGCTGCCGCGCCTGCCCGAGGAGGTGCGCGACCTCGGGGTCACAACCCTCAAGGCCGCCGCCAATCTCACCATGGTGGTCAACCTCACCTCTCCGAGTGGCCGCTACGACACGCTGTACCTGCGCAATTACGCGGTGCTGAACATCCGTGACGTACTCGCGCGGCTGCCGGGCATGGGCGATGTGCAGCTGTACGGCGGCGGTGAGTACTCGATGCGCATCTGGCTCGATCCGCAAAAGCTCGCGGCCCGCGATCTCACCGCGGATGACGTCGTCACCGCGATCCGCGAGCAGAACGTGCAGGTTGCCGCCGGACAGCTCGGCGCGCCTCCCTCCCCACGCAGCGACTTCCAGATCGCCCTCAATGCCACCGGGCGACTGAGCAGCGAGCAGCAGTTCCGCGACATCGTCGTCAAGACCGGTGATGACGGACGGGTCGTGCGACTGGGCGATGTGGCCCGCGTCGAGCTGGGTGCCCAGGACTACGGCATGCAGAGCTTCCTCGACAACCAGCAGTCGATCGCCATCCCGATTTATCAGGCACCCGGAGCCAATGCCCTGCAGCTGTCAGCCAATGTCCGCAAGACCATGGATGAGCTGAAGAAGAATTTCCCGCAGGGTGTCGACTACGGCATCGTCTATGACCCGACGCAGTTCGTGCGCCACTCGATCGACGCCGTGCTGCATACGCTGCTGGAAGCGATCGCGCTGGTGGTATTGGTCGTCATCGTTTTTCTGCAGACGTGGCGGGCGTCGCTCATTCCGTTGATCGCCGTGCCGGTGTCCGTGGTGGGCACCTTCGCGGTGCTGCTGGCCCTGGGCTTTTCGATCAACACGCTGTCGCTGTTCGGACTGGTGCTGGCCATCGGCATCGTGGTGGACGATGCCATCGTGATCGTCGAGAACGTCGAGCGCCACATCGCCGAGGGGCTCTCGCCCGTGCAGGCCACGAAGGTAGCGATGAGCGAGGTGAGCCGTCCGATCATCGCGATCACCCTGGTGCTCTGTGCCGTGTTCGTACCCGTGGCCTTCGTGAGCGGGTTGACGGGCCAGTTCTATCGGCAGTTCGCGCTGACCATCGCCATCTCGACGGTCATCTCGGCGTTCAACTCGCTCACCCTGTCGCCCGCGCTCGCTGCGCTGCTGCTGAAGCCGCATGGCGCGGTCCCGGATCGGCTTTCGAGGCTCATCGACACCGTGCTGGGACGATTCTTCACTCGATTCAATCGACGCTTTGCCGCCGCGGGCAGCGGCTATGGCCGGGCCCTGACGCTGACGCTGCGGCATGGGACCCTCGGGCTGTTCATCTATGGGGCGCTGATCGTGCTGACTTACGCCGGCCTCAGCGCGGTGCCGGGCGGATTCATTCCCGAGCAGGACAAGCAATATGTGATCGCGGTGGCTCAGTTGCCACCGGGCGCCTCCCTGGAACGCACCGATGCGGTGACGCGCCGCATCTCACAGATCGGGCTCGAGCAGCCCGGCGTGGCGCACGCGGTGGCTTTCGCGGGCATGTCCGTCAACGGGTTCATCGCCAGCTCGAGTGCTGCCCTGGTGTTCTTCGCGCTCGACGATTTCAACCGCCGCACCGCGGCATCCCTGTCGGCGCCGGCGATCACCGCGGCTCTGAACGCGAAGCTGTCCTCGATCCAGGGCGCGTTCGTGACGGTCGTCATGCCGCCTCCGGTCATGGGGCTCGGCACACTCGGTGGGTTCAAGCTCGAGCTCGAGGATCGCACCGCCGCCGGCCCGAAGGCGCTGTCGTCCGCCCTGTCGCAAGTCCTCGCCAGGGCGAATGCGAACCCGGCGATCGGCGGGGCCTTCAGCACCTATCAGATCAACGTCCCGCAGCTCAACATCGACGTCGACCGCGTGAAGGTCAAGCAGCAGAACGTCAAGCTCTCGGACGTCTTCGACACGCTGCAGGTGTATCTCGGCTCGCTCTATGTCAACGACTTCAACCGCTTTGGTCGCACCTACCAGGTCATCGCCCAGGCGGACGCGCCGTTCCGTTCTCAGCTCGCCGACATCCTGCCGCTGAAGACGCGCAATGCCAGCGGCGAGATGGTGCCACTCGGCTCGATGATCCACGTCTCCGAATCCTTCGGCCCGGATATCGTCCAGCGCTACAACGATTATGCTGCCGCGGACATCAACGGCGGACCGGCTCCCGGGTTCAGTTCCGGGCAGGCGCAGTCGGCCATGGCGAAGGTCCTCGACGCGACGCTGCCGCGGGGCATGTCGTACGAGTGGACCGATCTGGCCTATCAGCAGATCATCTCCGGCAGCACGACCCTCGTCGTGTTTGCGCTGTGCGTGCTGTTCGTGTTCCTGGTGCTGGCGGCGCAGTACGAGAGCCTGAGCCTGCCACTGGCGATCGTGCTGATCGTGCCCATGTGCCTGCTGCCGGCCGTCGCCGGCGTGTTGCTCGACCACGGCGACAACAACATCTTCATGCAGATCGGCCTGCTGGTACTGGTGGGACTTGCCTGCAAGAACGCCATCCTGATCGTGGAGTTTGCCAAGCATCTGCAGGAAGAACGTGGCCGCGACGCCCGATCGGCGGTACTCGAGGCGGCGCGATTGCGGTTGCGCCCCATTCTGATGACCTCGATCGCATTCGTGATGGGCGTCGTGCCGCTGGTGCTCGCGCACGGAGCGGGCGCAGAGGTCAGGCATGCGATGGGAGTCACCGTGTTCGCAGGCATGATCGGTGTGACCGGGTTCGGTCTGCTGTTGACTCCGCTGTTCTACGTACTCATGCGAGGCGGCAGTCGCCGAACCGCAATCGAGGCGGTTCCGCGCCCGCGAGTCGCGCAGCTCACCCAACAGACCTGAGGTCATCAGTATGATCCGTCGTAAAATCCGAGGCGCCGCAGGGCTGCTGGTCATCGCAGCCTCAGTGACCGCCTGTGCCGTCGGACCCAACTACCGGCGGCCGCATACCGAGGTTGCCCCGGTGTTCGCAGGGGCCGACGCGAGCCTCTACTCATCGCAGCAGGCCCAGGCCCAGTTCTGGAAGCAGTTTGGTGACGCTACCCTCGACTCGCTGGTGTCCGATGCGCTGGTGGCCAATGATGACCTGCGCATCGCTGTCGGCCATCTGGCGGAGGCGCGCGCCCTGCGCCGTCAGTCCGTCTACGACCTGGCCCCGACGGTCACGGCCTCCGCCTCGCACCAGACACAGAAGATCCCGCAGGTGGCGGTCGGCTTTCCCTACACCAGCTCCTACTACGACACGAGCCTGGATGCCTCCTGGGAGCTGGACCTGTTCGGGCGCGTGCGCCGGGAGCTGCAGGCCACTACCGCCGACCTGCAGGCCGAGGAGGCCAATCTGCGCGACGTACAGGTCTCGGTGATCGCGGAGGTGGCGCGCACCTATTTCGAGCTTCGTGGAGAGCAATCCCGGCTCGCGGTGGCGCGGCGTAACGTCGTGAACCAGCAGGAGGCGCTGCGGCTCACCCGAGCGCAGCTCGATGCGGGGCGCGCGACCGAGCTGGACACCGCGCGCGCACAGGCGCAGCTGAGCACCACCCTCTCGAGCATCGATCCGCTGGAGGCAGCCGTGTCCAGCTCGATCCACCGGCTCGGAGTGCTGATCGGCCGCGAGCCCGATGCCCTGCAAACGCTGCTGAGTTCCCCGCGCGATCTACCGTCCCTGCCGGGCAGCATCGCGGTGGGCGATCCGGAAGAGTTGCTGCGACGTCGACCGGACATACGCATCGCCGAGCGCCAATTGGCCGCCTCGAGCGCCCGCATCGGCGTCGCGATCGGTGACCTGTTCCCCAAGGTGACCTTCGTCGGCAGCGTCGGGTTCGACGCGGCGGCCCTGTCGGGCTTGGGCACCGCGGGCAGCCGTGCCTACACCATCGGACCCAGCATCTCCTGGGCGGCGTTCAACCTCGGGCGCGTGCGGGCGCAGGTCGCCGCACAGCGCGCGCGAAACTACACGGCGCTCGCGCAGTATCGGCAGACCGTTCTGCGAGCGCTCGAGGAGACCGAGGATGCGCTCGTGACGCATGCGCGCACGCGCGACGAACTGATGCACGCCGCCGACGCCGCGCGCGCGAGCGCCACGGCCGCGGGGCTCGCACGCACGCGCTACGAGGAAGGCGCGGAGGATTTTCTGGCGGTGCTGGATGCCGAACGCACGCAGCTGCAGGCCGAAGACCATTTGGCACAGAGCCGCACAGATGCGGTGACGAGTCTCGTGGCGGTGTATACCGCCCTCGGGGGCAGTTGGGAGGGCGCGCCCTTCCCGCGCTACACTCAAGCGGCGAGCCGATAGAGCCGGCGGCAGGTTGCTTTTCGCGCCAGGAGCCAGCGATGAACGCCAATTTGGAACAAATCCCTGTTTCACAAGAGAATTTCGTCGTGCCAAGCGCGTGCGCCGACGAGTTCAATCACATCAGCGATTCGCTGCAGCGGCGCGAGGGATTGCTCACAGCGTCTGCCCGGGCGAGCCGGCTGCTGCTCGAGGCACCGGACGTGCGCGGCGCGGTACCCGATGTGCTGCGGCTGCTCGGCGAGGCCGCAGGCGTGGACCGTGTCACCCTGATGCTCTCCGAGCCCGAGCCCAACGCGGAGCCGTTGTTCGCGGTGGTGAGCGAGTGGGTGACGGATGGCATGCCACAGGCTGTGGGTACCTACTGCTGCCGGGAAAGCAAATACCCGGCGCTGTTCGCCGAGCTGCGCGCCGGGCGAAGCGTCTGTCTGAATCCCGATTCGCCGGCCGATCTGTCGACCGGTGGTCTGGAGGGCATCGGTACCAAGAGCAAGGCCATCGTGCCGGTATTCGTGGCCGGCGAGTTCAGCGGCGCCGTCGGCTTTGACAATACCCGGCAGCATCGGGCCGTCGACTCGGCCGAGCTGTCGGCGCTGGAGACCGCCGCGGGTGTCATCGGCGCCGCGCTGCATCGCGAGCGCCTGGTCGAGGACGTGCGGCGAGCGCACGAGCGGGCTGCCGAGGAGCGCGTGGCGGAGCTCGCGAAGGCCAATGCAGTGATTCGCGGCAATCTCGAGCGCCTGGCCAGCGAGCCCGACCTGCACGCGTTCCTCGGGCACATGCTGCTGGAGACCGCCCGGCAGTTCGATGCGGCGTCCGGCTCGATCATCGTGGCCAAGGAGAGCCTGCAGGAATGGCGCATCCTGGCGCATGTGCACAACGGTCGGCTCGAGACGCCGCTGGTTGCTGTGAGCGCCCCGTTCGCCGGCTCGCCGCTGACTGAGCTGTTCGGTCGCGGTTCGCAGGCTGCGTACATCAATGTGGAACACACCAACTGGGAGATCTGGCCGGGCGATCTTGCGTTCCACCGTCGCGAAGGACATCTGAGCGTGCTGCTGTATCCGCTGGTATTCGGTGCCCAGAACGTCGGCTTCTTCGCGCTGGCTTTCCGCCGCCACGCCCCCGAGATTCAGCACAGTGAGCTGCTCGTGGCTCTGGCGCAGCAGGCCACGCTCGCCATCCAGCTGATCCGCCTGGCGCACGCGGCCAAGGAAGCCGCCGTTCTCGTGGAACGCACGCGCATCGGCCAGGAGATTCACGACGGCCTGGCGCAGGCCTTCACCGGGATCCTCATGCAGCTTGGTGCCGCAGAGGAATTTCCGCCCTGTCGGCGGAAGAACTCCGAGCTCGCAGCAGTGCTGAGGCGGATCCGCGACTTGGCGCGCGACGGGCTGGCCGAGGCGCGCCGATCGGTCATGGCGCTGCGTGTCGATGACAGCGGGCGGGCCGGACTCGAGACCGCGCTCAGACAGCTGGCGGAGCGCTCGACGGTCAGCGGGCGGGTCAGCTGCGTGTTCGAGGGCGGTGCGTTCTCCATGAGCCTGCGTCCGGAGCACGAGCACGAGATGCTGCGCATCGCCCAGGAGGCGGTGAGCAACGCCGTGCGTCACGCCCGTCCCAACGTGGTACGCATCACGATGACCGACGAGCCGGCGCATTGGGTGTTGCGCGTGACCGACGACGGGGTTGGCATGACGAGCCAGACCGCCTCGTCCGGCGAGGGTTTCGGACTGACCAGCATGCGCCAACGTGCGCTGGCCATCGGAGGTGAGTGGCAGCTGGAGAGCGAGCCTGGCGTCGGGACCCGCGTGAGCGTGAGATTGCAGAAGCCGAACGCGTGATGGCGGCGGTCGTCGATACCGTGAGGAAGATCCGGGTCGTCCTGGCGGACGACCATCCGGTGGTGCGCAATGGACTGGCGGCCATGGTCGATCAACAGGCCGACATGGAAGTGGTCGCCGAGGCGGGCGACGGTGATGAGGCGATCGCTTTCTACAAGCAATTCCGCCCCGACGTCATGGTGCTCGATCTGCGTATGCCCAAGCGCGATGGTGTCGCGGTCGTAGAGCAGGTGATGTCAGCGAACCCGGAGGCCCGGCTGCTGATCATGACCACCTATGACGGCGACGAAGACATCTTTCGGTGCCTGAGCCAGGGCGCCAAGGGATATCTGCTCAAGGATGCCCCGCGTCAGGAGATTCTTTCGGCCATCCGTGCGGTGAGTGAGGATCGGCCGTACACGTCTTCTTCCGTGGCTGCCAAGGCTCTGCAGCGGATGGCGAAACCAAGCCTGACCCAACGGGAGCTGGATGTTTTGCAGCAGGTCGCCCTGGGTCGAAGCAACAAAGACATCGCTCGTCGCCTGAGCATCACTGAAGGTACGACCAAGACGCACGTCAAATCGATCCTGGAAAAGCTCGACGCCATCAGCCGCACCGAAGCGGTGGCCGTAGCGCACAAGCGCGGTCTGATTCATCTGTGAGTACAGCTGCCTCGATACAGTTGCATCGTCGGACACAGACGACGCAGAGCTGATCGACGTCCCCAAGATTTCCTAAGCGCCCTTCGAGGCTCGCTCCATCGAGTCCCTGAAGCGGCCACGGCAGTAGCTGCGCTGATCGGCCGCGGCCTGCCGAACCTGTCTGCCCGGGTTCTGGCGCGTCTATCCCGAAAGATAGAGCGCCGCATCCACCGTCGGATGCCTTCGATCCCGGCCTACTGACGAATTCCAAATACCGTCCCGACTCATCACCATCACAGCGTGATGTGGATGACGAGGACGACATCGATGAACACTTCAACGGCTGCGCTGAGTCTCGACTCAATCGACCGCGGCGCGGGTGTGGTGCTTCCGCGGCATGGTCAGCGAGCTTCTCACGCGCCGGTAGCAAAGACACTTCAGCAATCCGCCAATGTGATTGCGGCACTGGCAATCGCGCCTCTGGTGCTCGCGGCATTTGCTGCCCTGCTATTTGCTTTCACTGCGAAGTTGATCGTCGCGTTGGTGGCGGTGGGCTTCGAAAGCTGATCCGAACCCAGGGATCGACCGTGAGTCTGCGTCAGAACATCGGCAAGTACGGCGCCATGACTGCGCTTATCGTCGGCGCCATAGCATCAGCCGTTCCTGCTCGCCCCGCCCTGGCCGGGAATCCGCCGACGCTCGCGCCCGCGGGCGCTTTCGTGCAAGCAGGCTATGGAGACCAGCACACCGATGCCTACCTGGTCGGAGTCACATGGTACCTGCCATGGCATTTTGACTTCCCGGTGGGAACGCTCGCGGCCGCTGCCGAGGCCTCGATTGGCCGTTGGCACACGACGAGCTCTCGAGGAGGCTCGACCGCGTGGCCGACGCAGATCGGTGCGACACCGGTGCTGCGACTTTATCCCTCACTCGCCCCTCGTTGGTTCGCCGAAATCGGTGTAGGGCCGAATTACATCGTGCCGCTCTTTCACAGCGGTGAAAAACGCTTCAGCACGGAGTTCAACTTCGGCGACCACTTCGCCGTTGGCCGGCGATTCGGCGCCTCCGAAGTCTCGATGCGAATTGAGCACTTCTCGAATGCCGGAATCGACCATCCTAATCCGGGCGAGAACTTTGTCCAGGTGCGCTACTCATTCCGCTTTTAACCCGCGTCGCTTATTCGCATGCCGGAGAGAGCCATGAAAGTACGCCACGAGAACGAGTCCCTTCCCGTGCATGATTACAGCAGTGCCATTCAAAGCGCCGTTAGCTGGCTGGGTGAGCGCCACCTGCTCGCAATACCCGTCGCCCCGCGGGCACGGCGTCGCCGCCCACCGATTCCCTTTTTTCAGGCGCCGCCCTGGCTTCGGACAGCAAAACAAAGGAGATGACCGTGCTGCCGAGCCTCCTCCTGGCGGTGGTGTTCCTGGTGAGTTCCTTTTCCATTGATGAGCCGATCGTCAAAGCGATCCTGTTGCTGCTCGCAATCATCGTTCTGTTGGGGGGCACCATCGACACGCTTAGCGCGACGATCCCTGAGGAGGAGTGGCATGACACATAGCCAAAATTGAACCTGTCGATACGGTAGTAGCCGGCAAAGTAACGAGCCTGCCGGTCCTTGTGAGCGACGGACTGGCGAGCGCCTCAGGCGTTGGCCTTTCGGCCTCGCACCAAGCATTCTGAACGGTTTGCCAATGAGCGCGGAGGGATACGACTTGTCCGGCTAAGGGGTAGATCCGGCTGAATGCGAAGCATTGTGCGGGGATGAGTGGCGAGGTGATCCGGCCTCACGCGCTGGCCGCACCGAAATGCTGCGTATCAACCAGCTAGTCCTCGCGATGCCGCCTCAAGGCGCGCTCCGACGCCTGCCAGTGACGATCGCCGCCAGTCCAGCCAGTAGCGTCAGCGCCGCGAGTGCGCCGGCTGGATTCAGTTCAGGTGCCCCTATGGGTCCACTGACCTGCTGCAACTCCCCGACAGGACCGTCATAGACAACATTGTCTACGTCGTAGGCAAAGATTCCCTCTCGGTTCGGGAACAAGACAACGAACCAGTTGTTCGGACCTCCTACGCCACACCCGGCGCCGCAAGCATCGCCGAAGACGGCGTTATCAAGCGCCCCACTGGAACTGAAGTCGACGAAGCCGGTATTGGCCGTGCTTGCGCTGTAGGTAATCCCGTTCCAGTTAAATGCTAGATTCGTCAGCAGTCCCTTCTGTACCAGCTCCCCGCCCGAAGGGGGAATTATCGAGCTGTTGATCGTGAAGGTACCGGTCGAGGTTACCCCGGCGAGCGGTCCAGTCAGCCCGCCGTTGACAGAAAAGTCATACGATAGGGTCTGGGAGTAGACGCTGGTAGACAGCACCATGCCACCCAGTGCAATGATCCAGATCAGCTGTTGTCTGCGCATCATGCCTCTCCCGGTTCGATTGACGCTCTTCCTGAGCCCTTGCGAGCAACGCGGCGCTTCCCATTATCACGCCAAAAAAGGGCGAAAGGGCGGATGACAGGGTGGTCGCTCATGGAATAGGCGGCGACTTGAGCATGCGGCCCATCTCACCCAGCTAGAGTCCCTCAATCAGTTACCGAGTCGATGTGGTAAGGGAATGTGGTACCTACATCACGGTGTGGCCGCTAAGGGCCGCCGTCCGCGTACGCTCGCGAGTATCCCGAGAATAGCGTCACCGCCGCCCCAGCGGCAGCCGGATAGACCTCTGGTGCAGGATTGACACGTGCCTGCGGCATGAATACTGCATACTCGTAATAGTCCCCGGTTGTTCCGGTCGTCTGAGCAGCACCCACGGGCTTGGTGACATCGAGACCGTTCTTATGGCCGGCATTTCCCACCAAGAACAACCGATCAATGCCGGCTGCCGTTCCCATTTCGTGCCAAGGGCGCGATGGTAGTAGGCTGGATGAGGACGTCCAATCCAGTCGGTCGGCTTCGGACAAACGAGGCCCGCAGGTGAGAACCATCTCTGGAAATGGGCTCACCCGTGGAATCCAGCACCGGGCATATGGAACGGTCGCAGTACCAATCCTTGGGATCCAGTATTTCTGCTCCAGCGCTTTCCGCTGCGGCACGTATTCTTCCATCGACCGCGGCAAGCATGTTCTCCAAATCGGCGCGCGGAACCGCGCTGGCCTTCCTGGCATGAGGAACCAGGCCCGATCGGTCCACCATTTGAGAGGGGTTGAAAGCATCTCCTATTGGGGATGACAGCAGTACCACGACTCGTTTGCCCCGCTGACGTAAGCGTCTTATCGCGGCTGAAAACTGATCAAATACCCATCTGTTTTTTTGCGCCAACGGGTCAATTGATCCGGCATCGGAGTCGCCGCTACGGTAATAGTCCTTGTAATAACTCAGGTTGTACCACTTAGAGGCAATGACGACCGTATCGACCCGCGACTCCGCTGCAAGAGCAAAACCGTCGGCAACCAGCTGTGCGCACGGATTGGCGCGGCGGTCGAGTCCCGGAATAGGCGTACAGCCTTCCGGTGTATGGAATACGATGGTCTTCCGGAATGGAGACTGCCGGGCCACTTGCTGGATGCGTGGCCAGTATTGCTCCATATGGCTATCACCCAGGAACAGAACTGTTCCCTTTACATTTCCGGGAATCGTGGCGTCTTCTACAGGTTGCCAATCATTCATCGCCGCCGTGATCTTCGCGATCTGTGGCTGCGCAGCTGAAACCGGTTGGATAAATCTCAGATCGGCCAAGGCACCGACAAAAGCGACGGCTGCCATGATGTACACGAGCTCCTGGGTGTTACTCCTCCTCTGGACGGAAGTCTTGCCGTGGCGGATGGGGAGTTCCAGGAAACGATAGGTCAGATAGGCGAGCGCGACGCTGGCCGCAAGTGCCACTACGCGATAGCCTGTCGACGGGTAGCCACCCAATCCGCTCATGATGTTGCCGAAAGACAATAATGGCCAGTGCCAGAGATACAGCGGGTAGCTGATGAGTCCAATCCAGACGAGCGGGCGACTTGCCAGGATGCGCCTGTTGATCCAGGTTTCGCTCCCGGCCCATATGATTAAGGCGGCACCTGCACATACGAGGGCTGCCCACCAACCCGGAAAAGCGCGGTGCTCATTGATTAGCAACAGTGCCATCGCAATGGCAGCGGTGCCCAAAAGCGCCTTCGCGCCAGCAACTTTAGCCGCGAATTTCGGCTGCTGCTCGAGCGAATTCCAGCGCCCGAGAATGCCGGCGCTTACCCCGCGATGGCGAACGAGGTATGCGAGTCCGCTGCCCACCATCAGTTCCCAGAACCGCGTCAGTGGCAGATAGTAGGCCATCGCCTGGTCTGCGTTAGTGAAGTACAGATTGAAGGCAAAAGAGGAAACGCCGAGCGCGGCGATCAGTGCCACAGTAGAGCGTCGGCTGTGCCGGCAAAGGAACAGGAGCCCCGGCCAGATCAGGTAATACTGTTCCTCAACGCCCAGGGACCACAGATGACGCAGTGGCTTACTCGCCGCGTCGGTATCGAAATATCCGGATTCGAGCGCAAGCACGATGTTCGCGCTGAATGCGGAACCGCCCAGCACGTGCTTTCCCAATTGGCGGAACTCATTCGGCAAAAGGCTGATCCAGCCGAATATCAGGCAGGCCATGCACACGAGGATGAGTGCAGGAAAGAGCCGGCGAATTCTGCGGGCGTAGAAGTCCAGGAAGCCGAATCTGTCGCGCTCGAGGTCCTTGAAGAGGATCCCCGATATCAGGAATCCGGATATCACGAAGAAGATGTCTACGCCGACGAAGCCACCAGGAAAGTGGCCTGGAAAAGCGTGATAGAACAATACGGACAAAACGGCGACGGCCCGCAGGCCATCGATATCAGCTCTATAATCGGCACTTGCTGAACTGGACGTGGATTGTTTGAACTTCGAATACAAGGCGACCCGAGGCCCAGTTCCGAAGGATTTGAGCATACCCAACGTCGCCGTGAAACCGGTCTTAATGGGCGAGCACTCCCGGTATCCCTGCTTTGGCGGCGTCCTGATTCCTCCGCCATGGGCTTTCGCTTTGCTCAGAGCCGTTCGGCGCGGACATAGAAGTTGGTCTTCAAAGGAATTGGAAATCCTTCTCGATCCAAATGCGACATAACGCCGCGATGCTCTGGCTCGGCATTTTTTGTTGTTTTTCTCGGCCGCCCTTCTTGCGATGCCGTTGCACTTCAGCGATCCGACGATACGCAGGGATCTGGCGCGGCGACGTCGTCCTTTTTAGATGCTAGACGCTCAACCTTTCGCGAACCTTACGCGGCCGAACCGTCATACCCGTGGCAGTCAAATTTGAGTGGCGTGTGTCGCGTCCGGCCAATTGACGTCGCGGCAGTCCTTCTTTTGCAGGCAGACGTAGAATTAAAAAATGAATATCAATGCATTAGCGCTCGGATCTGGAAAATGACGAAGGACCTGTTGGAAGACTCGGAGTGCATCGGGGCACTTGAAAGGGACGACGCGCCCATGCCGGCTTTCCGCGCACATTACCTGCGCTTTCCCGCACTTGCGCCGACTATCTACTAATGTCGTTGCACCTGGGAAAGTACTGTCTCGGCAGGCCGTTGGTGTTCTGGTTGGTTCCGCGCTGTCGCGGATTTTGCGGGTCGCAAAGTAGACTTACAGTCCGGTATCGGGGCGAAGCTGAGCGTGCTACGCCAGCTCGGTATCTTGGTCCCGGATCAATGATCGTCGGGACGAAGACAGGCTGACAGATCCCGGCGCGGTGCGCCCGCGCCTGAACTTAGAGTGCCTGGTAGAAAGCGGATTGGGTGGCCTCCGGACCCAAGGTCGCCAGGCTATCGCCTGGCCCCTTGAATCAGCGGCGTGGCCGACAAGTGTCTTGTACGTAAGCGCAGTGGAAGCGGCTCAGCATTGCGGCGTAGCTCTGCGCGTTCCGCGAACGACAAATATCGCCTTCGCGGCCACCAGGAGCGATAGCAGCTGGCGGCCCGACAGCCGAGTTACTGAACTGTCAACCCATTGTGGACACCTGTCACTCCACGCACCTTCTTTGCGTCTTTTTCGGCAAGTTCCTTTTCAGCTTCCGAGCGAACCGTGCCGTCGAGCATGACGACGCCGTCCTTCGTAGTGACATGAATGTGGGTCGCAGAGGTCCCCTTGTCCTTCGCGAGCTCGCCTTTTACCTTGGTGGTAATGTATGAGTCCTTCACGGGTTGATCGCTCTGAACATCCGCAAAGGCGCTCCCGGCACTCAACATACCAACCGAAATGGCCAACAAGCAGGCCTTATAGGCCTTTTGGGGTTGTGTTCCTTTCATGACGCCAAACTCCTCATCCGTGAATTAACAAGGTCAACGCCATCGAGTTTGACGTATGCGCTTCGCGTGTCTCCCACATGGAGTGCCCCAGTTACCGTAGGATTAGCCTGAAAGCACTGCAGCGTGCACTCTGTGCTGCTCGACAGCCGTGCTTTCAGGGTGACAGAGGCCCAGGTTTGAAGTTCTCCCTGGCCAAGCCTGCGGCACATTCTCTTAGAATCATCATGTTACGAGAGTCCTGAAGCAGGCGCCGGCGATGGCCAGCCAATCCGCACCAGCGTTCCGTCCGGATCAGACACAGCGAATTCATACATTCCCCAAGGTTTGTGCTCGGGGTGGACTTCCCCAATGAGTTCGCTGACCCGGGCGGCGAGCCCGTCAACATCGTCGGAATAAAGATAGACGCCGTTCGGATTGCGGCCCGGTACGACCCATCCTGCTGGCGCCTCGCTGGTCAGATGTAGAAGCCAGCCTTTCCCGTCGCTGAGAAGGCGATAGCGCGCGTGATCCCTGTAAACCGACAGGCCGAGCCTGCTGTAAAAGCGAGTGCTGGCTTCGATATCGTTGCAGGGGACGATCGCGACGATGCAATGGCCAGGCTGTTGCGCCATGAGCGAACTTCTCATTCAAACGATCTGAAGCAATCTAGGGATTCGAGTTCGGAAGTTCATCGATAAACGTGTGTATCCGATTGATCACTTCCGCTTCATTCGAAACATACAGGTAATGCATGGCATTGGGCAGTCGTACGACTTGCGCTGAGGGGTTATAGCGCTTGAGTGCGGCGATCTCGTTCTCGACTGATGCCTTATCTGCGGCCGCCGCCTGTGCTGCGCTGGACCCCTTCGGGACCGGTATGCCTGAATGCGGGTCTGCATAGATGGCAAGGATGGGTGCGTGCACCTTGGTGAATTTGGACTCGCCCGCCAAAATTGATTGCCGGACCGCCCCGGTCATCTGTGCCGCGACGGGTTCGCCGCTTTGTAGAGCGCGCCTCTGTTCCTGCAAATCCTCCTTGAGCAGAGGAATCTCGACTTGAAGCAGTTCGTCTATCTGGGCGATGCCACTGGATGGATTGCCTGTAAACAGGATCCGATCGAGCTTGTGACGAAGATCAGCGGCATCGATGTACAGATCAGCACTCTGATATTCATTTGGAGCATCCAGGCTCGTCGGCCTGCTATAGAAGGCGTAACTGTAGCCCGCGTCGAGGTAGACCAGCCCGGCGACTTTGGAGGGCGCCTCAGAGCCTACGTAGCTCAGCTCTTCGCCGGCTGCGGAGTGACCTACCAGAATCGGGTCGGTGATTTTGAGCGCATCGATGACGGCCAATACATCCTGACCGAGCCGATCGGCCGAATAGCCACTCGCAGGGACGCTCGAGTTACCGAATCCCCTGCGGGTGATGCCGTAAACGTGATACCACTGCGTAAGCTTCGGGGCGAATTTATCGAAGACTCGTGCGCTGTTGCCGAGTCCCGCCAGCAGGATCAGCGCACGCCCTGTGCCCCCCCAGTCGAGCACTTCCAACCTGACGCCGGGCGCTACGGTCACAAATGTCGAAGACTTGGCGGTGTCATATAGATCCCACGCAGTGGACGGCGTTGCGCGCTGCAGCTCAAGTGGCAACCCGCCCGGCGCAAGCTTCCCGCTGATGGAGGTCCCATCTGCGCTGATCGTTCCCTGATAGACCTGAGGAGGATCATTGAGCTGAATCGTGACGGTCGATCCAGTCAATGCCACTTTGGCAACAGGAAAGGGATCTGGAACAGTGTCCGGGCTGTACAGCGCTGCCTTCCAGCCGCCGATCATTCTGGAGATCTGAAATACCAGCCTGAAACTGCCAGCCTGACTCCGTAGTGTTCCTTGCCAGGCCCCGGAAATGTCCGTCACCCCTGCGGCCGAGGCAGTGGTAGCGTTCCCAACCATCGCAATACAAGTCGCAATCAGAGCGCCAAAGATGCGCATGCTGCCCCCGGGGAATTCTTTGAACTGCTTTGCTACCCAGATCCTGATCCCAAACGTCGATGGCAGTCCACAGGGCTGCTGCTGCCGGGGGTTAGAAACCCCGCATCGCGGTCAGATGCTGCGATGCGGTAGGCATGCGGCAGGCTTCCAGCGCGAGCTGAAGGCTGCACGGTATCGAGTGCCGTGCTCTTCCGCCTGCCGGCCGACTCTTCCGATCAAGCCCCAACGTTGATTGAGTGGAGGCGCATTCCACTGCCGTATTGCTCCTTGTCCCACTTGTTATCAAAAAGTCCCTGGCTAATCTCAAGGCATGGACCGGTGAACATCGAATTCGCGGGGAGGTCATATGGGCACATCAAAGGACGCTGGGTCAAAAGACAGGTCTTCACAAACACCGCCAGCCCAGAGCAATCGCGCGCCGGCGGCCGGTGGCAGCATCGCATCCGGCGAGCCACGTGAATCGCGTATTGCATTGGCTGCCTACTACCGTGCTCAGGCGCGAGGCTTTGCGCCGGGGTTCGAGGTCGAAGACTGGCTGGCTGCCGAAATGCAGATCGATGCAACAAGCGGCGACGCCAACACCGAGATCGAAGGGGTAGGCGGTGGCATGGACGCTCAGCCGAAAGGTTCCGCTCCGCGCATCGATCACTAGTCAGCGGTTGGCTGGGTGTCACGCCGGCCGACTGAATCGCGGGCAGCCGGAGTGGGGGTGGTTGCAGCCCCGGATGGCCACGTACACACAAGCGGCGCTATCATTGATCCGTCTGCAGGCGCCAGACCAAGAGCGCTGTCGGGGTGTACGGGTCAGGAGTCGGGAATCAAAGGGGAGTGAGACGATGAATATTCATCGCCCGGGGCTGGGTGCACTCGCCTGCGGGTCGTGGCTTGCCGTGTGCTCGACGACCGCGCTCGCGCACCATTCGGCTGCCATGTTCGACCCCAGCAGGACGGTCGTGATCCGGGGGACGATCGCCGACTTCAACTGGACGAATCCCCATACGAACTTCGAGGTGATCGTACTGAACAAGGACGGCACCCGTTCGATCTGGGCTGTCGAGATGAATGGGCCCAACAATCTCGTCCGGCTCGGATGGACGCGCACCACGATCAAGCCGGGAGACAACGTCACGGTGAGCCTCAGGCCCCTGCGAGACGGGACACCCGGCGGACAGTACCTATCCATCATCCTGCCTGACGGGAAATATCTGGGCGGCGAGCAAAAGCGCCCCAGCGAGAAGTAGGCGAACTCGATCCGACAAGCATCTCGTCCTCAAGGGGCCCGGATATGAACCGATCGGTAGCGTGCCAACTTCTCGGCGCACTCGCCGCGCTTGCACTGGCGCTGCCCGCCGCAACGGCCCTGGCGCAAGGGCAGCCGAGCCCGGGCTTGTCCCACGAGCAGGAGGAGGACCTGGCCCAGGTGCACGACGGGTATTACGGCGCGCTCGCCCCGCAGAACCTCGCCAAACCGCGACCTCAGCCGCCTTTCAACCTGACGGGCACCTGGTTCGTGAACCTGCGCGGCTCGTTCGCGGACTTCATGTTCGGGCCGCCGTATCCGCATTTCTACAAGGCCGGACAGGAAGCGATGAGGCTGGCGGCGGCGGCTAAAAAGGCGCACCAGCCCTTCCGCGACGCCAGCGGGGAGTGCTGGCCGATCGGGATGCCGATGATTCTGACACGGGTCTGGCCGATCAACATCATCCAGCTGCCGACGGCCGTATTCATGATCGACGGCTTTTTCGACAGCCTGCGAACCATCTACACCGATGGCCGCAAGCACACGCCGTATGACGTTTCCGTCGACACGTACAACGGCGAGTCGATCGGACACTGGACCAAGGATGCCCTGATCATCGACACGCTGTACTTTGCGTCGTCCCATCACTACATCGACATGGACATGGGGATCCCGATCTCGTCGAAACTGCATATCATCGAGCGCATCACGCTGCTCGATCAGGGCCACACCCTCCAGGATGAGTTTACGATGACGGACCCCGACATGTGGCAGGGCGAGTGGAAGAGCACCAAGCGCTTCATCCGCGAGGACTATAGCGACATCCCGGAGAACGAATGTCTTCCGGACACCGACCTGCACCTGCCGGGTACGGCGACCGGACACGCCGAGGCGCAGAAGGAGAGCCACATCAAGGCGCCGGCGCCGAAACCCTAGCGCGACCGACCACTGACCGATTTGAGATGCAGCCGGCGGCCCACTTACTTCGATGAGCTCCTGACGGCGGCACCGACGCCAATCGTCGGAAAATCGCCACTCGGCGCAAGCAGGTCGGCGTCGTTGTTCTCCGGCGAGTTGACCCGGGGGCTGACCGGGTGCGCAACCATCGCATTAGAGGGGTACTGCCTCAGGGCTGCCCTGGCTCGGGCTGGCGTCGCGGACAGCCATACCTCGACGTCGGTTGGCGTCAGGATCGCCGGCATTCGAAAGGGGTTCGTCCCTCCGTTGTGGAGGTCGCGCATGCGCTCGTTGGCGCGCAGCGTCACTATGGCGCATGAGACTATTTGTGTACCGTCATCTGCCCTCGAGCGGTCCCAGAGACCCGCGAAGGCGAAGAGGGGCTGATCGATACAGGTGATGTAATAGGGCCGCCCGGCTCTTCCGGGCAGTAAGTGCCAGTCGTAGAACCCGAGCGCGGGGAGGATGCAGCGCTGTCCCCGGCCCCAGGGACCTCGCCAGGCGGAAGCGGTCTCCAGCTTCTCCACCGGGGCATTGATAGTGGAGTACTTGGGCGCGATTCCGCCCGCGAAGTACGGAATCAACCCCCAGCGCATGAGCAGACCCTCGCGCTCTCCGGCCACTACCCGAATGACCGGCACGCGATCGGCTGGCGCGACGTTGTAGCTCTGCTCGTACTCGCGCCAGCGGCGCCGCTGGACGAGAAAATCGCGCTCGGCCCTGTGCATTTCGGGCGTGACGTAGCGTCCGCACATGGCTCAGAGCTTACCGGACCCGCGCCGCGACACTTGAGCGAAACAGCAGGGGCAGCACGTTCTGGCCTGCCCTTGCATTCCCTCCTGTCGACCATACATTCGACAGCAGAATCAGAGCGATCCGCGGAGCCACACATGCATCCTTTTCCGCATCACTACAGCGTCGCTGTAACGGTTCGCCCCGGCACAGCCGCAAAGCTGCGTACGGCGGAACTGGCAGCGATCGAGTCTGCGCCACCCAAGGCGTTTGGGGGATCCGGCGAGCGCTGGTCTCCCGAGGAGCTTTTTGCCGCCGCCGTGGCCGATTGCATTGTCCTGAACTTCCAGGGCATCGCGGCAAATTCAAAGTTTGCCTGGACGGGGCTGGACGCGACCACGAATGCGGTGCTTGACCGGGTGGAGGGCAAGATGCGCTTTACCCGTTTCGATACCCACGTTTCCCTGGTCATTCCCGCTGGCGCCGATCCTGCGCGGGCTCGCCTGCTCCTGGAGAAGGCAGAAGCCAGCTGCCCGCTCTCCAACACGCTCAATTGCGAGAAGCATCTGACGATGGAAATCAACCAGAGCTAGAGCCTGCGAATGGCTTTGGCGAGCAGGGAAGGGGCAGGATCGTCCGCGAGCGCCGATACAGTGCGGGGCTATGAGGGTTAATAAGGACGGCGACCCGATCGCGCGGCTGCAGGGAATTGAGGCCCCAGCCATTGCGATCGCAAGCCACCGTCCGGCTGATCAGGTCCGGCCTGCTGTTACTGCGGGTTTGGCGTGCCGTTCAGCAGCTTCTCAGTCAGCAGTTTGTTGGCCGTATCCACGTTGTTCTTTGCCAGAAAGGCAAGGACGCGCCCGTCCTTGAGCTTGATGGCTGTCATCAGGCCGCTGTCCGACCCGTCGAGGGCTGGAGAGTAGACCAGTGAATAGGTCTCCCCGATCTGCAGGGAACTGCGGACCGACAACCCGGCCCGCTCCAGCGCGTGCACCGCTTCGGTCTCGAAGGCCCAGGGCTGCTCCTTGCCGTTGACCATGCGGGTGAAATACACGTAGCTATGCGGATTGCCGATGGCCATCCTCGACAGAACGCCGGTAAATACCAGATTGCTGTTGGCATTGAACTGCGAGTTGTCCGCATGATGGGCCTCGGCGAGACCCACGCTAGCCATCGTCAGCGCCATTGCCATCGCCGCTTGCTTCAGCACGTTCATCGATCTACCCCCCTTCCATTAAGGCCGGAAAACGCTCGACCCCGGTGCAATATGCCTCATATCAAAATAAAAATACATTTGCCACCTGTCAATAAACTGCGGCAATCAGCCGGGTATCCGCCGGGCCAGACCCCAGGGGCGATCGGTCGCAATGTGCTGCCGCGGTTCGAGTAAACTCGACCGGATACACCCCGGCCTCACCGGGGGGCAGGCAGCCCATGCAGCGTATGTCCAGGGGTGCGGTCGGAGGTTGGCTGGCGGCTGGGCGCTCGATGCCGGCGCCGGCATCCTGACCCCTGATTGCGTGGGCCCCCCGCCAGCATGATGTGTGGGCACCGTTGCGCCTGCCGGAAACGATTGATCAGATCGCTGTGTTGCTCGAGGGATCATTCATGAAAACTACTGCGAGCCTGTTGCGCCTCTTATTCGCCGTTGGAATCGAAGCTGCACTTTGCGTTCCTGGCGCAGTGGCGCACGCGCAGCGCCCGCCGGCAGCAGCCCTCGGTTCCGGCCCGTTCAGTTTTCACACGCGCGATGCCGATTTTCGCGTCGTCGTGGTCACCAAAGGGTTGGTCCATCCCTGGGGCATGGCCTTCCTGCCCGATGGATCGATTCTGGTCACCGAGCGGCCCGGTCGCCTGCGCATCATTCGCAACGGCGTGCTCGATCCGACTCCTGTCTCTGGTGTGCCGCGCGTTTACGCCGCAGGAATCGATGGGCTGCTTGATATCGCGCTGCATCCGGACTTTGCCCGGAACCATTACGTTTATCTCTCTTACAACAAACCCGGCCCCGACCTCGGTCCCAACGACGTGCCCGACAGTGTGCGGGCACCGGCTGCCATCATGGGGCCGAAAGGTCCCGGGAAAACGATGACTGATGCCGTCGCGCGTGGCATCTGGAATGGCCATGCTCTTACGGATGTTCACGATATCTTCGTCGATAACAATATATTGGACGACAGCATCGGCCTCATCGCCCAGGATTCGGCCGTAAGAATCGTCTTCGGTCGGGACGGCAAGCTCTATATGAGCACCGGTTCGCCCAATTCTCCGGCGAATTCCGGGAAATATGCCCACACGAGAGGGGGGCGCGCCCAGGACCCCACCAGCGACGACGGCAAAGTTCTGCGCCTCAACGATGATGGCACCGTCCCCCGGAATAATCCCTTCGTCGGCAAACGCGGCTACAGGCCGGAGATTTACACGATGGGCAATCGCAATATCCTCGGGATGGCCGTCGATCCAGCCACCGGGGTGGTTTGGGAGGATGAAAATGGCCCGCAGGATGACGATAAGCTCATCGCCCTGAAGCCTGGCGCGAATTATGGCTGGCCCATCGTGGGTGTCGGCTACGACTATAGCGGCGATCACATCGGTGGCCCCATTGCACTTGGCGATCCTTCCGCCGTGAGTCCGGGCTACCTCAATGGATACTTGCCCGGAATCGAGCAACCCTTTCTGAACTGGGTCCCATGTATCGCCCCCTCGGGCCTGGCATTTTACACCGGTGATCAATTTCCGAAGTGGAAGGGCAGTATTTTCGTCGGCTCAATGAAATATCATCGCCTCGAGCGTATCGTCCTCAACGACAAAGGCGGGCCGATTGCCCGGGAACATTTGCTGGAGGACCTGAAACAGCGCATTCGCGATGTGCGCCAGGGGCCGGACGGCGATCTCTACGTCCTCACGGATGAGGATCAGGGCGCGCTGCTGCGCATTGAGCCGGTCAAGGCGCAATAGTGCAGGGGAACCGGGCTTGCTGCATGAATGGCAGCTGAATCCTGCTGGCTGTAGGATTTTTGGAGCCCCGGGGAACCAACGCCAATACGCCAAATCGGCTTGACCCGGCAGTCAGCTACCCGGACGGCACGTTACGCTGGGGCCAGTGGGCTCAGCGACAACGGAGGTGGCCTATGCGCGAGCGTATTTTTTCCCTCCTCATCCCGCCTTTGCTGGTTGTGGCGGCGGCGATCACACCGGTGGCGCACGCCGATGAGTACCAGGACGCTCAGAATCGGGTGAACCGCTCAGCGGATCTCGTCAATCACATGAGACAGGACCCGCATCTGGCAAAACTGCTTGACGAGGCTCGGGGCGTTTTCATCATCCCGAAATACGCCAAGGGTGCCCTGTTCTTCGGCGGGCAAAGTGGCGGCGGCGTCGTGCTCATCAGACGCAATGGCAGATGGAGTGATCCGGCCTTCTATAAATACAGTGGCACCAGCTTCGGCTTTCAGGCTGGCGGGTCGGGCGGCTCGCTCGTGATGCTGTTGATGACGCCGATGGCCGTGCGTCATTTCGAGGACGACAGCGGCAAGTGGTCGCTGAGCGGCAGCGTCGGGCTGAACGTTGCGATCTATAACGTGGCCGCCGAGGGCACCAGCCCCGCGAAGGGCGACGTCATCGTCTGGTCGGACACGCGCGGGCTCTACGGCGGACTGAGCGCGGGTGTTACCGGTATCACCCCCGACCGGGTCATGGATGACGACTACTATCGTCGTAACGTAGATGGGCGCGAGATCCTGGCCGGTACCGTGATGAACAACGGCGCCAGGGTTCTGCGCAATGCGCTCGCGGCACGGGTGGCAGAGCGCTAGGCTGACAGCGCCAGGCCGATCGGGGGCGGCCTGCATCGCCGCGTCGACAGAATAGTTGGCTGCTCTGTCGCCGTGGTGAGCAGGCCATGGGCCTGGCTCATTCGAATTACAACGACGGGGGAGACACATCATGAAGCTCGTTCGCAATCGCGTCCGGCACGTAAAGGCGGCCGCACTCGTTATTGGATTATTCAGCGCGAGCGCGGTGGGGCCGGCCTTTGCACAGCAGGCGGCAGAGACGCCGTCCGCGTCCGGTCGATATGACCAGGCGTTCCTGGAACGCAGTATGAAGGAGCTGTCGAACTGGGGCCGGTGGGGCAAGGACGATCAGCTCGGCACTCTCAACTACATCTCGCCGCAAAAGCGGCTGCAGGCCTTTGCGCTGGCCCGCACGGGCACCGTGGTGTCGATGGAGGGACCCATCGTGCCGATACCGGCTCCCCCGGAGCAGGCGGACACCAATATCCCGCAGGGTGTGGCGACCTACGAGATCCGTTTTCGCACCATCCCGCCCGGCGACCCCCATCACAATGACGGCTTTGATGGGGAATTTGAACGCTACAACCCACATGGCAACTTCACGCACCTGGATGCTCTCTGTCACGACAGCGACGGAAGAGGTCACCTCTACAATGGCTATGACCAGGCGAGCACGGTCAGCGAGACCACCGGTTGCCGGAAGGAGGGGCTGGGGGCCTTGCCGCAGGGGGCGATCATCACGCGCGGGGTGCTGATCGATATGACGCGGCTGAAAGCTGCGCATACGGCCGGCGCACCGGTGACAGTGAAGGATATCGAGGCCTGGGAGAAGCAGGCCAGGATCCACGTATCTCCCGGGGATGCACTGTTCGTCTATAACCCGGGCCCCGTGATGGCAAATGGCCAGCCCAGCCGTGGCGGCTTCGATCTGACCGTGCTGCCCTGGATGCGCGCGCGCGGTGTCGCATTGACTTCGGGCTTCTACTCCGGATCGATACCAGGTTGGGGTGGTCAGGTCCCCGGCGTCTTTTCGGCCGATCACCGTCTCACGCTGGCCATGATGGGGCTGCCGCTGCTGGACTCGCCCAACCTGAAGCCTGTGTCGGAGGAGGCGGCGCGGCAGCACCGCTGGGAGTTTCTGCTGATCGTCGCGCCCGCCGCGATGGCCGGCTCGACGGGGGCGCTGGTCAATCCATTGGCGATCTTTTGAGCCTCAACGTCTAGGCCCGCTTGCTCGCATGCGAGTGCCTCCTGACAGCGGTGCGCGAGGATGCCTTTGCCTTCCTCGCCAGGCTCGCCTTGAGAGCTTCCATCAGGTCGATGACCGGTGCTTTCGGGCGCGCAGACCCGGCGGGTGGCGCCACATCGAGCTCGTGCGTCTGCTTCCTGCGGACCTTTTCCTGAACGCGATGCTTGAGATCAGATCGGTAGGTGTCCTTGAAATGGCTCGGCTCAAACTTTCCCGACATCTGATTCACGAGCTGCTTTGCCATGGTGAGCTCCGCGGGGGTCACTTTGGCTGCGGCACCTGCTTCGATGGCGGCCATGGGAACGATTTCGTCCTGGAAGCGAAGCGTCAGCAGGGTCAGCGCAGATCCCGTCGGCGCGATGGCACACAGGTGCTGACGCTGATGCATCACGAATGAGCCCACCGCGACCTTACCGGTCGCGATCAGGGCCTGTCGAAGCAGCAAGTAGACTTTGGCCCCACCCTTTGCAGGCGTCAGGTAATACGGCTTTGCGAAATACAGCGGCGCAATGGCGGCGGCATCGCAAAAGGTCTGGATCTCGATAGTCTCGGACGCCTTGACATTCGCATGCTGAAAATCCGCCTCCGTCAGCACGACGTAGTCGCCCTTCCTGTATTCGTAGCCCTTGACGATGTTCTTCCAGTCCACCTCCTTGCCGGTCCGCTTATTGATGTGCCGATAGCCCACCGGCGCAAAGTCCCGGCTGTCGAGCATATGCAGCGGCAGTGGATTTTCCCGCGAGGCGGTGTGCACCTCGATGGGCAGATAGACGAGCCCAAAGGAGATTGCACCACGCCAGAGAGCTCGCGCCATAAGATCCTCCTGGTACTCGATTGCGCCCGGTGCTTTCTACCATGGCGCAAGCGGCTCTCGTGTCAGCGGACTGCCCGACGGCAACGACCATGAAATCAGATGGATAGATCCGTGATGCAGTCGTGCACGAACACCATTAGACTGCTGCCTGGAGCAGCGAGCGGGGCAGGGGGGATCGCATGAAAAGTGCAGCATCGGTCATGAAAACACTCTTGCTCAATCCACCGAGCTTTGAGAATTTCGATGGTGGCGCCGGGTCGCGATGGCCGGCGACGCGTGAGATCGAATCATTCTGGTATCCGGTCTGGCTGACCTATCCGGCCGGAATGCTGCCCGGAAGCCGGCTGCTCGATGCGCCGCCCCACAAAATCTCTCCGCAACAGACGATCGAGATTTCCAGGGACTACGAATTCCTGGTTCTCTTTACCTCGACCGTGGGCTTTCAGAGTGACCTGAAGCTAGTCAGGAAAATGAAGGAGGTGAATCCCGGACTGAAGGTCGCCTTTGTGGGTCCGCCGGTGCAGATCAAGCCGGATGAGAGCCTGTTTGCCGGCTCCGATATCGATTTCATCGTTCGCGGAGAATTCGATCATGCGGTCACGGACTACGCCAGGGGCAAGCCGATCGGCGAGATCGCAAATGCCAGTTACCTGAAGGATGGGAAGGTGGTTCACAACGCGACCCGGCCAGCGCTGAGCACCCCGGAGCTCGACGAGCTGCCCTTCGCGACCGATGTCTACAAGCGCGATCTGACGATCGAGAGCTACAACGTACCATTCCTGCTGCACCCCTTCGTCTCGTTTTACACCACGCGGGGCTGTCCCGCCCAATGCACCTTCTGCCTGTGGCCGCAGACGCTGTCAGGCCACGCCTGGCGGATGCGCTCGGTCGACAGTGTGGCGCGCGAGTTCGAGCAGGCGCATCGGATGTTCCCGCAGGCGAAGGAATTTTTCTTCGATGACGACACCTTCAATATCCGCAAGGATCGTGTGCTCGAGCTCTGCAGGCGCTTCAAGCCCGTCGGATTTCAGTGGTCATGCACGGCCCGGGTTCACAGCGACTACGAGACGCTGGCAGCCATGGCGGATGCGGGCGCGCGGCTGCTGATCGTTGGCTTCGAGTCCGGTGATCCTCAGATCCTGAAGAATATCAAGAAGGGTGTGACGGTGGAGCAGGCACGCGCTTTTGCAAAGAATTGCAAGAAGGTTGGCATACGCATTCACGGCGACTTCATCATCGGACTTCCGGGCGAGACGAAAAAGACCATCGAGAAAACCATGGATTTCGCGCGCGATCTTGACTGCGAGACGATCCAGGTTTCCATTGCCCATGCCTATCCCGGCACGGAGCTCTATGATCAGGCTGCGGCGAAGGGTTTCCTGTCCGCCGAAGCCATGGCCGATTCCGGCGGGCGCCAGCTTCCGCACCTCGAATACCCTGATCTGAATCGCGAAGAAATGATGGCGGCGGTCAACCGATTCTATGATTCGTACTATTTCCGGCCGCGCGTAGCGTGGCGCATCGTGCGCGATGCACTCTGGGATGCGCATGAGCGCAAGCGTCTCTATCACGAAGCCGTCTCGTTTCTGCGAACGCGTGCCGGGCGCTTGAAATATGCGAAGAACGCGAATTGAAGGCAGGAGCGCGCAGGCCCCGGCTTTCCCCCAGGGTCATAGTTGTTTAGTATCTGAGCCACCGTTGCGGTAGATAAAGGGGCGGTGATCCGGGGCGGGGGGTTATGTCGAGGATTGACGCTGCAAGGCGAGTCAGTCTCGTGCTCGTGCTGTCGGCGGCCACAGGATTGGGCGTCGCAGCCATCGAGGCGGCGTCGGCCGCCGATGCTTCCCGCGGGGCCACCGCGGATGCTGCTGGGTCGGTGCAGGTGCTGCAAGTCGCCTCCGGCATCTACATGATGACCGCCGACGGCGTGAACGTCGCGGTGGAGACTGGGCCGCGTGGCACTCTGGTGGTGAACGCCGGGCCGCAGGGGACAGCCAATGCGCTGCTGGCGGCGATCAGGCAGGTGACAAGCGGGCCGATCAGCTACGTGATCGATACCGGTGGGGACCCGGAACTGGTCGGAGGCAACGCGGCGCTCGCCGCCGCGGGCGTGAGCGAGCAGGACAAGGATCCGTTTGCAGCGAATCAGCGACGTGGCTTGAGCCCGCTTCTCTCGCTGGCTGGGTCCGGGTCCGCCGCCACGGTCATCGCCCGCCAGGACGTGCTGAACCGGATGGTCAGCGAGCCCGGGGTAAACTACCAGGGCGCGGGACTGCCCACGGCGACCTTTACGCGCAAGCAATTCAATTTCATTTTCAATGAGCCGGTCGCGGTGATCGCGTTGCCCAACGGGCACAGCAACATCGACGCCGCGGTACGCTTCGAGCGCTCCGATGTCGTGGTCGCTGGGGCCGTATTCGATCAGACCCGATTCCCCGTCATCGATACGAGTCATGGCGGCAGCATCCAGGGTGAGCTGGATGCACTGGGCGAGATCGCCAACACGATGGCCTTCGAGAGTGCGCCCATGGTCATGGACACCGGCGGTACGCTCATCATTCCGGAGCGCGGGCCGCTTTGCGATCAGGATGATCTGGTGGTCTATATGGATATGGTTGCGACGATACGGGCCCGAATCGAGTACTACCTTGATCAAGGCAAGAGCCTCGAACAGGTCCAGGCGCTGGGGCCGACCGAAGGCTACGAGGCCCGCTACGGCTCGGACACGGGGAGCTGGACCACGAAGGACTTCGTAGCGGCTGTATACAGGAGCCTGCAGGCGCAGCGAAAAGCACATCTTCATCCTGTTCGCGGACGAGCCGATGAATAGGGCTGCCCGGGAGCAGTTGAAACGCCGCGCAGTCGTGTATCCGGGCCGCGCCGCGGCATGGGTGGGCGCGCTAAGCCTGTTCCTGGGAACCGGCCCGCTCTGGGCGGCGCAGCCTGGAGCGGCAGCGGCAGCGGCAGCGGCGGCGGCTCGCGCGACGACTGGCCTTGGGTCGGCCTCTCGTCCTGCAGCCAGGCCGCCGACTGCACAGGCACAGGCTCCCTTTGATCCGAGCGGTTATTGGGTTTCGCTCATCACGGAGAATTGGCGCTGGCGCATGGTCGTGCCCGGCAAGGGTGAATATGCTGACGTTCCGATCAACTTACGGGCCAAGCAGCTGGCTGATGCCTGGAATCCTGCGACGGACGAGGCAGCGGGCAAGCAGTGTGAGGCCTACGGGGCAGCAGTGATCATGCGCAACCCCGAGCGGCTGCACATCAGCTGGCAGGATGCCAACACCCTTCGGGTGGATACGGATGAAGGAATGCAGACCCGGTTGCTGAGGTTCGTGCCGCCCGCTGCGCCTGGCGGTCCGGCGGCCGCGCCCGAGCCGCTCGCGGCGCCTCACACGGACGAACCGCCCAGTTGGCAGGGCCAGTCGGCAGCGCGCTGGCAGTTGGCGGCAGGGACAGCCGCTGCGGCGGCGCCTGCGGCGGCGCCACGCTTTGGTTCGCTGGAGGTCAGCACCGACGATATGCTGCCGGGCTTGCTGCGCAAGAATGGCATTCCTTATGGCGCCGACACCCAGATGAGAGAGTTCTGGGATTTGCGCACGCTGGGCACGCAGAGATGGATCTCGATCAGTGTCAGAGTCACGGATCCGCAGTATCTGCGGGGACCGTATATCTATGATTCGATCTTCCAACAGGAGCCGGACGGCTCGAAGTGGGCTGCATCGGTCTGCACGCTGCGATCGTGAACCGTCGCCGACAGCCCGCAATGTCCTGAGGGACTGCATGAAAATTGGTTCGTTTCCATTTGCGCTTGCGGCCGGCTTGTCAGCGTGGATCTACAGCGGTGCCGTGTCGGCGCAGGTCGATCTGTCGGGTAATTGGAACGTCGAGAGTACGCAGGGCGGAGTGAGCAACGGCCCGGGTCCGTTTGCGGATGATTTTGCCGGCATCCCGATCAACGATAGTGCGCGGCGCCTGGGCTTCGCCTACTCCGGTGATGAGCACGAGGAGCTCAATCGGCAGTGCCAGCCCTGGCCGGTGAATTATTGGCTGCTCGGACCCTGGGGCGGTCGTTTCACTGCACTCAAGGATCAGAGCGGTGCGGTGATCGGATGGCATGTGTCCTCACAGGCCTACGATCGCCTGGCGTTCGATGTCTGGACCGACGGGCGGGCGCCGCCGCCGCCGCAGGCATT
>DATJUN010000045.1:0-38868 GCA_035502275.1 Steroidobacteraceae bacterium
CGCGCCAAAAACGGCCGCAGTGCCCGCAGCGGACGCAGCGAGCGACGACGGCGTCGCTCGCCAGCGGGGGGTTTGAGTGGCAGACTCGCCTCAGTCATGGTCCCGGACCCACGTCGCGGCTTGGATGTCTGCGACGCGAGACACTGGCCTTCCGTATCCGATGGGGTTACCTTTTTGGGATTCCATGGTTACGAACTTTACTTGATCGACGGAGGACCCGCTCATGGCACTTTGGAAAGACACCGGCTCGTCCTCGGGCCCGGCTGCGGGCGGCACTCCCGTTGCAGCCAATCCCACGGTCACCGAACTGCACACCAAGCCGGTCGAGCGTATTCCCGAGCCGCCGGCACCGGTCGAGGCGCCCCGCCGGGCCGCCGCCCCGGCCCCCCGGGCTGCGGTCACCGAGTCCGTGATCGCCGCGGACCTCACCATCGAAGGCAAGATCGCCGGTTCCGGGGACGTGCGCATCGCCGGCCGCTTCAAGGGTGACGTGCAGGTCGACGGCAACTTCCGCATCGATGCCGGTGCCCGCCTGGAAGGCCAGGTGCGCGCTGCCGTGGTCATTGTGGGCGGCGAACTGCAGGGCAATATCGACGCCGCCAAGCAGGTGGATGTGTTGTCCACGGGCATCATCGTCGGCGATGTCAAGGCTGCCTCCATCACCGTGGCGGCCGGCTCGCGCATGCGCGGGCACGTCGAGTTCGGCTGGGACGACAAGCATGCGTCGGATCGTCCGGCCGCGTTCGAGCTGTCGAAGGGGACCACGCGCGCGGTATGAACACCCTGCGCGCTGGACAGCCCGGTGCGACCCGCCTGTGTCCTCACTGCAAGGCCACCGTGCTCGAGAGCGCGTCGATCTGTCCGGGTTGCCGCCATCATCTGCGCTTCAGCGGCGGCAAGCAGCTGGCCGAGCAAGCCTTTACCGCCCTCAGCGTGGACGGAACCATTGCTCACCGGCAGGCCGCTGAGCCGTGCGAATACTGCATCGTGCTGGACATCAGCAACGAGCGCGGCGAGCAGGTGATGCGCCAGGTCGTGGGCGTCGGCGCGCTGCAGCCCGGGGAGCTGCGGCGCCTGAATCTTTCGGTACAGATGCTGCCTCTGGTCGCACAGTCCCCGCCGCGCACCGCGACGGCCCCGACTGCAACTGCAGCTGCCCCACCCGCCCTCGCGGCGCGACCGAATGTGGGGCGGCCCGCCGCTGCCGCGGCCCCCAATGTTTCGGCCCAGCCGTCTGGCCAGCCCGCTCGAGCCCCTGCGGTCGCTGCGCCCAGCGCTTCGCGTCCTGTCACTGCGCCGGCTGTTGGGGGTGCCGCGCCGGCGACGCCCGGCGGCGCCAGGCCCTCGACGCCCTCCCCGTCACCGGGCAGCGCGGCGCCCGGGGCAGCCGCCGGTCCCGCTTCCGGCCCCCCTGCCGGGGCAGCGTCTGCGCCCCGTCTGCCGCCCCAGCCCCCCGAGCCGTCGCAGAGTCAGCGCCTGCGCATCTTTCGCAAGCCCTGACCCTGCGCGGCATGCGCCGGGGCGTGGGTGGGTAGCCGCTCGTCCTCAGCCCTTGGGCTTGCGGAACTTGAACAGGAAGCGGTCGGTCTTGTCGGCCATCGTGAAGACCTTCGCCGTATGCGGATCGTCGGGGTTCGCCACCGCCTTGCTCTGTCCGGCGAACTTGAAGCCGACACTCTCCACTTCCTGACGCACCAGCTTCGGATCGATCCGGTGCAGGGTATTGGTGTCGCTGGCACCACTGCCCTCGGGGGCGGCATGGTCCTCGATGATGAACTCGCCGCCGGGCTTGAGCGCGTTGTAGACAGCCATGTCGAACTGCTTCATGTCCGGGCTGCCCATCATCGGGTTATGGAAGTCGTGATAGTTCTCGGTCGTCCATACGACATCCAGATCCGACGGCAGGCTCAGCGCCGTCGTGTCCTGCGTGGTTTCCGTCACGTTGTCGCAGCCGAGCGGCGCGGGTGCCGGCATCTGCATGCGCGGACGCGCCGGAGCTCCGGGCGGCGGCGGGGGCATGTGCATGTGGAAATTCACACCGTACACATGGCCCGAGTCGCCCACGACCCGGCACAGCAGCCGCGTGTAGTAGCCCTGCGCGGGCATGAGCTCGCCGACTTTCATGCCGGGCTTGATGCCCGCGAAGGTCAGCACCGCGGCGGGATGGCGATCCGCATCGCGCATCCGGTCCTTCTCCGGTCGCGATTGATCGTCGACCGCCGCCTGAATGTAACTGGGCACCTTCATCTCATGATGATGCTCACTGGCTGCGAGACCCGTGCCCGCAACCGCGCTCAGCGCCAGCGTGGCGCCTGCAATCACAGCGTATTTCATATGGCCCCCTTGCAATGACGACACTTCGAGCCCGGCAATTCCGGGTCGAGCGCGAGCTACCCCCGCTGCGCGGGCGCCATCATAGTCTGCGGTGCAATAAAAGACGATGGCACTTGGCTGACAGAGCCGCGGCTGGGAGGCCTATGGCTGACGGGTGTCGGGCTCTGCGGCAGCGAGATCGCCCCGCCCAGGGCCAGCAGCAGCTGCACCGCGTCCTGGTAGCGCTGCGACTGCGCACGCACCAGCCCCAGGCGCGCCTGCTGATCGGAGCGCTGCGCATCCAGCACCTGCAGTACGCCGCTGTTGCCTGCGCTGAAGCTCTCGCGTGTGAGCGCAAGATTCTGCGCAGCGACCTGCACCGCCGCCTGCTCGCTGGCGAGCAGCTCCTGATCATGATCGAGCGACTGCAGCGCATCGGCGACCTGCGTGAAGCTTGCGAGGACGGTCTGCTGGTAGTCGGCCAGCGCGGCGTGCATCTCATCGGCCGCTGCCCGTTCGCGCGCGCGCAGCTGCCCGTGGTTGAACAGCGGTGCCGTCAGGTTGCCGGCGAGCGCATCGCCGATGCCGGCGGCGTTGAAGAGTTTCTCGATCGCATTGGACTGAAAGCTCGCATTGGCCGAGAGGCTGATCTGCGGATATAGCGCGGCGCTGGCGACCCCGACCGCCGCGGTCGCCGCGTGCAGCCGCGCCTCCGCCGCCAGGATGTCGGGGCGACGGTGCGCGAGCTCGGAGGGCAGTGTCAGGGGCAGCGCGGCAGGTAGATGAAAATCCTGCAGCGTGAACGCCGGCACCGGTACGTCCCCGGGCGCACGCCCGCTCAGCAGTGCCAGCGCATCGGCCGCCAGCGCGCGCTGGCGCGCAAGCGGTGCGAGCAACGTCTGGTCGTTGGCAAGCTGGCTCTGGGCGTTGAGGATATCGACGCGCGTGGTCCCACCCGCGTCGAACGCGTCCTGCACCAGCTGCAGGTTGCGCCGATCATCCGCCAGCAGCGCGGTCAGTGAATCGAGCTGCGCCTGGGCATCGGCCAGCGCCAGGGCCTGCAGCGCGACGTTGCCCGACAGGCTCAGCGCCGCGGCCTGCAGCTGTTGTTGCTGCGCCTCCTGCACGGCGCGCTGCTGCTCGACGCCGCGCCTGACACCCCCGGTGTAATCGAAGGCGTAGCTGACGGCCGGCCCGACGGAAAAGTAACTGAACGCGGGCAGCTTCTCGGGCCCGAGAAATGCCGGACCGTATTTGACGCGGCCCGCGGTGGCGTCGAGATTGACCTGCGGAAACAGCCCCGCCTCGGACTCGGCCACGTGCTCCTGCGCCTCGGCGAGTCGCGCCTGCGCTGCCGCGAGGGTGCGGTTGCCGGTCAGCGCTGCCCGGATGGTCGCATCCAGGCGCGCCGAGCCGAGCAGCGACCACCACTGCGCCGGCACCGGCAGCGCGCTGTCGAGCGTAAGCCCCGGCACCGTGGCAGTGGCCGTATTCTGCGAGGCCGGCACGCTCGCACGCGCCCCCTGCGTGAGGGCCGCCGGGGCTTGCGGGGTGTAGCGTGCAGTCTCCGGCGCCGTGGGCGCATGAAAGTTCGGGCCGACCACGCAGCCTGCGAGCAGGCAGGCGCCCACCAGCGCGGCGCTGCCAACGAGTGCAGCGTGCGCGCGCCGGCAGCGCTCACTCCACGGCGACATGGGCAGCTCCTCCCGGGTTGGGGCGGGCATTGCGCACGAACAGCAGCAGCGGAATGGATACCACCGTCATGACGAACATCAGATGGAAGTCGTCGAGATAGGCAATCATCGCCGCCTGGGCGGTGACCGCGGCATTGAGCGCTGCCTCACCCGCGCGTCCGGCGTAGCCGTGCAGCGCATGCAGCGCATACAGCCAGGGCGTGATGTGGGCGGCCAGCGAGGCATGCACGACCTGCGTATTGCTGGTGAACAGCGCCTGCACGGCGGAGATGCCGATGCTGCTGCCGATGTTGCGCATCAGATTGAACAGCGCCGTGCCCTCGTTGCGCATCGCCGCCGGCAGTGTCGTGAACGTCAGCGCTGCCATCGGCACGTAGACGATGCCGGTGCCCAGTCCCTGGATGAGGCCCGACCAGACCACCGGAGACATGTTCATCAGCAGCGAGAAGTGCGTCATCTGCCACATCGACAAGGCGGTCAGAGCCAGTCCCGTACCGATGATGAGGCGCACATCGATGCGGCCCACGATGCGTCCGACCAGCAGCATCGCAATCAACGTGCCCACTCCGCGCGGTGCGGTCACGAGTCCGGACTGGAACACCGAATAGCCCATCAGACCCTGCAGCAGCGGCGGCAGCAGCGCGAGCGTTGCGAACAGCACGATGCCCACCAGGAAGATCAGGATATTGCCGGTGAGGAAGTTGCGGTCCTTGTACATCGCCAGGCGCACGAACGGGCGCCGCGCGGTCAGCGTGTGCGTGACGAACAGGTAGAAGGCCAGCGCCGCGACCGCCGCCTCGACCTTGATCTCGGTGGAGTTGAACCAGTCGCGCAGCGGGCCGCGATCGAGCATGACCTGCAGTGCACCGACGAACAGGCCGAGCATCGAGAAGCCAAAGAAGTCGAAGTGCTTGCGCTCATGGTTGGTGTCGGGAAAGTAGGCGAGCACGCCGAGCACCGCGAGGATGCCGAAGGGCACGTTGATGTAGAACACCCAGCGCCAGCTGTAGTTGTCGGTGAGCCAGCCGCCGAGCATCGGGCCGATCGTGGGGCCCAGCACCACGCCCAGTCCCCAGATGGCCATGGCGCGCCCGTGATCACGCGGTGGGTAGGCATCGAACAGCACCGCCTGTGACATCGGGATCAGCGCCGCGCCAAAGGCCCCCTGCAGCACGCGGAACAGCACGATCTGGCTGAGTGACTGCGCCAGCCCGCACAGCGCCGAGGCCAGCGTGAAGCCGATGATGGACACCAGGAACAGGGGCTTGCGGCCGTAGCGATCGGCGAGCCAGCCGGTCAGCGGCGTCATGATCGCGGCGGCCACGATATAGGAGGTCAGGACCCACATCATCTGGTCCTGCGTGGCCGAGAGACTTCCCTGCATGCGCGGCAGCGCGACGTTCGCGATGGTGTTGTCGAGCGCCTGCAGGATCGAGGCCACCATCACCGTGACGGTGATGGCGCCGCGATGCTGCTGCATCTGCGCGATGGCATTGCGCGAAGTATCGGCACTCATGGCGCGGCCCGCTTTTACCCGGCTCAGAGCCGGCGGCGATGACCGGTATCCACCGTGACGTCGGCGGACAGGCCGGACAGTCGTGCATCCGGCGGCAGCGAATCGGTGGCGAGCCTCAGGCGTACGGGCACACGCTGCACGACCTTGACCCAATTGCCGGTGGCATTCTCCGGCGGCAGCAGCGAAAACTCCGCACCGGTGCCAGGGCTGACACTGACCACCTGCGCCCTGAAGCGCCGGCCCGGAAAGGCATCGATGTGTACTTCCGCGGACTGGCCGGGATGCATGTAGGTCAGCTGATCCTCCTTGAAGTTGGCCTCGACCCACACGTCCTGGTCGGAGATCAGGCTGAAGACCGGGGTCGCGGCGGTGATGTAATCGCCGACCTGCAGCTGCTCGACCTTGGTGACCACACCATCGCTCGGCGCATGAATCGTCGCGTATGAGAGCTGCAGGTTGGCCCGATCCAGCGCGGCCTGCGCCTCGAGCACCAACGGGTGATGAGCCACATCGAGGTTCGGATTGCCGCCGAGCAGCGCCAGATAGGTATTGGCCTGCTGCTGCGCCGAGGAGAGCTGTGTCTGTGCCAGTTGCAGCGCGTGCTGGGTCTGATCGAATTGCGCGCGCGAGCTGATGCCCGACTTCACCAGGCGCTGCTGGCGCGCAAACTCGCTCTGCTGGTAAGCGAGCGTATCGCGCGCCGCGGCGATCTCCTCGAGCTGGTGGCGATAGGAGGCGCGTGCGGCCTGAATCTGCAGGCGCGCGGCGGCCAGCTTCGCCTGCGCCTCCTCGAGCGCGATGCGCAGCGGGCGCTCATCGAGCCGGAACAGCACCTGCCCGCGATGCACGAGCTGGTTGTCGCGCACGTCCAGTTCCACCACACGTCCGGCAATGTTGGTGCTGATGGCCGTCTGCGCCGCCATCACGGCGGAATCGTCCGTGGACTGGTAACGACCGCTGAGCAGGTAGTAGGTCAGCGCTGCGATCAGGGCGATGATCGTTCCACCCAGCATCAGCGTCCAGCGCAGACGCGCACGGCGCCGTTCGGCGCGCTGGGTCGGGGCCATGGCCGGCTGCTCACTGCGCTGCTCGACTGCTGCGTCCATAGGGCCTTCCGTTACAGGGCGGGACGGCGCGCCTCGGTGGCGCGGGTCTCGGTGGCACGGGTGTCGAGCTGCTGCAGATTCTGGTGCAGCCGACCGAGCAGCTCCAACAACTGCTCGCATTCCTTTTCGTTGAGGACTGCGATCGCTTCGCTGCGCGCCTGATCGGCGATCTTCCACATGCGCGCCAGCACCGGCTTGGCTTCCTCACGCAGGTACAGCCGGTGCGCGCGGCGGTCGCTCGGATCCGGTCGCCGCTCGACCCAGCGGTCGGTCTGCATGCGATCCAGCGTGCGCACCAGCGTCATCGGATCGGTCTCGGTGAGCTCGGCCAGTCGCGCCTGGCTGATGCCCTCGTTGCGCTGCAGATGCGCGAGCACCTTGCACTGGGGCAGCGTCAGCTCGAGCTCGCGCGCGTGGCGCTCGAAGTGACGGCCGTAGAGACGCGATACATCGCGCACGAGAAATCCGAGGTTTCGCAGTCGCTCGCTGGACGGGGACGGGGGCATGCGTTCACTCCGCGGGCCGGCGGGCGGGAGGCTGCGGCCGGGCGGAGATAATAACACGCGTTATTATATACGCAAGAATAATATCGACGTCAGCCACCGGGGCGTGCGGCCACGGGGGGCTCGCATCCAGCGCTGCGATGCGATGTACTCTGCGGTCGATGCCCCCCTGCTACTGGCCCCAACCCTGGCTGAACCCAGCGCGACCCGGTACCCCCGTGCGCCTGCCGGCGAGCTGCTCGCGTATCGAGACGATGCGTTGCTCGATGAAGGCGCGCAGCGGCGGGCCACTGCGCTCGCGGATGCCCACGCCGCCGAAGTTGTCGTCGTCGAAGTCATCCACCGCCGATGCGCTGCGCCGGCCCGGGGCATTGCGGTCGCGCCCGGGGTGCTCTTCGAAGTTCGCGTCGAACTGCCCCGCCCCGCCCGCCGGGTCCTGCAGGGCGGCCGCGTGGATCAGCGTGAGCAGCCGGCGCAGCTCCGCATCCATATGCGCGCGGGTCAGCTCGGTGTCGAGCAGCGCCTGCACGGCATGACGGTAGCGCTGCGCGAGCTGAGGGTCGGCCAGCACACGATCGGCCAGCGGGAAGATGCCCGGCGCCGAGGGCCTGAAGACGCTCAGGTCGAGCTCGCCGCGCCGGAAGCCCCCAAAGGCCATGTTCATGTCCCAGGGCACCCAGACGACCTTGCCGGAATCGGGGTGAACCGTGAGGTAATAGTTGTGATTCATCGCCAGCGGACTATCGGAATTGACGATGACGGTCTCGACGGCCAGGAAGCGCAGGAATTCATCCACATCCAGGTAATCGCCGAGGTGGCTCGCAAACTCATCGTCCGGGGCGTGATCGACGAAGCGCACGAAGCCGATGAGCCGCTGCGCGGCGGCGGGACGCGCCTTGAGCTTCGAGCTGTAGGATTTCTCGTAGGGCTTCCAGTCCTGGCCCAGGTCGGGCAGCCCGTTCAGTCCCTCGGGCTTGACCAGCACCCCGACCTTGCGTCCCCAGCGCTGCTCGAAGAACGTCTGGTCCACCTGCTCCACGAGCGTGAACAGGCCGGCATATTCATGCTCATGCAGGCCCGGCACGCTGATATAGACGCGCGCGAGGGCGGTGCGAGGCGCGGGCACATCGGCGCCGCGAAACATCTCGTAGGCCAGGGTCTCGCGCAGCTGGCTGCCGTCGAATGCATTGTTGTTGAGGTTGATCTCGCGCAGGCCGAAGAAGCGGTGATGCGTATCGCCATGCGCGAACTCGAGCTTCAGCGAGCGCTTCAGATCGGTGCGCGCGCCGCGATAGCTGGAGTTGCCCTTGTAGCGCACGGCAATCTGCCCGAAGTCCTGGCCGTCGAAACGCAGCTCTGCGGGCACCTTGGTATAGCCGGTGGAATCATCGGCGGCGTTGGCCTGCCAGCCACCGATGCCCCGGCCCCCATGACCGTTCGCTGGTGGCATGCGGGCGAAATCGGACTCGTCGATCAACAGCTCGATGGTATGCAGGCGCGGCGAGCGAAACAGATCATCCGCGCTCGAATACAGCGGATCCAGCACAGCGCTGGCGGCGCTGCCGGGGCTCACTCCGGGGCTCACGGTGTCGCCGCCGGCGCTCGCGGCGCTGGCGCTCGAATGGGTGTGATCGCGGTGTGTGGCCGGCAGGCCTGCGGCGCTGCCCGGCAACGCGGCGCCAACGCCCAGCGCGACCGCGGCCGACACGGCAGTGAGTCTCGCGAGAGGCCTCACGAGCAGCCCCGCAACGTGGAAGATGGTCCGCACACCGCGCACGCAGTCGACCTCCTGCCCGATGGTCGCAACGGCCCCGGGGGCTGTCAATCGGCAAGGGTGAGAAGCCCGGCTGGCGGCCGGCGCACGCGCTGATGGAAGCGCTCATCATCTCCTTCACCACGGTCGCCCTGGCCGAGTTGGGCGATCGCACGCAGCTGCTGGTGCTGCTGCTGGCCACGCGCTTTCGCCGTCCCTGGCCGATCGTGGTGGGCGTCCTGTGCGCGGCGCTGCTCAGCGAGGCTGTGGCGGCGGCGCTCGGCGCCTGGATCGGCACGCGCCTGCGCACCGGGATCCTCGACGCGGCGGTCGGCGCCAGCATGGTCATCATGGGTCTGTGGATGCTCAAACCCGACAAGCTCGCCGGGCAGGAGCGGGTGACCGATCACCGTGGCATCTTTCTGACGACACTGGGAACGTTCCTGCTGGCCGAGCTCGGCGACAAGACGCAGATCGCCGCCCTGGCGCTGGCCGCTGCCTATCACAACCTGGCCGCGGTGATTGCGGGCAGCACCCTGGGGCTGCTGCTGGTCAATATTCCGGTCATATTCCTCGGCAAGCTGTTTGCGGACCGGCTGCCGCTGCGCGCCATCCGTTATGCCAGCAGCGCGCTGATGATCATCATCGGTGCGGTATTTCTGGTACGCGCCCTGCACCGCTGAGCCACGTACAATGCCCGGGTGGGCAGTCCGCAGGAGGGCGCCATGGTTCCGCACAGATCCCCGAGTGCCGCGCCGGCGCAGGATAAAGCCGCGCTCTACGCGCAGTTGTCCGAGCAGCTCGCCGGACTCATGGCCGATCAGACCGACTTCATTGCGAACATCTCCAATTTCGCAGCGCTGCTGTTCACGAGCCTGCCGCAGCTCAACTGGGCGGGCTTCTACCTGCTGCACGGCACGGACCTGGTTCTCGGCCCCTTCCAGGGCAAGCCCGCCTGCTCACTGATTGCCAGCGGTGAAGGGGTCTGCGGCCAGGCCGCCCTCAAGCGCGCCGCCGTTCTGGTTCCCGATGTGCGCGCGTTCCCTGGGCACATCATGTGCGATGAAGGCTCGCGCTCGGAGATGGTCCTGCCGCTGATCAAGGACGGCCGCCTGGTGGGCGTGCTGGACCTGGACAGCCCCGAGCTCGCTCGCTTTGACACCGCGGATTCCGAACACGTTCAGCGGCTCTTAAAGCAGCTCATGGCCGGCACGGTGGTGCCCGAGTCGCGCCTCGCGCCCGCCAGTACTCCGGCCTGGTAGCGTTGCCCCCGTCGGCCGCACCGACGCCCTGCGCTCAGTCGTGCGCGCGCTCGGGCAATCCCAAAGCCTTGCGCAGCTGCGCCGCCGACATGGGCTTTACGTAAACCGGGGTGTCCACGTCGAACGTTCTGGCCGTCGATAAGCCTCCGACCACGACGGGCGCGTACCCGGCGGCCCGCACCAGGCGCTCGACGATACGCGTCGCCTGCGCATCGTCCGAGGCAATCGGAATCGCCACGGGATCCCCGGCGCGATGCGCGTCCTTGCGCAGGTCGACGTAGGTGATCGCATTGAAGGCGCGCACCAGCCGCACGTGCGGGAAGAACTTCGCCGAGGCCACCCCGGTGCCCTCGCGGCGCGCCTCAGCGGCCATCGCTCCGTCCCGCTCCGGGTACGGATTACCCAGATCGATGACCACCTTGTGGTCGAGCTCCCCTGCCAGTTCCCGGCCGACCTGGGGCTCAGCGCCATAGGGCACGCTGATGACGATCACATCACCATACGTGGCGGCCTGCTGTGGGGTGCCCACCGAGACGTTCGGTCCAATGGACTTCGCCAGTGACTGCAGCTCCTCGGGATGGCGCGAGGAGATCATGACGTGATACCCCGCCGCGGACCACAGCTGCGCGAGCGTACCGCCCATCTTGCCGGCGCCGACGATGCCGATCTTGCTGAGGCCCTGCCTGGGACCGTCCGCCGCCCGGGAGAGCTCTGGCAGCGCGAGCGATGCAAGCAGTGCCAGCGCTCCGAGCGCAACACAGTACCCACGCAGCGACTGAACTCGGCGACGGCTCCGGAAATGGATGTTCATGGCTGCTTCCTTGTCGTTCTGGCACACACTGATCATCCCGCAACGGCCCGAGTATGGCGCAATGCCGACGATTTTCAACGCCAGCGCCGGCGCGTAGGCTCACGAGCCGCATGCCGGAGCTACCCGACCTGACGGTTTATCTGGAAGCCCTCGAACGACGCATCCTCGGACAGCGGCTCGAGAGTGTGCAGCTGCGCTCGCCATTCCTGTTGCGCACCGCTGTGCCGCCCGTCACGGCAATTCTCGGTCGGCGCGTCGTGCAGCTGCGTCGCATCGGCAAGCGTCTTGCTCTCGGCTTCGAACAGGATCTGTGGCTGGTGCTGCACCTGATGATCGCCGGGCGCCTGCATTGGTTTGCACCCGACGCGCGCGTGGCCACGCGGGGCGCACTGGCGCGTCTGCAGTTCTCCAGCGGCACACTGACCCTCACCGAGGCGGGCACGAAGCGACGCGCGTCATTGCATCTGCTGCAGGGAGAGGCGGCACTGCGACAGCAGGACCCCGGCGGACTGGAGATCGATGCCGCGACGCTGGCGCAATTCAGCGAGCGGCTGCGTCGCGGCAATCACACCCTCAAACGCGCCCTGACCGATCCGCGCCTTTTCAGCGGCATTGGCAACGCCTACGCCGATGAGATCCTGCACGCCGCGCGGCTCTCGCCCCTGGCCCTGAGCAGCCGGCTGGACGAGGCGGCGGTCGCTCGCCTGCATGCGGCTGCCCGTCAGACGCTGCAGGCATGGAGCGAGCGGCTGCGCGGCGAGGCGGGCGAGGGTTTTCCCGAGCACGTGACCGCTTTCCGACCCGACATGGCCGTGCACGGTCGCTTCCGTCTGCCGTGTCCGGTCTGCGGCGCCCCCGTCCAGAGAATCCGTTACGCAGAAAACGAAACCAACTACTGCGCGCGCTGCCAGACGGAAGGCAGGTTGCTCGCCGACCGCGCCCTCTCCCGGCTGCTGAAGGCCGATTGGCCACGGCGCATCGATGGTTTCGATCAGGAATAGGCCCATGCCGCTGCCGGCGGTGCGCCGCGGCTGCACGGCGGCTGCACGGCGGCTACACGGCGGCTACACGGCAGCTGTGCGGCGGTTGCACGGCGGCTGTGCGGCAGCGCTAGTATGGGCGCTCTTCCAGCCGCCGAGGTCCGGACCATGAAACCATTTGCTCGGGCAGCCGCACTGATGGCCGCGACGACACTGGCGCTGGCGGCCAGTGTTGCCTGCGCCGATGACTATAGCGATACGGTCTCGCTGTTCAAGAACGCGGGCGCCAGCGCCCATTATTTTCATGACAGCTACGGCTACGCGGTGTTTCCCACCATCGGCAAGGGCGGCTTCGGCGTGGGCGCCGCGCACGGTGACGGCCGCGTTTACAAACACGGCGTGTACGTCGGTCAGACCTCGATGACGCAGGTGAGCTTCGGCTTCCAGCTCGGTGGCCAGGCCTACAGCGAGATTCTGTTCTTCAAGGATGCCGATGCGTTTGCGCGTTTCGAATCGGGTAAGTTTGCTCTCAGCGCCGACGCCAACGCCGTGGCCATCAAGGCGGGCGCCTCCGCGAGCGCGGGCACGAACGGCTCGTCGGCCAGTGCCAGCGGCACGGAATCCAATGCGCGCACCGCCGGTCACTATCAGAACGGCGTCGCCGTCTTCACCATCGCCAAGGGCGGGCTCATGTACGAGGCGGCCGTGGCGGGCCAGAAGTTCTCCTTCAAGCCCGCTGGCGCCCGCTAGCGCGGGAGCACACGCGGTGCGCATCGCTTCAGATCCACGCGCCTCGCTTCAATCGGATAAGCTCGCTCATCCCACAGCAGGGGGTGATCTCATGCCGCTGGCACTTCGCATTGCTGCAGTCTCGACGATTGGCCTGATGAGCACCTATGCGGCGCTGGCAAACGCTGCCGCGACGCAGGCGCCAGCGCAGCGTGCGCACTCGATGAGCGCCGAAGAGCATCGCGCCCTTCAGACCGCGCGTGATTTCGAGCAGGCATTCAGCGACCGGGACGCCGCCCGGGCCGCGACCTACGTCGAGCCGGATGTGATCTTCCGGGCCGATGCGGCCCGGAGCTCGGATCTATCCCGGGGCCGCGAGCAGCTGCGCATGCAGCTCGCACGCATATTCACTCCGCGCTCGAACTTCCGCGCCGGGACCGTCGATGTGAAGCAGATCGAGGCGATCGGCGGATCGCAGGAAGTGCTCGTCATCGTCAGACGAGTGGACAATTTCACGATGAACGGGCGCGAGATTCACCTGCCGGTCGGCAGCTTTTTCCGTATCAATGCCCAGGACGGCAGGATCATCGAGTGGCTCGATGTGCCGCTCGTGCCCTTCAACGTCGGGGCGCCGCGAGCGGCCGCGGGCGGCCACTGATCCTCAGCCGCTCGGGTAGGCGATCGTCCAGTACAGCCCTGCCGTGCCGTGCATCGGCGTACCGACACTGTTCACCTGGTTCGGGTTGTCACTCAGGACCACGTTGAAGATATCGTTGCCGTTCATATCCCCGGGCTTCCGGTCGCCCTGGTAGGTGTAGAGCGGGTAGCCCTGATACACCCATTGACGGGTGCCATCCGGCCGCAGGGCGATATCCCAGAAGCCATCGGGCTGCGCATGGGCGGGTGCCAGAAACGGATGCCAGACCGCGAGGCATGCATCGTTGCAGCCGGAGATGCCGATGTTGCGGCCGATGCCGGGGCGGATGGGCACACCGTGGCGCAGACTCTGGCCGCCGCCGGTGTCCAGTGCGATACCGTCGCGGCGGTACAGCGTCATGCCCTGTGCGGTGGCGAGGACCTTACCGCGATCCAATGTCTGCTGCAGACGCACGTCCGGCGGCATATAGAATGAGAGCGCCAGCGCGGCCTCCCAATCCTTGCTGACGCCGACGCCGTTCGCATCGCCCGACGTCAGATCGCCCGCAAACCTGAACAGCGGCCTGCCGCGATAGGCCCACTGGCGGATGCCGTCACTGCGGGCCAGGACCGACCAGTCGCCGATGGGATGGGCGAGATCGGGCGCGATCAACGGCTTCCATTGGGTCTGGTTTGCCAGGCGCACGACTGCCTTGGCACCGCCGCGCCCGACATAGCTGTAAAGAGTGCGGCCGTCCTGATCGACGAAGGCCAGGCCGTTGGCGTCACCGACTTCCTTGATACCGATGCCTTCGGGCATGGCAATGCCACTCACGGGGTACGCCAGTGCCGGATTCCACCCGGCAGGCGTGTGAACGGCACCGCTGCGTTGGCGCGCCAGATATCCCACGAACTGCCGCAGGTTTCTCGGGCTGACACCGTATTCAGAGCCCGGATCGACGTCCTTGATGAACGTGTAGAGCGGTCTGTCCTTGTATGCCCATTGCCTCGTGCCGTCGGCGCGTCTGATGACCTTCCAGTCGCCGAAGGGCCTGGCGGAGGGCGCTGCGAGCGCGGCGGGCCAGAACTTGGCGCAGTTTCCCGTGCAGTTGGACTTTCCCGGCGCATCCTTGTCGTAGGTGTAGAGCGTCATGCCCCTGGCATCGGCGAAGGCAATCTGGGTGCGCGGCACCTCCGTGAGCAGCACCTCCATGCCATAGCCCTGCCCGCGCCCGAGCGCCTCGAGCCTGATGCCCGGCGGCGTTGCAACGGGAGCATCGCCCCTGGCGGCCAGACTCGGCAGCGCGTAACCCAGGCTGCCGAGGGCCGCGATCGCGGCCAGGGCGCCCACTCTGACAGATGCACACCCGGTCATCGCGAGCCCCTCCACCTTCAAGCGAGCAGTTCGCTGAATGGCTTGGTGGTGTGATTGGACATGGTGCCCCAGCTGCTCACCGGCAGCTGCAGCGCCTGCATGACCGTCAGCCCCACGCGGGCGACCGTGTCGCCGGGTGCCGTGAGGTGATAGCCGGTCTTCAGTCTGCCGTTGGCGCTGCCAGCCGTGAGCAGCGGAACGTTGGTCAGCGTGTGCAGGCGCGCATAGCCGTGGTCGGTGGCGCCGTAGATGACCGTGCGGTCCAGCAGCGTGCGCGGGCCCTCGCGCACACCATCGAGCGCCGTGAGCATGTCGGCGAGGCAGTCCAGGCAGCGCTGCATGTACCAGGTGACCTCGGGCTGATAGCCGAGCTTGGCATCGACCGGCTCCTCGTGCGTGTCGATATGGAAGGTGGCTTCGCTGCCGGTCTTGTGAACTGACGAGGCGCCCATCGTCACGACTGCGTTGAAGACGCGCGTCTGGCCGCAGGCCAGCGCGTGAGCGATCAGCTGCGAGAACAGCTTGCCGTTGGACATGACCAGATCAATGCTCTGACCGTGCGGCCCATCGGGCGGCGCATTCGGCTTGGTGCAGGCGACCATGGGCATTGGCTTCTGCAGCTGCACATCGAGCTCATGCTCGAGCTCACGCAGGGAGGTAAAGTATTCGTCCAGCCGTGCCCGATCGCCCGCGCCCAGCGACTTGACGAGGCTCGCGCGCTGATCCGATACGCCGGTCAGCACACTCTTCTCCAGCATGACGGATGGATCGGGCTTGAAGCTGTCCGAGTTCGGATCCGCGAACGACGGACCGAAGATCCTGCGATACAGCGCCAGCGGCGAGACCTCCGAGGCGTTGATGGAAGTGGAGCTGCGCCGGCTCCAGCTCGAGGGCACGCCCTCGTAGGAAACCTCCAGCGAGCGAAAGCGCGTACGCGTTCCAATCGTGTTGGCGACGACCTGGTCGATGCTGGCGACGTCGATGTCCTGGCCCACCGGAATCGAGCCGGTCGTGCAGATCTGCGCACCGGTCTCGTGCGTGGCCAGCGGACGGCCATCGAGGAAGGTCTGCATTCCGCTGAAGAGATTGATCTTCTGCTTGAAGGGGTCGAGTACCTGCAGCAGCGGCTTCATGTCGTACTTCGGTCCCACGACCTGCGGCTCCCAGAAGCCGGGGTTCCAGCCCATGGCCGCAAACCAGGTGCCGAACACCACCGGCAGCGGCGCCCCATCCGCCAGCGCAGTGCCATTGTCATTGAGAAAGCAGTCGAGCAGCGGCAACCCGACGCTGATTGCCGCGCCGCCCAACATGCCGCGCAGCACTTTCCTGCGACTGATCTTGCTACTCATTGCCCTTCTCCTGCATCGATTCGTCCGGGTGCGAAGCGGACTATCTGGATGCAACCGTGGTGTTCGATGGCGTGCCGTTGCTCGCCTGCTGCGCTACGCCCTTCCATTCGACCTGATAGAGCTGCGGGCTGGTGGCGATCTGGCGCAGCAGCGCCGGCAGCCGGTAATGGTCGGCGACGAAATCCTTCTTCAGATCCCCCACCCACTGCAGCTCATCGCCTGTGGGCGCGCGGCCGAGCGCGTAGGCGGCCAGGCGCGTCACCAGGCATGCGGGAGCGGCCGGGTCGTTGGCCACCGTCTGATCGAGCCCCTGCATGCCATCGAACTTGTGCCCGTCCAGCTCACCGCTGGTATCGATGAGCACACCGTTTTCACGCGTGCGGAAGTGACCATCGGAATCGAAGTTCTCCATCGACAGGCCGATCGGGTCCATGAGCTTGTGGCAGCCGGCGCAGACCGGATTGGTCCGGTGCGCGGTCAGACGCGAGCGGGCCGTCGGGTATTGAGGATTGGTCGTATCAAACGCGAGCTTGAAGCTCACGTTGGGCGGCGGATCCGGCACCTTCTGGCACAGGATCGCCTCGCGCAGCGCCCGGCCGCGCAGTGTCGCCGACGCCTGACCGGGATGCGAATGCAGCGCCACGAAGCTGACCTCGGCGAGGATGCCCGCGCGCGGATCCCCATGCGGATAGGTGTAAGGCTGCCAGTCGTCCGGCTCGCCGTTGGGAGTGTTGCGCGGCAGTGGCACGCCATACACGGCGGCCAGATCCGGTGTCAGGAAAGTCTTGGGCGTGGTGAAGACGTCGCGATAGTCGCCATTGTTGGTGACCAGCAGATCCACCAGCGTGCGCAGAGTCTGCTCCTGTGCATCGGAGGCCACCTTCGGAGTGAACCGCGGATAGATCGTCGTGTCCTTCGAGAAGCTCGCATCCAGGCACGGGTCCTCGGCGCAGGAGAACTGCAGCATGTCGGCGAAGAACGCACGCACGCCGTCCTGCAGGCGTGGAGAAGCAACCATCCGGTCTACTTCGCGCTGCAGACCCTTGCTGGAATTGAGCCTGCCGTGAGCCGCGTCATCGAGCAGCATCTCATCGGGCGAGGAGTTCCACAGCAGAAAGCTCAGCTGCGAGGCACGCGCATAGGGATCGAGGCTCGAGACGCCCTGGATGGCCGGCGCCCCCTGCACCTTGGACCAGCGGAACAGGAACTCGGGCGAGACCAGCATCTGCGACAGGCTCTCGCGCAGTCCTGCATAAAAGTCCTTGTCCTGCTGGGCCGCCAGGCGGGCAACGGCAACCTGACTCTGGACCTCGTCCTTGCTCAGTGGCCGCCGATACAGCAGCGTACCGACCTCGGACAGGAACTCACTGGCGCAGCGATCATCCGCGCTCGAGGCGGATGCCGGCTTGCACGGAATGAGCACGTCGCGATGGGCGGGGTCCACCACCTGCGCGGCGATGGTCTGCGCCATCGCGTGATACTGGTCGACCTCGTCGGAGGTGATGCTTTCATTGCCGGCGCCGACCGCGAGCAGTCCGCTCTGGCGGATCTCCGGAGCAAATCGCCCGCCGATGGTGATGTCGGATCCGAAGATGTCGGCGATGGTCTGCCGATATTGATCCGGGCTCAGCCGTCGCAGCATGGCCGGCCCCGCGGCCACGGCTGGCACGACGTCCCGGGATGTCAACGAGACGTCGGTCGGCTTCGGAGCGGCCTGGACGGAAGCGGCGAACAGGGTCGCTACCGCCAGCGATGCCGACGCCAGGCAGGTCATTCTCGTCGTCTGCGAAGACGGCGAGCGGCCCGCCCGTGTCATCTGCTTGCCCATGTCATGAACTCCTGGGCGATTCGCCCGCTGCAGATCACTTGCCGTTGGCGGCCGAGAGCACCGATGCCGCGCCAGCCCCCTGCGCCGGCACGACGAAGGCAGGCACCGCTTCGAATTGCCAGGCCACCGAGATGGCCCGGTTCTCTCCTGTCTTCGGATCAGGATCCGCATCGGCCAGATGCTTCAGTGCGTAGTACAGGCCCGGAGTGTCGATGCCTTGATTCTCCTCGAAGTTCTCGCCGCCGTGGCCGATGGGCAGGAAGATCTCCTCCCAGGGTTGATAGCCGCCGATGAGCCCCTCGATCTCGCCATTGGGTTTGAGCGTCATGCGCAGGTGCGTGTGCGTGAGATCCAGATAGCTGATCAGAACCGGATCGCCGACCAGATGCAGATCGTGGTGGTCGGTGAAGGTCACGACGCCGTGCTCGAGTTGGGCCTGAAACACGTTGTGCGAGCGCGGATCGGGATCGACGCGAAAGGTCGTGTACGCCTCGGTGTTTCCGTTGGCGTCGAGCAGCACGTGATCGATCGATCGATCGATGCTGACGGTCACCGGTCCATCCCTGCTCAGATCGTCGCCGCTGATCGAGATGAGCCAGGCCGGAAACGAGGGACGCAGCGTGCTCCACTCGATGCCATAGAACATCGGTGGGGTCGCATTCGCCGGCGGACCACGAAAATTCTTGTTGCAGCCGAACACCCGGAACAGCTGATTATCGATGCCCTTTTCGTGGCTCACCGGGTCTTCGAAGGAATTCGGTGAGGCCGCGCCCTTGCCGTCCAGGTTGAAGCCGTAGGCATAGGGACCGTCGACCAGATGCAGCTTCGGATCGATCACGGACGCCGGATTGGTGTATCCATTCACGGGCTTACCGTCGATGCGCCCGCGGTTGACCAGTACCGCCATGGTCTGGAAGCTCGGGTATCCGGCCATGACCTTCTTGATCTGGTCAGCCGGCATCCCGAGCGCAGCCATATCCAGCGCGTATTGCTCGGTCTGATCAGGATCGATGCCACCCTGACAATCGTCCTTTGTCGAATAGGCTGCGTTGGTGAACGCACTGACCACAAAGCTCTTGGTTTCGGTGGCGGACGCACTCGATATCGGTGCCAGGCACAGCGCTGCGCCCAGTGCCGCTCCGGCCAATAAAATCAATAGTTTCTGGCTGAACAACTGGACCGAGTTGCCCATGACGCGAACCCCCACGACTGGTCTGTCTCATTTTAGTGTTAGGAGGGGGTGCGTCAAGTCAGCGGCTGCCGAGGCTGCCCGTAACTTAACTGTTTGTAATACGTCCGATTTAGCCTGCCTCCGGCGACACTTGTGGCGTCGCTGCGGCGTCGCGATCGACCCCTGGGCCGCGCGATGGCAGTCAAATCAGCGGGTTTATCCGACGACTTGCGCGCTATCGCGCACTGCCGCAGCGGCAGGGCGAGGGCGCTGACGTTGCCGCTGGAGCTCGCAGCCCTCTGCGGTCTTAACTCTTCTTTACTTTTTCTCCTGCCGATACATGTCGTGACAGCCCTTGCAGCTGTCGGCGTAATTGATCAGCTGCACCAGGGCAGCATCCTTACCCTGGGCCTTGGCGATCTTGGCGCCAGCGGCGGTCTGCTGCGCAAAGTCGGACATGCGCTTGGAGAAGTCGGCCCAATTGGCCCAGACCGCCGGCTTCGCCTCCCCTCCGGGAACCTTGGGCGTAAAGGCCTTCAGCGCCGTCGATGCCGCCAGCGCCACCTCGTCCATGTGCGTCACGAGGCTGTCGTCTGGAATTGCTCCCGATGCTATCTGACCGAGCGCTGCGGACTGCTCGTTGAGTGTCTTCATCACCGCCTCGCGGAACTGGATGACGTCCTGATCCGCCGCCAGCGCGGGCAGAGTCAGCGACAGCAGTGCGCAAGAGCTGAGCAACAGGGGGATTCGCTTCATGATTTTTACCTGCATGGTCGGACGCGCGGGTAATGATGCACGCACCGCGGGAGCCTGAGAAGCCTCGGGCGCACCCCGTCAGTCCACGGACACGCTGAGATCGCGGGATCAGGGCGAGCTGAACTGCAGATAGCTGATCCGGTTGCCTCTGGCATCCGTGAACCAGAGGCGATTGACCAGGTGCCGGGGCGGCTGCCGATCGCTGCCGGCCGACAGCCCGACGGCCAGGGCGCCCGGGAGTGGAAATTCTCGGATCTGCCCATCCGGTGTGACGCGGCCGAGTGCGCCACCGCGCGAGTACCAGATGTTGCGATCCGGGCCCACGGCGATGTTGATCGGCGAGGGGCCGTGCGCGGGCATGGTGAATTCGCTGATCACTCCGCGCCGGGTAATGCGGCCCACGCGGTTGCCATGCGTGAGGATGCCATCCATGCCGCCCGAGAGCTCCACGAACCACATCGCCCCATCTGCGCCGGCCGTGATGTCTCCCGGTCCCGAATCCGGTCGAGGCAGCCGGTACTCGCTGATCCGGCCACTGGAGGTGATGCGGCCGATCTTGTCGGTGCGATACTCGGAAAACCAGATCGCGCCATCCGGCCCTGCCGCCAGCGCGCGCGGGCCGCTGTTGGGAGTGGGAATCGCAAATTCGGTGATCACGCCGGCCGGCGTGATGCGTCCGATCTTTCCGGCCGCGAACATTCCAAACCAGATATTGCCGTCGGCCCCCAGCGCAATGGCTCGCGGCTGACTGGCCGGCGTGGGGATGTCGAACTCGGTGATCGTGCCCTGCGGGGTGATGCGGCCCATGCGATTGCCGAGGTGCTCGGAGAACCACATATTGCCGTCGGCGCCCAGCGCAATGATGCGCGGCGCGCTGTCCGGATGCGGCAGCGCATACTCCATGAGTCCGCTGCCGTCGGGATTCATGCGCCCGATGCGATTGCCGCTGGACTCGGTGAACCACACGCTGCCGTCGCGCGCGATGGCAATCGTCGTCGGACCGCTGCGCGGCTGCGGCAGCGGGAACGAATGCACGCTACCGTCGGTAGTCAATTGCGTGGCGCGCGTGGAGAGCCAGTGCTGGGCAACGCCCTGCCCCGCCGCGCCGGCCGGCGTGCCCACCGTCCACAGCGTCGACAGCAACGTCGCCGCGAGCGCACGCCTGGTGCAGCCTTGCAGATCCCGCATCTTCACGGTGTTTGTTCCTCTGTAGCAGCAAGCTCGAGGCGTTCCTCGAGCGCGGACGGCAGCAGTGTGCGCCCTGGCCACTTTAGTATACTCACCCGGCAACGGCGCAAGCCGCTTTGCCATCGGGAGCTCAGGCATGCGTACGCTGGTGCTGGCGACGACCGCAACGCTCGGACTGCTCGTCGGCAGCGGCGAGCTCGCCGCGCAATCTGTGCAATCGGCGCAGGCGGCTCCGCCTGCGAACAGCGGCCAGATCACGCAGCTGCCCTATCCCGCGGAAGTCTCGCTGGTGCAGGAGCCCATGGGATGGACCTATCGGCAGAACTCCACCAATCTGCCGCTGTATCTGTACGAGCCCGCCTCGGCTAAAACACCCTGCAACGCAGCCTGCGAGCGCGGATGGATGCCGCTGCTGGTACCGGCGAACGAAAAGCCACTCGGTGACTGGAGCATCATCGTGCGCAGTGATGGCCGGGCGCAGTGGGCCTTCATGCAGCACCCGGTGTACACGCATCAGCACGATACGCCCGCGCATGCAGCGACAGCGGGCGTGGGGGGCCCGTGGCGGCCCATGCCTTATTTTCGCTCCTGAGACGGCTCGGCGGGCAGTCGCGTCAATATTTCCTTCGCCAGCGCTTCTTCCCACACGCGCCGCTGCGCGCGGTCGGCCGAATTGAGCACGACTGACACTCCGAAGCTCAGGAGCCCGCGACGCACGGCCACGCCGTCGCCCCACCACAGCGCCTCATCGCCGAGTTTCAGACCGATCGGATGCATGGGAATCTCATGACGATCCGCGGCGCTGCGAAAGGACTGCAGAAAGCCCACCGCGCCGCTGCGCGACGGCCAGGAAAACGCATTCAGGATCGCAAAGTCGGCTCCACCCAGACTCAGTGTGGGATCGCGCGCTCCCAGGCGATCGTTTCGCACCTTCCAGATGCACGTCGAGGAGTACGCTCCCACCGACGTGAGCCCCTCATCATGGCGCACCCCCTCGGTGACCGGCATGCCGAGAAGCGCGGCAACGTCGCTGGCCGTCAACAGCGCGCAGGCATCGATGGGCTGCGGCTCGCTGGCCGAGGCGACTGCCATCACCGCCAGACACACGCCTGCCGCGCGCGCGAGCTGACGCGCGATCGGCAGCACGCGTTCGCGCCAGTTCATGAGCATCCCCTGGATCATGTCACCGCCCTGCCAGCTGCGTCACTGCGGCGCCTCAGCGCTGCCGCGCGACCTGAGCCGCCGTGACCGCTCCGGCATGGTTGTTCCAGCTGCCGCGCACAAAATTACTGACGGCCGCAACCTCCGCATCGCTGAGTACGTCCTTATACGGTTTCATGGTTTCCCACCCGCCGAAAGACAGATCCCGGGGCTCGTCCGGCCCGTACAGGATGACATTGATCAGTGAGGCAGGATCCCGCGCCTGCACCACCGCGCTTCCCGACAACGGCGGAGAGCTGAAGAGCCCGCCGCGACCCGAGCGCATGTGGCACTCCTCACAGCGATCGCTGTAGATCCTGGCACCTGCCTGCACCGCGGACGCCGACACGGTGGCCCCATCCGGCTCCACGGCGGGCAGGCTCTTCAGATACACCGCCATCGCATGGATGTCGGCGTCGGTCAGATCCTTGAGGCTGTTGTCGATGACCTCGTTCATCGGCCCGAACGTCCCGGCGCGCAGACAAAAGCCAGCCTTCAGATACTTCGCCAGATCACTCACGGACCAGGCCGCCAGTCCAGTCTTGGAGGAGGTCAGGTTGACCGCCGACCAGCTGCGCACCTGCCCTCCCGGCACGGTTTCATTCAGTGTGCCGCCCGAGTAGGCCGCGTGCGTTTTCTCGGCCATGAAGACATTGCGTGGCGTATGGCAGGCATCACAATGGCCGAGACCCTCAACCAGATAGGCGCCGCGATTCCATTCCGCCGACTGCCTGGCCTCAGGCTGGAAACGCTGCGGGCTGAAGAACAGCGCATTCCAGATCACCATGCCCCAGCGTTGCCTGAGCAAAAAACTGTTGAGCGGAGGCGAATAACGCACCGGCGGCAGCGTGCGCAGGTACGCGTAGATCGCATCGACGTCTGCGTCGCTGACCCGGGTGAACGAGGTATACGGGAATGCCGGGAACAGATGCCGGCCTCCACGCCCGATCCCATCGTGCATGGCACTGCGCAGGTCAGACACCGTCCAGGTGCCGATGCCGCTCGCCTGATCCGGCGTGATATTGGACGAATAGATCGTCCCCACCTCGGTGACGAAGGGCACGCCGCCGGAGAAGGGTGCGGCTCCCGGGCGGGTGTGGCAGCTCATGCAATTGCCGGCTTCGGCCAGGTACTTGCCGCGCTCGGCCGGTGTCTGTGCGCCGCCTGGTGCCGCGCCGGCGGGGATGGACGGCAGTGGTGCCGTGCCGGCGGTCGCGGGCGTCGGCGGGGACTGCGGGGACTGCGGGGACTGCGGCGTCTGAAACGCCGCGGCGATGAGGACGATGCCGGCCGCTGTGATCGCCGACAGGATGAATCGGGTTGTCATGACTGAACGCACTCGGTAAGGCAGTCCGGCGCCACTTCAGCAGTATGCCCGCCTGGTGCGGCGCTTTCCCAGCCCTGTTACGGAAACAGGGCCCGGCAGCTGACACTGCCGGGCCCAGATCGCTTGCCGCAAAACGCGGCGGTTGCGAACGCGACGGTGCGCTAGAAGTCCTTACGCACGCGAATGCCCAGCTGCATGGGATTGCCGTACAGGACGTTGGTGCCGCCGAAGTTTCCGTTGATGTAGGTCTGGTTGGTTGCGTTGGTCATGTACAGCTCGGAATCCCACTTGCCCTTGTCATAGGTCAGGTAGGCGTTCAGCAGATGACGCGCACCCATCTCGAAGTACGGAGTCTCGAATAGCGAGCCATACTGAATGCTCGTGTAGCTGAACTGCAGCTTCGGATCGAGCTCACCGCCGAACAGCGGGATGCGATAGTCGATGGTCGCCGTGCCCGAGAAGGTCGGGGAGAACGGCGTCGGCTCGCCGGCAAGGTTGATCAGATACGGAGTGTAGTTGAAGCACTTGGTCTGGCCGGCTCCGGGCGTCGTGCCGCCCGGACCCGTGCACTGTCCCACGCTGGAGGATGCGGGCGGCAGCGCATAGGTCGCCACGTACTGCACCGGGCTCAGCGAGGACTTCTCGTAGCTGCCGTTGAGATTGATGCCGAGGCCGCCTTCGCGCAGGTTCCACTCGGTCTCGATGCCGCGCAGGGACGCGTTGCCGAGGTTCGTGGTGATGCCGCCCTGGCCATCGACGATGTCGTAATTCTGCTGCTGCATGCCGAGGTAGTTCATCCAGTAGCCACCGAGGCTGCCCTGCAGATGACCACCGAGCAGTGTCGTCTTCCAGCCCAGCTCGTAGTCGCCGACATGCTCGGGCTGATAGGCAGAGGTCGCACCGGCGACGTACCCGCCGGGGGTGTAACCACGGGCATAGAACACATAGAAGAACTGCCCGGGCACCGGCGTCCAGTTGAGCGTGACCTTGCCGGTGGGTACGGTGTCCTCAAAGCCCCCCGTGGTGGGCAGGTTGATGCAACCGTAGCCCGGCAGCACCGCAGGCGCTTCGGTGCAGGGCGTCTTCAACCCCGGCCTCTGGACCTCGGACAGAGGTCCGCGCGTATAGTTGTTGTCCCAGTTGTCGCGCAATCCCACCTGCAGCTGCAGCGTATCGGTGAGCTGCCAGCTGACCCGACCGAAGATCGCGGCCATGCGCTGTACCGTCAGGTCGTTGGTCAGGCTGATCGAGGGTTGAGCCAGCGTGTACGGCGGCGTCGAGGTGATGCTGTCGTTGGTCACGGCCGACCAGCGCGCAAACCAGGAGGAGCCCGCGATCCAGGTGATCTTGCCGGTGGAGGGCGAGAGCACGTCGATCTCCTGGCTGTAGTAGTCATCCTTGGGCACATACTCATAGCCCACACCCGACTGCGCATCCGAGCAGTAGCAGCTCTGCGAGAGCGTGTTCCACTGACCCTGCTGGAAACCCGTGATCGAACGGATATCGATGCCGTTCGGCAGCGTGTAATCCAGATGCAGGCTGTCGCGATAGTCCCAGAAAGGCTGGTCGATCAGCGGCAGGTGCAGATAGGCCTGGGCGGGATTGCTGCCATAACCGTAATTGAGCACCCACGGATTGTGCGTCGAGAAGGGATAGTAGACCGAGTAACAGGTGCCGCCTGGCCCGGCGGGCACGGTGCCGCTGGGAGACAGCGCATTGGGACATCCATTGGCGATGGCCGCGGCTGGCAGCGTGAATGGCACCTGGTTGGGCTGGTCCGGATTGCCGATGTTGTCGCTGTCGTTGTACTCGATCTTCAGCAACGCGTTGAAGCTCGCCGAGGGCTTCCACAACACGCTCAGGCGCACGTTCTTGTTGTCGATCTGGCCAGGGTCCTGCACCGGCTCGGCCGGCCCCGGATCCACCAGCGCGCCGACGTCGCGGTAGAAGCTGTGCATCTGTTCCCAGTTGAAGGCCACGCGCACCGCGAGCGTGTCCGTCAGCGGTGAGTTCAACGCCCCATCGACGCGCTTGTCGGTGTAATTGCCAACCTGCATCTCGAGATAGCCATTGTCACCGGTGAAATTCGGGTTCGCCGTGGTCTCCTCGATCGCGCCGCCCGTTGAGCTGAAGCCGACGAAGTCGCCCTGCGGCCCCTTCAGCACTTCCACGTCAGCCATGTCGAAGAACGGATCGCCCGTGTCATGGATGCCTTGCAGGAAGATCCCGTCCTTGATCAGCGCAACACCCGGCGTCTCCGCGACCGAGAACTGCTCATTGCCGATGCCGCGGATGTTGGGGGCGGTATACAGGCCGATGTTGGAAACCTGCAGGCCTGGCGTGGTGGTCTGCAGCTGGATGATTTCCGTCTGGTTCTGCGATTCCAGCGTGGAGCCGGAGACTGCGATTACCGAGATCGGCGTCGTCTGGATATCGGTCGCTCGCTTCTCGGCCGTGACCACGACTTCCTGCAGCACGCCACCATTGTTGTCGGCCTGCTGGGAGGCGTCGGAGGCGCTGGGCTGGGCATTGGGCTGCGCCGCCTGATCGGCAGCGCCCTGCGCCCAGGCTGCCGCAGGCAGCCAGGCCGCCACCGCCAGGGCTGCCAGCGCTGGGCCGATCGCAGCCTTTCGGAGTTGTCCGACCGGACCTCTGGTGCTTGTTCTCGCCATTGTTCCCTCCGCATTTAGTCCAGACACATGGATGCGCCCGGCTTGCGGGCGCAGAGACTCAAAAGCTCTGGATAAACGGGGTCAGCAAACGACTGTTGCTACACCGCAACATTTCTAGCCAATTTGCTTTTTTCCCCCGCAGGATTTTCGCGCCGCTATGACGCGACGCCGTGGTTTGACTTTTTTATACCACTAGCGCTGGAAACGGGCAAGAAAACAATCGTCTAGCCGCCTTAGGGCCAACCAGGCGCCACGGCAGGGGCGTGGCTCGACGCAAAAAACCGTGTTGCTTTCAGTACTTAATCGGCCGCACCCGACCTATTTGTTGCGTATGCGCACACGCAGTGGCGGATCAGCTGGGAATCGGGGAACGTCGCAGCAGGCCCTGGGATGGGACCGGCGATTAAGTCAAACGCAATGCGACCGTGGCCGAACCTGGGTCCAACCGCCGCGGTGCTCAGGCAAGTCCCTGCCGGAGCTATTTCTTCTGCATGTACACCTGGTGACAGCCCATGCAGTCGAGCGCTGCGACCTTGGATGCAACCGCGCTCGTGTCGCCGGACTTTGCGGCTTTCACCAGATCGGCGGTGCTGGCAACGAGCGCATCGAGGCGCTTGGAGAAATCCGGCCAGCTGGTCCAGACGGAGGGCTTGGAGTCACCGCCGGCCACATTGGGCTTGAAGGCGCTCTGCGCGGTCGTGGCCGACAGGGCCAGGATCTGCGCGAAGGTGGCCAGATCACTGGCCTCCTCCGCCGGCGCCTGCTTCTGGACGATCTGGTTGATGAGCAGGAGCTGATCGCCCATCGTGTTCATGACGTGCTGACGATAGTCGATGACATCCTGGTCATCGGCGCGCGCGATTGCCGGTGCAACGATCGTCGCGACGAATGCCGCCGCGGCGACCAAGGCCATCCACCGCGACGCACGACGGGATGCAACGCCGTGAGGGGGATTCAGCGTGGAACTGTCATACACGAAGCATTCTCCTTAAGAACGATACGCCGCCGCGGCCTCGCGGACTTCAGGATTCCTTTGCGGTCCAGGAATCGCAGTAGCCCGCTGCATAGGTGGGGCCACCCAATATCATGCAGCTGCCGCAGCCCCCGGTGGTCGCGGTGAAGAAATTGCACATCGCGCAGCTCTTGTCCGCCTGGGTCGACTTTGCCGTCCAGTGCAGCGAATTGCGCGCGGTGACCTCGCTGGAGTCCATCTTCTTCAGATCCACGCATTCGGTCTCGGCGGCATGGGCGCTCGCGACGAGCGCCCCGCCGATTGAAATCTGCACCATTCGAGTCAGCAGCCTGCGCCGTGATATCGGATTACTCATGTCCCAGTGCCTCCTTCGGATCATTCTAGCGCATGCCGATGCTTTTCTGGCGCAGCGCAGCCGTCAAGGGAAACTTCGATGATATGGCCGCATACACCCTGCCACAAGCATCTGCTACGAGCATCTGCTACGAGCATCTGCGCCAAGCACAGCGCCACGCGCCACAGCGCCCGGCGCAGCGCGTGGCGCATGAACGATGAAGGGATAGATCGCGGTACGCTTGACAGCTAATTGGAACGCTTCATAGTGCCGGCTGGCAATTCAGTCGCCCCGTCATGCCGGCTGAGTCGTATCGCCGCGGGGGCATTGGGAAAACAGAACGGGGCGGGATTTCATGTCAGGGACGTTGGCGCGCAGGCTCACCACATCCATCGGGGCGGTTTCGCTGGCCACATTGCTTGGGGCGGGCGCGGCAGGCGCTGCCGGCCCGGACATGCCATGGCCGAGCTATGGCGGCGACTATGCCAACACGCGCTATGTTCCGCTCAACCAGATCAACGCACGCAGCGTGCGCGCGCTCGCACCGGCGTGGATTTTCCAGACCGGCAAGAGCGGATCGTTCGAAGATTCACCGGTAATCGTCGATGGGGTCATGTACGTGACCTCCGGCGTCACCAATACAGTTTTTGCCCTGGATGCCAGGACGGGCCAGCGGCTCTGGACGCACGAGACCATCCTGGGCTTTGCCAGCTTCTGCTGTGGCCCGAACAATCGAGGCGTAGCGGTGGCGGGCGGCAAGGTCTTCTACGGCACGCTCGATGGCAAGCTGGTGGCGCTCGATGCCAGGACCGGCAAGCAGCTCTGGTCCATCCAGGTGGGAGATCCGAAAGCGGGCGTGAGCGAGACCATGGCACCGCTCGCCTGGAACGACATGGTCTTCATCGGCAGCGCGGGCGGCGAATACGGCATTCGCGGCTCACTCACGGCCTATGCGCAGAATGACGGCAGGCAGCTGTGGCGCTGGTGGGTCGTGGGACCGCATTGGGAAGGCAAATATGTCGAGACGGTGCACGGCTATTCCCTGCATCGAAACATCGCGCAGGAAAAGGCCGATGCAGCCAGGTACGCCGACGCCTGGCAGCACGGTGGCGGACCGATCTGGACCACCCCGGCGCTCGATCCGGACAGCGGCACACTCTATGTCAGCACCGGCAATCCCGCCGAGCAGCTGATCGACAAAACCCGTCCGGGGGACAATCTCTACACCGATTCGATCGTGGCGCTCGATGCGCGTAGCGGCAAAATGAAATGGTATTACCAGGAGACGCCGCACGACGTCTGGGACTACGACGCCGCCAGTCCCCCGGTGCTGTTTGAGGCCGCCGATGGATCGGGCAGGATGGTGCCGGCGGTCGGTGAAGCCGGCAAGACCGGCTGGTTCTACGTCGTGAATCGCCGCAACGGCCGTCTGCTGCGCGTATCCGATCCGTTCGTACCGATCACGAACATTTACACACGCCCGACCGCCGGTGGCATCACCATCACACCCGGCGGTGTCGGTGGCTCGAACTGGTCACCCACCTCCTACAATCCAACTCTGCATCTGGTCTACATCGCCGGCCTGAACGTGCCGCTGGTCGACGATCCGAACCCTTCCGAGCCCTGGACGTACGGGGGCAAGCGCTGGGCCGGTGGGCATGAGCATGGCGTTCCCGGCGAGCACGGCAGCGGTACCTTCACGGCCATCGATCCCTCCACCGGAAAGATCGTGTGGCAGAACGCGATGCGATTTCCCATGATCAACGGCTCGCTGGCCACACCGGAACTGACCTTCGTCGGAGAGCCTACGGGTCTGTTCGACGCTTTTGATGCCAGGACCGGCAAAACCCTGTGGCAATTCCAGACCGGTGCGGGGATCAGTGCGCCGCCAGTCGCCTATGAAATCGACGGACGCGAATATGTCGCGGTCGCCTCCGGCGGCGGCACGGGCGGGGATGCAGTCGAGGTCTTCGCGCTGCCCGATTCAGCGCCGCCACCACGGGAGTGATCAGTCGTGCTTCAACGGCAGCGCTGACGCTCGCCGCTGCCGCGATGGGTATCGCCGCATTCACCGGCAGCATGAGCGTGCTGGCTCAAGGCGCCTCCTCGAGCGCGCTCTACACCGATGACCAGGCGCAGAAGGGCGTGGATCCCTATGAGAACAACTGCGCGATGTGCCATGGCGCCAACATGGAAGGCGGCCAGGGACCGACCCTGTTGGGTGACACGTTCACCACCCACTACCAGACCGTTGGCGATCTGATGCAGTTCATCGTGCAGAACATGCCGAAGAGCGATCCGGGTTCGCTCTCGCATGAGGACTACGTCGACATACTGGCCTACGTGCTGCTGAAGAACGGCCTGCCCTCGGGCTCCCAGACGCTCTCGTTCGACACTGCCAACACATCGAAGGTGCCGCTGACGCCGGCAGGTTCCGCATCGGGGCAGTAGGCGTGCGTCACGCACGCCGCCTCAGGATGACAGGTGGGCACCTGCCGCTGCGCCGAGCACGCCGCCTGAGAGCTCAAAACGACTCTCAGGCCGCATTCGAAACGACAGAAACACCGCCAGTCCCATCAGGATCATCGTGACCAGGAACGGCAGCTGCCAGTTGCCGTAACGATCGATGAGGTAACCGCTGACCACAGGGCTGGTGATGGCCGCCAGCGCCGAACCGGTATTCATCATGCCGCTGGCCGTTCCGGAATAGGCAGGCGCAACGTCCATCGGAATGGCCCACATCGGACCGATGGTCATCTCCGCAAAGAAGAAACCAGCGGACAGACAAGCCACCGAAACACCCAGGCTGTGCGTGAGCATCAGCGGAACCAGTGCCAGGGCGCTCAGCAGCAGACACACCGCGACCATCCCGCAGCGCGCGCGCCGGAGGGCGCCGGTTCGCCTGAGGAGCCTGTCGGTGACCATGCCGCCGAGCGTGTCGCCCACGACGCCGGCGAAAAATACCGCCGAGGCAAACACCGCGGAGCGCCTGAGGTCCAGGTGATAGCTGTGCAGGAAGTACTGCGGAATCCAGCTCAGGAACAACCACAGGTTCCAGCCATAGCAGAAGTAGACGATCGTCACCGGTGCCATGCGTCTGAACAAAGCCCACCAGGGCACTGCCGGGCGCGCCGCGGCAGGGGCAGGCAGCACGGCGAGCTCCTGCGCGCTGATACGCGGGTGGTCCTGAGGATGCTCCGTGAAGCTCAGTGCCCAGAGCACCACCCAGAGAAAGCTCAGGACCGCACTGACGTAAAACGACTCTCGCCAGCCGTACCTGGTCATGATCAGCACGATCATGGCGGGTGCGGCTGCATTGCCGATGCGTGCGGCGGCGTGGGTGATGCCCTGCGCATAGCCGCGCCCCCCCACCGGAATCCAGCGCGACATCGCGGCGGTCGCGGCCGGGAAGGCGGCGCCCTCGCCAAAGCCGAGCAGCAGCCGGGCCAGCAGCAGCGTGACCAGCCCGACCGCCATGCCCGTCAACAGCGTAGCGCCGGCCCACACGACACCGCTGGCAATGAGCGTCCAGCGTGCGCCGAATCGATCGCTGACCCAGCCGCCGACGATCTGAAACAGCAGATACGGATAGGCGAAGGCCGAGAAGACCAGCCCGACCTCGGTTTCGTTCAGATGAAACTGATGGCCAAATCCGCTCGCCCCGGCCGCCGCGGTGCTGACGTTCACGCGGTCCAGATACGTGAGGAAATACAGCAGGCACAGCAGCAGCAGGACGAGCCGATGGACTCGCAGCCGCCTCATCGGATCCGGCCCGCTAGTGCGCGATCATCCACGGCCAGACGTATTGCTGTAACCACACCAGGCAGCCGAGCAGCACCGTCAGAAAGATGCTGTGCAGAAAGGTGCGCGAAAATATCGCGCCCTCATGTCCGGTCAGCCGGGTCGTCGCGCAGCCAGTGGCGATGTTCTGCGGCGAGATCATCTTCGCCATGACGCCGCCGGACGAGTTGGTGGCAGCGATGAGGATGGAGCTCAGATGCAGCTGCCGCGCCGCTACAACCTGCAGATTGCCGAACAGCGCATTGCCGGAGGAGTCGCTTCCCGAGAGGAATACGGCAAGCCAACCGAGGAAGGCCGACACCAGCGGAAACAGGGCCCCCACCGAGGCCACGCCCAGTCCGAGCGTATACGCGATGCCAGAATAATTCATCAGAAAGGCAAGCCCCACGATCGCGGTGACGGTGAGAGTCGGCAGGCGTATCTGCCGCCCGGCCGTCATCACCGCCTGCGAAAAACCTGCGATGCCGAGCCTGCCAGCCAGCGCCGTCAGGATGGCCGATACCAGGATTGCAGTCCCGGTGGCCAGCGGCTGGAAATTGAAGACCGCGGCATAGGGACGGTTGTAGAGCGTGATGAACACCGCATCGTTCAGACCTTTCCACGGCAGGTTCATCTGATGAAACGCGGCGAACTTCCAGATCGTCCACACGGTCACAACGGCTGAGACCAGCAGCCAGGGAATCCATCCGCGCCAGGGCGCAACTTCGCCGGCGGCGCCGCCTGCCTGCCCGATGCCGCCTGCCTGCTCGACGCTGCGCGGCAGCCGCGCCACTGCATAGCCGGGATCGTGTATCGGTGCCCAGAGCTTGAGAAAAGCGACGGTAACGATCAGCGAGACGAGCGATGAGACGATGTTGGTCAGCTGGTAGCTGATGTAGTTCGACGTGACAAACTGACCGAGCGCGCCGGTGACCGCGGCCACCAGCAGCACCGGCCACAGCGCGCGTATCGAGCGCCACCCGCCATACAAGGCGATGGCGTAGAAGGGCAGCAGGAACGCCAGGAATGGCAGCTGGCGTCCCACCATCGCACCCAGCACGGTATCGGGCAGCCCGGTCACGCCGGCGAGTGTCGTGATCGGCACACCAATGGAACCAAACGCCACCGGCGCGGTGTTGAAGATCAGAGAATAGACGATGGCATCGATGGCATCGAAACCGAGGATGATGAGCAGCGAGGAGATGATTGCCACCGGGGCACCGAAACCGGTGACGCCCTCGAGCAGTGCGCCGAAGCAATAGCCAATGACGACGAGGATGATGCGGCGATCATCGGGCAGATGCTCGAGAATCCAGCGACGGAAGGCGTCGAACTGGCCCGAGTTCACCGCCACGTTATAGAGCACGAGGGCGGCGAACACGATCCACATGATCGGCCAGAGCGCGAAGGCCACGCCCGCGAGCGTGCTCTCCAGCGCCAGGGAGACGGGAAAGCGCCACACCCAGAGCGCGATGATGAGCCCCATGGCCAGTCCCGCCAGCGACGATTGCCAGGCAGGCCTCTTCAGGATCCCGAGCAGAACCAGCACGGTGGCGATCGGTATCATGCCGACGAGAAAAGACAGCGCAAGATTGTTGTTCACGGGGGTCAATAGCTGGTGGAACACTCAACTTCTCCGCTGTGATGGCGACCAGGCATCGTTGACCCAGTCGCGACTTTTCGCCGGAGTCTGGCCCACAGACCTCCGGCCCTCCCCGGAGTGATCCTGACGACACCCCGCCCTAATTATTGTCCTGCGCCTTGCGCCGACGCCGGAATGCATGCAGCAGCGGCTCAGTGTAACCGTTGGGCTGGGATGTGCCTTCAAAAATGAGCGCGCGGGCGGCCTGAAAGGCCAGGCTCTCCTTCCCGTGGCCCGTCAGGGGACGATACGCCGGGTCCGCCGCGTTCTGCGCATCGACCTTCGCGGCCATTCGTGACAGCGCCGCCTCCACTTCCGCGCTCGTGCACACGCCGTGCGTCAGCCAGTTTGCCAGGTGCTGGGAGGAGATCCGCAGCGTCGCCCGATCCTCCATCAGGGCGACATCGTGGATGTCGGGCACCTTGGAGCAGCCGATGCCCTGGTCGATCCAGCGCACCACATAGCCGAGAATGCCCTGCACATTGTTGTCCAGTTCCTCCCGGATCTGCTCAGCCGCATAGGCACGATCCGCCAGCGGAATGGCCAGCAACCTGTCAAGAGCCGGCGTCGCCTGCTCCGCCAGAGCCGCCTGGCGCGCGAAGACATCCACATCGTGATAGTGGGTCGCATGCAGGGTCGCAGCCGTCGGTGAGGGCACCCAGGCCGTATTGGCACCCGAGGCAGGGTGGGCGATTTTCTGCGCCAGCATGTCAGCCATGCGATCGGGCATCGCCCACATACCCTTGCCGATCTGCGCCCTGCCCGAGAAGCCGCAGGCCAGACCGATCTGCACATTGCGATCCTCGTAGGCCTGCAGCCAGACACTGCGCTTCATCTCGCCCTTGCGCACCATCGCACCCGCATGCATCGAGGTGTGGATCTCGTCGCCGGTGCGATCCAGGAATCCGGTGTTGATGAACACGATGCGATCACGTACCGCGGCGATGGTCGCAGCCAGATTCACCGAGGTGCGCCGCTCCTCATCCATGACACCGACCTTGATGCTGTGGCGTTTCAGCCCCAACAGATCTTCCACCGCGCCGAACAACCGGTGGGTGAAATCGGCTTCCTCCGGTCCATGCATCTTCGGCTTGACGATATAAATTGAACCGCACCGGCTGTTGCGCAGCGGCCCGGTACGTTTGAGGTCGTGCAAAGCGATCAGGCTGGTGACGATGGCATCCAGAATTCCCTCCGGCGCATCCGTGCCGTCGACAAGCCGGATCGCGGGGGTGCTCAGCAGGTGACCCACATTGCGCACCAGCATCAGACTGCGCCCCGGCAGCGTCCGCGTCGAGCCGCTGGGAGTCGTATAGATACGAACCGGCGCGAGCTCCCGGGTCACGACGCGTCCGCCCTTCTCGAACGTGGCCTGCAGCGTTCCCTGCATCAGACCGAGCCAGTTGGCGTAAGCGGCGACCTTGTCTTCGGCATCCACCGCCGCGACGCTGTCCTCGAGGTCCGCGATGGTCGTGACGGCCGCCTCCAGCAGCACATCTGCAACCCCCGCCTTGTCGGTCCTGCCGATCGGATGGCTGCGATCAATCAGCAGTTCGATGTGCAGGCCGTGATGGCGCAGCAGGATGCCTTGCGGTGAGGCAGCCGCGCCTCGGTAGCCGGCGAACTGCGTCGGATCGGCGAGCGCCGGCCACAATTGCCCGTCCCTGATCGCATAGGCGACGACTTCGGCGTGACTGCCCGAGGCGAGCGGTACGCAGCGATCCAGAAAGCTTCTGACCCAGCCGATGACGGCCGCGCCGCGAGCCGGATCATAAGCACTGCCCGGCGGTGCGGCGCGGATCGCGTCCGTGCCGTAGAGCGCATCGTAGAGGCTACCCCAACGCGCATTGGCGGCATTGAGCAGGAAGCGCGCATTGGACACCGGAACGACCAGCTGCGGCCCGGCGATGAGTGCCAGCTCTTCATCCACATCCTGCACGCCGATCCGGAAGGCAGCAGGCTCCGGGCGGATGTAGCCTGTGGCGCGCAGAAACTGCTCGTACGCCCCGGCATCGTGCGGTTGTCCACGCCGTGAGGTATGCCAGCGGTCGATGTCGGCCTGAAGAGCGTCACGTCGTTGCAGCAGCGCCCGGTTCTCGGCGGCGAACGTCGAGAAGATAGCCGCCATGCCCGCCCAGAACGTCTGTGCACTGATGCCAGTGCGCGGCAAGGCACGGTCTTCGATGAAACGAACCAGCGGCTGCGCGACCGCGAGACCGGCCTTTGCGATCTTCTCATTCATCATGAAACCTCGAACGGGCGTGCCGCTCAGGCACGACCCGAATGGCCCGGCTGATCCGCCTGACGGTCCCGCCGCGCAAATTTTTCGATGCCTGCGAAGATCGATTGCTCATCCAGATGTGCCTCGGCGATGACATCGGCCTCCAGGCCCCCGGTCAGCCATTCGTCGTGCCAGTCCGACGTCAGCGAGTACGCATCGGTCTGCGGCCCGAGATTTCGAATTGGCCACATGCGCCGGGTGCCCGTGCTCACGACCATGGCGTCGTAATAGGCCTCTGGCGGCAGAACCGAATGACGATACTCCGCCGGCTGTCGGTCAAACAGCTCCTCGCTGATCACGGCGATGACCTTCACGTTCAGGCCCGCCGCCTCGATCCGCGGCAGCTGCTTCACGAGATTGACGGTGGAACTGGAACCCTGCGCCAGAACGTATCCCTGCCTGGGCATCCCGGGCTTGAAATCGCGGATCACGTAGAGCCCCTTGGCCGCCGCCTTCAGATCCTGGTCGGCGAATTTGCTGCGATCGGCAATCGCAAAATCCGGCCGGGCCACCTCGATGGAGATGATACCGACCTTCGGATCGCGCGCCGCGATCTCCGCCGCGGCGAAATAGCCTGCCGCAACGTCGTTGTAATCCCAGAAATTCAGATGGATGGTCTGGCCTCGCGGGAACAGCTTCCATACCTGCGTGGCAAAGATGCCGAAGTGCGTACGGCCGTCGGCAGCCGTTTCCGGCCCGGAATGTGCCGCAAGGATATGCAGTACTCCCATGCGGAATTTGCTGTCCTGGTTCTGCTGACTCCACACGCGTGCCGGCGTATACATCAACGGCGTAAAAGCGCCGTAGGTGCCGCTGATGGCCCACAGGCCCGCGAACCTGCCGGGATCGAGGCTCGCACTCTGTCCGACCAGGCCTATGGCGGTCGCGACATTGCCGGCCTCCTGGATTGCCGCCTTGACGCGCGTTCCGAGCGGATTGGTGAGCGGATCGTAGTGTCCCCAGAGGCTGCCGTGCTCGAGATTGATGGACTCCGACAGGTCTGCGGCGAGCGAGACCATCCGGTTATCGGTGACGTAGTTCATCCACTTGATGATCTCGGAGATGGCGCGCCGCGTGCCGGCGATCTCTCCGGCCTTGCGGAACAGGCTGATTGAGACCTTCTTTTGCTCACCTGAGAACCGATTCATGACGCTGAGCGTCTGCGGCTCGGTCGGCAGCTTCGCGACACGCAGACGCTCGTCGAGAAACGGATCGCGGGAAACATCTATCTGTACCGGAAAGTCATCTTTCACGCCGTCGCCGATCTCGACCAGACGCTCGGCCAGCCAGTCGCCGAGCCCGTTGCGGTCGAGCACCGACATCACGACATCGATGTTGGTCTTGAACTGGATCAGCCGCTCACGCGCATCGGCCACCTGACCGTCGCGAATGCCCTGGAACGTGACCCCGAATCGCTCTTCGAACGTGTGCGCCAACGACACGAAGTAGTCCGAATTCATCTTCATGCCGTAGGGGTGGCTCTGGTAACCGATCAGCTGGCGCTCGATGGGAGCCGGCCAGTAGCCCTTGGTCGTGTGCCCGATGACGATCATGGGGCGCCGATCCATCGGGTCCCATCTTTCCATCTCGGTCAGAGTGCGCAGGATCTGGGCGTAGTCATTGCCATTGTCTAGATGGAAAACGTTCCAGCCGTACGAGGTCCATTGTTTGACCAGATCGTACTCGGTGAATTTTGAATGAATGATTCCGCCGAGCAGCACGTCATCGATGCCCGCGTTGTTCTCGGAAAGCAGGATCCGCAGTCGCTTGCCCACCTGCAGGGCGAGGGCCTGCGTTTTCAGCTCCTGCGCATGGCCCTCGGTCATCGCAAACTCGCCCTCGAGCGCGATGATCTTCAGTGACGGCGGCGCACCGATCATGTCCCAGAATGCGGCTTTACCCCCGGCAGTGGCGATCCCGACGCCGGAGGGCCCGCCATTCACGTCATTGGTGAGATCGGTGCTCTCGGCATGCCCGGCGAGGGCCTTGATTCCCCGCAGCCGCGCCTGCTCGAACAGCGGATGGCCCGAGAGGCCGCGATCCTGCAGCAGTGTCTTCAGAGCGCCCGCGCCGCGCCGGAATCCCAGCGCATCGATCGGCAGGATGGCCACAGCAGGGTCGGTGTAATAACGCCTGTCCCCCGTGAGACGGTAACGGCGCTCCAGCGCCTGCCCGAAAATCATCCACAACGCATAGCCGGTCGGAATATTATGTCCACCCGCCAGCATGAACTTGTCGCAGAAGGGATGCTTGGGACGACGGTAGTCGTAGCACAGGCCGCCCAGACCCGGCCCCGCCAGGTGTGCGCACACGTTATAGGGCGTATAGGCGAGCGGGCCGCCGAAATGACCGGTCTGCGCGTAGTTGCCCAGCAGTACCACCGTCATGCAGGTCATGAAGCCCACTTCGTCGAGACGTCGCAGCAGCTCGTCGGTGGAGCGGGCGTCGGTGTGCGGTTGGGTCGGCGAGCGCAGCGCTGTGGACATCTTTTTCCCGAAATTCCCCAACGTCAGGGAGAGTTCCATCTTGCACGGTGGACGGCGGGTGAAGCCGAAACAGTACGCACATCGTACTACCCGCAATTCGGGCCGCCAATGCCGCAGCGCCGAGCCGGCACCAGGTCACGGGCGACCATGCCCCTCAGCTCAGCCTGCGGTCAAACCTGAAAGGGATGGTCAGCCCGGCGCAATCAGAGCCAACCTGGGGAAGTACTTGCGAAAACGCGCCGCGCCACGCCCGACCAAGTTCAGCACTACATCTACGCTACAGCCCCGCCCATAAGCTCACTGTACCTGATGGGCCAAGTTTCGCTTGGCGCTGTAAGTTACTCCGGCTTTCCACCCCAATGTCGGTCATCTCGCTTCCTCAGGTCGACCACTACGTGTCGGCGCCAAAGTCGCGTTGCTCACCTAGGTACTGCGTGGCTCAGGACCTGCCAAACATAAACAAGAGTGACAACCCATCCGGAGAAGTAGATTAGGGGGCGTATCGGCAACCGCGCCGAGCCAGAAATCATTCCGACCGCGTGTGCGACCCTGAGCTATAGCGAAGCGCCAAGCAATGTCCGCGAACGGGCACGGGACGAAGCAAACACGGCGTTAATTATTGGCTATGGGATTCCATCCCGAATGCGGCGTAGCGGGAACCCGAACTGCTGGTAGTACGATGCAGATCTCACTGCCTTTTGCCTTCCAGACCAATGCTGGCGTGGTTACCACTTGAATCTTGAAACATAACGCCGCCATGTAGCAACGTACCGTCCGTAGTCATGACGCCGACACCTGCCGTGCCGAGTGCCACGGTGCCCCAATAGTCCTCGCAAGTACCCGTTTGCATAGTGGCGTTGAGTGTATAAACATTCGTCGCGGGATCTACGATGCTGACCGTACCAGCTAAAGAGCATATGCCGCCTTGCCCCATTGGCTCTGTATCATCCTGCTCCGACGGCTCAGTGAGTGTGAAGTTGCCTTGGGCATCTACAGTTGCGACGCTGTGCCCATCGGCCAGCAGGTAGTTACCTGCCAGCGTAGCGAGCGACGCTTTGTTGTTCATCAGCGGTTGATCGTACGTCCACAATGCAACGGCCTGCCCCTGCTTCACTGGCGTGCCCGGAGGCGTGCCGTCCTCGGCATAGGTGTATAGCAGCACGCTATTGAGCGACTCGGGCTTCAAGGTGCCGTCGAGCGCCA
>DATJUN010000046.1:0-72501 GCA_035502275.1 Steroidobacteraceae bacterium
GGCCATGCGGACTTCGGCGGCGAGGTCGAGCGGGTGCTCTCGATGGTGGATGGGGTGCTGCTGCTGGTGGATGCGGTCGAAGGGCCCATGCCGCAGACGCGCTTCGTGACGCGCAAGGCGCTGGCACTGGGACTGAAGGCCATCGTCGTGGTCAACAAGATCGATCGTCCCGGCGCGCGAGCCGGCTGGGTCATCGACCAGACGTTCGAGCTGTTCGACAAGCTCGGCGCGAACGATGCGCAGCTCGACTTTCCGGTGATTTACGCCTCGGCGCTGCAGGGCTGGTCGAGCACGGATCTCACGCGGCGCGAGCCGGACATGACGGCCCTCTTCGAGGCCGTTCTGCAGTACGTCCCCCCGCCGCTCGCCGAGCTCGAGGCGCCGCTGCAGCTGCAGATCTCCACGCTCGACTACAACTCCTACGTCGGGCGCATCGGCATTGGCCGCATCCGCCGCGGCACGCTTGTTCCCGGCCGGCCGGTCGCGCTGCGCTATGGCGCGGAAGACCGCGGTGTTGCCCGCATCGGTCAGGTGCTCGCTTTCACGGGCCTGTCGCGCGCGCCGGTAGAGAGCGCCGCGGCCGGCGACATCGTCGCGGTCACGGGGATCGAGGCCGTCAACATCGGCGTGACGATCTGCGATGTGGAGCAACCCGAGGGGCTGCCTCCCATCAAGGTCGATGAGCCGACACTGGCCATGACCTTCCAGGTGAACACTTCGCCCCTGGCCGGACGCGAGGGCAAGTACGTCACCAGCCGGCAGATACGCGAGCGCCTGTATCGCGAGCTGCAGAGCAATGTCGCGCTGCGCGTGGAGGACACCACCGATGCGGACGTCTTCCGCGTGCTCGGTCGCGGCGAGCTGCATCTGACCATCCTCATCGAGAACATGCGCCGCGAGGGCTACGAGCTCGCGGTAGGCAAGCCGCAGGTGCTGCGCCGGGAAGTGGACGGAGAGTGGCAGGAGCCCTTCGAGGCGCTCACGGTGGACATCGAGGAGGCACATCAGGGCGGAGTCATGGAGGCGCTCGGCCAGCGCCGCGCGGAACTGACCAACATGGTAATCGAGGGCAATGGCCGCGCGCGGCTGGATTACCGCGTGCCGGCGCGTGGCCTGATCGGTTTTCAGGGCGACTTCATGACCCTCACGCGCGGCACCGGTCTCATGAGCCATATCTTTGATGGCTACGGCGTGGTGCGCGCCGAGATTCCCGACCGTCACAACGGCGTGCTGGTGAGCAATGAGGACGGCGAGGCGGTGGCCTATTCGCTCTTTGCGCTACAGGAGCGCGGTCGGCTGTTCGTCAAGCCCGGCGAGAAACTCTACGAAGGCATGATCATCGGCATCCACAGCCGCGACAACGATCTGGTCGTCAATCCCATCCGCACCAAGAAGCTCACCAATATTCGCGCGGCCGGCAAGGACGACAACGTGCTGCTGACCCCGCCCATACCGCTGACGCTCGAGTACGCCGTGGAGTTCATCGCCGACGATGAGCTCGTCGAGGTGACGCCGCAGAACATCCGCCTGCGCAAGCGACACCTGAAGGAGCACGAGCGCCGGCGCGCCGCGCGCGAGGATGTTGCGCCCGTCTGACGGCGCGCACCCGCGCGGTACGCAATTCTTGACGTAAGTTAACCCCCCTCGCCGGCTGGCCTGTCCACCGGCACGACCCTGCCGCGTTCTGCCTCTCAGTGAGCCGCCATGCGGCGTCCGGAAATGAGGTAGGACACGTTATGATCACAGTACGTCATCTGGGAATGCGATGGGTTCTGGCAGGCCTGGCAATGACCGGCCTGGCGGGCGCAGGCCTGGCTGCCACCGACCAGCCAACCAGCGCGGGCACCGATCCCAGCGCCAGCGCCGTGCAGTCGTCCGATGCCGGCGCGGCTTCCGATCAGGGGCCGGATCAGCAGGGTCCGGCGCGCCCCCACGTGCGTGCGCGCCATGATGGCTGGGACGGCCCTGGCGGACCACAGGCCCGCCGTATGGGACCGACCCGCTGGCATCGTCCCGCCATGATGATGCGCGGCCGCCGCTTCGGCGAGCCGATGCTGGATCGCCCATTGCTGCTTGCTTTTCGCCGTCTGGATCTGACCGATCAGCAATGGCAGCGCGTGCAGGCGATCCTCGAGGTGCAGCACCTGCGCAGCGGCACGGGCGGCACGGGCGGCACGGGGCCGGAGCGTCGCGCCCAGCTCGCCGCGCTTCTCAACCCGGGTGATCCCGGGCACAGCCAGGCCGTGCAGGCAGCCAAGGATCGGGCCGTGGCACGCATCGATCAGGCCGCCCACACGCAGCAGGCGCTCTACGAGGTGCTGACGCCGGCGCAGCAGGGCCAGCTGCAGCAGCTGGTCGCGCAGCGACGCGAGCGCATGCGCCAGCGCCTGCAGCAGCGCGGCGCGCGTGGCGGCGCGCAGCAGTCCCCTCAGGCCGGTGAGGGCGCGCAGGCCTCGCCCCCAGGGCAATAGGCCCCTCGGGGCACCAGGCAGCTCTGAGTCGAGCGTCGCGCCGAATCCCTTCCCTCCCCGGCGCGATTGGAAGGCCCCGGCCGGGCACGACCGGGGCCTTCTTCTTTTTTCAGCGCGCGCAGCGCCGCTAGAGTCCCGCCCGGCTGCACAGCTCCACGAACTGCCGCAGGCTGCCGGCCAGCCGCGGATGCTCGGCTTCGAACTGTACGGCCAGACGCTCCAGTCGCTGAGTAGGCCGTCCGCCATCGCCGTCAGCCACGGCATCAGCCGCAGCTGCGGGCGCGGGCACCTCGGACGTCTCATTGTCCTGCAGCAGCCGGTGCATGTCGCGCAGCAGCTGCTGCAGCAACTGGTGCGAGCTTGCATCGACGCGCGCGGTGCGCGCCAGCTCCGCGTGCAGCGCGCGCAGCGATCCCTGCAGCTGCTCGCGGGTTGGAGGACTCGGTGGAACGGGAGAATTCACGGATGCGCACTCCTCACCATGATCAGTCATCCTGCAGTTGTTGGTTGGGGAACAGCTCCTCGTTGAAGCCGAAGTAGCGCATATCGGTGATGCGCATCGGATAGAGGATGCCGTCCAGGTGATCGACCTCGTGCTGCACGACGCGCGCGTGAAAGCCGCTGACGCGCCGATCCAGCGCGTGGCCGCGCTCGTCGAATCCCCGGTAGCGCAGCTGCAGATAGCGCGGCACCAGACCGCGCATGCCCGGCACGGACAGACAGCCCTCCCAGCCCTGCTCGATCTGCCCACCGATGGGTTCGAGCTGTGGGTTGATCAGCACCGTGGGCGGCACGACCTCGGCCTCCGGATAACGTGGGTTGGGTGCGCCGGTGCCAAAGATCACCACGCGCAGCGACACACCGATCTGCGGGGCGGCGATGCCCGCACCATTGAGGGAGGCCATGGTGTCGCGCATATCGGCGAGCAGCGCCGTGAGCTCCTGCGTACCGAAATGCTGCACCGGCTGGCTGACCCGCAGCAGCAGCGGATCCCCCATGCGCAGCACCGTGCGGATACCCATGGCGCCAAGCCTACTCCGCTCCTCGGCGCGCTGCGACGCGTCGACAACTGCGACGCACATCAACAAATCGCCAGCCGGTCTCTGGCGCCTCCACGGATGCGCCGCTCAGCAAGCCGCGTGCGCTGCGAGTGTGGCGGCTATTTTGTGACGGCTGTCATGCGTTGGGCATGCCGCTCTGAAGCGCACCGCAGCCGGCCGATATCATAGTCCTGACCGCACATTCAGCGCCGAGGGGAGCCCAGGTTTCCATGAGCGGGAAAGCCACCGTCAAGCCCAGTGTCGATGCCATCCGGCCCGTGCCGGCCGCCGCCGCCGTGCTGCTGCTGTCGCTGCTGAGCCTGCCCGTCAGCGCGCGTGCCGACTGCACGGCGCCCGCTGCAGCCGTACAGATTCCCGATGGCACCACTGCCACGCGCGATCAGATGGTGGCCGCGCAGCGTGCGGTCAAGGCCTACGACACGGCAGTCAAGACCTATGGCGACTGCCTGCAGCATGAATTGGATGCAAAGCTTGCCAGCGGTGGTAACAAACAGCAGCTGGAGGCAGAATACGATAAGCTGAACAATGCGGAAGTGGACAAACTTCAGAGACTCGCCGGCAAGTTCAATGACGAGCTGCGGGCCTTCAAGGCGAAAAATTCCGGCTAGCGTTCTCGGATTTACGCTGCAATGCACAGCCGTGCTTGCAGCCGGTGCCTCGGCAAGTTATGCCGTTCCCCTGCCCCCGCCTGTCGCTCCTGCCCCCACCAGCGCGCTCCCGCTGCCAGCCAACCCCACGGCTGCCACCCCATCGGGCACGGGCAGCGCGCCCGCCCAGGGAGCCTCAGCCGAGGACAGCGCAGCTGAGCTCACACCGGTCATCGTCACCGCTCCCGAGCCGCGTTATGTCGCTCCCACGCGTCGCGACCGTATCGGTCGCATCTGGGCGCCGGTGTTCATCAACGGCCAAGGACCCTTCCGTCTGGTGCTCGACTCGGGGGCGACCGCCTCGGAGATCACGGCGCAGGTCGCAAGCTCCCTGGGCCTGACCCCGGATACGTCGCACCGCGTGCTGCTGCGCGGGGTGGTCGGCTCGGCGGCCGTGCCGATCGTGCAGGTGCAAAGCCTCACTGTGGGGGACCTGAGCTTCGGTCGCCTGCGCATGCCGATCGTGCCCGACGCCCTGGGCGGTGCCGATGGCATCCTCGGCACCGATGGCATGCGCGACCGTCGCATCCTGATCGACTTCAACCACGATCGCATCAGCATTGCGCGCTCACACGACCAGCCTGCGCCCGAAGGCTACATCACGATTCCCTTCCAGCTTATGCGCAGGGAGCTGCTGGTGGCGGATGCCTGGATCGGCAATATCCGCACCAAGGCCATCATCGACACGGGCGGACAGGCGACGATTGGCAATCTGGCGCTGCGCGCGGCGATGGAGCGCCGACGCGCTGAGCTGCACGCCGGGCTGGCGTCCATCGAGGATGTCACGCGCGCGACACAGGTCGCCGACGACGACATGGAAGCCCCGCCGATCGTGCTCGGCAACAGCTTCAAGGGCAGCGCGGTGCGCATCACCAACGACCAGCTGGCCTTTGGCGACATGCATATCTTCCAGCACTGGAACATGACCGATGAGCCCGCCATGCTCATCGGCATGGACACGCTGGGACGACTGGGCATTCTGATCATCGACTACCGCCGTCACGAGCTGCAGCTGCAGCTCAACGACAACTGAGGGGCAGTGCCGCCGGCAGTTCCGCTGCTCAGCCGCCCTTCTTCTCCCGCGCCACCAGGTACTTCACCAGCTCGATCACCTGATCGTAGCCCCCGGCGGTGCTCGGATTCAGCCGGTACTTGCCGTTGACGATGATCGTGGGTGTCTGATCAACCTGGGCGTCACGGATATAGCGGTCCGCCTCGCGGATACGGGTGTCGACGGCGAAGGACCTGGAGGTCGCAACGAACGTATCCACGCTCACGTGCGTCTCGTGCGCATAGAAGCGGGCGATGTCCTGGATGTCCGGGGGCGGCTGCTTGAGTCGATCGGTCTGCAGATCGACGACCGCGAGCTCGCCGGTCTTCCACACGGCATTGAACATCGCATCATGCGTGCGCGGATTGACGAGCCCCAGCTGCAACGCTGTGTAGTAGGCGCGCTGGAACACCGGCCAGTCCTCGGTGGGGATGAAGCCGGCCGGGACGAAATCGAGCACCGCATAGGAAGGCAGGCTCGCACGCAGCTTATCCATGGTCGGATAGAACGCATTGCAGGCTGGACAGGCATAGGAGAACACCTCGGTGACCTCCACCTTGCCCGGCCCGACCGCCGTGGGCTGCGGCTGTGACAGCACGAAATAGTTGGTGCCCTCGACCCACTGCGCGTCATCAGCGCTCGCGGCGTATGCGCCCGTGGCGAACGCCGCCGTAACCGTGGCGAACGCCGCCACCAGCAACCAACCGAACCTGCGAGCTGCTTTTGCCATGTGCGTCCCTCATGCCCACTGCGCGGCGAAGTTCGAGCAGTATAGCGCTTGCTATACTGGAGCTGAGCCCACGCGCTGGCCGGACAGAAACGGGGTGCGGATGAGCGTCTACGATTACTCCGCCAGATCGATCGATGGCCAGGAGCAGTCCCTCGCTGACTGGCGCGGGCAGGCCCTGCTCATCGTCAATGTGGCCAGCCGCTGCGGCTTCACGCCGCAATACAGCGGTCTTGAAGCACTGCATCGGCGCTTTTCTGCGCGTGGCTTTGCGGTGCTGGGCTTTCCCTGCAACCAGTTCGGCCACCAGGAGCCGGGGGATGAGGCCGAGATCCGCACCTTCTGCACGACCCGGTACGAGGTCAGTTTTCCGCTGTTCGCCAAAATCGAGGTAAATGGGCCGCACGCGCACCCCCTGTACCGCTACCTGCGCAAGCGCCTGCCGGGGCTGCTGGGCATGACGGCCATCAAATGGAACTTCACCAAGTTCCTCATCGATGCCGAAGGCGAGCCGGTGCGACGCTTCGCGCCGGCGGATAAGCCCGAGGCGCTCGCCGAAGCCATCAGCGCACAGCTGCCGCGCCAATAGCCAGGCGCAGCTGCCGTCTCACAGCGCGCAGGCCAGGATGAGGTCCTCGCAGTCGGTCTCACCGACGCGGAAGCTGCGCCGGCCGACGGTTCGAAAGCCCTGCGCCTGGTAGAAGCCGATGGCCGCGTGGTTGCCTGCGTAGACGCCCAGTACCAGCCGTCGCGCCGCGCGCTGCATCGCCCGCTCGCGCGCGCAGCGCATGAGCGCAGCGCCGAGCCCGAGCCCCTGAAAGCGATGCAGCAGATAGATGCGCCGGATCTCGACATCCTGCGCATCGAGATCGGCCAACGGCAGTCCGGCAGCCGTGGGCGGACACATCACCAGATAGCCCACTGGCGCCGCGCCCTGACTCGCCTCCGCGATCCAGATGTCACAGCCCACATCCGCGAGCCAGTCGCGATAGACCTCGGGGGCGTGCTTGTGCGCGCAGTGCTCGAGAATGTCACGGGCGCGCAAGGTGCCCGCGAATGCCTCAAGGAAGCTTGCCTGCCCGAGCAGCGCGAGCGCCGCCTCATCACCCGCCTGACCGGTACGGATGATGCAGGCGGGCGCCGCGGCGCGCTCGGCGGTCACGGCCCGCTGGATGATTGCGCAGGCGCTGCGGGGCCGGTGGGAGCAGTTGAGGCGCGGCCCTCATCGGCGGGCCCGGGCGGCGGCAGGGTCCCGGGTTCGAGATTGTTGGTGTAGAGCATGTGCCCGTCGGGGGTGATGAGGATGGCCGCCACGTCGGGCAGGCTGTTGTAGATCTTCAGCGCCTCGGTGGCCCCCAGGATGAAAGCGGTCTTCGACAGCCCGTCGGTACGCGTTGCGGTTGGTGCGATGATCGTGGCGCTGCGCACGGCACGTGCCGAGTCCCCGGTGTGCGGATTGATGATGTGGTGATAGCGCACGCCATGGTCCATGAAATAGCGCTCGTAGTCCCCCGAGGTGGAGAAGGCCTGATTGACCAGCGGGAAGCGCGTCACGACCTGGTCGGGGTGATCCGGATGCTGGATGCCGACCATCCACGGGCGGCCGCGCCGATCGCCGATCACGCGACTGTCACCGCCGGCGTTCACCAGCGCGTTGGTCACGCCGCGTGCCTGCAGGATGGCGATACCCTGATCGACCGAGTAGCCCTTGGCGATTCCACCCAGATCGATACGCACGCCCGGACGCGTGAAGTATACGGTCCGCCGCCTGGGATCGAGCACGATGTGCTGATAGCCGATCGCCGGCAGAGCTGCCTTGATCTGCGCTGCGTTGGGCCGCTTGTGCGTGTGAAAATCGTACAGGTAGCCGACGCTCGCATAGGTGATGTCGAACGCGCCGTGCGAGATGCGCGAATATTGCAGCGCCGTCTGCAGCAGACCGAAGAGCTCCTGGCTGATCACCACGGGGTGCCTGGCGGCCTCGCGATTGACCATCGACACTTCGCTCGTGGGCTTGAAAGTGCTCATCGAGTCGTCGATGTGGCGCATCTCCGCCATTACCGCATCGATGTCCTGTTCGCCCTTGGCTGTATCGTCGGCCCACAGTTCCACGAAGATGCGCGTACCCATGATGCCGTCGACGCGGCGCGACACCCAGCCCGCATGCGTCGCAGGCGCGGCTTGTGCGGCGGCCAGCGCCGGCAGCAGCCCGAGCGCGGCAAGCAGAGCGATACACAGTCGAGCCGGCAGGCTGGACGGTGCAGGGGAGCGATGTGAGGGGGAGCGGAGCGGGCGCATGCCCGGCAGCAACTGGCAATTTTTCATAATGGGCCAGAGGCTAGCGGTCCCGCGCGGCGCGGTCCAGTAAGGCGATCACGTTCCGGGCGCGAAACCGGCCGCCTCCAGCAGCCCCTTCTGCGCAAGCCACTCACGATTGAAGAGCCGTGAGAGGTACTTCGACCCGGTGTCGCACAGCACCGTGACGATGGTGTGGCCCGGGCCCATCTCGCGCGCAATGCGCACTGCTGCGGCCACATTGATGCCGCTGGTGCTGCTCACGAACAACCCCTCCTCGCGCAGCAGGCGGTACACGTACTGCACCGTCTCGCGGTCCTCGACGTGCACGGCGTCATCGACGGGAGCGCCCTGCATATTCGCCGTGACGCGACCGATACCGATGCCCTCGGTGATCGAGCCGCTGCCGGTGGCCTTCACGACGCCGTGACGGATGTACTCGTAGAGCGAGCTGCCGGGTGGATCGGCGAGCACCGTGCGCACCCGGGGATTGCGTGACTTCAGGAACTCGGATACGCCCGCCAGGGTGCCACCGGTCCCGCTGGCGGACACGAAGGCATCGATCTCTCCTTCGGTCTGCTGCCAGATCTCCGGACCCGTGGTCTCCAGGTGCGCGCGGCGATTGGCGGTATTGTCGAACTGATTGGACCAGATCGCCCCGGGCAGCTCATCGGCCAGGCGACCCGCAACTTTCTGATAGTGATTCGGATCGCTGTACGGCACGGCCTTCACGCGTCGTACCTCGGCACCCAGGGCCTCGATGAGGCCGTACTTCTCGGGCGACTGGTTATCCGGCATGACGATGATGCAGCGGTAGCCGCGCGCATTGCAGACGTGCGCAAGGCCGATGCCGGTGTTTCCCGCGGTGCCCTCGACCACCGTGCCGCCGGGCTGGAGCACCCCGCGCTTCTCGGCATCGAGGATGATGCCGCGCGCGGCACGGTCCTTGACTGAGCCGCCGGGATTCATGAACTCGGCCTTGCCGAGGATCTCGCAGCCGGTCTCATCGCTCAGGCGCCGCAGACGGATCAGCGGCGTGTGACCGATGGCATCGACGAAGTCGCGCACGATTTTCATGGCAGCAATGATTCAACGCTGGCGCGACGCTGGCAAGCCTGCGCGGCGACTTCCCCGACGATCAGCAGGGCGGGTGCACCGATGCCGGCGCTGGCGGCTTCGCGGGCGATCGTCGCAAGCGTGCCGACCAGCAGCCGCTCGGAGGGCAGCGTCGCCTGTTCCACGATCGCGACCGGCCGGCTCGCCGGTGCCCCATGAGCGACGAGGCGTTCCACGATGCGCTCCAGCTGCGCGACGCCCATGTAGAACACGACCGTCTGCAGCGGCGCAGCGAGCGAGCGCCAGTCGAGCGCCTCGGCGCCCTCGCCCATCGCCGTCACCAGCGTGACGGCCTGGGACAGTCCGCGCTGCGTGAGGCTCAAGCCCGCGCTGGCCGCGGCGCCGAGCGCGGCGGTGATGCCCGGAACGACCGTCACCGGCACGCCCGCGGTGCGTAACACCTGCATCTCTTCACCGCCGCGCCCGAAGACGAAGGGATCGCCGCCCTTGAGACGCGCAACGCGCAACCCGCGCTGCGCATACTCGAGCATCAGCGCATGGATACGCTCCTGCGTGACGCGGTGTCGGCCGGACTGCTTGCCGACGAAGACGCGCAGCGCCTCGCGTCGCGCGCGCGACAGGATGCGCTCGCTGACGAGCCGGTCGTAGAGCACGACATCGGCCTGCTGCAGCAGCTGCTGCGCGCGCAGCGTCAGCAGATCCGGGTCTCCAGGCCCGGCGCCGATCAGGTAAACCTCGCCGCGCGTGGGTGCCGCTTCGCCCCCGTCCGCCGCCGCACGCGATTGGCGGCGAAGCTCGGATTGCAGCTCAGCCTCGGCGGCAGCTTCGTCGCCCGCGAGCACCTGGCTCGCGACAGCGCCCTCGATCACACGCTCCCAGAAGCGCAGGCGTCGAACCGCATCCGGCAGTGCCTCGCGCACCAGCTCGCGCCAGCGGCCGAGAAATCGTGCCAGCGCGCCGAGCCGCTCGGGCAGCAGTGCCTCGAGCTGGCCGCGCAGGCGGCGCGCGAGCGTCGGGGACTGCCCACCGGTGCTGACGGCGAGGATCACCGGCGAGCGATCGACGATCGCCGGCAGGATGGCACTGGAGGCTCCGGCATCGTCCACGACGTTGACGAACAGCCCCAGCGCGCTCCCCGCCGCCGCGACAGCCCGATTGACCTCGGCGCGATCGGTCGCTGCGATGACGAACACCGCGCCCGCGAGCTGCTCGGGTACAAACTCATGCTGCAGATACTCGAGCCTGCCCGCCTCGCGCAGGCGCTCGAGCTCCGGATGCAGTGAGGGGGCGACGACCCGCACCAAGGCGTGTGCTTCGAGCAGGAGCACCGCCTTGCGCAGGGCGACTTCCCCGCCGCCCACCAGCACGACGCGGCGGCCGGCGAGATCGAGGAAGACCGGCAGGTAATCCATGGGCAGCTGATCGGCGCAAGCGGCCCGGCAGGGGCCGGCGGCTCAGCGCTCAGCCGGCGGCGGCGGGACGGCGGCGCGGATGCAGTCCGCACTCGCGCGAATCGGCCTGCTCCCACCACCAGCGGCCCGCGCGGTGTTCCTGGCCTGGCTCGATGGCGCGCGTGCAGGGCGCGCAACCGATGCTCGGATAGCCTCGATCGTGCAGCACGTTGTAAGGCAGCTTCTTCGCGAGGATATAGGTCCAGACGTTGGCTTCGGACCACTCGAGCAGTGGGCTCACCTTGGCGAGCCCGTTCGGGTCCGTCGCGATGGCCTCGCCGGCCGCGCGCGTCTCGGACTGCTCGCGCCGCAGTCCCGTGACCCAGGCGGCATAGCCGGTAATGGCGCGCTTGAAGGGCTCGATCTTTCGAATCTGGCAGCAGGAGAGGCGCTCCTGCAGGCCGTTGTAGAAGCCATTGATGCCCTGCTCGCGCACGTAGCGCTCGACCGCGGTCGCATCGGGGTAGTAGACCTGGATGCGCCGCTGGTAGCGGCGCTCGAGCCGCTCGAGCAGCGAGAGCGTCTCCTCAGGCAGCCGCCCGGTGTCGATGGTGATGATGTCGATCTGCGGCACTTCGGTGCAGATCAGGTCGGTCAGTACCACCGCCTCGGCGCCCAGGCTGTTGGCGTACACGACGCGCCCGAACTCGCTCACGGCCCGGCGCAGCAGCGCCGTGCTGTTCTCGATTTTCTGCGCCAGCGCCGCATCGATGACCGCCAGGGCGGGGCGAGCGGCGGGCTGGGGGAAGGCTTGTACGGCGCTCTGGGACATGGTCCGTAGTGTGCCGCCGCAGGTCATAACCTTGGGCTCATAAGTTGAAGGCCGCCGGGTATGCGTTGCCCGGCGCTGCGGGCGATGCGACGCGCCGCACGGGCTGCACGTGCCGGCAGCGGCCGGGCCGTGGGCCATGACACTTCAGTGACCCCTGGCGGTGCGCGAGACGGCAGAATCCCGGGAATTATGGTGAGCCCCGCCGCCCAGCCATGTCGAGCCCGTCGAGCCTGACCCTGCGTCGGCTGCGCCAGAGCGAGCACATTCGCGCCCTGACCCGCGAGGTGCACGTGCACCCCGAGCAGCTCATCCAGCCGCTGTTCGTCGCCGAAGGCAGCGCCCGCCCACAGCCGGTCCCGGGGCTGACCGGCGTGCATCAGGATACGGCCGACTCCCTGCCGCGCCAGGTCGAGGCGGACCTCAAGGCAGGCGTACGCAGCTTCCTGCTCTTCGGCGTGCCACAGGCCCGAAGCGAACGCCACATCGACTGGTCCTACACGGCGGGGCAGATCGAGGCGCTCAAGCGCCGCTTCGGGGCGGATCTGTGGCTGGCGGTGGACGTGTGCCTGTGCTCCTCGACACCGCATGGACACTGTGGGGTCCTGTCGGCCGAGGGCGATCACGTCGACAATGACGCGACGCTGCCCGAGCTGGCACAGGCGGCCGTGGCGTACGCGCAGGCCGGCGCGGACTGCGTGGCCCCGAGCGACATGATGGACGGGCGCATCGGCGCGATCCGCCGCGCCCTCGATGAGGCGCGCCTGCCACGCACCGTTCTCATGAGCTACGCGGCGAAGTTTCACTCCGCCCTCTACGGCCCCTTCCGCGTCGCCGCCGAGTCCACCCCACGCGCCGGTGCGCTCAAGGACCGCTCCACCTACCAGCTCGACCCGGCGCGCCCGAGCGATGCCTGGCAGTGCGCCGAGCGCGATGCCGCCGAAGGCGCCGATATCCTCATGGTCAAGCCCGGCCTGCCCTATCTCGACCTGCTGCGCGAGCTCTCCCAGGCGATCCGCAAGCCCTGGGCCGTCTATCACGTCAGCGGGGAATTTGCCGCGCTCGAGGCCCTGGCTGCGCAGGGGCTCGCCAACCGCGCCGCCCTGCACCGGGAGGTACTGACCGCTTTTCGCCGCGCCGGCGCCAGCATGATCATCACCTACGGCGCGCGATATGCGCGCGAGTGGCTCGGCGCGTGAGCGCCGAGCAGCCTGGCGCAGACGCCGTCCCCTCCCCGCACTCCGAGGCCCTGTTCGCGCGTGCGCGGCGCGTCTCTCCCGGTGGCGTGCACTCGCCCGTGCGTGCCTTTCGCGGCGTGGGCGGCACACCGCGATTCATGACTGGCGGCGCCGGCAGCCGCCTGCGCGACGTCGACGGACGCGAATATCTCGACTTCTGCATGGCCTTCGGGCCGCTGATTCTCGGTCACGGCGACGCCAGCGTGCGCGCCGCAGCCGCGGGCGCGCTCGAGCGGGGCTGGAGCCTGGGCACCGCCGAGCCCTACAGCCTGGAGCTCGCCGAGTACATCACCAGCCGACTGCCGTGGGTCGAGAGCATTCGCTTCGTGAATTCCGGCACCGAGGCGGTGATGTCGGCGCTGCGGGTGGCACGCGCAGCGACCGGGCGTTCGAAGATCCTCAAGTTCGAAGGCTGCTACCACGGCCATGCCGACGCGATGCTGCTCAAGGCCGGCTCGGGGTTGGCCGAGGCACCGGTGCCCGACAGCGCGGGACTGGCGCCCGACGTCGTCCAGGAAACGCTGATCGCACCGCTGGATGACGAGGCCGCGCTCGAGGCGATGTTCGCCCGCGAGGGCAAGCACATCGCCGCCGCGATCATCGAGCCGCTGCCGGCCAACTATGGCCTGCTGCCGCAGCGGCCGGAATTTCTGCAGCGCCTGGCGGCGCTCGCGCGCGCGCACGGCGCGCTGCTCATCTTTGATGAAGTCATCAGCGGCTTCAGGCTCGGCTTCCAGGGCTACGCGGGCCTCAGCGGCATCCATCCGGATCTGGTGACCTACGGCAAGGTCATCGGCGGTGGCTTCCCGGTCGGGGCCTATGGCGGCCGGCGCTCGCTCATGGAGCTCGTGGCTCCGGCCGGACCCGTGTACCAGGCGGGCACGCTGAGCGCCAACCCGCTCGCCATGTGCGCGGGGCTCGCCACGCTCAAGCGGCTGGAGGACGGCCGCGTCTATCGACAGCTCGAATCGCTCGGTCAGCGGCTGCAGCAAGGACTCGGGGAGGCTCGACACCTCAGCCTGCAGCGTGTGGGCTCGATCTTCTGGTTGCGCAGCGGCGGCACCGCGCCTGCCGGCAAGTCCCTCTCACCGATACGCTCGCTGCGGGCGATGCCCGCCGATGCAGCCGCAGGCTTCGCGCCGCTGTTCCATCGGCTGCTGGATGAGGGCATCTATCTGGCGCCCAGCGCCTACGAGGTGGGCTTTCTGTCCGCCGCACATCAGGAAGCGGACATCGATCGGCTGCTCGCGGCGCTGCGCTAGATAATTCAGGCGCTGCGCTGCGCCCCGCCCGCTCGATCCGCCCCTGCCCAGGTGACCCTATCGCCGCAGCAGCGCTGCATAATCCTGCTGCAGCAGCGCCACATACGCCTGCGCGTTCACGGGCGGGCTGATGAGATAGCCCTGCACCCGATCGCAGCCGAGCTCCACCAGCGCATCGAGCTGCTCGAGGCTCTCTACTCCCTCGGCCACGGCCGTCATGCCGAAGGCGTGCGCGAGCGTGATGATGGTCTGTACCAGTGTGCGGCCGGCCTCGTCATGCGGCAGCTTGGCGATGAAAGAGCGGTCGATCTTCAGCCGGTCCACGGGCAGCTCGGACAGTCGGCTGAGCGATGAGTAGCCGGTGCCGAAGTCATCGATGGCGATACAGATGCCGGAGTTACGCAGTCGCTGCAGCTCCTCGAGCGCGGCAGCGTGATCGCCCAGCAGCGACCCCTCGGTGATCTCCACGTCCAGCCCGCAGAGCGCATTGGACCAGTCCCGGGTGTGCTCGAGGAAGCGCTGCGCGAACGCGGCGCGGCGCAGCTCCGTCGGCGAGATATTCACCGCGATGCGCCCGGCCGGCATGCCGAGCTTGTGCCACTGCTGGCGATCCTGCGCCGCCTGCCCGATGACCCAATCGCCCACCGGCAGGATCAGGCCGGTTGATTCCAGCAGCGGCAGAAACGCACCGGGTGCGATGAGCCCTTCCTCGGGATGGCGCCAGCGGATGAGCGCCTCGGCGCCGTCGATGCGACGCGTGGCCAGGCTCATGATCGGCTGGTAGTGCAGTTCGAACTGACGCCGCTCGATCGCCAGGCGCAGCGCCTGTTCCAGCTGCAGCCGCGCGTGCACCTCCGAGCGCTGCTGCAGCGTGCGATGCAGGGAGCGCTGACCGCTCACGCGTGCATCGCGCAGCGCCGCCTCGGCGTTCTGCACCAGCCCCTCGGTCTCGCGGCCATCGGCCGGATACAGCGCCCAACCCGACTTCGTGCCGAGCGGAATCGTGCGACCCTCGAGCTCGAACGGCGGATCGAAGATCGCTGCGAGGCGCGTCTGCAGCGTGTCCACTGCCTTGCCGTCCGTGCCCTGCGCGGCGAGCGCCACGGCAAAGGTGCCGCCGCCGAACTGCGCGATGCACTCGGTATCGTGAAAATGACGGCGCAGACGCTCGGCCACGTGCTGCAGCAGCCGATCGCCCGCATGCCGGCCGATGGAGTCGTTGATGATGCTGAGCTTCTCGATATCCACCACAGCGATGGCGCAGCGCCCTTCACTCTCGCCGCTGCGGCTGAGCAGCCGTTTGAGCCGTTCGCAGAACAGCGGTCGCTTGGCGAGCCCGGTCAGCGGATCGAAGTACGAGAGAAACTGCACCTCGTTGCCCTTGCGCAGATACTGCAGGGCGAACGATAAGTTGGCCGCCACCTCCTGCAGCATGCGCAGTTCTTCCGCGCCAATCAGCGCCTGCTCGCGCGTGGCGAGCACCAGCGCTCCCATCGCCGTCTGCTCCAGCTGCAGCGGCAGGGCAATCAGCAACCGCAGCCCGGCGGGCAGATCGGCCGTCTGACTGACCAGAGGATCGGTGGCGTTCTCGAGCAGCGCGCGGATCGAACCGCCCGCCCATGTCTGCGGTCGCATTGCCAGCGCGCGCAGCGCCTCGTCTGCCGCCGCGTCTGCGCCGGCGCCGCCGATGACCTGCAGCTCGCGCGCACCTGGACGCTGCAGCATTGCGACGCAGGCGGCGTAGCCGCCCACGGCGACCGCCAGGCGGCAACACTCGTCGAACAGCTCGGTGCGGTCACGGATGCGCAGCACCGCGCCATTGACGCCCCCGAGCATGCGCAGCACGCGCGTCAGGTGCGCGATCTGCACCTCCTGGCGCCGCCGTTCGGCACGGCTGTCGGCCTCAGCCAATGCCCGACGCACCGCCGGCGCAAGCCGCGTCAGGTTGTCCTTGAGAACGTAGTCGATCGCCCCCCGATGCAGCGCCTCGATGGCGCGCTCCTCACCGATCGTGCCGGAGACGAATACGAACGGCACCTGCGGTGCCAGCTCGCGTGCAATGGCCAGCGCCGACAGTCCGTCGAATCCCGGCAGACGAAAGTCCGAGAGAATGATCTGCGGGCTGAAGCGCTCGAGCGCCTCACGCACGTCGGCCTCGGTCTGCACACGCCGGAACTCGCAGCCAATGCCGGCGCGCGCGAGCGCGCGCATCGCAAGCTCCGCTTCCGCGACGGAATCCTCGACCACCAGCACGCGTACCGCCGCCGTCATCGCTCACCCCCAGCAGCCGGTTCGCCGCAGGCACTCCTCTGAATTGAAATATTATGTTGCAACGCAGTGGCCACACTCGTGGCAGTAGTCGCATTGCGGCCATGATCCCAGTGCGGCGACGAAGCGGAGGTGGCGCACATCACGGATTGCGAGCTCGCACCTTCATTACAGTGCAGCCGTACCCGCCCGGGGCCCGCCGCCTCGCCAAGCGCGCCCGCATCTGGCGCCCAAGCGGCTCGGCGCCTGATCGTGGCCGCTTGATGAGGACGGCAGAAACGCGCATGGTATGAGGGCGCGGACGGTATCAGCAGGAAAAATAACAAGACGCCACAGCACACGCGTCATCCAATCCTGTCTCAGGGAGAGACTCATGAAGCCATGGAAAGCTCTCGTCGTAACCGTTTCGCTGATTGTTTCGGTGGCGGCATTTGGTCAGGGCTCGCCGGATCCCGCCATCGGCAGTTGGACGCTGAATGTCGCGAAGTCCAGATACCAACCAGGACCTGCGCCACAGAGTGAGCAGCGCACTTACGAGGCGACGGCAGACGGCGAAATCCATCTAACCATCCATCTGCATACCGCAGACGGGCAATCGATCACGCAGGAAACCATCTATAGACGCGACGGCAAACCTCATGCGTTGACCAACAATTCGAATATAGATTCGATCGAGACCTTTCCCATCAAAGGCGGCGCTGTCCGTACCACCTATTTTCGCGGCGGCAAGGTCGTGGGCAATATGAGGACCTCTTATTCCAAGGATAGAAAGGTACTGACTCTTACGCAGACAGTCATCAGACCCTCCGGCGAAACCGAACACGATGTGCGCGTATACGATCGGCAATAGCAGTGCAGCATGCCGATGCGGTGCAGTCGTTCTGGAAGTGACCGGTGCACCGATTGTGCATGCCGCTTGCTATTGCACGAGCTGCCAGGAGGCGGGTCGGCAGATCGAGTCGCTGCCCGCTGCGCCGCCGGTGCTCGATGCCGACGGGGGTACCGACGTCGTTCTTTATCGAAAAGACCGTGTCCGATGCGTGCAGGGCGGTGACCGGATGGAAGCTCACAGGCTCAAAGCCAATTCCCCGACACGGCGGATGGTTGCGACCTGCTGCAACTCGGCCATGTTCCTGGATTTCACCAAAGGACACTGGTTGACGTTCTATCGCGCTCGCTTGGCTGGACCTGTTCAGGCTTTGGAAATGCGGGTCATGACTGCGCAGAAGCGCAGCGGTGTGGCGCTGTCCGAAAACGTACCCAATTACGCCGGCCGTTCTGGAAAACTGATGTGGAAACTGCTCGCCGCTTGGGCCGTGATGGGCTTTCGCACGCCCATGGTGCACGGCATTCCAACCTGAGCCGGCTGCCGGGCGGCTTGGCTGCTTTGCAGCCACATTGCAGCCCCGATCGGGGTGCAGACCCTGGCGTACTACTGATTTGAAGGGACGTTCGCTGCTTACGCAATCGTTGCCGGCACCTTGGGGGGTATGGGCCGCGGCACCTTCTCCGGCTGCACCGCCGCATCCTGCGGCCCGTGCACCAGGGCACGCTCTGCGCTCTGCGCCACGCGCGCACTGAGCAGCTGCACGCTCTGGGCGCCGACATCGATCTGCAGGCTCTCGATGGCGCGCTCGGGCAGGCCCGGATCCGCACTGTCCACGCGCAGCGTCCAGTTGAACAGCGGCTGCGGCAGCTGGAAGGCGTGCGTCTCGAGGGTACTGTTCACCAGCAGCAGGCACAGCTCGCCGCTGCCGTCCGCCAGCCGCATCGCCCGCCGCACGCACAGCAGCCGTCCTTCCCAGTAACCCCAGTCCTCCGGACGCATGGTGTCGCCGTTTTCATCGAACCATTCGATGTCGCGCACCTGCGGCAACGCTTCGATGAGGCCGTGCTGAAAATAGGGGCTGCGCAGGCAGCGCTGCTCGCGCCGCAGGGCGATCAGCCTGGCGACATAGGCGCGCATCGAGCGCCCGCCGGGTGAATCGGCCAGCGACCAGTCGTGCCAGGACAACTCCGAGTCCTGGCAATACGCGTTGTTGTTGCCCTGCTGCGTGCGGTCAAACTCGTCCCCGCCCAGCAGCATCGGCGTACCGTGAGAGAACAGCAGCGTCGCCAGCATCGCGCGGCGCACGCGCGCGCGCCGCTCGATGATCAATGGATCATCGGTGGCGCCTTCCACGCCCCAATTGTTGCTCTCGTTGTCACTGCTGCCATCCTGATTGTCCTCGCCGTTGGCCTCATTGTGCTTCTGGCTGTAGCTGGTCCAATCCGCCAGCGTGAACCCATCGTGCGCGGTGATGAAGTTGATCGACGCCCAGGGGCGGCGACGCTGATGATCGAACACGTCCGCCGAGCCCTGCAGACGCGCCGCCAGGGCGCCGCGCTGGCCCGAGTCACCGCGCCAGAAGCGGCGCACGTCATCGCGAAAGCGATCGTTCCATTCACCCATGCCGGGCGGATGATTGCCAAGCTGGTAGCCGCCCGGCCCGCTGTCCCAGGGCTCGGAGATGAGCTTCACCCCGGCGAGCACCGGATCCTGCATCAGCGCATCGAAGAAGCCTGCGCCCTGTTCGAAGCCCTGGTTCTCGCGACCGAGAGTCGCGCACAGGTCAAAGCGAAAGCCGTCGACGTGATAGTTCTGCACCCAGTGTCGCAGCGAATCGAGCGTCAGCTGGATGATGCGCGGATGGCTGAAATTGACCGTGTTGCCCACACCGGTGTCATTGACGCACGAGCGCGGATTGTCGGCCTGCAGGCGGTAGTACCCGGCGTGATCCAGGCCGCGGAAGGACAGAGTCGGGCCGCGTTCGCTGCCCTCGCAGGTGTGGTTGTAGACCACATCGAGCAGCACTTCGATGCCCGCCGCGTGCAGTGAGCGGATCGCATTCTTGAGCTCGGCCGGCTGGCCACTGGCTAGATAGCGCGGCTCGGGGGCGAAAAAAGCCAGTGTGTTGTAGCCCCAATAGTTGAGCAGGCCCCGATCCACCAGCGGCCGATCGTGCACCAGCGCATGGATCGGCAGCAGCTCGACGGCGGTGATGCCCAGCTCGAGCAGGTAGGCAATGGTGCGCTCATGGCCGAGCGCGGCGGCCGTACCACGCTGCGCTTCCGGGATGCCGGGCAGGCGCATCGTCAGACCACGCAGATGCGTCTCATAGATGATCGTGTCCGCCCAGGGCACGCGCGGCGGACGATCGCCGCGCCAGTCGAACTGCTCGCTGGTCACGACGCACTTCGGTACCCCCCCGGCACTGTCACGCCGGTCGAAGGACAGATCCGCGCGCGGCGAGGCCAGGCGATAGCCGAACAGGGCATCGGACCAGCGCAGAGCCCCGGCAAGGGCGCGCGCATACGGGTCCACCAGCAGCTTGTTGACGTTGTAGCGATGGCCACGCTCGGGCTCGTAAGGGCCCTGCGCGCGCAGCCCGTATAACTGTCCAACCCCGATACCGGCGATGTGCCCGTGCCAGATCTCATCGGTGCACTCCGGCAACGCCACGCGGCGCAGCTCCTGGCGGCCCGAAGGGTCGAACAGACACACATAAAGCTGCTCGGCGCGGCCGCCAAAGACGGCGAAATTGACACCCGCGGCATCCGCCGTGGCGCCCAGCGGCCACGCAGCGCCCGCCGAGACAACTCCATCGGAGGCTGGCGCGGTCACGCTGCGTGCAGCGGTCACGACGCTGGGTGCAGCCGCCACCCCCGGCGTCTCAACCGTCATGTCGCAGCAGCACGGTGGCCAGCGGCGGCAGCGTCAGCTCCAGCGAGTACGGCTGGCCATGCGAGGCAATCTCGTGCGCCACCACCCAGCCGCCATTGCCGAGATTGCTGCCGCCGTAGATCGCCGCATCGGTGTTGAGGATCTCGCGGTAGCCTCCGCCGGCCGGCACGCCCACGCGATAGGCCAGTCGCGGCTGCGGGGTGAAGTTGCTCACGACGATGAGCGGCGGCGCCTGAGTACCGGCGCTGCGAATCCAGGCGAATACGCTGTTGGCGTTGTCATCGACGACCAGCCAGCGAAATCCCTCGGCGTCGTGATCGAGCCCATGCAGCGCACTCTCGTGACGGTACAGGCGGTTAAGATCGGAGATGAGGTACTGCACGCCGCGATGCAGCGGATGCTCGAGGGCCACCCAGTCGAGCTCACCGTCGTGGTTCCATTCCCAGTCCTGCGCGAACTCCCCGCCCATGAACAGCAGCTTCTTGCCAGGCTGCGTCCACATGAAGGCGAAGTAGGCGCGCAGATTGGCGAAGCGCTGCCAGGGATCTCCGGGCATGCGTCCGATCAGCGAGCCCTTGCCGTACACGACCTCGTCGTGCGAGAGCGGCAGCACGAAGCGCTCGAAAAACGCATACAGCAGCCCGAAGGTCATGTCGTGGTGATCGTGCGCGCGCCAGAGCGGATCGTGCTTCATGTAACGCAGCGTGTCGTGCATCCATCCCATGTTCCACTTGTATGAGAAGCCGAGGCCGCCGTAGCGCGTGGCCTGCGTCACGCCCGGCCAGGCGGTGGACTCCTCGGCAATGGTCAGGGCACCGGGCACGCGCGTGGCAATGGCGTCGTTCAGAAGGCGCAAAAACTCGATCGCTTCGATGTTCTCGCGTCCACCGTACCGGTTGGGAATCCACTCTCCGGCACGGCGTGAATAGTCCCGGTACAGCATCGAGGCCACGGCATCCACGCGCAACCCATCCACGTGATAGTGCTCGAGCCAGTGCAGCGCACTGCTGATGAGAAAGGCACGCACCTCGTTGCGCCCGAAGTTGTAGAGCGCGGTGTTCCACTCCGGATGAAAGCCCTCGCGCGGATCGGCGTGCTCATAGAGCGCCGTGCCGTCGAAGCTTGCCAGACCGTGCGGGTCGGTCGGGAAATGTCCCGGCACCCAGTCGAGGATCACGCCCAGCCCGACCGCGTGGCAGCGGTCCACGAAGCGCGCAAACTGCGCCGGGGTGCCGTACTGCGCGGCGGGTGCATACTGGCTGAGCACCTGATAGCCCCAGGAGCCGCCGAACGGATGTCCCATCACCGGCATCAGCTCGATATGGGTGAAGCCGAGCTCGCAGACATAGGGGATGAGCTGATCGGCCAGCTGATCCCAGTCCAGGCCGCGCCGCCAGGAGCCGGCGTGCACCTCGTAGATCGACAGCGGCCCGTGGACCAGGCCGCCGGCAGCGGCCCGCGCCTCGAGCCAGGCCGCATCGCTCCACGCAAAGGGCGCAGGATCGGCGACGATCGACGCAGTGCGCGGCGGTGTTTCAATCTGCAGGGCCACGGGATCGGCCTTGAGCGGCAGCAGGCCATGCGGCCCGAGGATCTCGTACTTGTATAACGTGCCGGGGGGCAGGCGCGGGATGAACAGCTCCCAGACGCCGGCCTCCACGCGCATGCGCATCGGATGACGCCGCCCGTCCCAGCCATTGAAGTCGCCCACGATGGAGACGCGCTGTGCGTTGGGCGCCCACAACGCAAAGCGCACACCGTGTACGCCGTCGAGCTTCAGCACCTGGGCGCCCAGGCAGTGGCCCAGTGCCTGGTGGGTCCCTTCCGCGAGCAGGTAGAGGTCCGTGTCCCCGAGCAGCAGCCCGAAGGCATACGGATCCTCCGTTTCCTGCTGCACGCCCCCCGGCCAGTGAATGCGCAGCCGATAGCGTCGCTGCGCGGGGATACGCCCGGCAAACAGCCCCTCCGACTGCAGCGCCTGCAGGCGGCACAGCAGCGCCCCACTGGCGGCATCGTGCACCTCCACCGCCTCGGCGGGCGGCAGGTAAACACGCACGATGCACTGCGAGTCATCGAGCCGATGGGGTCCGAGCCAGGCGAAGGGATCGCGCGCCCGGCCTTCGCACAGTGCCTGCAGGGCCGAGGCGGGCAGGCACAAGGCGGCATCGAGTGGCGCCGACGGCTCCTGCGGCCGGCCGCGGGCCGTCACCGGGGGTGCGGACTGAAAGCTGCTCATGGCTGGGAGTCTAATGAAAGCAAACGGTCCCCTGGGCTGCAGCCGTAACACGTCTGGTTGTCAGAATAGCCTGCTTGACGCGACCTGGGTGTGTCGTGCACCCCGCCGCGGGGTCTGCCAGGGGCGCAGCCGCCCAGCCGGGCGGCGTGTCGGCCGGGGATGGCGGGCAGTTGCGGGATTCGCCACCGCGCGAACGGACCGTTCCCGGGTCCATCGGCCTCGCTGCTGCTGGATGCTTCGTGCTGCGGCGCTCGGTGCCGTACACCTTGCCTACCGATGTGACCATCGCCTGTCCCGATTGCGGCACCCTGGAAGAGCTGCCCGTTCTGCCGGCGCGAAGTACCGCCGTCTGCATCGGCTGCCGCGCACCCCTCGAGAAGACCAGCGGACGCAGCCTCGGCGCTGCCCTCGCCTGCGCGCTTGCGACCTTCGTGCTGCTGTTTCCGGTCAACATCCTGCCGCTGATACGGGTCGATATCTTCGGCCTGCACGCCTCGAACGTCATCGCCGGGGGCATTTTCCAGCTCTGGGGCAGCGGCTGGATCCTTCTGGCGGGACTGAGCGCGGTGCTGCTGATCCTGCTGCCCTTTCTGCGCTTCGGCCTGCTGTCGGCCGTTCTGGCCGCGCTTCGATTTGGACATCGTGCGCCGTGGCTGGGCCCGGCATTTCGCTGGGCCGTGTGGCTTGATCCGTTCGCGATGCTGGATGTGTATCTGCTGGCCGCCTGCGTGGGCTATTACCGCCTGAGCAATATCAGCCAGGCGCAGATCTCGATCGAGCTCGGGGGCGCCTGCTTCATCGCGGCCGCGATCCTGACGATGCTGTCGCGCGCGGCACTGGACCCGCGCACCGTCTGGCGTGCGATCGGCGGAGAGGTACAGGTCGATCCCGGCCATGACATGATCGGCTGCACGACGTGCGATCTGGTGCAGCCGCGCTCGGTGGAGGGCTGCCCCTGTCCGCGCTGCGGCGCGAAGCTCACGTTCCGCAAAACGCATGCGCAGGTGCGAACCGCAGCGCTGCTGGCGACCGCCTTCATCCTGCTGTTCCCCGCCAATCTCTATCCGATGAACGTGTCGACTCAGCTCGGCACGCAGAGCGGTTATACGATCTTCACCGGTATCTATGATCTGTTCCAGAACGGTCTCTGGCCGCTGGGCGCACTGGTGTTCTGCACCAGCATCCTGATCCCGGCGGTGAAGATCTTTGCTATAGGCTGGTGTGTGCTGTCGGTGTGGCGGCGCTCGGATCGTCATCTGGTAGCAAAGACCGAGACCTTTCGCATCGTTGCCGAGTCGGGCCGCTGGTCGAAGACCGATCCATTCGCCATCGTTTTCTTCGTGCCGCTGATGAACTTTGGCGCTCTGGGTTCGGGCAGCGCCAGCTGGGGGGCGACCGCCTTCCTGCTGATGACGTTTCTGACCATGATTGCTTCCGTGACATTTGATCCGCGGCTCATGTGGGATGCCGCGCGGGCCGCAAAGCCATGACCGACACACACGCATCGGCCGGGTCAACCGTGAAGCCGGAACGGCCCCACGCGAAAGTGCACCGGGGCTGGTGGCCTGGCTGGATCTGGGGCATTCCCGTCGCCGCATTGATCGTGGTTGGCTGGCTGGGAATAAGGACGCTGCTCAGCGGCAATGAGACGATCACGATCCGCTTCGACGACAGCCACGACCTCAAGCCCAAGAACAGCAACGTGGAGTTTCGCGGCACCGTCATCGGCACCGTGAGCGCCGTGCGGCTGGATGACGCCGGGGATGCGGTGAAGGTGACCGTGACGATCGATGATAGCGCCACCAAGTTTCTGCGCACCGGTACACGCTTCTGGCTGCGCGGCGCCAACCCGAGCCTGAGCGATCCGTCCTCCCTCGCCGCGGTGCTGTCGGGTCCCACGATCGTCATGGATCCGGGTCCGGGCAAGCCGATCAAGCAGTTCATCGGGCTGGAGCACGAACCCGTTGCCCCCGCCGGGGCAGCCCCCGTGCTCTACGAAGTTTCCTTCCAGGGCGACGTCGGTTCGCTCAAGAGCGGCGATCCGGTGAAACTGCACGGCTTCACGGTGGGGGAAATACGCCAGATCGGCTTCAGCTACGATGCACAAACTGATCAGCTGTCGATGCCCACCACACTGGCGCTCTATCCCTCGCTGTTTCACATCCAGGGCGTCAGCCAGCCGGGCGGCTCTGCCGCACTGACCGCCGCGATCACACAATTGGTGAGCAAGGGGCTGCGCGCGCGGCTGGACCAGAACCCCCCCTTGGTCGGCAGCTACCAGGTGAGCCTCGAGATGCTGCCGGGGGCAGCGGTCGCGTTGCCTGGCGTAGTTGACGGCATGCCGCAGATCCCCGCTGAATCGGGTGGCGGACTCACCTCCATCGTCACGCGGATCAACAAGGTTCCGATCGAGCAGATCGCGCGCAACGTCCTGGACGCGACTCACAGGATTGACACGCTGGTCGGCTCGCCGCGCATCAAGGATGCGATCAGCCAGCTCGACGCGGCATTGCGGCAGATCCATCAGATGACCTCGAGTGCCGCACCGCAGGTCCCGCAGATCATCAGCCGCCTGCGCAGCACGGCGAACGATCTGGACGCCGCGGTCAGGTCCGCGCAGCAGCTCGTCGGCGGGAGCGCCACTCAGAATGGCCTCGAATCGACGGTCGGGGAGATCACCGAGGCGGCACGCGCGGTCCGCTCCCTGGCCGACTACCTGGACCGCAATCCCGAGGCCCTGATCAGAGGCCGGGTGGATGACTCACCATGAGAGTAAGAGTAACAGGCGCGCTCATGACCGCTGTCGTGCTGGCTGGCTGCGGCAGCAGCCCTCCGACGCGCTTCTATTCGCTCGAACCGACCAGTGTGGTTGCGCCAACGCAGCTGCACGTGCCGGCACCGATCAAGGTTGACGCCGTGCATGTCCCGGCGGTGCTCGATCGCAGAGAAATCGTCCAGGGCGAGCACAACTACCAGCTGAGTCTTTCCTCTCAGGACCGCTGGGGAGGAGACTTCGGAGATATGGTGCGCCGGGTGCTCACCCAGGACCTGCAACAGAGACTTCCGGCAGGCATGGTCATCGGACCGGACAACAGCGCCCCTGCGGATGCGCGGGGAGTCGTGGTCGATATCCTCTCCTTCCAGCCACGCGGCGCGGGCGTGGTGGAACTGGATGCCGACTGGGTTCTACTGCAAGGCAGCCCGCCGCGCACCACGGTGCATCGAAGCGTGCACCTGACGGAACCCTTTCAGGGATCGGTTGAGAGCCAGGCCGCTGCCATGAGCCGGCTGGTGGGGCGGCTCGCAGACGATGTTGCACGCGCTAGCAGCACCACATCCTCAGGGAGAACCTGAGCCGCGCTGCTGGCGGGCCTGCGTATCGGTGTACTGCCGCGTGGCTTGCACGGAGGCCGCTGCAGTCATGACGTCCCGCGCGTAGCTGCGACGGGCCGGGATGACCAGGCTTCCGGCCGCCAGCATGGGGATCAGCATCAGCAGCATCGTTCGCTCCAATCCGGTGGTTCCTCCCCCCAATTGCACCGCAAGGATGCCGAACAGTACCGGCGCACTGCCATCGAGCGCCGAGCGCAGCACCATGCGTCCGGCTTCGCCGCGCCCCCACAGGTCCGGATGCACGATATCGAGCCTGGCCGCATCGATAGGCGCGATGGCGGCACTGAGAAGCGTCACGCCGATGGTCGTCAATGGCACTCCGAGCCATGCGTTATGCACCCAGAAGGCGAGCGCGAACGGCGGCACCGAGGCGAGCAGTCCGACGGCCGGCACGAGCAGTCGCGCATTCAACTCACCCTTGCGCAGCAGATGCTCCGAGATACGACCGCCCATGACGACCCCGCCCAGCGCACCGAGTCCGATGGCCGCCACCGTGCCCGCGAGCGTGCCGCGACTGACATGCCACTGGGCGGTGAAAAAAATCATCAAGAAAGCACGCACTCCCGAGAGAAAATAATAGGCCAGTGAGGAAGCAATGATCAGCAGGCGGTAGGTTGGCAAACGCAGCAGATAGCCGACCGTCTTCCACAGCCCCAGCTGCCGCGGATCGGCGCGCAAAATGAGCTCCTCGCGCGGTCGGATGCGCTGCTGTTTCGCCTTTTTCTGCACCGAGGCGTTGGCAGATTGGGCGCCGCTGCCCGCCTCGGCCCTGCGCTTGCGTTCTGCGGGCTGCGCCTCAGGCTCATGCATGGACAGCCAGCCCTGCGAACCGCGCTGCGGCTCGGGCAGATAACGATGCACCGCCCAGGCGAGCGCCACAGCGGGCAGCGCCATGGCGAAGAATGCCCAATGCCAGTCCAGAATGCTCGAGACCCCGCCGGCCACGACGAAGCCCGCACCGGCGCCGACGAACTCTCCTGCGACGATCAGACCGAAGGCCCCGGCGCGATCCTGTGGTTGGAAAAAATCGCCGGTCAGCGACGCTACGCACGGCCAGGCGGCCGCGGTGGCGATACCGAGCATGACGCGGGTGACCAGCAGATAGGCGAAAGAGAAGGCAAAACCGCTTGCGAGCATCGCCAGCGTCCAGCAGCTCGCCGCAATGACCAGAAGGCGGCTGCGCGATACGCGATCGGCCAGCAGTCCAAGCGGAAATGTCGCCGCAGCGGTCGCATACGCCACGGTCGACAGCAACAAGCCAATCTGGGTGTTGTCGAGATGGAAGGCCGTTTTGAGCTCATCTGCCACGGCCGAGACGGTGGCCAGATCCGCATCCACGAGGCCCAGCACCGCCGCCAGCATCAAGATCACCTGCAGATGCGTGGGCCCTCCCACGGAGGCCGCCACTCGATGTGTGGCCTCTGCGACCTGCTGCCTGGCCGCATCTCCAACATCGCTGATCTTGCCCATACACAATTCTGGCGGCTGGGTTGCCCGGTTGCTGTCAGCCGGCACGGATGCACGAGGCTCGTCCGGCGCCGCAGGCCTGTCAGCCGTCCAGCGCTGCCCGGACCGTGTTGATAGGTGGCCCGCGTGCGGCCCTCTCCGACAGCCGCCGCGCCAGCCAGTCCGCGCCTTCGACTCTCGTCGGTTTGTCTTACGAACCTTTTTCGACAGCCCTCAGTCCAACTGGCAGGTCAACTGATCAGGAGACACTCATGAGTCCCGTCTCACAAACGAGAGGTGCCAGCGCCACCAACATTCTGTTGGGCTGCTGGCTCATCGCATCCCCCTGGATCTTCAGCTATAGCGGCGACCAGATGGGCATGTGGAACAGCATTGGCGCCGGTATCATCGTCGCGCTGGTCGCTGCGAGCCGTGTCTCATCCCCACGCGTCGGCGTCACCTGGCGCTGGCTGAACGTGCTGCTGGGCCTGTGGACCATCGCCTCGCCGTGGATCTACGGCTACTACGGCAACGCGGCGGCGCTGTGGGATTGCGTTGCAACCGGCATTGCCATCGTGGCGCTGGCGAGCTGGAGTCGTCGCGGCACCGTTCTGACGGAACACACGCCGACGGCAACGGCGTTGCGCTGAGGGCTTGGCTTGTGGCGCCGCGTCGAGCCTGACCGACTCGGTGACGCGCTGCTCGGCGAACGGTGGCGTCAGGCGAGCCGATCGAGCAGTGTCTGCAGGGGCACTGCACCGGCCGCCTGAACGCGCACCGAGAGCCGCTCACGCGGATCAGCCTCGCGAGTGAGGGTGTACGGCACGCCCTCATAGAGGCGGTCGAGCAATGATTTGAGCGCCGGCTCGAGTTCGGCGTATGCGGCATCGGTGTTGGGCGCCACCAGGCGGTCATTGGCGAAGAACTGCAACCGATTGCCCTCAATGCTGAGCGCGCCCTCGACCTCGTCGGCCTCGCTCATGAGCTGCGCGGCTGTCAGCGCCTTGGCGGCAACACTCACGAAGCGCTCACGAAGCTCACCGTCGAGCCGGCGCTTGCTGTAGTACAGCACACCGCGCTCGTGTCCCGTCTCGTCAAGGGCGTAGTTGCCCTCGTGGGCAATCAGCATGACGCCGGGACCGGCTGGAACGTGGCTGTAGTCGGCCACGTCGATGAGCAGATCCTGCAGCGCCTTGTGCTGGATCCAGCGGTGGTACATCGGGATGAGCTTCAGGATGTCGAAGCGCTCAGCGGACGTAGCGAAAAATTTGATGCCGAAGTTGTGCAGGTCCATGCGCGTCAGCTCACCGCTTCAGCGACGGCGCCGGCATCAGCGCCCGCCCGCGCCAGCGCGCCTTCCTCGCTGAGGCGCTGATGGCAGCTGTAGGCTGCCTCGATGAACAGTTGCGCCTCCTCCACCAGGTGCCGCGCTTTGTCAGCCGTGAAGCTGCGGTCGCGGTCGGCATGTCGATTGAGCAGGTACAGCGCGAACTTTCCGCCCGCGTACTGGCCGGCATCGGGTGACTGGAACAGCTGCGTGTCGTAGAAGCGCGTCCTGAACTCAGCGACGATGCGATCGGGCTCATCGGGAAGATCCCAGAACTGCGTGCGCACCAGGCCCCGGGCGGCGATCAGCATCGACTGGTAGGCCGCCTCGTCGGCCTTGGCGATCTCGCCCTGCTCCAGGTACACCTGGGCCTCGAAATTGCGCTGCTCGGCCGCCTGCAGATCAAACTCGATCTGCATCACCACCTCTCCGGCGCACTCACCGGTGGTGATGTCGGCGGTGGTAAATTCGCGCGGGTCGCGCCAGTCCGAGTACAGCGAGCGATCCACCGCATAGGGCGGCACCGAGGCGAATGCGTCCACCATCTCCTTGAGTGCCTTCTTGCCGATACGCGTGACATAGGCCTTGAAGTGCTCGTCCGGGGCTCGTTCGGCCACGTAGCGCTGCGTAACATGGTCGATGAACTCGGGAATGCGCTTGGAGGGCACCGCACCGATGGTCAGGCCATAGGTCGCGCCGTTGTTCTGCCACTCCCCGCCCATGAGCACTCGAAAGTGCGGCACCGTCGCGCCACCGATCTTGCGCGATACGCCGTAGAAGCCAATGTCCGCCAGATGATGCTGCCCGCAGGAATTGAAGCAGCCGGACATCTTGATGTGCAGATCGCGTGTGGCCGCATCGATCTGCCCGTCCTTCTGACGCTGCACATAGCGCTCGTGCAGCTCGGCGGCAAGTCCGCGCGAGGCGGCGATACCCAGCTTGCAGGTGTCGGTCCCGGGGCAGGCCACCACGTCCTCGATTTTGCCTGCACCCGCAAGCGCCAGGTCGAGCCGCTGCAGCTGCGCGTACAGCGCCGGCAGATCTGCCTCGGATACCCAGCGCAGCACGATGTTCTGCTCCACCGTGGTACGGATGTTGTCGCCGACGTAGCGGCGAGCCAGTGCCGCCAGCTGCCGCATCTGCCAGGAGGTGATGTCGCCGAGGGGCAGCGTGACCGTCGCCACGACATAGCCCGGCTGGCGCTGAGCGTAGACGTTCGTCGTGCGCCAGGCCTGGAACTGCGGGTCGGCGTCGGTCCCTGGCGCGAGGTCTGCTGCGCCTTTGAGCGGCGCGTCGCGGTGACGCTCGACCTCCGCGAGGTACTCGGTCCAGCGCGGGTCGGGACGCAGAACGCGCCGCTCCTCGAGCACCAGACGACGAAACTCATCCAGGCCGAGCTTCTCCAGCAGAAACTTCATGCGGGCGCGGCCGCGATTGCGCTTCTCACCGAGTCGCGCAAAGACGCGGCAGATCGCCTGCGCGAGCGGCAGGATTTCCTCTTCGGGCACCGCTGCATCGAACAGCTGCGCATCGTAGGGAACGGCGCCCAGCCCGCCGCCGACCACCACCTCGAAGCCACGCCGTGTGGCCCCGCCCGAGCTCCAGGTTTTGGCGATGAAGCCAAGATCATGGATATTGGTCAGCCCGCAGCTGCTGGTCTTGCAGCCGGAGAAGGCAACCTTGAACTTGCGCCCCATGTCCTGCGTGTCGGGATGACCCAGCAGGTGGTAGGCCATTGCCTTGGCATACGGCGTGGTATCGAACGCTTCGCAGCGGCAGACGCCGGCGAGCGGACAGGCCGTGACATTGCGTACCGCATTGCCGCAGGCCTCGCGCGTAGTGATGCCCGCCGCGGCCAGGCGCCGCATGAGGTCGGGCGTATCGTCGATGTGCACGTAGTGCAGCTGCACATCCTGGCGCGTGGTGATGTGGCAGATCGCATCGGAATACTCCTCCGCGACGTCCGCCAGCACCTCCATCTGCTGCGCATTCAAGCCCCCGAACGGAATCTTGATGCGCTGCATGCCCGGCGCATCCCAGACGGTATCGGTGCCCTTGGTCAGTGTGCCGGGGAACGGCAGAGTGCGCTGTGCGATGCCATCATGGCGCTGGCCGTTGTCGTAGCGCTGCCCATAAGCGCCGCGGCGCAGGCGCGCTTCAGCGAACAGCTTGTCCTCGATCTTGCCGAGCTTCTTGAGCTCGATCTGGCCTTCGAACACGTCGATCTCGCGCGCAAGCTCGACCGGGATCCGATCCGCAAGATGTTCTTTCCAGCTGGCCAATGTCTGTTCCGTAGGTGTGGCTGTGAGGGGTGGGAGCGCCAGTATGGGGCTCGTGAACGCCCTCCGATGGCCGGGTTGGCAATGATAGGCCGCCCGCCGATGCCCTCAACAGCCCCGAGGCGATATATGCATATTCGCCTGAGCGGAACGGGGCGCACCCGCCGTTGTCGCAGCGCACGTGCACTCCAGCGCAGCGCCGCGCGCTCGACTCGTAATCGTAGTGATAATGGCGCTCCTCGCCCTGGCCATGGTCCTTCGCGATAACCGCTCCCCTGAAGCGAGCGTGACGGCAAATGAACTCATTATCTACATAAATAAAAGTTTTTAACTATCTGATTCCATGTAGTAATATCCAAAAATAGGCACGTTCATGGCGTCGTGAGCCCGCGGCTGATGCCATCAACCGGTGGTCTGCAGGCCGCGCGCGATCCCGCTGACGCTCGCCTGCAGCGCCTCGAACAGATCGCGCGCCTGGCGTGCGTCGGCGCGCCAGCGCTCGAGCAGATCCACCTGCATGAAGTGCAGCGGATCCAGATAGGCATTGCGCAGAGCGATCGCCCGCTGCAGCGTGCGATCGCTGTCGAGCAGCCGCGTCGACTCCTTGATCTGCAGCACCTCGCTGCAGCTGCGCTCGTACTCCGCGCGCAGCAGCGCGCTGAAGCTGCGCAGCTCCGGGACCACGAGCCGCTCGTAGTGGGCGACGATCGCGAAATCCGCGCGTGCCAGCATCGCCTCGATGTCATCGATCAGGCTGCGGAAGAACGGCCAGCCCTGATAGCAGGTCCGCAGCAGCGCAAGTCCCCGCTCGGCGCGCGCGAATTCCAGTCCGCTGCCGGCCCCGTACCAGCCGGGCAGCATGTGCCGCGCCTGCGACCAGGCATAGACCCAGGCCGCCGGAGGCACCTGCGCGATGCCGCCCTCCACGCGCGCCGGCAGCGCCGAGCCGATCTGCATGCGCTCGATGACGTCTATCGGTGTGCCTTCGCGGAAGTAGCCGTAGAAGCGCGGCTCTTCGAATACCAGGCCGCGCCAGGCCTGCGCACTGTGGCCCGCCACCAGTCCGGCACAGTCCGAGAGCGCCGCGCTCTCGCGCAGCGGCACGCCGCGCTTGACAGCGAGCGTCGCGAGCGCGAGCGTGCTGAAGGCGCGCTCCAGTGTGCGCATGGCGTTGGGACGCAGGCCATAGCTCTGCGACACGTTTTCGCCCTGCTCGGTGAAGCGCAGCGTGCCACTGACCGACTCGGCCGGCGCCGCGCGCAGCAGCGTATCGATGCGCCCGCCGCCGCGCGGAATGCTGCCGCCGCGGCTGTAGAAGAGCACGTGCTGCTTGCGCGCCTCGGCGAGCGCCTCGGTCAGGTTGCGCTGGGCACGGTAGGCCGCGAAGCGCGAGGCGACAATGCCGCTCTCCTCGTTGCTCTCCGAATAGCCGATCAGCACGGTCTGCAGCCGGCCTCGCGACTCGAGATGGCGCTTGTAGACCTCGTCCTCGAGCAGCTCGCGCATCGTCTGACCGCATTGTTCCAGCGTTGCGATCTGCTCGAACAGCGGGGCGACATCGAGCGCCACCTGTCCGCTGCTCTTGTCGTAGGCTTCCGCCCAGCGCGCCAGCACCAGTGGGGCGAGCACGTCATCCGCATGGGCCGCGCCGCTCACGATATACAGTCCTACCGCCTCCGCGCCGTAGCGATGGCGGCTCTGCATCATGGCCTCGAATACCGCCAGCGTGCGCTTGCCGAGCGCATCGAAACTGCCGACCGGACCGGCATCACGCTCCAGCAGCTCGACCAGGCGCGCGTGTCGCTCGGCGGGTGTGCGCGCGCACCACTGCGGATCATCCAGACCCTGTCCCAGCACCGCGTGATGGACCCGTGTGTGCTGGCGCAGATCAAGGCTCGCCAGATGAAAGCCGAACGTGTCGATGCGCCAGAGCAGGCGGCGGATCTGAAAATGGCCGGCATGCATGCCGCGATTGACCAGCAGGCTCTGTCCGATCAGCGCGATATCGGCGCGGAACTGACCGGGCCCCTCATACCCATTGGAGCGTCCCTCGTAGGTTGCCTGCAATCGCTCGGCAATCTGCGTGAGCAGCATGCGGTAGGGCATGCGGTCGTGACGGGAGGGAGTGATCGACTGCGTGCCGGGCAGCAGACTGCGGTACTGCTCGATGCGGCTCATGACCTCCGGGGTGATGCCCGTGCGGTTTGCGCTCTGTGAGAGCATCTGCGCCAGCGCAAGGCATTCACCGTGATAGTTGCCAATGATCACGCGCTGGGCGCGCGCCAGCGTCTCGCGGATGCTCTTGGCATGCACCTCCGCCGAGGTCTCCATGTCCCCGCCCACCCAGCTGCCGAAGCGCACGATCACCGGCAGCTCGAGCGAATCGATGGACACGGCGTAGTGCTTGGAGAGCGCGCTGGCGATCTCCAGGTAGAACGCCGGAATGATGCGATAGATGATCTCGGCCAGGAAGAAGATCGCGTGCTCGCGCTCATCGGCGATCGTGAGACGCTCGCGCGGATGCTCCTCGGTCTGCCAGTCGGTGCTGATCTCGCTTCTGATGCGCTCGAGCAGCGCGCGGCGCTCATAGGGGGCGAGCGTGGCGTTGTCACGCTCCAGCAGCAGCGCGGCGAGGCGCTGCTGTCGCAGCAGCGTCGTGCGTCGGGTGGATTCCATCGGATGCGCCAGCATCACCGGTTCGATCGACAGCGTCGCGAGCAGCGCCAGGACGTCGGACAGCGACAGCCCCGCCGCCTTGAGCTCGCAGACCGCATCGTCGACGCCGCCGGGCTGCGGACGATCGCTGTCGCGCTGGAAATATTCGCGCCGCCGGCGGATGCGGTGCACCTTCTCGGCGACGTTGGCCAGCTGGAACCAGGAGGCAAAGGCGCGCAGCAGCTCGCGCGCGATCGGCGCGGCACGCCCCCGCACGCGCACGGCCAGCGCCTCGCCGGCAGCCGCTTGCCCCTCGCGCCAGCGCGTGGCGGTGAGACGATCCTGCAGCACCAGGCCGAAGAATTCCTCACCGCACTGCTCGCGCAGCACCTCATCGAGCAGCTGCCCGAGTGCGCCGAGGTCCTCGCGCAGCGGCGCATGCCGCGGCGGAAAATGCAGGTTTTCGCGATCCATCAGGGGGCGGCATTCTACCCTGCCGCACAGGGCGCCCGCCTGCGCCTCAACCGGCCAGCAACACCGCCTCGGCGTGCTCCAGGTCCTCAGGGCTGCCGTAGAGCACCACGACGTCGCCCTCGCGCAGCAGCGTCTGCGCGTCCGGGTCGCGTCCGACGATGCCCTGTCGGTGCAGCGCCGCGAAGGTCACGGCGGCGCCCTGCGCGCGCGCCTCGGCCAGCCGCCGGCCCACCGCCCAGGCCCCCGGCGGCAGCACCACCGAGCGCAGGCGCTCCCCGGCGCCGTGGGCGCTGCTGGCGCGATCGTTCGACTCGGCCAGCTGCCGCAAGCTGCCATAACGCGCCTGACGCAGCCCCTCGGCCACCCGTGTGACCTCATCGGGCGGCAGACGCAGCAGCGTCAGGGCCTGCGACACCAGCGTCAGGCTCGCCTCGAAAACCTCGGGCACGACCTGGGTCGCCCCGGCGTTCGAGAGCTCGGCGAGGCGCGAGTCGTCCTGTACGCGCACCAGCACCGGCACATCGGCGCGCACGCGCCGTACGCTTCTGACGACCTCGAGCGCGATGTTGGCGTCGGCGAAGGTGACGATGACGACGGTCGCATGATCCAGGCCGAGATTGCGCAGCAGCTGCTCGTCGGCGCTGTCGCCCCACACGACCGGCTCGCCGGCCCGGCGCGCCGCGCGCACATTGTCTGGATCGAGATCCAGTGCCAGGAATTCAAAGCCCTGCGAAGCGAGCACGCGCGCAAGATTGGTGCCGACGCGCCCAAATCCACACAGCAGCACGTGATCGCGCGCCGCGAGCGCCCCCGTGGCACTGTACTCGGCCGGCATGGGCACCAGCGGCGGCCCGCGCTCGGCCAGCAGCAGGCGCGCGATGCGCTTGTTATAGCGCACGATCAGCGGGCTCGCGATCATGCCGAGCACGAGCGCGGCCAGCAGCAGCTGCGTGAAGCGTGCGGGCACGAGCTGCGGGGCCGCGGCAACGATGGTGAGCAGCGCCACCCCAAGCTCCCCACCCCCGGCGAGCACCACGCCCGTGCGCAGCGCCTTGAAGCGTGGGATGCGGAAAGCCCCCAGCGCCAGCGTCGACAGCAGTGTCTTGGCCAGCGTCAGCAGCGCCAGCAGGCCGAAAACGGCCGGCAGGTTGCGGAACAGCACCGCAAGGTTCAGCAGCGCGCCGACGGAGATGAAGAACAGCCCGAGCAGCAGCTCCCGGAACGGCCGGATGACCGCATCGATCTGATGGCTGTATTCACTCTCGGCGAGCATCATGCCGGCAAGAAATGCACCGAGCGTCATGGACAGGCCCAGCCGCTCGGTGAGCCATGCCGAGGCCAGCACCACCAGCAGTGCCGCGAGCGTGAAGAGCTCACGCAGGCGGCTGTGGGCGATCTCGTGCAGCAGCGGGCGCACGACCCAGCGTCCCAGGGCGAGCACCGCGGCGAGTGCGAGGGTTCCGAGAGCCGCCAGTCGCGCCGCGATCTCCCCGGGCGTGGCGCCCGCCGCGGCCGGCGCTCCCTGCGAGAGCTGCGCGAGCACGCTGGCCAGCGCCAGCAACGGCACGAAGGCCAGGTCCTGAAACAGCAGCACGGCGAATGACAGCCGCCCATGGGTGCGATTGAGCTCGTCCTGAGCGCCGAGCTGTTGCAGCACGATGGCGGTCGAGCAGGTCGCCATGGCCCCTCCCATGACGATGGCCGCGGGCCAGCCCGCCCCCGCCCAATGTGCCAGCAGCATGCCGCCTGCAGTGATCGCCAGCGTCTGTGCCGATCCGACGCCGAAGACTTCGCGGCGCATGGCGACCATGCGTGGGAAGGAGAATTCCAATCCCAGCGTGAACAGCAGGAACACCACGCCGATCTGCCCGAGTGCGCGCTCCTCGGTCCCCTCGTGCAGGATCCCGAGCGCATGCGGACCGACGGCGATGCCGACGATCACATAGCCGAGGATCGCAGGCAGACGCAGCCGCCGTGCCAGGGCGAGCACCGGCACGGTGGCCAGCAGGAGCAGCAGCAGCTGACTGAGGGAGTTGACGGGCACCGCACCACGTTACGTGCGCACGCTTGCGCCGTCCATCGTGCACCCGCCGTGTGCACCCGCCGTGCAGCCGCTGCGCGACTGATCGCGCGCCGCGTGCGCCGGCGCTCAGTTGTCGATCGTCATCGTGGTGTCGTAGCGATCGAAGCCATGGATGGCACGCCGGTAGGCGGTCATCACCAGCCGCTCTGCGGCCTTGTCCTGGCGCGCGGCCAGCAGCATGCGCATGACCACGTCGTTGGCCGGCCGTGAGGTGTCATCGGCCAGCAGCTGCTCCAGAAAGCGCGCCAGGCGGCAGACGATCTCGTTGACGAAACGCAGCCGCGCCCCATCGTGCACCTGATCGTTGCCCGCGCCATAGGTGCCGCGCGCTTCGGCGGTGAGCTCGTGCAGAAATACGGCGATGAGCCGCGCCTGATCCAGGGTCGGCAGCTCGCTGAAATAATCGATTTCCGACTGCAGGTTCACGGCGGCGGGTCGGGGAGTGGCGCTCTTCGGCTGTGAGCCGGTCAGCTCGTCGGAACGAACTCGATCGGCTTGATCGTGGTGATGGCGGCGACGTTCTTGGCCTCGAATCGGAACAGCTTCACACGCGCGACGATCATGCGCTCCAGATCCGGATTATGCAGCTCGCTGGAAACCACGTGACATTCTGTCACTTCCCCATCCGGCGCGATGGTGAACTGAAGCACAAGTTTGCCCTGCAAATCGGGCTGCTGTCGCAACACGCGCTCGTAGAGCGCGTAGATCGCGCCCTTGTTGCGATCGAACACCAGCGCGATTTCCTCGTCGGAGCGCGAGGCGCGGCCGCTGGTGCCACGCGAGACGTGCTCGGCCGTCGCCGCCTGCGCGATGCGCGAGGTGACCTGCTCGGCCTGGTGCCCGGTCAGCGAGCCAGCACCGCCGCCGAAGCCTGCGCTGGCGCTGGCCGTGGTCACGTATGCGCCCGAGCCGGCATTGGCATTGGAGGTAATCAGCGAGCGATCGGCGTGTGTTTCAGCACCGACGGCGCCCTGCAGGTTCTTGGTCTGACCGAGCGTGGAGGGGTCCATCTGCTGACGGATGTCCGCCAGGTCGTCCTGGATCTTGTTGATCTCGTTCTGCGCCCGGCGCCGGGCCTGCGCGGCGTGATCGACTGGCTTGGGGGCTTCGATTGGCTTTGCCACAGGCTTGGGCACGGGCTTGGTTTCGGCCTTGGGCTTGGGCTGCACGACCGGCGGTGGCGGCTTGACCTGCTGCACCATCAGACGCGCGAGGCGGTCGGGCACCTCCGTGGGGGCTTCGGTGATGGGCGGCAGGTGGATCAGCGGCAACACCAGGCCCAGCAGCACGATGGCGCCCAGGCCCCAGAGCAGCAGCCGGCGCAGCCGCTGCTGTTCCTGCGGGTCGAGCTCCCAGGGCAGCCCGTAGCTGCGATAGTGCGGTCCGAGCACCATGCCGGCCGCCTGCGCGGCACTCACCGGTGTGCGCTGTGCGGGGCGCGAGCTCTTGGCGGGAGCGGGCATCAGGAGCTCCTGACCGCGCCTGCCGGCACCGGCTTGTCCTTCTGCATGACCGCCAGCGAGATGCGTCCGTAGTTGGCGTCCGTGCAGGTCTGCATGACCTTCTTCAGCACCTCATAGGGCAGTGCCTTGTCGGCCATGACGGTGATCTCCCGGTCCGCGACCTTCTGCTCCGAGGCCTGACTGCCCAGCAGCATTGGACGGTCCAGTGCCGCGCGCAGCGGCGCGACGATCTCCCCGCCGGCCCGGATCTGGGCGACGCTCGCAATCGGGGCGCCCTGCAGATACAGCTCATCCTGACTGAGCATCACCACGACGGTGACACGCGGCTGCTGCTCGGAGATCGATTGCGGCACCTGAATGGCACGTGTGTTCTGCAGCACCTCCACATTGGTGGAGTAGACCAGCAGGAACGACACCATCACAGAGAGGATGTCGATCATCGGAATGAGGTTCAGGTGTGCATCGGCGCGATTGCGCAGCTGATGCTGCTGCATGCGCCGGGCGCGGTTGGACATGCTCATCGGGACGCTCCTACGCGCGCCACGGCATGCAGGGGAGCGGCGCTGGCCACCGGCGAGCCCGCCGCAGCCGGCGGTGCATCGCCGATCGAGATATCAGGAAACAGCTCGTACTGCACATCGCTCAGCCCGGCGTTCACGTCCAGCACGCGCACATGGTCCATCACCTGCACCAGCGTGTCATAGGGTGTGTCGGGCTCGACCAGCACCGAGGCATCGGTGACGTCCTTGTACTTGGGATTGCTTTTCACGAACTGCAGATATTGCGACAGCGCATCGAAGTCGTAGTTGCCGTTCTTGTTCATGAACGGTGGCAGCAGCGGCCCCAGTCGTGTATCGGCCACCTGCAGGCGATCCTTGCGCACGATCACCTCAAGATGCAGTCCCGGCGGCAGCGGCTGGTACTGCGCATTCTTCGGCGGCAGCTTCAGCTGCAGGATCACGGTGCGCGAGAACACGGCGGTCATCAGCAGGAAGGTCACGAGCACGGTGAAGATGTCGATCATCGACACCAGCATCAGCTCGCCGGGCTTGCGCTGATGGCGCGTCACACGGCGGGCGGTGTAGGAAGAACGGCGCATGAAAGTTCCCGGCGCTGCCCCGGCAGGTGCGCGCGGCTCAGGAGGCCTGGGCGGCGACCTGCCCCGAATGCCGATCGGGCATGGGCGGCACGGTGGCGCGCTCGGTCACGGCATTGAGAAACTTCACCGATGCCATCTCCAGGCTGTCGATCAGCTCGGTGGTCTTGGTCTGGATGACCGCATGGATCAGCAGCAGCGGCACCGCGGTGATCAGACCGAATGCGGTGCAGTTCATCGCCACCGAGATGCTGGCGGAGAGCAGATTCGCCTTCTCGGCCGGATTGACGGTCGCGACGGCGGCGAAGGCATTGATGAGGCCGACCACGGTGCCGAGCAGTCCGAGGAGCGTAGCGACGTTGGCAAACGTCGCGATGTAGTGCGTACGCTTCTCCAGCCGCGGCACCACATCCATCAGGCTCTCCTCCATCGCCTTCTCGATGTCATCCCGCCGGCGCGAGGAGCCAATGCGGGCCAGACCGTAGTTGAGGATCTGGCCGATGGCCGCGGGCGACTTGGAGGTCATCTGCACGGCCTGGCGGAAGTTGCCCTGCGCCAGCAGCGGCGCGACCTCGCTCCACAGTCCGCGGTTGCGCAGAGCCGTGTGCGTCAGATAGATCCAGCGCTCGAGCGCGATGCAGATGCCCAGCACCAGCACCACGGCGATCGGATACATCATGAATCCGCCGCCCTGAAAGAAGCGCACAATGTGATCGAAGATATTCATCCTGCTCTCTCCCGTCCCTCTGGCGCCATGATCCGTCGGATCCTCAAACTATGGTGTTACAGACGTTCAATACCGCGACCTATTTCTCATCCCGTGGAGCCGCGGCCACGGGCGAGGCAGCCGTCACAGCAGGCTGTGACGCGGCCGATGCACTCGCTGCCTGCAGGGCAGCGTAGTAGCTGTTCTGCCGCTCGAAGACACTGCGGTCCACGGGGGTCAACGCCTCGTCGACGAGGCTGTTGGGCGGCCGCCCGCTGATCTTGCCGACCTCTGCACGCTGCCAGGGCACGATGTACATGAGCTTGGGCAGCTCGCGATTGCCGCTGATCTCAGTGGTGCCAAGCTCGATGCGATCGGTGCTGCCCCCCGCCGCCGCGGTCGCGGCCGCCTGTGCGGTGGCCGGCCGATCCGGGGTCGGCGCCCGGGCATTCTTCACGGTCGGCACCGGCTGAGTCGGCTGGGTCGGCTGAGCCGGCTGGGTCGGCTGAGCCGGCTGGGTCGGCTGGGTCGGCTGGGCCGCTGGGGCGTGCGGAGCGTCGGCCTGCGCGGCACTGGTGTTCACCGCCGGATTCACGTCGGCCGGGGCTTGGGCCAGCGCCGTTGCTGCCCAGAGCGCCTGCAAGGCCATGCCTAGGAGACCAGCGATATGTCGAGCGCTCATGTGGTGCTTGCCTTGGCCGTGGCTGTCGGGGTGGCCGGTGCGGGGGCTGGGCCCGTGGCGGAAGGGGCCGAAGCGGATGGGGCGGCCGACGGGGCTGCCGCCGGCGAAGCGCCGCGCACGCCGGTGCGCCGGCGCAGGTCCGCCAGCCACGTGCTCACGGGCTTATCCTCTCCCGTCAGTTGCTTGTAGCGCTGGAACTCCGCCAGTGCCGCCACGGCATCTCCCTGATATAGATCGAGCAGTACGCCCAGGTTGCGGTGCGCCGGGGCGTAGTTGGGATCGAGCGCCAGCGCCTGTGCATAGGCGGCATGCGCATCCTTGAATTTGCCCTCTTCGCGCAGCGTCACTCCCAGTTCGCTCCAGATCAGGGGATTGGACGCATCGATCTGGCTCGCGTGCCGCAGGGCCGTCTCGGACTGGTCGAGCCTGCCGTCACGCCGCGCAAGCAGGCCCAGATCGATGAGCGGGGTCGGATAGCCCGGATAGCGCAGCTCGAACTGCTCGAGCTCGAGCTGTGCGTCCGTGTCGCGTCCGGCATTGGCCAGGTCGGTGACGTGCTGGAAATCCGCCAGGGCGGCCGCACTCGGCGGCGCCATGGCTGGGGCCGTGACGCCCGCTGCTGCGCCCGGCGCGGCCGCCGAGGCTGTAGCGGCGGCCGCCGTCTTCGCGCCGCCGGAGCCGCCCAGACTCGCCACCCGGGCCGGCTTCTTCCCGGCGCCGCGCTTGTGTGCCTTGCCGGCATTCGAGGCGTCCGGTGCGCCCGCCCCTGCCCCGCTCGCGCCGGCCGCCCCCGTGGCGGGCGGATCGTCGCTGGCGTGAGGGGCCGGCACCGGCACACTCAGCGCCGCGATCCAGACCTGTGCGGCCTCGGTCTTGCCGTAACGTGCCGGTGAGAGCTGCGCGAGGGCTGCGAAGCTCTTGCGCACCGAGTCGTCATAGATACCCTGCTGGGCGCGCGCCGCATTGATCTCGTGGATCGAGATCGCCTGCTCCTCGAAGGGTTCGGCCTGATCCTCCAGCAGCGATTCGTACTGATCGAGCTCATCGGCCGACAGGCGCGGTGGGCGCTGCGAATGCAGCAGATCGTCGGACAGCGTGCGATAGAGCTCGGCCGTCTCAAAGGTGGCCGCGGTCGTGGTCTGTGCCACCTCATAGGCAGCCACACCCCGATAGGCCTGCACCGCGGCCTCGAGCGCGCGCTTTTTCTGCTCGAGCGAGCGCTTGAGCGGTGCGACGAGCTTGATGTCGCGGAACTGATCGCGCAGCGGAGCAGCCAGCGCCAGGGCAGCCTGGGCCGCAAGGTAGCGGGTGCGATCGGTGCGCGCCGCCCCGGCCGTGGCGTCGGCCTGTACGATCTGTCGCTGCCAGTAAAGCGTGCGCTCGGCATCGCCACGGTGGCTTGCCATGTCGGCCAGTCGTGCCCGTACCTCGATGGCATCGGGCACCGGGGTCGGAAACTGATCCACCAGCCGCTCGAGCATCGCCGCGGCGTGCTCCTCATCGCCGGACTTCTGATACAGATCCGCAGCCTTGCTCAGCGCCTCGCGAACCACGGCGGGATCCTGGTTGGGCGTCGCGGCGATGCGCTCGAACTCGGAGGCTGCCTGTGCCGACTGACCCGCCGCCGCATAGGCCACCGCGAGCTTGCTGCCGATGCCCGCGCTGTACTGGCCGTGCGGATCTTCGCGCCGCAGGCTCTCCAGGATCGGGATGGCCCGCTGCCACTGCTGCGCATCGATGAGGGCGGCTGCCGCATCGTATTGCGCGGTCTCGACGATCTTCGATCCCGGCGCGACCTGTGCAACGCGCAGGAAGTCGTCGGCCGCGGCTGCGAGGTGCCCGGCGGCTCGTTCGCTGTCGCCCTGCTTGTAGACGGAGGCTGCCAGCCGCTCGGTCAGGTCCGCGTGCTCGGGATCGCTCGTCGGAGTCAACGCCAGTCCGTGCCTGAAGGCATCCTCGGCAGCGGCGTAGTTACCCTGGTCGAAACTGGTCTGCGCCACGATGCTCCAGCCGATGCGCTGCTGGGCTGTCGTCACGCCCTGGCGCGAGAGCAGCAGCCGCGCGGCCGCGATCGCCCGCGGGTGATCCCCGGCGGTAAAGAGGTCCTGCGCGGCGCGCGTGAGCACCCCCGCACTGGCCGGATCGCGCGGGAAGCTCTGCGCGAAGTGCAGCGCCGAGTCGGTGGCGCGCAGATGCACCGCTGCACGCGCCGCCGCCGGCAGGCTGTCCTCATATTTCTGATAGGCCACCAGCGCGGCATAGCCAGCCTGCGCATCGCGCGCATGCGGCGGGTAACTGTAGGCCGTGCGCTCGTATTCGGTAGCGGCGGTCAGGTACTGCCCGCTTTCGAACAGCGCATCTGCCAGCAGATAGTTGGTCGCCGCCGAGTCGGGTTCCCCGGGGAAGGAGGCCAGATAGGCGCGATACCAGTCCGCGGCCGAGGCGAAATCGGCGTTGTTGTGCGTCTTCTGCGCGAGCGCGTGATAGTACTGCGCGACGTCGCGCAGGTTGACCTTGAGCTGCGCGACCACATCGGGGTAGTCACCGTGCGCACGTCCCTGCCAGAAGGGTGCGGAGAAGCCGTAGCGCTGCACGTATTCGAGCTTGCCCTGCAGCATCAGATCGGGAAAGCCTCCGCGTCGATAGGCCTCGATGGCGGCCATGGACAGCAGCGGTGCGTGCGCATCGATCGGATAGTCCGCCACGAAGGCGCGATCGGTGGTTGCAGCATCCTGGTAGCGCTGCTTGCTCACGTACAGATCGCCCAGGCGCTGGTACAGCAGCCAGACGTAGGGCGGATGCCCATGACGCATCGCCAGCTGGCGAATCGACATCGGTCCGTCCAGATAGGAGAAGCTGATGCTCATGACGCGCAGCGTATCGTCGACCAGCTCGCGATCGGCCCGTGCCAGCTTCTGTAGCTCCCGCGCATGGCCCTGAGTATCGAGGAGCGTGTAGTCGAGCAGCTGCGCGAAGGAATCCAGACATTCCTCGTTCTGGTTGCGCTTGAACTGCGACCAGGCGCGCTTGTACAGGCTTTGGGGATAGAAGGTCGAGCCATCACGTCCCAGGGCCAGCACCGCCTCATAGGCCTGTTGCGCCTCGGGGTAGCGCTGCAACGAGAACAGCAGCTCACCGCGGCGAAACTGCACCTCGCCCAGATGCGCATTGTGCGGGTAGTCGGCCACGATGCGATCGAGCGTCGAGAGCGCAAGCGCCGTCTGCCCGGTGGTGTCATAGGCGCGCGCGAGCTGATAGAGCACTTCGTCGTTGTGCGGGTAGTTCGGATAGACCTTCAGCAGCATGGTGTAGAGCTGGATCGCCTGAGCGCCGTGCACATCGACGCGCGACACCTCGCTGCTCATGCGCTCGAGCTCGCCGGCCTCCAGGTTCAGATCCCCGAGGCGCCTGAGCGCCTCGGCACGCAGCGCCGGATCGGCATTCTGCATCTGCAGGAACTGCTGATAGGTCGCCATCGCGGCCGTTGGATTGGGCGGCGGCAGCTGCCCGGTCTGCACCGGCACGCTCACTCGATCGGAGAGCTCACCGATGGTGCCCGGGACTGCCGCGCGATGGTGGGCACAGGCCACCATGAATCCGGCAATGCAGGCCGACAGCAGCGCCGTGCGGGCGAAAGACCGGTTCACGGCCGCGCTCCTGCGGCCGCCGCAGCCGGAGCCGAGGCCGGCGCAGCCGCATGTGCGCCAGGGTGAGCATTGGCATCGGCCGCACGATCATAGAGATTGGCCAGCGCGAAGCGCGCCTGCTGCGAATAGGACGCCAGGCGGGCCTGCTGTGCATCGAGTGCGCTCTCGGCAAGCCCGTCCAGGTAGCCAGCCTGCTGCTGCTGGGCACGCGCCAGATCCGCATGCAGCTGGTCGATGCGATGGCCCAGCTCGCTCACACGCGCAGCGAAGTCGCCATTGGTCGTCGGCACGCTGGCACGCGCCTGCTGTACCCGCACCCAGCGGTTCTGGAGCTCCTCGAGCGCGGCATCGACCTCGCGCAGTGAGCGCTGCTCCTGATAGCTGCGGCCCTTGAAGGCCGCCTCCAGCCGCCAGTACAGCACACCGCGGACCAGTCGCAGCTTGTCGGCCGCGTTGTCGCGCTCGAGACTCGGGGGCAGCTGCGCGATGATCGTCTGCATGTGCTCAATGCGAGTCCACTGCTCGCGCTCATGCGGGGTGGCCAGTGCGACCACGTCATCGCCGGTCTCGATGGCCTGCAGCTTCGACTCGGCGTCGGTGCGCAGCGCCCGCAGCTTCGTCGGCGCATCGGTGGCCAGCAGCGCATCGGCACGCGGCACACGCTCGCCATAGGCCTTCGTGCGAGTGTCGATCATGGCCGCGAACGCAGCCATGCTGCCGTCCCAGTGCGACAGACTCTGCTGCATGAAGCCGAGGTCGCGATAGTTCTTCAGTCCTTCCTGAAAGTCATCATCTGCCAGCAGCTCGTAGAGGTAGCGCGACTGGGGCGCATCGGGCAGTGCTCCGAGCTGCCAGAACCAGCCGTGCTGAGCGTCGCGATCCTCGCCGAGCAGGTCGCTGAGCAGACCGCCGCTCTTCACGTGCGCGACGGCTGCCTGGAGGTTGCGCGTCTCGCCGTCGAAGGACTGCAGGGCAGCCTGGTAATACTGCGCGGCCTGCGCCCCGGCGTTCAGCTGGCTGAAGGCGTACGGCACGGCGAGGTAGGATTCCTGAACCGCCGCATCGAGCAGGTTGCGCTGGTGCAGCGCGAGCCAGGGGACGAGCGCCTCGCGGTATTGCCCGAGCGCCGCCTGCGCCCAGCCGTCGGCGAGCAGCGCGCGGCTCGAGTAGGGACCGTCCAGGCGCACCCGCGCAAGCGCCACACGCGCCGCAGCCGGCTGGTTGGCCTGCAGGTAGGCAAAGCCCAATGCCAGATTCGCCCGGTCGCGAAGGCTGGCGAGCTCCTCGGTGTCGTTCTTCGGCTTGCGTGGCGGGGTACCGACGGCGGTGAGAATCGGCGCGGCCTGCGCCAGGCGGTTGGCGCGCACCAGTGCCACACCGAGGTTGAACTGCGCGAAGGCCATCCAGTCGCGCGGACCGCGCCAGCCCGACAGCCGCGCAATCGCGGCGTCGTAGCGGCCCTGGTACATGAGCGCATTGACGAGGAGATTGTTGCGCTCGCCCTCGAGCTCGGGGGTCAGTTGCCCCTGGATACGACCGAGAGCCTGCTCGGCCTGGTCATAGTAGCCACGCTCGTACCAGATGCGTCCCAGATAGAACCAGGCACGATTGCGTACCGGCAGCGGTACGCGGTCATTGAGCAGCCGGGCAAAGCGCGCACCGGCCTCGTTGTGCACGCCAAGCTGCAGATACAGCCCCGCGGCCAGCAGATCGGCATCGGCGACGTGATGCGGCATCAGGCCCCAGTGCTCGTAGGCCTCCAGCCGCGTCAGCGCCTCGAGCCCCGAGTCCTCATCGGCCCAGTAATGAAACAGCACATCACCATAGGCCAGGTCCTGTACGCGTACCGGCGCGAGCGCATCGGGATTGCCGCGACGCTTGGCGAGCGCCGCGGAGGGCAATGCAGCCGCGAGCACGAGCAGCCAGAGCGCCGTTGTACGAGCGAGCTTCATAGCTGGATAACCACTGGATAACCTGACCTGCCGTCCGGCGGCTACTGCCAGTCCTTGATCTCGAATTCCGGCTGCTGCGCATGCTGGTGGTCGGTGACCTTCAGCTCGAGGTACTTGGCACCGAGCCCCTTCTCGAAGCGCAGACTCGCAGCGCGCCGGTAATAGCGATCGTTCGGGCCCTTGCCGTTGAAGAAGGCCACCAGCTCGTGCGAGCCGGCCTTCAGATTGCCCACATACAGCCGCTGCACGCCCCCGCGCAGCAGCGCTGCGACCTCACGCGGGGTGTAGAGGTAGTTGCTCACTTCCTTGTTGTCGATCTTCAGGTTGATCGAATCGAGCGCGAAGAAATCGCCGACGTCCACGGACACGAACACCGCCACCTGGGTATTGGCGGGAAACAGCAGATCCTCCTCGAGCACGAACAGATCGCGGTTCAGCTCGATGGTCTGACGCTTGAGATCCTGGATCTGCTCATCGAGCGAGCGCGTGCCCGCAGCGCTGGCGGGCACGGCGGCGGATACAGCCGTGGGTGCCGCGCCGGCGGCGGTCGCAGCCGTGCCAGCGGCCGGCGTCGGACTGGCCGTGCTCGCCGGGCTCACCGCCGGTGCCGGGCTCACCGCCGGTGCCGGGTTCGCCGCAGGGGCGGCCAGCACCGTATGAGTGAATGGCAGCGCAACGAGCAGCAGAGCCGCAAGTGCCACGGGGCGCAGAATTCGACGAAGCGGATGGCGGTTCATGACTTACCTTCAATGCGTGAGGACCGAGGCCGATCTCAGCGAGTCTTCATCGTCGAGCAGCGCGCGGATCTGCGCCACATAGCTTGGATCGTTGGCACGGTAGGCATCGTGCAGATAGCGGATCGTGCCCGCGCGGTCGACGAGCACCGTCGTGGGCAACCGATCGATCTGATACGCCCGGCTGACCTCTTTGGACGGATCGAGCAGCAGCGGATAGTGCATGCGATGCGCACGCGCATAGCGATCGGCGCGTTGCATGTCGTCATCGACGCTGACGGCGAGCACCACCAGGCCCGAAGAGCGATAGGTCTGATAGAGACGGTCGAGCCGCGCGAGCTGCGCAGCGCACTGGCTGCAACTGGTTCCCCAGAAAGTGATGATCACCGGCTGCCCGAGGGATTCGGACAGACGCACGTTGTCGCCGGCGTAGGCGGCCAGCGCGAAGTCGGGCGCGCTCTGTCCAATCAATGTCTGTGGCGCGGCCACGGCTGCGGAGCACAGGCCCAGCACCACCAGCACCAGCACCGCCAGCAGGCAAGGTTCGGCGCCGCGGAGGCGGCGCGATGGAAGAATCGCCGTCATGACGTCCCATTTGACATGATTGGTAAAACGATCGCGACAGCGGGAGCGAAAATGCATGAAGTCGCTCGCACTTGAAGTCGCCCGTCGTGCGCCGCAGTTCCGCGGTCGCAGCGTCCGAAGAGTTTGCGTCGGACACGGCCGCCGGGGAATAGTGATTTGCGTCTGGAAAAAGCGACAGCGCGGCGGCCCTTGCGGTACCGCCGCGCTAGCGCCGGACTGGCGCTGCCTGCCTCAGACCGGCGGCAGGATGATGCCGCTGGAGACCGAGGGCGTTTGTTGGAACGCAATGAGGTTCTGATAGGTGGACGCGCTGCCAAGGCCCTGCGCGACACCATTGGCCCATACGACGTTCTGGAACTGTGCTTCCTGGCCGTGCAGCGCCATGTAGTTGAGCACCACCGTTTCGGCCAGCAGGTTGACGGCATTGGCGGCCACACTGCCGGTCGCGTTGACGGTGCCGTCGGCGTTGTAGCTGCCGATCTGGTTGCTGGTGGCCGCCGGTTTGCCGCGCGGGTCGAATACCAGCATCAGCGAGGCGGCCGTGGCGGTGTTGTCTGCCGTCCACACGCCCTTGCCGCGTCCACCCACGGAATTGTCAATCATGCCGTTGGAAGCCAGCGACCCATCGCTGAAGATGTAGATCATCAGCGGCACACCGACGCGCGAGGCGTATTCGAGACAGGCACCGATGCATTGACCGGCCTTGAAGTCCCGCCCTTCGCCAGTCATACGATCACCGGTGTGATAGTCGAAACCGCCCATCTCGATGGTACCGGCGCCGGCGTAGCCGTTGATGACCATCTTCATCACCGAGGCCGTTGCCAGGAAATCCGAGTCCTGCATCTCCGCGGCGGTGAAGATACTGTTGCTTCCGCCCGTGATGTTGGTGTCCAACGTCGGGTCGAGCTGCTGCTGCGCGTTACCGTATTTGTCGACCAAGTAGGCCGCATCGACGTAGCTGCACTCGAGCACGTTGGAGATGGCCGTATCAGTCGCCGAATTGCCGGTGGCGGGGCTCACGACCCCGAGCTTCATGTTGCTGAAGCGCACGGCTGATTCGAGCACATCGACGGCAGCGGACTGGGTGAGGCCACCGGAACCGCCGACCAGCGAACCGGTGCTCACGAGACCGGTTACGTCAGAGGGCCGGCGCACGACCGTGGGCAGCACGGTCTGGTCGATCATGTACGAGGGTGCCTCGGAGTTGCCACCGGAGGTGGTTGCCTGCGTGCCGATCAGCACCAGCAACGCCCCGGCCGCCCCCACGGTATGAATGCCGAACATGGGGTTATGGGGATTGAGGTCGGTATCGGTCTGACTGATGGCCGGTATGACCGCACCGTTCATGTTGGCCATTGTCGAGACAGCCGCCCTGGTCTTGATGCCGCGCAGATACGCACTGTCGCTGTGCATCAATACGCCCAGGCTGGAGTCGATGAAGTTGCCGGTTCCCATCGAGGAGTTCGGAATCATGCTGCCGGGTAACCCGAGCTTGTTGTAGCCGGCCGTCGTCAGGAAATCGAGCTGGCCACCCGAGCCGCCCACCAGAGCATTGGAGCCGGCGATATTGCCCCCGCCCGCCAGGTCGAAGGCGATGAAGGGAATCTTGCCGGCCCCCGCACGGATGTTGCAGGGGGTGTTGACCAGCGTCTGGATGTCAGACGCGAGCGCCCCGTAGGCCTTGCGTGGGTTGGCAAACATACTGAAAAACGAGCCCATGCCGATCAGCGTCGCGCTCGTGGTGAGCATGCCGCGACCGAGAAATTCGCGCCGCGTTATGGGCGGACGATGATCGAGATTTCGGATCTCGAAGGGCAGTGGCGGTCGCCGGGGCGGAGTCTTCTTTCGCATGGCGTCGATCCCTGTGTTCTTCCCGTTTACGCGCTTGTTACTTGATCAGCGAGGTCGCACTGGAGAGCAGCGCAGTGCACACGCCCATCGTTACGGTCTGTGTGCTGGCGCCCGGCGTGTCGCTCTCCAGCGCCTGGATCAGGTTGTAGATTTCGCTGCGCACCGTGGCGTCGGCCGGCTGCGTCGCGAGCGCTTGGCCTCCGGCGCCCTGTCCCGTGAGGTTCTGGATCAGCGGTGAGGCGATCAGATCCATGCCGGAGCCCGGCGTGAGCACACTGGTGGCCGGTGCCGCGAACTGTGCGGAAGTCAGGCCCGGAAAATAAGTGCCGGGACTGGCGAGCAAACTCTGGCAGTAGGAAACCGCCAGCTGCGCAGCCGAGATCACGTTGGCGGCCGTCGCGCTTTCCATGTCGGTCACGTTGGGCAACTGCTGCTGCACGTTCTGGTAGGTCGCCAGCGGAGCGGTGGCCGTGAGCGGCACGGTGGTCACATTGGCCATCGTGTTGTTGAGCTCATCCCACAGCCGCACGCCGATATCCGACGAGGGCGCCAGATCCACCGGTGCCGAGGGCGTCGGCACCGACTCGGTATAGGTGTGCGAGTTGCTGCCGATCTGCGCGAAGGTCAGAAAGAACTGATCCGAGGTCGGACCGTTCTGCAGCGGAATGACCGTGCCGATCGGCGAGAGCAGCTGACCGGTCGTTGCAGAGTAATCCTTTTCATCGATGGTCACGTTGAGCGGAATGTAAGCCTGATCAACCGGCAATTCCTGGCCGTTCTCACCCAGCCGGATGCCCTGGATCGCAATCGGAGCAGTCGGCGTCCAGGAGGAATCCAGACTGATGAAGGTCGGCCGGAAGAACAGGTAACTGTAGTTGTCGTACTGGCTCGCCTGGAACATTACGTACGACTGCGGCGTGTTGGTCAGGGAGCTGACATCGAACAGCAGGTAATAGGTCGCGCCCACGCCCGCGGCGTAGTTCTGCTGCACCTGCTGCTGCGTCAACGCGACGTCGTGGATCGCCACGAACTTGATGGTCCCCTGCCAGGCGCGCTGGCCGCCCGGTGCGCTGCCGAGAATGAACAGCGAGCTCGGATCCCAGTTGGTCAGGGCGCCGCCGGTCATCTTGTCGACGTCGACGCCTGCCGGGCATGGACCGCCGGTGGCCGGTACGCAGCTGAGCTGTCCGTCCACATAGATCTTGCGACCGTTGGTCGGGTCGTACGTCATGACCACGTGCTGTAGCGCTGCCTGGGCCAGACTGTCATCGTTGTCGTCCGGATTGGTCGTCAGCGCCGTGCCACTCGGATTGACCGTAGAAAGCGCATAGCCCTGGTACTGCACCGCATCCTGCGCGAAGGCGAAGTTGTTGCTGGTCGCGCTGTCCGCGTAGGCCACCACATCGGCATTGGTCTGCGTGGTGTTGGCCGGGTCGATCCACATCTCGATGCTGTACTGGCCGCTCGCCTGGATCTTCTGCGCGAGCTTGGAGCTCGTGGCCGTAGTGGCCTGGGCACTGGCGCCGCCGGTGCCGAGTGTGATACCCCAGCCGCCCGCCCACGAGATGTTGCCATTGAGTGAAAGGTTCATGGCCGGATCCACGCCACTGGTGTCGTAGGCGGTGAGACCCTGCCCTTCCTGGAACTGCCACTTGGCGATGTCGTGCGCGTCGTAGCGCCCCTCGCCCGAGGCAACCGTGCCCTGCGTCAGCGACAGCGCCTTGGAGACGATGAGTGAAGGATCGATTGGCGTGACGGTGACCTGATTGGCGAACGCCTGGATCGCCGCGAGCATGGTCGCGGCGCTGTTCGGACAGCTGACCGGGTTACCCCAGCAGTTGTGCGACTGCTGCGCCAGGCGGATATAGAACATGGAGTTCGTCGGCGTGTTCAGATCCATCAACGGCTGCGCATAGGCATACGCCGTTGCCAGCGTCGCACTGGCGAAGTACGGCGACTGCGGGCTCGCGGCCGTGTCGGAATGGCAGCGCGAGCACCAGGCCTGCACCACCGGGTAGACGGTGGACGCGAACAGTGTCGGATCGGACGGGTAGACCTTGGTCGCACCCACCGTGATGTCCGGCGGAGCCGTGAGCGTGATCTGCGTGCCGGCCGAGGAGCCGCTGGCGCCGCCGGCCCAGTTGGTGATCCAGGTGGTCACGATATCCGCGCAGGCGGAATTGCTCGAGAGCCAGCAATTGTGGCCAGCATTCTCCTGGGCGACCATGGTCGAGTTCGAGGGCTGCGACAGATTCACGACGGACAATGCCGCCTGATAGGCCTGGTTGATATCGTCGCTGCGCGCGAAGCTCGGCGAGCCCGAGCCGCCGACACCGTGGCAGGCACCGCAACGGTTGCTTCCCTCTATATTGACCCACAGGTTCTGCTCGAACGCCTCGACATCGGGTGTCGCCGGCGGCGGTCCGGTGTAGACGTTCTGCGTGGACTGCTGCGAGGTATTGGGGTTGGCCGTGGTAGCCGCGCCCCCCGAGCAGGCCGACAGCAGCGCTGCAGCCAACAAAGCCAGTCCACAGGTGGTGGTGATGCGCATGGCAGTCCTATGCATGGTGGTACGCACGGATGTGGGCCTCACGACATTCTCCCTACTGGCCCATGCAGTAGACGGCGCTCTCGGCAAAGGCCGTCTTCAGGTTGTAATTGCCGGAGACGAAATCCGACGTGATCTGCGAGACCTCGGCGCGATCGGCGGCGTTGCTGGGCGGACGCAGGCACATCGCCTGGAAGGCCTTCTGCACCTGGCAGGTCGCGAACTGCTGGGTGTTCTCCAGCTCCTGCCCGAAGGCCTTCGCGCCGTTGCCGCTGCCCGGTAGCGAGGAGCTCCAGCCGAGCAGAGAGTTTGGACCCTGACGCCAGTGGTTGATCCAGCTGTCGTCGGTGGTGACATAACCCTGCGGGAAATTGCCGGTGTTGATGGCGTACTTCTGCTGCACCTGGCCGGGCGTGTAGACCATCTGCCCCGGGATATTGAAGGCCGGGCAGCCGGTGGCCGGATCGCACGTGGGTACGAAGTTGTAATAGGCAAACGCGCCGGCGAGCGCATCCATGCCGGAATGGCAGCCGATGCACTGCGTCAGGAACGTGCGGCTGTCGCCGCCCGGAGAGCGCGAAGGGTCCTGACGGATGCGGTCGGGCGGGCGGGACGTGTCCTCGATCGTCTGCAGGTCATCGCAGAGGTAATCCATCATTGTGAAGCGCACCATGGCGCGGTTGGTGCCGGCATAGAAGTAGGCCGAGGCACCGGCGTAGGTCGTCAGCACTCCGGCCGTCGCGGCCGAAGGAATTCCTGTCACCGATGACTGCGTCTGGGCCATCAGGACCGCCGCCAGATCCGCATTGGCGTTGTCCATGTACTCGTACTGGTTGTCGTTGTTGTAGGCGTAGGCGGGCAGTCCCGACACTTTCGAAGGATCGCCCACGTAGATCACGTCCTGCGACAGCACCGTGTTGAACGGCATGTTGTCACGGACCATACCGATGATCGTCGCTGTGTAGTCGTTCAGCGGCACGAACAGACTCTGCGGCTTGTTGCTCATCGGCTGCGCAAAGTTTCTGATCGTCACGTTGTAGAACGCGTGCCCCGGATCGTTGATCGCGAGGTTGGCGGCGTCCGTGTAATCGTGGCTGCTGATGTCGCTCGCCATCTGCGTGAGCACCGAGGTGCTCGGCGGCGTGCCGGTGAGGCGCTCGAACAGGCGTGTAGCCTGCTCGTTCGGGCCCGCGTGCGCCGCGGTCAGCGGTTGCAGCGTCAGCGCTGCCACCACCAACAGGGCTGCCGCTCTGTGCTCGGCGATTCTGATTAGCCTGTCGAACATCGCATCGCTCCCTGAACGCTCATCGAGTACGACTGGGTGCCTATCATAGGCACGATTGATCCCGTGCGTAATGTCGCTGGTCACAGACGGTCGGAACTATTACGTCAACCGCGATATGCTGCCTTTCTCTGCTCGCACGCTCAGGAACAAAGCATGTTGATGCGAATACGACGTAACGCACGGTTTGTGCAATGTGCGTCTGCTCTCATATCGCTGCGATTGCGCTCGTCGTATTGTTACGGGTGCGTAATTCGTCACGAAGCTGCATGGGAGTCAATGGATTGAACCGCAACAAGGTGATAACGGCGAGCGCCGTGTTCGCCACCGTATTGCTGGCAGGTTGCAGCAGCGGCGGAACGGTGACCGTCGCCGATTCTCAGACGGCTGATTCGCAAAATACCGATTATGCGATCGCCTTCATCAAACGCACCGTGCCGATGAGCGGCACGGGCGCCACGGCAACGATGTCGCAGGATGATCTGCGCACGCCGCGCGCTTTTTTCGGCAGCACCAGCGCCAATCTCTACGTGCTGAACCCTACCAGCTCCGGCGGGGCCGAGATCAACGTCACGGCAAGCATCACCAAGGCCGGCTCGTTCGATATAAAGGACGTCGACGTCAACTACGACGGCTCGAGCATCGTGTTTGCGATGCGCGGACCGTTGACCAAGAACCAGAAGGACTTCAACCCACCCAACTGGGGTATCTGGGAATACGTCGTCGCTTCCAACTATCTGCATCAGATCTGCCCCACCGAGGATCCGACCTGCAGCAAGTACGAATATGTGTCGCCGCACTATCTGCCCGACGGCCGCATCCTGTTCGCGACCACGCGCCAGTACGGCTCGGGGGCGGTGCTGCTGAATGAGGGCAAGCCGGAGTTCGAGGCCCAGACCGATGACCAGGAGACCTCAGCCTTCGTACTGCACGTCATGAATGCCGACGGCACCGGGCTGCACCAGATCACCTACAACCAGAGCCACGATTTTGACGCCACGGTCCTGTCGAACGGTCGCATCATGTTCAGCCGCTGGGATCACGCCAACGGCAATACCGCCATACATCTGTACACGGCCAACCCCGACGGCACCAATGTGCAGCTGCTCTACGGCTTCGGCAGTCACGTCACCGCCAGCACCAATCCGGGCGGGGCGACGAGCTGCCCCGCCGGCGATGACTGCACGGTGCAGTTCGTCGGGGCGCGCGAGATGCCCAGCGGGCAGGTGCTGGCGCTGGTTCGCCCGTTCACCAACTCCGACTGGGGCGGCAATCTTGAGATCCTGAACGTGCAGGGATTCGTCGAGAACAACCAGGCAAATCCCGACACGCCGAACAATACCGGTTATTCCTCAACCAGCGTCGCCGAACAGGCCGCCACCAGCAACGACGTCGTCACGGCCTGCGCAAATTCCTGTTCGACCACCGGCACCACGAACCTGCCGCTGGTTTCACCGGGTGGCCGCTTCACCTCCGCCTTCCCGCTTTGGGACGGCACCGGGCGCATTCTCGTGACCTGGAGCGAATGCCGCCTGCAGGATGCCACCGGCACGATCATGCCGTGCTCCAGCGAGAACTTGGCGGACAACACACTGACGGCGGCCCCGCCGCTCTACAGCGCCTGGATGTTTGATCCTTCGAGCAACACATTCCTGCCAATCTCCACTCCTACGGAGGGTGTATTCGTCAACGACATCGTCTCGCTCGAGCCGCGCCCGTCAGCGCCGGCCTATATCCCCGACAGCTACAGCTCCACCACCAGTCCGGACGGCATTGTGGATATCCGCAGCGTCTATGATTGGGATGGGGCTGTGTGCAACGGTCAAAATGGCGAGTCGTGCAATGTCGCGGCCAGCGGTGGCATCGCTGCGATGGCACAGACTGCCGCCGACCAGCGGCCTGTGCGCTTCCTGCGCTTGGTGAAGGCCGTCTCGATTCCGCCCACGCAGGCGGCCACGGGCCAGCTGGCCCTCAAGCTCGACACCCAAACGGCATTCGGCTCGGCTGGCAACTACATGCGCGAGATCCTCGGCTACGTGCCCATCGAGCCGGACGGCTCGGTGCGCGTCATCGTACCGGCTGATGTCGCCTTTCAGCTGGACGTGGTGAACGTGGATCCAACCACCGGCTGGGTCCGACGAGTGTTCCCGCTGCACCGCTCCTGGCTGCAGCTGCTGCCGGGCGAGGAGATGGATTGCAACGGCTGCCACCTGCCGGCGGGCAATCAGCAGCCGACGGCCGGGACGAGTTTCTATTCACACGGCAACAGCACGCTGTTCGCCACAATCTGGGGCGGCTCGAGCGGCGCCGGCGCCTTCCCCGGCACCACCAGCGGCGCCGTGGCCTGTCAGCCCGGCCAGACCATGGCCGAGGCACTGTATGAGTGCACGCAGCCGACCACACTGCCCACGCTGCAACCCCCATGTGTGAGCGTCTCGGGCAAACCGCCGACGCCCAATGCGGCGACGCCCAGCGTCAATGTCAGCTTCACCGACTGCTGGTTCAGCGGCAGCACGGGTAACGAGTCGCTTAGTCTCTCCTACGATGATCCGAGCTTCACTACCCCACTGCCCACCTCGCAGGCCTGCGCTCTGCCCGGTGGCTGGAACGACGAGTGCCGTGTGATCATCAACTACCCGACCGCCCCGCCGATGACTGCAACTGTGGCCGTGGCCGGCAACATCGAACCGATCTGGGATAAGTGCCGCCCGGCCGCCGACGCGACCGTCTGCCCCACCCCGACGACCGTGGGTCCTGCCACCTGCTCGGCCTGTCACAACGCCAGCACGGCGGCCACCGGCTATCTGGATCTGGCAGATGGCGCCTCCGCGAACAACAACAACGTGGAGAATTCCTACGAGCAGCTGATGAATCCGTTCAGCGTCACGAGTGTCGATCCGGTCACGGGCCAGACCGTCACGACGCAGGTCAGAGGTGCCGAGTTCGCCTCAGGAAGCGCAGCCGCTTCACATTTCTTCCAATTCTTCGAGACCCCAGACGCCACACATGCGGGACTGCTCTCACCCGCGGAGATGCGACTGCTGTCAGAATGGGTAGACATTGGCGCCCAGTACTTCAACAATCCGTTCAACGCACCGCTTAAGTGAGCTCGCGCTGCTGCTGCTCGTCGGTCTGGCATCGCTCCTGCCGATGCCAGCCCGGGCCGCGCGCGCGCCACTGCAGCTGTTCGTCGTCCAACCCTACCTGGAGCTGCACACCGGGCCCGGCCGCGGCTACCCTGTCACCCAGGTCGTAGGCCGTGGCGAGTCCCTGGACGTGCTTTACCGGCGCACCGACTGGTTCAAGGTGCGCACCGAGCACGGCATCGAGGGCTGGGCGTCCGTGCGCGATCTGGCGCAGACGGTGCTCGCCGACGGTGGTCCTTTCGCCGTGGACATGGGCAATCTCGCCGGCTTTCGCTCGCATCGCTGGGAGGCCGGCGCCTTCGCCGGCGCATACGCGGGCGCCACGCTCGTGTCCGCCTATGGCGCCCTGTCGCTGACGGACAACCTCAAGGTCGAAGCGGACCTGTCGCAATTTCTCGGTAATGTCTCCAACGGCTATCTCGCCGACATCGGTCTGGCCCACGTCTTCGTGCCCGAGTGGCGCATCTCCCCATTCGTCACCATGGGGACGGGCATCACACGTGTTCAGCCCAAGGCGACCTATGCTCAGGCCATCGATCATGACGATCAGCTGGCCTATGCCGGGGCGGGATTGCGCATTTATCTGACGCGGCGCTTCTTCATCCGCGGCGAATACCGCAGCGACGTGGTCTTCACGCGGACCAACAACAACGAGGTCAACCCGGAATGGAGAGTCGGATTCGCCTTCTTCTTCTGAGCGCCTGCGCGGTGCTCGCATGCGCCGGCTGCGCCGGACACCGGGCACGCCAGGCCAGGAAAGCCGGCCGCGTGCCGGCCACCGTGACCGCGCCGCAGCCCGGTAGCGACGAGGACGCCTCCGCGGACAACACGCCTCCGCCCGTGGTCGTGCAGCCGCAGGTGCAGCGGCGCACCGTCACGGTGCCGCACATTGGCGCCCGCAACGTCGAGCTCGGAGCCTATTACGGCATCCTGTCGATCGAGAATTTCGGCGCGCAGCCGGTACAGGGCGTGAAGCTCGACTACCACGTCACCGAGGACTTCTTCTTCCAGGGGGCCTATGGCCAGGCGCGCGCGGGGGAGACCAGCTACGAGCTGCTGAGCGGGGGCATTCAGCTTCTTTCCAGCGCTGAGAGGCGCTTCACGTATTACGACCTGTCGCTGGGTTACAACTTATTGCCCGGCGAGATCTTCATCGGCCATCGTGTCGCCATGACGAGCGCGCTGTACATGCTAGGTGGTATCGGCAGTGTCGATTTTGCCGGGGATCAGAACTTCGCCGTGAATTTCGGCGCGGGTTTTCGCGTGCTGCCCGTTGACTGGCTCGCATTTCATGTCGACATGCAGGACATCGTCTTTCGCACCAACATCTTCAGCGTTTACAAGCTCACCAACAACCTGCAGGCAACGGTCGGCCTGAGCGTGTTTTTCTAGACGCGCGGACCCGCGCAGCGAACGGAGGCAATCATGAGATCCACTTCCCGACTGGTCACGCTGATGGGCGCCCTCATCGGCTTCGGTTTCGCGGGCTTGCCGGCCGCCGCGCTGGCTGCCGACATCGCGCCGGGCGCGGATGCGCCGACTTTCCAGCTCAACTCCTCGCTCGGCAAGCCGGTGTCGCTCAGTGACCTGAAGGGCCAGGTGGTGCTGATCAACTTCTGGGCGAGCTGGTGCGGGCCGTGCCGGCAGGAGATGCCCATCCTCAATCAGCTCTACCAGTCCTATCAGGCGGCCGGCTTCACGCTGATCGGCGTCAACGTCGAGCCCAACGCCGCCGATGCGCAGAAGTTCCTCAAGGCGACTCCTGTCTCCTTTCCGATACTGTTCGACCCCACCAGCGCCGTGAGTATGCTGTACCAGGTATCGGGTATGCCGAGCACTGTCATCGTCGATCGCACCGGCAAGATCCGCTACGTGCACCACGGCTACAAGCCCGGTGACGAGGGAGAGTATCTGAACCAGATCCGCGCGCTGACGCAGGAGTGATCGCATGCCTGCGCTGCGTCCCATGAGACATCGATTGCGCTTACGGCTGGCGGCCGCCGCCCTCGTCGGCGGCGTGCTGCTCGCTGGCTGCCAGGTGCAGCCGTGGGTCAAGCCCTATGAGCGCGAACACCTCGCCGACCCCATCATGTCGTTCGATCGCAACCCCATCTCCAGCAGCTACCTGGAGCACGTCTTCGAGGTTCGCGAGGGCTCGCGTGGCGCCAGCGGCAGCGTCGGCGGCGGTTGCGGCTGCAACTAGCGCCGACGGCTCAAGGGATCGCAGCATGCGGCAAAGCTCCTGGCGGATGCGCTGGATCCCGGCGATCGCCTTTGCACTCATCGCAGTGGTGCAGGCCGACGTGCTGCCCGATGACCGCTCCGACGTGCTCTACCATCATTTCGAGGGTGGCGGCATCACGGTGCAGGGTCCCTCGGTCCTGATCAGAAAGAAGGTCGGCGATGCCGTGTCCTTCTCGTACCAGTACTACCTGGACATGATCTCCAGCGCTTCGATTGACGTCGTCTCGCAGGCCAGCCCCTACAAGGAACATCGCACGCAGCAGAATGTCGGTGTCGATTTCCTGCACAACAATACGCTCTACAGTGCCGGCTACATCAGCAGTATCGAACCCGACTACAATTCCAAGACCGCATTTCTGAACATCAGTCAGAGCCTGTTCGGGGACCTGACGACGATCAATTTCGGCTATACGCAGGGATCGGATGCGGTCGGGCGGGTCGACAAGGGGGTCGTGCAGCCCTTCCGCGCCGACGCAGACCGTAAGAACTATGCCGTCGGCCTCTCCCAGGTACTCACACGCAACATGCTGTTGGGCCTGAACTTCGAAGTCGACTCGAGCGCCGGCTACCTGCACAGCCCTTACCGCTCGGTGCGCTATGTCGACCCGACCGTGCTGCGCGGCTACAGCTACCAGCCGGAGCGCTATCCGGACACGCGCACCAGCAATGCCGCCTCGCTGCAGCTGAAATATTACCTGCCGCTGCACTCCGCGCTGGACGGCAGCTATCGCTTTTTCGGCGACACCTGGGGCATCCGCGCCAGCACCTATCAGGTCGGCTACACGCAGAGTCTGTGGAACCACTGGACTCTCGACGGCAGCGTGCGCTACTACACCCAGACGCACGCCGACTTCTACAGCGATCTGTTTCCCTATGCCAATGCGCAGAATTTCCTGGCGCGCGATCGCGAGCTCGCCCAATTCCACAGCCGCACCTTCGAGGTCGGTGCAAGCTACGAGTTTCACCCGGGCTGGCCGCACTTCATCGAGAAAGGCTCGCTGAACCTGGACGTCGAGCGCATGTTCATCGACTACGAGGACTTCCGCGACGTGCTCGATACCCAGTACAAGGCCGGTCAGGAGCCGCTCTACACCCTGGAAGCGACGGTCGGACAGTTCTTTATTTCCTTCTGGTACTGAAGGATCATCTCCTCTGGCCCCGCCGGCCGGAGGAATACATGAAGCGAACCGCCTGGCTCCCGACACTGCTGTGTCTGGCAGCCCTGTCCCTGCCTGCCCTGCCTGTGCCTGCGCAGGATGCTCCCACGCGCGAGGACGCGCGCCTGGTCACGGCGACCGAAGTGCTCGACATGCTGCGGGCCACTCCGGACCAGAATATTCCGGACTGGCTGATGCAACGCGCCTACGGCGTTGCGGTCATCCCCGACGTGCTCAAGGGTGCGTTCCTGTTCGGTGGACGCTATGGCAACGGCGTGCTCACCGTGCGCAGTGCACAGGGCCGCTTCAGTGACCCGATCTTCATCACGCTGGCCGGAGGCAGCGTCGGCTGGCAGATTGGCGCAACGTCCACCGACGTGGTGCTGGTGTTCGTGACCCAACGCAGCGTGCAGGACTTCGCGCGCGGCAAGTTTACCCTCGGAGTCGACGCCTCCGTCGCGGCCGGACCGCTGGGCCGTCAGGGCGAGGCCGCCGCGGGCGTGAATGCCGAAATCTACTCTTATTCGCGCTCGCGCGGGCTATTCGCCGGCGTCGCCCTCGATGGCACCGTGCTCGCGTTCGATCGCGGCGCAAATCGCGCCTTCTATGGCGACCGCGCCGTGACCAGCGACATGATCACCAGCGGCCAGGTCAGCACCAGCGACGAATCCGCACGGCGCTTTCTCGCCGTCGTCGTGGCTGATACGGGAGGTCCCACGGCCCCAGGACCGACTCAGGCCTCAGGGGCTGCGCCCCCGCCGCCCGCAGCACCTGCTCCTGCCGCCCCGGCCAGTAACGCCACGCACACGTACCCGCTGCAGGACAACCGTCCGGGTGCCGAGCCGCAGCCCTGACCGCTGGGCGGCGGCGGCGCGCGGGTTACGCGGGCGCGGCCGGCTGGGCTGCAGCCTGGGGGTTGGCCTGCAGGATGCGTGAGAGCTGTTCCAGATCCACCGGCTTGACCAGGTGGTGATCGAAGCCGGCTGCACGCGCCCGCTCGCGGTCTTCCTCCTGCCCCCAGCCGGTCAGCGCGATCAGCAGCTGCCGTCCGCCGCGCTCGCGCACTCGACGCGCGACCTCGTAACCGTTCAGGCGCGGCAGGCCGATATCCAGCAGCACGGTATCGGGCGCCAGGCGCTCGACGGCCTCCAGCGCCTCCACGCCATCGTGGGCGCTATCGGCTTCGAATCCCATGGTCTGCAGCAGCAGCGTCAGACTGGTGGCAGAATCCACGTTGTCGTCGACCACCAGCACCCGCTGCGGCGGGGCCGCCCGGGTCGCCGTGTGCCCCGCTCCGGCGCCCTCGGCTGCGGACGCTGCCTGGGTCTGCTCCGCCGCGGTGCTGCTCGCGAGCGGCAGCGTCAGCAGGAACCGTGCGCCGCACCCAAGCCCCGCGCTGGCCGCCTCGATGTGACCGCCGTGCAGTTCCACCAGCCGGCGCACCAGGCCGAGGCCGACTCCGAGGCCACTGTCACCGTGCAGAGCGGCGCGGTCGGCCGGCGCAAAGAAATCGAACACGTGCAGCAGCGCCTCGGGGGCGATGCCGCGACCGTTATCCTGCACGATGATCTGCACGTCCGGCCCCTCGCGCCGCACGCTGAGCCAGATCTCGCCATGATTGGGCGTGAACTTCGCGGCATTGTCGAGCAGATTCGAGAGCACCTGCGTCAGTCGCACCAGATCCCCCTCGACACTCAGATCAGCGTCGAAGGGCGCAACGTGCAGGCTCTGGGCGCGTTGCTGAATGAGCGGCAGCGCGATCTCCAGCGCACGCTCCACCAGTGTCGAGATCTCCACGCGCTGCCGCTCGATGGTGATGCGTCCGTGCACGATGCGGCTGACGTCCAGCAGATCATCGATGACGCGCGTCAGGTGCGTGACCTGGTGATCGATGATCGAGGTGAGCGACTGGCGGGTTTCCGAGCTTGCAGCCCCACGCTGCAGCAGCGCAACCGCATGGCGCACCGGTGCGAGCGGATTGCGCAGCTCGTGGCTCAGCACGGCGAGGAACTCGTTCATGCGTCGCCCCGAATCCTCCAGCGCGCGCATATGCCGCAGACGCGTGAGGTCGTGCGTCACCTGGGAATAGCCGCGCAGCCTGCCTTCCGGATCGTGTACCGGTGCGAGCAGCACGTGCGCGTTGAAGACCGTGCCGTCCTTGCGCACGCGCAAGCCCTCGCTTTCGAGCCTGCCCTGCTCACGCGCGGCCTCGAGCTGCTGCCAGGGCTTGCCGCCATGGATTTCCTCCGGCAGGTAGAAGCGCGAAAAATGCTTGCCGATGATCTCGTCGCCCGCAAAGCCAAGGATGGTCTGCGCCCCGGCATTCCAGCTCATGACGTGACCTGCGTGGTCCAGCATGAAGATGGCGTACTCCTGCACGCTCTCGATCAACAGGCGAAAGCGCTCCTGGCTCTCGCGCAGCGCCTCCTCCTGATGGCGCCGCTCGGTCAGGTCACGGCTGATCTTGCAGAAGCCGATCAGGCGCGAATTGCGATCCCGCAAGGCCGTCACCACCACGTTCGCCCAGTAGCGGCTGCCATCCTTGCGCACGCGCCAGTTCTCGTCCTCGAAACGTCCCTCGGTGGACGCAACGCGCAGCTCGTGCTCGGGCCAGCCGCGCTCGATCGCCTCGGGAGGAAAAAAACGCGAGAAGTGCGCGCCGATGATCTCCTCGGCGCGATAGCCCTCGATCTGCTCGGCGCCCTCGCTCCAGCTGACCACGATGCCGCTCGGGTCGAGCATGATGATGGCGTAGTCGCGCACGCTAGAAAGCAGAGCACGCAGCCGCTCCTCGTTATGCGCCATCTGCTCTTCCTGGCGGCGGCGGTCGGACAGATCACGGAAGGTGGCGGCATAGCCTCGCAGGGCTCCCTGCGTGTCGCGCAGCGCGCTGATGACGGTATGCGACCAGAACCGCTCACCGCCCCTGCCGACACGCCAGCCCTCGTCCTCGGCGCGCCCGTCGCGACCGGCAAGTGCGAGCTCGTGCTCGGGACGATGGGTCTCGCGCGCCTCGGTGGTGTAAAACTGCGAGAAATGCGCGCCCACCGCCTCGCTGGCGGTGTAGCCGGTGATGCGCTCGGCACCGGCATTCCAGCTGACCACCAGCCCGTCGGTGTCGAGCATGAAGATCGCATAGTCCTTGACAGACTCGACCAGCAGCCGGAAGCGCTCCTCACTGTGATAGCGCAGCGTGGTAGCGAGCTCTTCGCGCGAATGGCGCCGGGTGCGATTCACGCCCCAGGATAGCGAGCTGGGAGAGCAGTTTGAATTCTTGCAGCGCCGCGCCCGGCACGGTGTATTCCTACAGCCTCGCGCCGGCGTGTGCTTGAAAAAATTGCAGCCGCAGGACAAGGCCGGCCTCGGGCAGGCACAATAGCCCCGCCATGCTTCGCACCGCCACGCCCGCCCCGGCCAGCCCCCCGGCCGCTGCAAGGGCCCCAGCCGCCCTGTCGGTGCAGGGACTGCGCAAACGCTACGGTGCGCTGCTGGCAGTCGATGAGATCTGCTTCGAGGTGCCACGCGGTCAGATCGTCGGTCTGCTCGGCCCCAATGGCGCTGGCAAGACCAGCACCATCAACATGATTCTGGGCATTCTGCAGCCCAGCGCCGGCAGCATCCACATCGAGGGAGTCGACCTGGCCACGCAGCGCTCCGCGGCCCTTGCCCATACCAACTTCGCCGCCGTGTATGCCTCGCTGCCCGGCAACTTGAGCGTGCGGCAGAACCTGCGTTTCTTCGCACTGCTCTACGATGTGGCAGACAGCGCCAGGCGCATCGAGCAGCTGCTCGAGGAGTTCGAGCTGCGCCAGCTGGCCGACACGCGCTGCGGGCTGCTGTCCTCGGGAGAGCAGACCCGGCTGGCACTGGCCAAGGCGCTGCTCAACGAGCCGCGGCTGCTGCTGCTGGATGAGCCCACGGCCTCGCTCGATCCGTCGGCGGCCGACCTGATCCGCCGGCGCATCCGCGCCATGGCAAGCGAGCGGCACTGCGGGATACTCTGGACCTCGCACAATATGTATGAGGTGCAAAGCACCTGCGATCGGGTGCTGTTTCTCTCGCACGGGCGTGTGCTGCTGGAAGGAGACCCGCGACGGCTGCCGGCCGAGCATGGCGCCGCGACGCTGGAAGAACTGTTCATCCGCCTGACGCGCGAGCCGCTCGCAACCGACGGCGTCGGCACTCTCGATGCACGCACAAGCGCGCCTGGCCTGGAACGCGTTTCGTGAGATTGCTCAAGGCGCGGCCGGTGGCGGCCATCGTGCTGCGTCAGTATTACCTCATGCGCGGCAATCCCACGCGCATCCTGCCCACCGTCGCCTGGGTGGCGATCGACATGGTGCTCTGGGGGTTTCTCGCGCGCTATCTGGACAGCGTCAACGGCCAGCGCATCAACTTTATCGGCAGCCTGCTCGGCGCGGTGCTGTTCTGGGACCTGTTCACGCGCATCATGCAGGGCGTGACACTGGCATTTTTCGAGGACGTCTGGTCGCGTAACTTCGTGAACGTTTTTGCCACGCCGCTGCTGATCTCCGAGTATCTGTGTGGCCTGGTCATCACTGCGATCCTCACGAGCCTCGTGGGCCTGGCGGTCATGCTGCTGCTGGCAACGATGGCATTTGGTCTGTCGTACCTGTCGCTCGGGCTGTTGCTGCTGCCCTATCTGCTGCTGCTGTTCCTGTTCGGAATCGCATTGGGTGTGCTCGCCTGCGCGATGGTGCTGCGTCTGGGACCGGTGTCCGAGTGGCTCGTCTGGCCGATACCGGCGCTGCTGGCGCCGTTCGTGGGTGTGTTCTACCCGCTCTCGACCCTGCCAGCCTGGATGCGCGTCTTGAGCTATGCGCTGCCGCCGGCATACCTCTTCGAGAGCATGCGCGCCGTGCTCGCGCATCGCCCGGCACGTACCGGGGGTCTGATCATCGGTATCGCGGTGGCGCTGCTGGATCTGCTGCTGGCCTGCTGGCTCTTCAGCCGCGTGCATCGCAGCGCCGTACGCACCGGTCTGCTGGCCCGCTACAGCGCCGAGAGCGCGGTCTGAGCGGCGGCGCACGACGATGGCGGCATGGATCATCCTCGGGCTCACCGTCCTCATCAGTCTGGTCGGTCTCGCCTGGCCGCCGTTGATTGCGCTGAGCATGTTCCGGCCCTACTGGTTGCTGCGCAAGCGCCAGTACTGGACGCCGATCAGCAACGGCTTCGTGCACGCCAGCGTCGGGCATCTGCTGCTCAACTGCCTGTCTTATTGGTTCTTCGCCTTTCCGCTGCAGCGGGTCATCGGCGCTGCCCGCTTCAGCGAGCTGTACTTCGTCGGCCTGCTCGCCAGCAACGGCGGCACGTACTTCAAGCACCGCGGGGATCCCGAGTACGCCTGTCTCGGCTCCTCGGGCGCCGTACTGGCCGTGCTGTTCGCGGCCATCATCTATTTTCCGAACAACTCGCTCTACATCCTGCCACTGCCGATCCCCATCCCGGCGCCGCTGTTCGCGCTGCTGTTCCTGGCCTACAGCTTCTACGCCTCGCGTCATCCCATCGGTCGGGTGAATCACGAGGCGCACCTGGACGGGGCGCTGGCGGGGCTGGCATTCGTGGCGCTCACGGACTGGCCGGTATGGCAGCGCACGCTGCGCGGATGGATGTGACAGCTGTGAGGCGGCGCGCCGCGCTCAGCGCCGCGCCCCGAGTCGTGCCAGCATCGCCGACAGTGCCTCGGGACTGATGTAAAAGTATTCGCACACGCGTCCCCAGAGCATCGCCGTGGGTACGTTGCGATCGCCGCGCTCGCGCTGCGTCTGATGCAACACATGCAGGACGATGCGCTCGCGACGCGTCAGGCCATCGCGCACGTCCGGCAGGTCATCGTGCCAGGGGGGCAGTGGCGGCGGCTGCATGCGCTGATGGTGTCAGAGACGCCGGCGCGAACCAACTGCGGATGGCAGATCTGCGCGAAACTTTCTATCCTTCGCGCCGTGCGCATCGCGACCTATAACGTGAACGGCATCACCAGCCGCCTGCCGGTGCTGCTGCGCTGGCTCGAGCAGTCGCGGCCCGACGTCGTCTGTCTGCAGGAGCTGAAGGCGCCGCAGGAAAAGTTTCCGCAGGCGGCCATCGCCATGGCCGGCTATCAGGCCCTCTGGCATGGACAGAAGAGCTGGAACGGCGTGGCGATTCTCACGCGCACCGGGACAGCGGTGGAAACCCTGCGCGGCTTGCCCGGCGACCCGGAGGACCTGCACAGCCGCTATCTGGAGGCCTGCATCGGTGAGCTGATCGTCGGCTGTCTGTACCTGCCCAACGGCAATCCGGCGCCCGGGCCGAAATTCGATTACAAGCTGCGCTGGTTCGAGCGGCTGAGGGCGCGGGCTGCCGAGCTCATCGCCGGCCGCGCGCCCGTGGTTCTGGCGGGCGACTACAACGTGATCCCGACCGGGCTGGACGTGTACAAGCCGGAGCGCTGGGTCGACGATGCCCTGTTTCGGCCCGAAACGCGCGCTGCCTACGAACAGCTGCTGGCCCAGGGCTGGATCGATAGCCTGCGCCACCTGCACCCGGATGAGCGGATCTATACCTTCTGGGACTATTTCCGCAACGCCTATGCACGCGACGCCGGTCTGCGTATCGACCATCTGCTGATCCACCCCCGGCTCAATACCGCCCTGGGTGCAGCCGGGGTCGACCGCTACGTGCGCGGCTGGGAAAAGAGCTCCGATCACGCCCCGGTCTGGATCGAGCTGCGGGAGGACGACCTCAGGCCGAACCGGCCGTCAGCTGCAGGTCCTGCGACGCCGCATCCACGGTGAGCAGCTGTACCGGCCGGCGCCAGACCCGCTGCACATAGTCCAGCACACGCCGTGAGCGCTCGACGTCCAGCCCGCGTCCGTCGATGCGGCTGTGATGCTGCAGCACCAGCGTGCCGTCGTTCTTCAGCTCGCTGACGGCCACCCGCGGGGCGCCAAAATTGTACTTCTCGAGCAGCAGGCTCTCGCGCAGCGCATCGATATCCTCTTCGAGCACCTTGACCTGGCCATTGTCCTGCTTGCGGTACTGAAACAGCCCCATCCTGGCGGCCAGCTCGCGCGTCAGGTAATTGCGGATGAAGCTGAAGTCATCATCCTGGCGCATGATGCCGCGTGCGGCCTCGAGCCCCGCTTCCTTGACGATCTGCTCCCACAGCGTAAATCCCAGATGGTAGGGATTGACGCTCAGGGCGATCTGCTCTCCGGCAGCGATGGGCCGCACGACGTCTGAGTGGCACTTGATGGCATCGACGTAGGCAGCCTGGGGCACGAAGTCGGCTTCACGCAGCAGGCGCGCATGCCAATAGGACGCCCAGCCCTCATTCATGACCTGCGTGGCGTAGACCGGAAAGAAATAAAACGACTCCTCACGCACCGCGAGGAAGATGTCACGCTCCCAGCTCTCCATCTCCGGGGCATAGGTGGCGATGAACCACAGCAGGTCGCGTTCCGGATGAGGTGGCACGGGGGCGCGCTGTTTGCGTGGACTCCAGACCGATTCGGCGCTGGCATCGAGCGCGATGTAGCGCGTACGAAACGCATCATCGACTGCCGGGACGGGCTCGCTCTGATATTCCGGATAGCGCTCGCGGCGCAGCGGCTGGTCGACGTCGATGTACTGCTCGAGCGACAGCGCCGCATCGAGCACCTGCTCGACGGCTTCGGGGCCGTACGCCTCGATGTGCCGCTCGATCTGGTGCGCGTGGCTGGCGGCATGCTCGACGATGTGCTCGCTGACCTGTTCCTGGCAGCGGCGGAACAGCATGTTGTTCCTGGAAAAGTCAGCATGGCCGAGCACGTGCGCGGTGACGAGAATGTTATCGGCCAACGCATTGCTCTCGGCCACATAGGCATGGCCGGGGTTGCCGGGAAAGACCACTTCGAACAGGCGCGAATAGCCCATGTGCCGCTGCACCAGCTGGTAGTTGTAGCGCGCACCGAAGGACCAGTGGGGCATGCGCACCGGCAGACCGTAGACCGCAATTTCGGTCATGAAACTGTCGGGCACGGCCTCGAATATCACCGGCGACCAATCGAGGCCAAGCCGGCGGGCCAGTTCCTCCAGGCGTGGGACGTAGTCGCTCCACTGCTCACTCATGCGGCACTGCCTGCCGCCTCGCTATCGGCGGCCTCCTGGGTCAGGAAGTGGCGGATGGCCGCGCCGATGTCGTCGGGCCCGGAGATGCAGAAGCGACCGATCGCCGCCGCGTCGGCGGCCTCGTCGAACAGGCGCATGGTCTCGGTGCGCACCGAGCGCATGTTGGTGGGGGCGATCTCGACGTAACCGGCATAGCGCATCCGCTCCAGCGTCGCAGCCAGCTCGCGCTGTGCTGCCGCTCGATCATCCACCGCGTTGTCGCCATCGGAAGCATAGAACAGGTAGCAGTTGCAGTTGGCCTGGCTGAAGCGCTCGTCGAGGATCCCGTGCACCTTGGCAAGACCGGTCGAGGCAACGGTGCCGCCGGCGCCGACGACGTTGAAGAACTCCGCCTCGTTGAATTCCCATGCTTCGGTGGTGTGGGCCACGAATACGATGTCGAGCGAGCGGTACTCGCGTCGCAGCCCGGCAGCCACCCAGAAGAAGAAGGTTTTGGCGAGGTGCCGGTCCCGGTCGGTCATGCTGCCCGAGACGTCCAGCAGAAAGAACACCGCCGCGCGCGTGGCGGGCTGACGGCGGCGCGTCAGCTGCCGGTAGCGCAGATCCTCGTCGATGAGGGCCGGCGCCTCGGTGTTGAAAGCGCGCCGTTTGGCCGCCTCGCGCATGGAGCGGCGCCGATCCAGACGTGAGCGGGCACCGCGCCTGTCCCAGCCCTCGCGCCGCCACTCCGATTCCTCGGTGGCGCCCGAACGCGGCTGCAGATTCGGCAGCCGCAGCTCCTCCCACAACCAATCGATGATGTCATCGACTTTGAATTCGAGCATGAGCTCGATGCCGCCACGATCGGTGCCGCCTGCACCCTTCTGTCCCGGCGTGCCCTCATTGCGCGGCTGCCCCAGCACATCGCCTGGCTTGGCATCGCCCTGCCCGACACCGGTCCCCTGGCCTGCGCCACGCAGCCGGAAGCGGTAGTGCTCGAGCATTCGCACCGGCACGCGCACGGTATGTGCACCGTGATTGATGATGTCGGCGCCGGCGACGATCTGGGGCAGGTGCTCGCGCACCGCCTCGCGAACCTTCTCCCCGTGGCGCAGCCAGTCGCGCGAGCCGCGGGAGAACAGCTCGTACCAGCCGCTGATGGCCGGTACGCCCGAATTCTCTTCAGTACTCATGGCCTCTGCCTCATCGCCCGGAAGTCGCGTGCCGAGCGCCACGGCTGAAGTTACTCCTGTGACAGCAGCGTCGTAACGTAACTCAGCGCCTCCTTTGCACTATGCTCGTCGTAGCCGTATTCCTTCACGAGCCGTTCCTGCACCACGGAGATCTTCTGGCGCGCGTCGTCGTCCGGCCGCGCCGTGGAAGTAACCAGACGCAGCACATCGCGGCGCTCTTCGAACAGATACTGCTCGATTGCCTCACGCATGCGCGCGTGGCTGCCGAGCCGGAATTTCTCGCCGGTCTTGAAGGCCACCATTGCCTTGCGCACGACCTCCTGGCGGAAGGACTGTTTGCCGGATTCGGAAACCTTGATCTTCTCCTCGACCGAGCGCAGAAAACGCTCGTCGGGGGAGCGGTTCTCCCCGGTCATCGGATCGGTCACCTGCCGCTGGTCCAGCGAGGCCTCGACCTCATCGAGATACTTCTCCAGCAGCTGCTGCGCCTCATCCTCAAACGAGGCAAACAGCGCCCGGTGCACGTCTTCCTTGACCCAGCGGTTGTAGAACTCCTTGCGCGCGGATACCAGATGATCGAACCACTGCTTCTTCTGCTTCGCATCGATGCGCGCGTCGTGTTCGATGGCATCCTTGAGCGCCAGCAGCAGCTCCATGCTGGTGAGACTGTGGGCATCGCCGCGCGTGATCGCAGCCGAGATCGCATTGATGACGAAGCGCGGGCTGACGCCGGTCAGGCCCTCGTCCGGCGCCTCGGCGCGCAGACGCGTCGCTTCGGTCTCCGAGACGCCCTCCACGGCCTCGCCCGCGTAGATGCGCAGCTTCTTGGCGATATCCAGCCCCTCGCGCTCGGGCTTGACCAGCCGTGTCAGGATCGCGAACACCGCTGCCAGGTGCAGCACGTGCGGGTCCAGATGTGTATTGCGGAACGCCGGCGCCCCGTACACGAGCTTCTGATAGATACGGGCTTCGTCGGGGTAGGACAGCGCATACGGGAACTTGATGATCACCATGCGGTCCAGCAGCGCCTCATTCTCCTTTTCCTGCAGGAACTTGTGGAACTCGGCCAGATTCGTGTGGGCGAGAATGGTCTCGTCGAGATAGATCAGCGGAAAGCGGGCGACCTTGACGTTCTTCTCCTGCGTCATCGTCAGCAGCAGGTAGAGAAACTCGCGCTTCACCTTCAGGATCTCGATCATCTCCAGCACGCCGCGGCTGGCGGAATAGACCGCGCCGGACCATGACCAGGCGCGCGGATCGCCCTCATCACCGATCACGGCCACCTTCGACAGATCGACCGAGCCCACCAGGTCGGCGATGTCGGCGGTCGATGGATCGTGCGGGGCATAGGTACCAATGCCGGCGCGCGAGGCCTCGGACAGGAACACGCGCTCGACGGGCACCTGCAGATAGTCCCCGCCGCACTCGCGCTCGATGTAATCGCGCGCCCAGGGGCTGACTTCGCCATTCACCTCGATGCCATAGGCGTCGCGAAACCCGGCGCGCAGGCTCGCGGGAATCAGATTCAGCGGCGACTCGCGCAGTGGCGAGCCCTTGATCGCATACAGCGCCCCCTCCTCGGTGCGGCTGTATTCCTCCAGACCGCGCTTGAGCAGGATCGCGAGCGTGGATTTGCCGCCCGAGGGCGGCCCGAGCAGCAGCAGCAGACGCCGCCCGACGTCCGAGCCGGCGGCGGCTCCCTTGAAGTAGTCCACGACGCGCGCGAGGGGCTCGTCGACGCCGAACAGCTCGCGCTTGAAGAGCTCCCGGGCCTTGCTGATGTCGTTGCCGCCTGGGGTGCTGCTGCCGTGCCACAGCAGCATGTCCCAGATGTATTCGTGACTGCTGCGGCAGAGCGCCGCGGGGTTAGAGGGCAGGATGCCGGTGAGAAATTCGGAGAACGTGCCCTCCCAGCGCTTGGCACGGTGCAGCTTGCTGTACTCGCTCAGGGACTCGACGAAGTCCTGGGCGGAAGACTGCGGACCCGATGTTCCCATCTCGAACCTCCGCGGAGGGCGGTGATGACGGCGATGGCTGACACTCACGAACCCTCTGTCTACATTAGAAGCATGCGATCGTTCCAATACGTGATCGCATTCAATCCATATCACTTTATTACGTTAGATAAGTCACAGCTTCAAGTTGTTCCTCAATCTTCGCAGTGCTTTTGTGCTGCACAGTGCGTGCCAGCACGGCTGTCTCCCAGCGGATTCGCGGAACTTTCCACCAACGCGCTCCAATGTCCTTTGCACATCTGGTCGCTACTGTGCATCCGTGTCATGATGGGAGTCCGGCTTTGCGCCGACTTCCTGCGGTCTTGCCAGTACTCGACCGCGACCAGCGTTTACCGCGACGCCACAGCGGTCCCAACGCGCAGCAAGTTCGCAGCCGAACGGGCGGAGCGCTGCCGGCCGACACCCACATCCCTGCCAGCGCCGCACTCATGCAGTGCGCCCGATGCTCCGGCAGCCCCGCGCGGCAGCCTCCGGGCCCCTCTGTCATACTGAATGTCGCCTGCAGTCACGACAGCCCCCGGTCGTCGTGGCGTCCCCACTGCGAGTACGCCGTGATCAAGATCTATTCCTGGAACGTCAATGGCATCCGCTCGGTGCTCAACAAGAACCGCTTGCAGCCGTTCCTGCAGGCACATCAGCCGGACATCCTGTGCCTGCAGGAGACCAAGGCACAGCGCGGACAGATCGAGATCGATCTGCCCGACTACCATGAGTACTGGAACTCCGCCGCCAGGAAGGGCTATTCGGGCACCGCGATATTCTCAAGGCAGAAGCCGCTCACGGTAATCAATGGCTTTCCGGAGGAATTTTCCGAGCGCTTCCGCTTTGCCGACGAACTCGAGCGCGACAGCGCTGGCGAGGGCCGGGTCATCACGGCCGAATATCCACATTTCTATGTGGTCACCGTGTACACGCCCAATGCCAAGGATGATCTGAGCCGCCTGGCGCTGCGTTTCGAGCATTGGGACCCTGCCTTCCTCTCCTGGTGCCGGCAACTGGAACAGAGCAAGCCCGTGGTCTTCTGCGGCGACCTGAACGTTGCACATACGGAGCTCGACCTGGCCAATCCCAAGAGCAATCGCGGCAAGAAGGGCTTTACGCAGGAGGAGCGCCAGGGCTTCCAGAACCTGCTGGATGCCGGCTTCATCGACACGCTGCGCCTGTTCAAGCAGGGCAATGGCCACTACACCTGGTGGAGTCCGTTCGCGAACGCACGGGCGCGCAATGTCGGGTGGCGCATTGATTACGTGCTGGTTTCCTCTCAGCTGCGCGCCGCCGTCAAGGCGGCTGACATTCATGCAGATATCCTCGGCAGCGATCACTGCCCGGTCAGCATCGGGCTGGACCTAGCTTCGCCCTGATAGGGACGGCGCGCGTGCAGGCGCGATTCAGCCGATGCATGGAGTCCGCGCGCAGCAGCGCAGCATCGGCCCGCGACGGGCTTCAGCGGCCTGGCCGCCGCGCCCCGTGGCTTGCTCCCTTGCAGACTGCCGCCGAAGGTCTGCTAAAGATCCCTGGCGCGCGGGCCCCGGCCGAAAATCAGCGCCAGGATGAACAGCACCAGGAATACGAAGAACAGGATCTTCGCGATACCAATGGCCGCACCAGCAATCCCGCCAAAGCCAAGCACGCCGGCGATCAACGCGATGACCAGGAACACGATGGCGTAATACAGCATGTGAGTCTCCCGTCCGCAAAGCAGCGTGCGTTATATAGAACGGAGGCGCTGCACACGCGCACCGCAATTCCGCCAAACACCCTGTCGGCGTCATCTGATGCGCACGGCCCGATCAACGGGCAGCTGTCGCCGGGACGGTGGGCCTGGTCGGGCCGCTCCTACATCCTAACCTCTGCCCTGCCCCGCTTTGAACGGTTGCGCTGGCTGCAATACTTGAGCTCACAGGGACGGCAGCTACAGGCGGCCGTCCCGGCAAACCAGCTAAGGAGTCATCATGAACAAGGATCAGGTAAAGGGTCGCGTCGACGAGGCGAGCGGGAAGGTGAAAGAAGCCGCCGGCCGCACCATGGGCAACCCGGATTTGGAAGACCGCGGTAACGCGCAGAAAGTCGGCGGCAAGGTCCAGAAGGCCTACGGCGACGTCAAGGAGGATCTGAAGAAGGACCTGAAGAGCGATCGCTGATCGCCCTTGAGGCCAGCCGGTTGGCGATGCGCGC
>DATJUN010000047.1:0-4149 GCA_035502275.1 Steroidobacteraceae bacterium
AACGCAGGTCGGCTGAAGGGTACAGCAACCGCGCTCTTATCGAGTGACGCCCGCTTATCGCCGGAAAGCCCAAGGGCACGCTTCCAGACCGCTGGCGTGACCCGTTCGATGCCGATCTGCAGCGTTTGGAGCGCGGCCAGGCTTGCCCCGAGGCCCACGCCAAAGCAGAAGGCGCTGGCGATCCGCTATAGAGGGCATAAGCACCGCCGCGCTCGACCACTGCGCAGCACTGGCGGCCATGAGCCCTCCAGCCCTGAGGCGCGGAGGCCATTCCCCGATGTCACATAGGTTGCGGAAGCGATTGAGGGACGAAAGATGTGAGGCTAGGGTCGGAATCGAACCGGCGTCCACGGCTTTGCAGGCCGCTGCATGACCACTCTGCCACCTAGCCAACGGGTCGGTACGCCGCTCGGCGCCGCATCCGATAGGACCGAACGAGCTTGGGCTCGAAAGAGCCTCGAATCGATCCGCACTTCTTTGATTCCGCAGGAGAATTTATCCAGGCGGCACCATTGACGCATTGAATTCTGTACTACTTGGGCTTGGCTGACAATGGACTTTCGCGCTCTACGTAAAGCAGCGCGCAGGGCGCCGAGTCGATCCTCTAAGCTGTATGTTTATACAGGCAGATCGCTTATCCTTGCAGGGTTGCAACTTCAAAGCGTCAACCAGCGTGCCGTGGAGGTGTGTCATGGCAAACATTCGCAAAAATGCGCTGCCCAAGTATCTCGAATTGAACCCGCACAATCACACGTACTACTACAAGAATCCCACGATGCCGAGAAACGCGAATCTCGGTAAGGTTGAGCAGGAGGCCGTTCGAATCGCCTCTCACCTCAACGCGCGCTATCGAATCCAATGCGATCAGGAGGCGACGCGTATTAAAGCCTCGGTAAATCTCGGCAGCCTCAGTTTTTCCGAGGCCCTCGATGCCTTTGTTGAAAAATACATCGCCGATTACTGCCTGAAGGCGAGCACCGCCCGACTCCTTCACCAGCGATGCCAGCGCCTGACCGATGCGCTGGGGAATATTCAAGTTCCGATGGTCGACACGCAGATTCTTCGGGAAGCGATATCGATGGGAAGCCAATTTGAGCAGAGCAAGCTCAAGACGCTACTGCTGCGGTTCTTCCGCTATGCGAAATCGACGGGTATGTATCCCTCGCATCTGTGCAACCCCGTGGATGACTTGTTCGTTGACCCCCTGCCTCATAAGCGCCGTGAGCGAATGACGCTCCAACAGTTCGAAGCCATCTATTCGGTCGCACCGCAATGGCTGCGATGGCTGATGACCCTTGCCTTCCATTTGGCTCTCAGGCGTATCGACCTGGTCAGCTTGCGCTTTGATGACGTGGCAGGGGATCGGATCGTCAGCCCCATCCGCAAGACCGACTCGGAAGCTCGCGACATGGAGGCTACGAGCGTCGACTTTCCGATCCATCCGGACGTACGGATCGTGCTATCCGAAGCCCGTCGCTCGAGCCTGCGGGTCGGTCGGTGTCCCTTTATCGTGCACCGCGAACCGGATCGGCGAACAGGGCGTGCCGCCCACGCGCTGGCGGCAGGCCGGCTGGAGCATCCCGCTCAAGTGCTTCCTGATTACGCCTCGAAAGCTTTCTATAGGATCCGGGATGTGGCCGGCCGTCGAACCCGCCTGTTCGAGGGCATGAGCGCCCGGCAGCTGCCGACCTTACATGAGATCCGCGCGTTATCGTCACACCTCTACTCGACTGCCGGCTACGAGTTGGCCGCAGTTCAAGAACTGATGGCGCACACGGACCCGGATATGACCCGCGCGTATCAGAGGGGCCACGCCCGCAAGGTGCTACGCGTTGAGATGATGCTTCCGTACCGCATACCGCAGCCCGAGAATGCGGTGCGAGAGATGACCGGTGCCTACCGCGTTACTGCCTCACCACCGCGTCAGGGAAAATTCCCTGAGAATTCCCTGAGCGAAAAAGCACTGGCCGCGTAAGCCACTGAGACACAAGGATTTTTGGAGCGGGAAACGAGGCTCGAACTCGCGACCTCAACCTTGGCAAGGTTGCGCTCTACCAACTGAGCTATTCCCGCGTCGAGAGGCGGAATGTTGAAGTGCCCCCGCCCCCAAGTCAAGGCAACTCACGACTTTTGGGCAGGATCGGTGGCAAGATGGACGCTGATTAATCAGGATATTTTCCAGACTCATGAGCGTATCCATCCAGAGGCTGCTGCCGCTGTTCGACAGCGGGCGCAACCGTGCGCAGTCCATGGTGCTCGCGACCGTGCTGCATACCGCAGGCCCGACCTATACCAAGCCGGGCGCGCAGATGCTCATTGCCTCGGATGGAGAATATGCCGGACTGCTCTCCGGCGGCTGCCTGGAGGGTGATCTGAGCGAGCGCGCGCGGCGGGTATTGGACACCGGCCATGCCGAGGTCGTGCGATACGACATGCGTGGCCCGGAGGATCTGCTGTTCGGACTGGGCTCGGGCTGCGAGGGGGCCATGGAGATCCTGTTGCAGCGCCTCGACGTCGCCCACGAATGGCAGCCTCTTCAGAGGCTGGTGGCAGCGTGGCGGGCACGACGCCATGAACGGCTACTGCTGATCGCGCGCTCGACGCCCCGCGCCGTGGCAAGTACAACGCCTGCGGCAACGGGTACCTGGCAAGCGGGCAGTGGAATTTTCATCTCCGACGGCGAGACCTTCGGAGCTCTTGCGTCCAGTGGTGCCGAAACGCTGCGCCGGGTGGCAGCAGACTTGCCGGCAGGCTCGGGATCCCGACTGCTTTCGCATGCACTTCCTGGAGCGGACCTGCTGCTGCTTGAACAATCGGCGCCGCCACGGCTGCTGCTGCTGGGCGCCGGGGCCGACGCACTGCCCGTCGCCGCTCTGATAACTTTCCTCGGATGGAGCGTTACGGTGGTCGATCACCGCTCGCACTATGCTCGACCGGAAAGATTTCCGGACGCCGATGCGGTGCTGTCTGGCGGCCCGGCCGTGGTGCCGGAGCTGGTAGCGCAAGCCCAGACGGCGAACACTGCCTTCAACGGCGCCATCGTGATGAGCCATCACCTGCCAAGCGACCTGGCCTACCTGCGCGCGCTCGCGCCAAGCTCGATCCCGTACATCGGCCTGCTGGGGCCGGCAAGCCGTCGCGACCGCCTGGTGGGAGATCTCACGAGCGCAGATATCTCAAGCCTGGAGCCGCGTCTGCGAGGACCCATAGGACTGGACATTGGAGCCGAAACCCCCGAGGCGATCGCGTTGTCCATCGTGGCCGAGATACAGGCGTTGCTCGCCGGAATTGTGTCGCTGTCACCACTGAGCGCAAGGCCGACACTTCCTGCCGCGATGCGCACGCCTATGCAATGAAGGCCTCGCTGAATCTGCACACGGTCGTGCTGGCAGCGGGCGCCTCGCGGCGCTTCGGATCTCCGAAGCAGTTAGTACGCTTTCAGGGCCAGACGTTGCTACAGCGCGTACTGGCCAGCGCCAACGAGATCAGCGCCAGCGGCGTCACACTGGTGCTGGGGGCCCATGCGGCGGAAATCGTGGCCGCCCTGCCCCCTGGACGCGCCACGATATTGATCAACCGTGAATGGGAGGAAGGGATCGCCAGCTCAGTCCGTGCAGCCGTACGCGCGCTACCGGGTGCCTGCGATGCAGTCCTTATCCTGTTAGGTGACCAACCCCTGGTTTGTGCTGCGGGCCTGGAAAGACTGGTCAGCGCTGCCCGTCGCTCTCCGCGGCAGGTCATTGCCTCACGCTACAGCGGCATTATCGGCGTCCCCGCCGTTTTCCCGCGCTGGTGCTTCAATGATTTGTGTGAATTAAGGGGTGACCAGGGCGCCCGCGCCCTGATCACCCGCTACAGCGATCACGTTGTCGGCCTTGCTCATCCTGAAGCAGCGGTCGACATCGACGAGCCAGAGGATCTGTTGGGGCTGTCCTCTTAATTCGATCAGTCCAAAGCCGAAACGTCAGTGCGCCTATCGACCGCCTCCAGTCATTGCCGCCGCGCGTGCACCACCGCCAGTCATGGCTGAGGTCGCCACGCCGCCGCCAGTCATGGCTGAGGTCGCCACGCCACCGCCAGTCATGGCTGAGGTCGCCACGCCGCCGCCAGTCATGGCTGAGGTCGCCACGCCGCCGCCAGTCATGGCTG